>JAQBHI010000112.1:0-59324 GCA_032127875.1 Acidobacteriota bacterium
TCGCGCCGTAGGCGGCTGTGCCCTGTTCCACGACCGCGACGTCGACCGAGGCGTCGAGGGCCTTCAGGTGGAGCGCCGTCCACAGCCCCGTGAAGCCGGCGCCGACGACGACGAGCCCCGCGTCGTGACGGCCCTCGAGCGGCGTGGTCGCGTCGCGCGGCCGCTGCGCGAGCCAGTAGCAAGCCTCTTCGATGGGTCGACGGTCAGCTGACACGCGCCGGCATTATGGCCGCTCCGCGCAGGCCTTAGAAGTGACCTCGGGTCACGGCGAGAAGCTTCCCGGCGACCTATAATTCCCTGCATGCGGACCACCACCACACTCCCGCTCATCCGCACGGCGCCGCCGGGGCCCGAGAGCTGCAAGCTGATGGCTCGCGAGCGCGAAATCCTGGCCCACGGAGCATACGGGCACTGGGACGATCGCCGTTTCGTCGCGAAGCGCGCCCAGGGCTCGCTGATCGAGGACGTGGACGGCAACCGCTTCATCGATTTCGGGGCCGGCTGGGGCACCAACAACATCGGCAACTGTCATCCCGAGATCGTCGAGGTCGTGAATGCGACCATGAGTCAGCATGGCGTTGCGTGCTGGACCAGTTCGGGGCAGACGGCCGAACGCATCGCGGCGGCCGAGAAGCTGCTCTCGGTCTGCCCGAAGCGCACGGACCGTGTCGTGTTCCTGACCACCGGCACCGAGGCCGACGAGGCCGCGCTGCGGATCATGCGCCGCGCCTCGGGCCGGCCGATCGTGCTGTCGTTCTACGGCCAGTACTTCGGCCTGTCATACAGCGGCCAGGCCGCGGGCACGCTGATGGCCGACATGCGCTCGGACGTGATGCCCCTGGTCACCGGCTACGTGTACGCGCCGTACCCGAACCCGTATCGCACGCCGCTCGTCTCGCGCCGCGGCGGAGGAGCGGGCGCCGCCACGCTCGAATACATCGAGGACGTACTGCTCACCCACGAGGTGCCGGCCAACCAGGTTGCCGGCGTGATCGTCGAGCCGGTGATCGGCGAAGGCGGCATCATCATCCCGCCCGACGATTTCCTGCCGGGCCTGCGTGCGATGTGCGACAAGTACGGCTGGTACCTCTGCATCGACGAGGTGCTCTCGGGCTTTGGGCGGTGCGGGAAGATGTGGGCTTACGAGAACTGGGACGTGGAGCCGGACCTGATCGTGGTCGGCAAGGGCATCTCGGGTGGTTCGATGCCGCTGGCGGCGGTAGTCGCGCGCGGCGACATCACGGAAAAGGCGGACGCCTACGTCGCGAGCACCTACTCGGGCCATCCCGCGGCCTGTGCCGCCGCCATCAAGACGATCGAAATCCTTTACCGCGACCGGCTCTTCGACAACGCGAACGAACTGGGGGCGCTCGCGGTGCGCCGGCTGAGCGCGCTCAAGGCCGAGTGCCCGGCGCTCGGCGACGTGCGTGGCATAGGCCTGTGGGTCGCCGCCGAGTTCGTGAAGGACAAGGAAACGCGGGAGAAGGACATCGAGTTCGCGAGCCGCGTGAACCGCGAGTGCCTGAAGAACGGTCTCTACCTGATCCAGGACTCGACGCCATACATCCGCATTCAACCACCGCTCAACATCGAGCCCGCGCTCTTCGAGCAGGGCCTCGACATCCTCGCGGACGCGATCCGCGCCGCCTCCGGAGACTAGCCATGCGCCAGGACCTGCGTACCCCCGCCCCCCTCGATCGCGAGGCGCTCGAGAAGGTCTTCCTTCCGCTCGGCCCGGGCCGACTGCTCCCGCAGGAGGCATACACGTCGCCGGAAGTCCTGGAGTGGGAGAAGCTCCACTTCTTCGAGGGCTCCTGGGTCTGCGTGGGCAGGGCCGACAAGCTCACGAAGCCCGGCGACCAGACCGCGGTGCGCGTGGGCCGTGACGGCATCCTGCTGATGCGGGGCGAAGACGACAAGATCCGCGCTTTCTACAACGTCTGCCGGCACCGCGCCCACGAGCTGATCCAGGCGGGCGAGTGCCGCAACAGCAAGCTGCTGCGCTGCCCCTACCACGGCTGGACCTACCAGCTCGACGGAGCGCTGCGCCCCGAGGTCAAGAGCCACCATGCCGATGCCTTCGACCCGGCGAGCGAGGGGCTGGTGCCGGCGCGCGTCGAGGAGTGGCACGGCTTCATCTTCGTCAACGCCTCGGGCGACGCGCCCACCCTCTCCCAGTGGGTAGGCGAGCTGGAGACGATCGTGGCTCCCTACGAGCCCGAGCGCCTGAAGCTCGCTGCCACGCACGAGTACGAGATCGCGGCGAACTGGAAGCTCGTCTGCGAGAACTATCACGAATGCTACCACTGCCCGCAGATCCACCCGCAACTGTGCCGCGTCAGCCCGCCCGACAGCGGTGACAACCACGACAAGGCGGGCGCCTTCGTGGGCGGCAGCATGGACATGGTGCCGAGCGCCGTGACGATGTCCTTCGATGGGCACAGCGACGGCGTGATGTTGCGGGGCCTCTCGCCCGAGCTGTTGCGAGAGGTCCACTACTACCACCTGTTCTCGAACGTCCTGATCTCGCTGCACCCGGACTACGTGATGACGCACCGCATGCAGCCGATCAGCACGAACCGCACGAAGATCGAGTGCCAGTGGCTGTTCGCGCCCGAGGCCTTCGACAGGCCCGGCTTCAGCCCGAAGTACGCGGAAGAGTTCTGGGATCAGACCAACTGGCAGGACTGGCGTGCGGTCGAGAGCGTGCAGCGTGGTATCGAGTCGCGCGGCTATATCCCCGGCACGCTCACGCCGCGCGAGGACGCGGTGCATCACTTCGTGACCCGTCTGGCGCGTGGCTACCTCGACGGCCGGCTCGACTTCTCCCGGGCGTCGATCGAGGCCTAGGTCCCAGGCGGATGCTCGCCGGAGCTCAAAAGTCGAAACGTGCCGTCAGTAGCAGCGAGCGGCCGTGGGCGAGCACCGCGCGCGCGTCAGGGCTGACGAGGTACTCCTCGTCGAGGAGGTTGCGAGCCAGCAGCCGCAACTCGAACTGCCGAGCGCACTGCCAGCCACCCGAGAGGTCCAGCACCCGGTAGGCTTCGCGCGGCTGTTCCGTCGGGCCGGGCTGGTCGTCCTCGGCGTACAGCGCGGCGCGGGCTTGCACGAAGCCGCGCGCTCCGAAGCCCTTGCGCAATTCCAGGCTCAGAGTGTCGGGAGGGGCGTCGTCAAGGTCCGTGTCGTCGTCGAGGGCGCGCCCGCGCAGCCGGTGGCCCGACAGCGTGGCGGCGAACCCGGCGGGTAGCTCGCCGCGCAGTTCGAGCTCGAGGCCGCGAATCCGGGCGCGGCCCCGGTTCCGGAACAGGAAAAAGTCGGTTGCCACCTCGAAGCGCTCGATCAGGTCTTCGAAGCCGTACTGGTACGCATGCAGCTCGGCGCGCCAGCGGCCGGCCGCGTAGCGCAGGCCGGAATCGAACTGCAGGCTCGTTTCCGGTTCGAGCTCCGGGTTGCCGGTGATGAAGCCACGCCCGGTCGGCCCGCGGAAGTAGCGATCCGACAGCACGGGGTCACGGAAGCCGCGCGCCACCTGCAGCTCGGCCATGATCGGCCCGAAAGGGCCTCCGCTCAGGGCGACGAAGCCGGAGCCCGCGCTGCGCGAGGTCGCGCGCTCGCCGAAGTGGCCGCCGCGATTTCGCGTGGCCACACGGTCGGCGCGCACGCCGCCCGAAAACGCCAGGGCGCGGGCAAGTCGAGCCTCGACCGTTGCGTACAGCGCGGCATCGATCCGCCGCGCGCTCTCCACCGAGACGCTCGTTTCGTCGTGGCTGCGTGAGCCGTCCGTGGCGAAGCTGCTGCGCACCTCGAGGGCCCCGAGGCCGAAGCGGCCGTTCAAGTCGGCGCCCAGCTCCAGGCGTGCCTTTCCCAGCGGCCGCTGGCCGAAGACGCGCGCCTGGTAGTCGTTCGCCGCGACGTCCGCACGCTCGAGGCTGCGCGGCGTGCTGGCGGTGGCGAAACGGTCCTGGTCGGTCACGACGGCGTGGGTTCCAAAGAAAGCGTTGGCCCCGAGGCGGCTGAAGCTGCCTACTGAAGCCGCCTGCCACCACGCGGTCAGCCGGTGGGAGTCCTCACTGGGAGAGAAAAAGCGAACGCTCGACGAGTTGGCGCGCGGGCGCTCCACATCGCGGCCCAGGTCGCTCTGCCACGCCAGGCTGAACGCGCTCTTTCGCTGGTAGAGGTCCGCGCGCGCGCGGAAGCCGTAGTCGCGGTAGCCCGAGTTCAGCACCCCGCCCTGCGGGCTCCGGTAGTCGTCCGACTGGCGCCAGTGACCCTGGACGAGCACGCCTCCGCTCGCGAAGCCCTGGCGCAACTCGAGTGACGCGCGCCGATCGGGGACGCCGTCGCCGAGGCTGCCGGTAAAGCGGCCACCGAAGCCCGAGCCGGGCTCGGCGGCGCGCGTACGGGCGTTGATGACACCGCCGAAAGCGTCCGAGCCGTAAGCCACCGTTGCCGGCCCCCGCGAAACCTCGACGCTCTCCAGAGTCACGGGGTCCAGGTAGGTCGCTCCGGGCCCCACACGGCGCTCGCTGCTGACGCGGGCGCCGTCGATCAGGATCAGGCTGCGGCCCTTGGCCAGGCCGCGGATCGCTGGCACGCCGGCCTGGCCCTCGGAGACCGCCGAAACGCCCGGGACGTTCTCCAGGAGCTGGGCCAGGTTGGTCGGTTGACGAAGGCGAAACTCGCTGGCCGGCAACACCACGTTGGCGCTCGCCGGAGAGCCGGCGATCCCGGGCGCCGCGCCGGCCGTCACGCTCAGGGTCTCCTCGAGCGTAGCCGCGCGGAGAAACAGCGGGCCGGTTTCAAGCACGGACTCCACGAGAATGGGCCGCAGCAAGCGCCCGCCGGGGAGCACGACGAGCACCTCGAAAGGCAGCGCTGGGTCCGGCTGCCAGGAGAAGCGGCCCTCGGCGTCGGTGCGTGCGCCGCCGCTGCGTCCCAACACCGATACCTCGGCGCCGGCGACAGGTGTTCCGTCAGGACCCAGCACCTGCGCTTCGAAGCCAAGGGCGCCAGGTGCCAGGGCCAGGTGGCTGATCAGCAGCAAGCCGCGGCGCATCGATGCTCAGTCTTCGCCATCCTGAAGCAGGCGTTCATGATGAATAGCAAGCCCATGCCGACCTGTCGGGATGGGACACAATCGCGAGCGTCACAGCTGAGCCTCGCTCAGAAAAGTTTCTGGGCGCCGGCAAGGGCTTCCGCGGGGATCGAGATCCCGAGCTTGTCGGCGATCCTCTTGTTGCTCACCAGTGCGGCGTTGGGGAACAGCAACTCGTACTTGCCTGGTTCGCCAGCCGCGATGCGGTTCACGAGTTCGGCAGCCTGCCTGCCGATCAACTCGTCGAGCGCCGGGCGCCAGGCGGCCACCTCGGAGCCCTTGAGAACCGCGACCTCCGCCGCGGAAGCAAGCCCCGTCAGTCCGGTGGCGAGGCAGAGAGCCAGAAAGGGCAGGCCGCGGGACATGGGTGCCGCATTATAGCGCCCCCGGACCGCGCTCGATCCATCTCGTGCTACTCGGCTAGCGTGCCAGCGCGCGGTCCTTCATCAGCTGACGGAAGGCCTGGAAGGCCGGAATGCCGGTGACGCCGCCGCCGCCGTGGGTCGCGGAGCTCGCCTGGTACAGGTTCCGGATAGGCGTGCGGAAGTCCGCGTAACCGGGCGCCGGCCGCATGTGGAAGAGCTGCTCGGCCGAGAGCTCGCCGTGGAAGATGTTGCCCCCGATCAAGCCGATGTCCTGCTCCATGTCCCACGGGCCCAGCACCTGGCGGTGCAGTACGGACTTCTTGAAGTTGGGAGCGAGCTCGGTGTAGCCGTCGATGATCCGGTCGGCGTAACTCTCAAGCTCGTCGCGGTGCGGCTCCTTCGACCACTCATGTGGCACCCACTGCGTGAACATCGAGAAGATGTGATAGCCCTCGGGAGCGAGCGTCTTGTCCCAGTAGCTCGGAATCGTGCCGTCCACGAAGGGCCGGCGCGCGGCGCGCCCCGCCTTCGCGTCCTGGAACGCCTCCTCGGCATACTTGGTGGACAGGCACAGCTCGACGCTGCCGCTGTGGTGATCCTGCGGCTGCGAGCCCGGGTTCGCCTTGAAGTCGGGCAGCTCGGAGAGCGCCAGGTTCACCTTTACGACGCCGCTGCGCGTCTTCCAGCGCTCGATGTCGGTCACGAAGTCCGCGGGCAGGTCCTTGCTGTCGAGGTGTTTGAGGAATGCGATCTTCGGGTGGATGGTCGTGACCACGACCGCGGCGCGCAACTCCTCGCCGCCCTTGAGCACGACGCCCACCGCCTTGCCGTCCTTGACGATCACCTTCTCCACCGGCGAATCGGTGCGGACCTCGCAGCCGAACGAAACGGCGGACTTGCGCAGCGCCTCGGAGACGGCGCCCATGCCGCCTTCGGGGAAGCCCCAGCTCCCGAGGTGCCCGTCGCCCACGTTGCCGATCGAGTGATGCAGCAGCACGTAGGCGGTGCCCGGAGAGTCGGGCCCGCCCCAGGTGCCGATGATGCCGTTGATGGTGAGCGCCGCCTTCACTTCCTTCGACTCGAACCAGTCGTCGAGCAGATCGGTGCAGCTCATCGTGAACAGCCGCGTGACGTCGGCGACGCCGCGCACGTCGAGCTTGCGCATCTTCCAACCGGTCTGCGCCTGGTCGATCAGATCGCCGATGCTCTTCGAGCCGAGCTTGGGCGGAACGTGCATCAGCATCGGCCCCATCACGTCGGCGACGCCGCGCAGCCATTCGTCCCACTTCGTCATCGTCTCGGCGTCCTTCTTCGAGAACTGCGAGATCGACGCGTAGTTCGCCTTGGCATCGTCGGCCATCAGCTTGAGCGAACGGCCCTCGGGCCAGGCCTGGTAGTAGGGGCCCATCGGGTAGACCTTGTAGCCGTGCTCCGCGAGCTTCAAGTCCTTCAGGATCGTGTCGGGCATCAGGCTCATCACGTACGAGTACTTCGTGACCTTGAGCTGCGGAGCCTCAGGCCACGGCGCTTCGGTAGCGGCCGCGCCGCCGACCTTGCGGTGCGCCTCGAGCAACACGGTTCTGGCTCCCGAGCGGGCGAGGTAGGCTCCCGCGACGAGGCCGTTGTGGCCCCCGCCGATCACGACCGCGTCGTAGACGTTCGCCATCAAGCCTCCTGTCCAGCAGGGACGCCACGGCCCTCGCGGGCGAGGGTCCGGGTCGTCCAATCGACGCCTTCCTCGAACACCCGGAGCGTCGTCGCGAGGCAGGCTGCGTCGTGGGCCGCAGAGACGAACCACGGCTCGCGCGAATCGGGCTCGCACATCACCCCGTTCTCGATCAGGAACTGGGCAAGCGTGTCGTAGAAGGTGTAGTCGCTGCGCTTCCAGTCGCGGTAGTTCTTCGGCGGCGCGTCACGGAAGAACAAGCCGCTCATGCTCGGGTGTCCCGCGTAGCTGTGCGGAATGCCACGAGCGTTCAGGATCCGGCTCATGCCTGCCTGCATCTGGCCACCGTAGGCGTGCACGCGCTCCAGGGCATCGGTATCGCGCAGGATCCGCAGCGTCTGCTCGGCGGCCGCCAGCGGCATGCCGCCGGCAGTGTAGGTGCCGCCGTGCGTGACGCCGCCCCCTCGGCAGTGGCGCATGATGTCTTCGCGGCCGGCGACAGCCGCGATCGGGTAGCCGTTCGCCATCGCCTTCGCCACCGTGCAGATGTCCGCCGT
This sequence comes from Acidobacteriota bacterium, assembly GCA_032127875.1. Lineage (GTDB taxonomy): Bacteria > Acidobacteriota > Vicinamibacteria > Fen-336 > Fen-336 > CADEEV01. The sequence continues at coordinate 7,684 of JAQBHI010000112.1, forward strand.
GACGCCGTACATCTGCTGCGCACCGCCGCGCGCGACGCGGAAGCCGGTCTTCACCTCGTCCACGATCATAAGCACGCCGTAGCGCGTGCACAAATCGCGCACGGCCTTGATGAACTCGGGAGTCGAGGGGATCCCGCAGCAGCTGCCCAGCATCGGCTCGATCAGCACGGCAGCGAGCTTGTTGGCCTCGCGCCTCAGCACGTCCTCGAGGCGATTCGCGTCGTTATAGGGAACGTGGCGCAACAGCTGCCGGGTGAGCCCCGGCACCCCGGTCCCAAACGGCAGCAGCTCCGGCTCGCCGTCGGGGTCGTCCATCTCCTCCACGTTCGCCTGCCACATCACCGCGTCGAACAGGCCGTGGTAGCTACCCTCGAAGATCACGTAGCCGTCGCGGCCGGTGACGCCGCGGGCGATGCGCAGCGCGGCCATCACGGCCTCGGTGCCCGAGTTGGAGAAGCGGACCAGCTCCGCGGCCTCCACCATCTCGGAGATCAGCTCCGCGACGCTCGCCTCGCGCTCGGTCGACATCGCGAAGACCGTGCCGACCTCCTGGCCGCGCCGCGCCGCGGCGTCGACCGCGGCATGCCTATGACCCAGGATCACGGGGCCATAGCCGAGTCGGTAGTCGATGTACTCGTTGTCGTCGAGGTCCCAGATCCGCGGCCCGCTGCTGGTCTTCACGTACAGCGTCTTGGCATCGCCCCAGTAACGAAAGTTGGAGCTCACACCCAACGGGAGCTTCGCCAGGGCCCGGCGGAAGTGTGCGTTGTTCTTTTGGAGCGAGCGTGCCATCGACAGGGTCCTCGACGTCCAGGGAAGTGAAGCGAGGAGCAGGCTATAGCAGCGGTTGCGCCTCGGTCAACGGCTCCGCGTGACCTCGGGTCAGAGCTCGGAGTGTTACGATCGCGCCGAACCAAGCGAGGATTCGCCGATGGATTTCGAACTGAGCCCCGAACTGACGGCGCTCCGCGCACGCGTGCGGCGCTTCACGGAAGAGGAACTCTTCCCCCACGAGCTGGCGGTCGAGGAGCAGGGACCCCTTCCGCAAGAGATCGGGGCGCGGCTGCGCCGCCGAGCGGTCGAAGAAGGCCTCTGGCCGATGAACATCCCCAAGGCGCTGGGCGGCCTCGGCTCCTCGGTCATGGAGCAGGTGATCGCGCAGGAGGAGGCCGGCCGCGCGACCAACGACCTGTGGGGCTACGTCGGCGGTCCCTACAACGCGCTGCTCGCCTGCAACGCGGAGCAGAAGAGACGCTATCTGGACCCGGCGATCCGGAACGACGTGTCGGCCGGCGCCGCCTACGCAGTAACGGAACCGGGCGGAGGCTCGGACATCTCGAACCTGAAGACCCGCGCCGTCAGGAAGGGCGGGAAGTGGCTGATCGACGGCGAGAAGTGGTTCGTGACGAGCCACGCTCGCGCGCCGGTGACGATCGTCCACGCCATGACGGGGCCGGCCCAGGCGACGCTGTTTCTGGTCGACATCGGAACGCCCGGCATGCGCGTGAGTCGCAACCCTCATTTCATGACCCGCACCGAGGACGATCATCCCGAGCTGATGTTCGAGAGCTGCGAAGTGCCCGAGGCGCAGGTGCTGGGCGAGGTGGGAAAGGCCGACGCTGTGACCAAGGAGTGGTTCCGCGAGGAGCGTCTTCACATTGCGGCCCGCTGCCTCGGCGCCGCACAGCGGCTCCTCGAGGAGGCCAAGGCCTGGGTTTCCGAACGCGAGGCGTTCGGCAGGAAACTCCACGAGCACCAGGCGGTCGGCTTTCCGCTCGCGGACTCCGCCACGGAGCTCTACGCCGCGCGCCTGATGACGTACAAGGCCGCGTGGGAAGAAGACTCCGGCCGCTTCGACCGGAAGGAGCTGCATGCGAAGGCCTCGATGTGCAAGCTCTACGCTTCGGAGATGGCAAACCGGGTGGCGGACCGCGTGCTGCAGATCTTTGGCGGGCGCGGCTACTGCAAGGACTTCGCCGCCGAGCGCCATTTTCGCCACGTGCGCGTGGACCGGATCTGGGAAGGCACATCCGAGATCATGCGCAGCATCATCCTGAACGGCGTGCTGAAGCGGGACTTGCGGCGCCTCATCTACTAAGGTGGCGCTGCCTTCGCATCCGCTCGCGCCGCTGCTCGAGCCGCGCGGCGTCGCCGTGCTCGGCGCGTCGGAGACGCCCGGCAAGTACGGCTACATCCTGCTCAAGACGCTGATCGAGGAGGGCTACGCGGGCGGGATCTTCGGCGTCAACCCGCGCGGTGGTTCGCTGCTCGGCCGGCCGTTCCTGAAATCGCTCGCCGCGGCCCGAGGTCCGATCGACGTCGCCCTCGTCGTGCGCCCCGCGCAGGAGTGCCTTGCGGCCGTCCGGGAGATCGCGAGCCGGCAGATCCCGTTTGCCATCGTGTACGCTGCCGGTTTCGCGGAGCAGGGGGAGCAGGGACGGCGCCTGCAGCAGGAGATGGTGGCCGTTGCCGCGGCCGGCGGCACGCGCCTCGTGGGGCCGAACGGCATGAACATCTTCAGCGGTCCGGCGCGGCTCAACCTGTCGGCCATCGTGCCCTTTCCCCTCGGCGCCCTGGGCTTCCTTTCAGCGAGCGGCAACCTCGGCTACGCGCTGGCACAGGAAGCGGCCACGCGCGGGCACGTCGGCTTTTCGCGCTTCATCAGCGTCGGCAACCAGGCCGACTTGGCACTCGACGAATACCTCGACCTGCTGCGCGTCGATCCCCACACGCAGGTCGTCCTGATCTACGTCGAGGGCTTCGTGCGCGGCCGCGCGCGCGCCTTCCTCGACGTCCTCGCGAAGACGGCGGCCGAGAAGCCCGTCGTGATCCTGCGCGGCGGACGGACGCTGGCGGGGCAGGGTACCGCCCGCTCGCACACGGGTGCGCTGGCCGGCGAGAGTGCCGTGGCTCGTGAAGCACTCCTGCAAGCCGGAGCCGTGCTGGTCGAGCGAGCCGACGAAGCGCTCGCCGTCGCGGAGGCGTTTCTCGACTCGCCGCTGCCGGCTGGTTCGCGCATAGCCCTCGTCGGAGAAGGCGGTGGCCACGCGACGCTCCTGACCGACGCCGCGAGCGAGGCCGGCCTGCGCATCGAGCCGCTGCCCGCCCGGGTCGTCGAGACGCTCCGCTCGCAGCTGCCGCCCTTCGCCGCGATCGTGAACAATCCCGTCGAAATGGGCGGGATCTCGGAGTACGACCTGGGCGTGTACCAAAGGGTCCTCGGCCCGGTGCTCGACTGGGACGGCTGCGATCTGGCGCTCCTCTTCGGCGGCTACGCCCTTTATGATGATTCGCTCGCGGAGTTCCTGGCGCGTCGCCGCGCGGAAACGGGGAAGCCGATCCTGCTGCACGACCTGTATGCCGACGAGAAGCGGCCGGCGTTCGAAGCGCTGCGTGCGCGACGCTTGCCGTTCTACGCCTCGGCCGACGTCGCCGCCCGCGCCGCCGCGGCGCTGACGCGAGGGACGCGGGCGCGGGCGCGGGCGAAGGCGGCGCTGAATCCCGAAGCGCCCCGATCCCGGCCGAGCTTGCCCGCGCCGCTCGAGGCGGCGCTTGCCGCAGCACGCCAGCGCGACGCGCGCGCCCTGAGCGAGGACGAGGCAGCGCGCCTGGTGTCCCATTTTGGCGTGTCGGTGTTGCCGAGCGCGCTGGCCTCGAGCGCGGAGATGGCCGTTCTCGCGGCCGAGCGCATCGGCTTCCCCGTGGTGCTGAAGGCCCATGCTGCGGCCCTCGTCCACAAGACGGATGCGGGCGGCGTGCAGCTCGACCTGCGCACGCCCGACGAGGTCCGGCGCGCCTTCTCGGCCGTCGCGGGGCTCGCCGCCGAGGTGCGCATCACGCCGTATCGGCGTGGCGGCCTCGAGGCACTGGTCGGCGCGCGCCGCGACGCTCAGTTCGGCCCGATCCTGCTCTTCGGCGCCGGCGGCGTGCTCGCCGAGAGCGTGGGCGACACGGCGCTGCGTACGCTTCCGTGCTGCGAGGCGGAGCTGGTCGCGATGCTGGCTGAGACGCGCCTCGGCCAGGCGTTCGCCCGGCCGCGCGGCGGAGCATCGATTCCGGTGGCCCCGGTCCTCACGGCGCTCCACGCGCTGGCCGGGTTGATCTGCAGCGTCCCCGAGGTCGAGGACGTGGAGATCAACCCGCTGCGCTGTGGTACCGAAGGCGCCGTCGCCCTGGACGCGCGGGTGCTGGTCAGCGCGTGAGCCAAGGCGAGACGGTCCGCGCTCGCGCCGGGCTGCTCGCCTTCGTCGGACTGCTGTACGCCTCCGCCTGCGGCGGCCCCTACGGGATGGAGAACTACGTCGCGGAGATCGGGCCCGGCCTCTTCATCCTGATGCTGTTCGTCACGCCTTGGCTGTGGGGCGTGCCGATGGCCTTCGCTTCAGCCGAGCTTTCCAGCCGGCGGCCGGTGGCGGGCGGCTACTATCGCTGGGTCCAGAGCTACGTCGGCGAGTTTCCCGGCTATCTCGCCGGGATCTGGAGCCTGTTTTCCTCGTTTCTCGACAACGCGCTGTACCCGGTCTTGTTCGCGCGCGCCGTTGCGCATTTCGTCCCGTCGCTTTCGCGCTTCGAGCAGTGGCTGCTGGCGGTGGCGCTCATCGTCGTCCTCACGCTCCTTAACTACCGCGGCATCGCGATCGCCGGCCGCGCCGCGCTCGTGCTGAATGGCTTCCTGCTGGCGCCCCTCGTGTGGCTGATGGGCGCCGCGCTTCTGAATTGGCACAACAACACCAACCCCTTCGTCCCATTCGCCGCGCCAGGCACGCCTCCAGGGGAGTTGATCGGGACGGGCCTGGCCCTCTCGATGTGGCTCTACTCAGGCTACTACGAGGTTTCGACGGCGGCCGAGGAGATCCAGAATCCGAAGCGGGCGATCCCCCGCGCCATCGCTCTCGTGACGCCGCTCGTGGTGCTGAGCTATGCGCTGCCCACCATCGCCCTGCTCGCGACGAGCTCGGACTGGGCCACCTGGACCTCGGGCCAGTTCGCGACCGGCGGCTATGCGCTGGGCGGAACGTTCCTGGGCCACTGGCTCTTCCTCGGCAGCGTCGCGAGCTATTCGGTCATCTTCCTCGCCTACGTCGTGTGGTGGTCGCGGCTGGTGTGGGCGCTCGCCGACGATGGCTACCTGCCCGGCGCGCTGCGCAAGCTCCATCCGCGCTTCGGTACGCCGCACCGCGTGCTCGTGGCCTATGCCGTGCTCTACGCGATCATGGCCGCCTTCCCCTTCGAGGACCTGCTGATTGCCGACTCGTGGCTCGCGGGCGCCTACACGATGCTGATCCACGTGGCGGTCGTGCGCGCCCGGCGCAGCGAGCCGGAAGGCGGTGAAGGCTTCCGGATTCCCGGCGGCCAGTTCGGGTTGTGGCTGAACCTGCTGGTGCCGGGGCTCACCTGGAGCGCCCTGATCCTGTTCACGAATCGCGACCAGATCTGGCTCGGGCTGGGCTTCCTGCTGGCGGGGCCTGCGCTCTACGTCCTGACGCGGCCGCTCCGGTCACGCGTGCCGATGCGATAGAATCGGGGCTCCCATGCGGCCTCGGACGCCGATAGACGACGATCGCTTCCACGACAAATGCGGGCTGTTCGGGATCTTCGGCCACCCTGAAGCCGCCCATCTCACCTACCTCGGCCTGTATGCGCTGCAACACCGGGGCCAGGAGTCGGGCGGGATCGTCGCGAGCGACGGCGTGCAGCTGCGCATCGAAAAGGGCATGGGCCTCGTCAACGACATCTTCACCGACGAGAAGCTCGGCAAGCTGCTGGGCGATCGGGCCATGGGCCACGTTCGCTACTCGACGGCGGGCGACACCATCGCGGCCAACGCGCAGCCGATCCTGATCGACTGCCACCGCGGCCCGATCGCGCTTGGCCACAACGGCAACATCGTGAACGCCCGGATCCTGCGACAGGAACTGGAGGCCGCCGGCTCGATCTTCCAGTCCACCTCGGACACCGAGGTCATCCTCCACCTGTACGCGCGCAGCCACCGCGAGCGTCTCGAGGACGCGATCGCCGCGAGCCTCACCAAGGTGATGGGCGCCTTCTCGCTGCTGTTCCTGACCCCCGAGACGCTGGTGGCCGCCCGTGACCCGTGGGGCTTCCGGCCGCTGGTGGTCGGCCGCCTCGAAGGCGCGTGGATCATCACGTCCGAAACCTGCGCGCTGGACCTGATCGACGCCGAGTACGTGCGCGACGTCGAGCCGGGCGAGCTGGTGCTCGTGGACCGCGGCGGGCTGCGCAGCTTCAAGCCGTTCCCGCCCGAGCCGGCGCGCCAGTGCGTTTTCGAGCACGTCTACTTCGCACGACCGGACAGCCTGGTCTTCGGCCGCAACGTGCTGGCCTCGCGGCTGCTGCTGGGCAAGCAGCTCGCCCGCGAAGCGCCGGCGCCCGCCGACATCGTGGTGCCGATTCCAGACAGCGGCATGGGTGCGGCGCTGGGCTTCGCGCAGGAAAGCGGCCTGCCGTTCCAGTGGGGACTGATCCGCAACCACTACGTGGGGCGCACCTTCATCGAGCCCAAGCAATCGATCCGCTCTTTCGGCGTGAAGATCAAGCTGAATCCCGTCGCCCACGTGCTGCAGGGCAAGCGCGTCGTGCTCATCGACGACTCGATCGTGCGCGGCACCACCTCGCGCAAGATCGTGAAGATGGTCCGCGCGGCAGGCGCTCGCGAGGTGCATCTGCGGATCAGCAGCCCGCCCACGACCGGCCCCTGTTACTACGGAATCGACACGCCGCTCAAGAGCGAGCTGATCGCCTCGAACCATTCGCTCGAGGAGATTCGCCAGTACGTCGAGGCCGACAGCCTCGCCTATTTGTCCCACGATGGCCTGCTGCGCGCCGTGAGCGACGCCGCCGGCGAGCGTCACTGCACCGCCTGCTTCTCGGGCCGCTACCCGGTGGCCGTCACTCAGCCCGACGATTGGCAGCTCAAGCTGATGTTCGATAATCGGCTTGGCGCCAAGGCCTAGACTGCGGCAAGCCTGGACTGATTCGCCAACGATTGCCCTGAGCCTTCGCCCATGCCCCGGTTTCTAGCGATAGGCCACGTCACCCGCGACCAGCGCCCGGGCGGCGACGTGCTCGGCGGCACCGTGGCCTACGCGGCGATCGCCGCGCAGCGCCTGGGCTGGGAGGCAGCCGTCCTCACCGCAGCCGGGCCGGACTTCGATCCCGCTCGCGAGCTGCTGGGGATCGCGAGCTTCGTCGCGCCAAGCCGCGCGACTACCCGTTTCGTGAACCGTTACGACGCTCGCGGTGGCCGCTCGCAGAGCGTGGCCGAGCGCGCAGGCGACATCGATCTCGCGCTGCTGCCCGATGCGTGGCGCAGCCCCGACGTGCTGCTGCTCGGCCCGCTAGTAGGCGAGGTGGCGGGCGGGATGGCCGCAGCCTTCGAGGCCGAGGTCGTGGGCGCCACCGCACAGGGTTGGCTGCGCGCGATCGACGAGGACGGCGCCGTCTCGCCACGCGCGTGGGCAGAGCCCGCCCGGGATCTCGCCTCGGTCCACGTGCTGTTCTTGTCCGAGAACGACCTGCCCGAAGGGTCGGATGGCGTCACGTCGCTGCTGGCACATGTTCCGATCGTCGCGCTGACGCGAGGCTGGCGGGGAGTCACGCTGTTCACGCGCGACGCGGTGCAGGACGTGGCCGCGCTGCCCCGCGAGGAGGTGGATGCAACGGGCGCGGGCGACGTCTTCGCGGCCGCGTTTCTGGTGCGCTACCATGAGTGTCAGGATGTTCTCGAATCCGCAGCGTTCGCCACGTGCGCGGCCTCTTGTGTCGTGGAGGCCGTGGGGACGACCGCGATCGCCAAGCGCGCCGAGATTCTGAAGCGCCTCGACCAGCGAGAACAGCTCATCGAGGAGGGGGAGTGGGATGAATAGCGGACTGGGCGTTCTTCTGCTGGCGGCGTTCACCGCGGTGGCCCAGCAGCCGCCCGCCAGCACGACCCCTGCGGCGCCCGAGGCCGTCATCGAGACGGACCTGGGCTTGCTCACGATTCGCCTGCGCCCGGACCTCGCTCCGAAGCACGTCGCGTACTTCCTGAAGACGGCCAAGGCGGGCGGCTTCGACGGCACCACGTTTCACCGCATCATAGCCGGCGGCATCCTTCAAGGTGGCGATCCGTTCTCCAGGGACAAGCAGCGGACGGCGGAGTACGGTCGAGGCGGACTCGGGCTGCTCAAGGCCGAGTTCTCACACCTACCCTTTGCGCGCGGTGTCGTCGCCGCCGTGCGGCGACCCTCGGACAAGGACAGCGCCGGCAGCCAGTTCTTCATCGTCCTCGCGGAGCAGCCCAGCCTCGAGGGTCAGTACACGATCTTCGGTGAGGTCGTCTCCGGCATGGACGTCGCGGACAAGATCGGACTGACGCCTGTCGAGGGCGATCGCGCGGCGCGCCGTGTCGAGATGAAGGTCAAGCTTCCCTGAGATCAGCCGAGCGCTGCTACGCGCGCACATGGGATATTGGGCCGTGATCCCTCAGGCATTCGGTCGGTACAAGGCGAGCCTGGCCCGACCAGGGCCGGCCGACTCGGACCGCCGCGTTTCTCCGCGGCTACGCCGGGCTCGTGCCAAGAGGCGTGTTCCGGCCGACCCAACCCGACCCGTGTGAGCGCGATCACAGGAAACACCGGCCGATCGGCCTATGTTCATAGTTCGGGGTGTCCCTCCAGGCACGCCCAGGGGGAGGTTCGTATGACCTCGCATCGTTCCGGACTCATTGCCGTCTGTTTCTTTCTTGGCATCGCCTGGGCGGCGTGCAGCGGCAACCCCGCCGCGCCGACTTCGGCCCAGGGCGTCACCCTCGTCGGTTCCGTGGTCGGGGGCGTGGCCGCGGGCTCGGCTCACGCCGCCTCGGTCGGGGCTTCCGCGGCCGCCGCAACGCTCACGGTCTCGGTCGAGGAGAACCCAGCCATCACGGCGACGGTGGACGCCGACGGCAGCTTCACGCTGCGCGGCCTGCCTACGGGCGGTTTCACGCTGCTGTTCCAGGAGAACGGCACCACGATCGGCACGCTGGCCTTCAGCGAGGTGAACGCCAACCAGCAGATCACGATCACGGTGATGTTCAGCGGCGGCGGCATCGTGCTGCTCGAGCAACGCCGCAACGGCATCGGCCACGGCGAGCTCGAGATCGAGGGTCTCGTGGAGCAGGTGCTGGTCCTCGACCCGGCCGTCGAGAGCCGCTTCATGATCGACGGGTACCTGGTGGTTGCCCGCCCCGGCGAGACGGCGATCCGCGAAGGCAACCGGGCGCGCAGCGTTTCGGACGTCACAGTCGGTCGGCGCGTCCACGTGAAGGCAGTCTGGCTGCCGGCGGAGGGCAGCGCGCAGCCCGTGCTCGCCCACGAGATCAAGCTGCAGGGCAGCTCGACCGGCACCGGCGATCCCAACGACCCCGGCGCCAAGAGCTTCTGTCCCGACGCTGGCCACAAGGCCGAAGTCGAAGGCAAGATCACGGCGAAGGGCCTCTCCGACATCACGCTCTACCAGAACGGCAAGGGCGCCTTCCTGGCCCTGGTGGACGCCGGGACCCGCATCCGCAAGGGCAACAAGAGCTACACCTTCGAGCAGCTCGCGATCGGCAACCGCGTCCACGTGAAGGGCACGAGCACCGGGCTCACGGGTGAGACCTGCGGCGTCGACGCCTCGGAGATCAAGCTTCAGAACTAGCGAGACAGAGCGGGCTAGCGACCGAAACTCGACAGCAGGCCGCCGAGCGCGGACTCGAGCGCGTTCGACTCAGGAAGCTGCCCCTGCGGCGTGAGGTGGTCGATCACTGCGGGCAGCAGGCTGGCAAGCAGCCCCCCGGCCTCGGCGTGCGGGACACCCGCCTTGGCCGCAAACTGCTTCAACACTTCGCCGCCCAGCACACTCTCCAGTTGCGTCGCCGAAACGGCTGGATTGGGTCCCGTGGAGATCCAGGAGGTGACCATGTCGCCCTTCTGGAAGGCGCCGACCAGGCCGCCGAGACCGCCCGTCTCGCCGACGGACGAGTCGCGGCTGTTCAAGAGGCTGACGACCGCCGCCATGGCCTGCGGGTTCTTCGCTGCGAGGCCCGCCAGACCGCCGGCTTGCTTCGTCAAATCGTTCAGGAAGCTCATCTGACCGCTGCCTTTGTAGTTGGTTCGAACGAGTGGTCCGGGCCTTCCGCTATTCGGGGATCTTCAGCTTCTGGCCGACCGAGATCTTGTCGGGGTCCTTCAACCGGTCCGCCGCCGGAACTTTGACACCATGGATCGCCGGAGTGGCTGGCGCGTCTGGCCGACCAGATCCCCGACCCGGCAAACATCGCACTATGCCCTACCACGCCAACCGTAGGCGTGGTAGAGTCCCAGAAATTACGCCCTCCCCTTAGGTGGTCGTTCTGGAGGTCAGGTATGAAGTCTTCAACGCTGCGTCAGGCTTTCTTGTACGCGCTCAGCCTCGGCATCGCGGCCTGCGGTGGCGGCGATCGCTCCGTACCCTCGCTCCCCACTTCTCCCGAGCTAGGGCCCGCCAGCGGCGTGGCGGCACCTGGTTCCTCCTCCGAAGTCCCGATGCCGGTCACGAGCCAGGGAGCCGAGCCCGCGGGCTTCAAAGCTGCCTTCCGCGTCGACCCCAAACCCGACACGGAGGGCATCATTCACGGTCGTTCGCCCTTCACCGTGAAGTTCGACGTCTGTGGCTCGACGACCGACGCCGACAAGACGCTCTCCTATCTCTACGATTGGGACTTCGACGACGTCGCGGACGTCGTGGGGACCGGCGACGGCTGCCGGCAGGAACACAAGTACGACGTGCGACGGTTCCCGGAGGCGGAGGGCCACGTACTTTTCAAGACGAACGTCTGCGTGGTGAGTGGCGACCCGCGGGTCGACGGGCCTGGGACCCACTTCTCCTGCCGGACCTTCAAGGTCAAGTTGCCAGTGCCAAAGCCAGTACCAACTCCTACTCCTTCTCCTACTCCGGGTCCTACTCCCACCCCGACTCCTACTCCCACCCCGACTCCTACTCCCACCCCGACTCCTACTCCCACTCCGACTCCGACGCCCACCCCCACCGTACAAACTTTCAACGGTTCCAACCCGGCGAGCATCACGATTCCCACCCTGGGCGCCGCCTCACCCTACCCGTCCAACATCGCCGTGTCCCTGCCGGCGGGCACCACGGTGCTGTCGGCCATCGTCACCCTCAACAACTTCACCCACTTGGCTCCTGACGACATCGATGTTCTCGTGGTCGGACCGACAGGCGCCAACGCCATCGTCATGTCCGACGCAGGCGGCTTCGTGGACGTGCTCGCGCCCGGCATCACGCTGACGTTCTCAGACGCTGCGGGCTCGGGGCTGTCCACCACCAGTCCTCCGGCGCTCGTGAGCGGCACCTACCAGCCCACGAACTTTGGCGGAGGGGACACATTCCCTGGTCCAGCGCCCGCCCCCGCGGGGACCTCAGCGCTTTCGGCGTTCGACGGCACGGACCCGACCGGCACCTGGAGCCTCTACGTGGTCGACGATCGGGCGAGCGACGCGGGGTCGTTTGCGGGCGGCTGGTGTCTCCAACTCTCGGTCCTCGTCCCCTAGTTCCGGCTTCATCGTGGTGAGGCGGATCTTGAGGCGGCTCGGGCCGTAGGCGGCTTCGCTGACGACGTGCCGGGTGGGTTCGAGCCCGCGGCGGCCCGCCCCGCCCAGGCGCGGGTATTCGAGGACGTAGAGCGTCGCGGGCTTGGGTTCCGCCTGGTCGAGAGCCTCGACCGTCGGCAAGCGCGGCGTCACCGTGTTGCCGCCGCGTTTTGGGTCTTCTCGAAGCCGTCGGCATCGAGCGGGCCATGCATGAAGCTGGTGGCGACACGACGAAGCTGGTGTCCGACGTGGGCCGCCAGCGTCGCCGGCCCCACGTGGGTTTCCCACGCGCCGGCGCTGTTGAGCCACGCAAGCCCCTGGTGTTTTCGGACGAGCAGACTACGAAGAACGGAGCGTTCGAGGAGCCAGCGCTTCCCGACTACATCGCGGCGAAGTCGGTCGGCAAGCGCGGCGGGTAGATCCTGCCCGTTTTCCAGCCGCGGTCGAAGCGTCTGTCCGTCATGCGAAAAGAAGAAGCAGCTCCAATGGGCGGCGGTTGCAGAAGGAAGGGCTCGAGGCCGCTGGCACGACGCCGGCGCCGCTCTCGACGCCGCCGAGTCCGGGCGCGATGCCTACGACTCCCGATGCAGGAGGGCGCCCACCTGGCTGGGCGGCACCGGGCGACCGAACAGGTATCCCTGGATCTCGTCGCAGTCCTGGGCGGCCAGGAACGCGAGCTGCTCTTTGGTTTCGACGCCCTCGGCGATCACACGCATCTGCAGGCTGTGGGCCATGGCGATGATGGCCTTGGCGATCGCGGCGTCGTCAGGCTCCGTCGTGATGTCGCGCACGAAGGACTGGTCGATCTTGAGCGTGTCCACCGGGAAGGCCTTGAGGTAGCTGAGCGAGGAGTAGCCGGTCCCGAAGTCGTCGATCGCCAACGTGACGCCCATCGCACTCAGGTCCCTCAGGATGTCGGCGGCGACGTCGGCGTTCTGGATCATGCTCTCGGTGATCTCGAGCTCCAGCGTGCGCGGATCGATGTGAGTGTCTTCGATCGCCCGGCGCACGCTGCCGATCAAGCTCGGATCGTTGAGCTGGCGGCCGGAGAGGTTGACTGAGAGCCGCGGGATGTCTATGCCCGCTCGCCGCCAGGCCTCTTTCTCGGCGCAGGCGGTGCGCAGCACCCACTCGCCAACGGGGACGATCAAGCCCGTGTCCTCGAGCGCCGGGATGAACTCGCCCGGGCCGACCAGGCCGCGCTCGGGGTTCTGCCAGCGGATCAGCGCCTCGAGGCCCGTCGGGCGGCCGCTCACCCGGTCCACGAGCGGCTGGTAGTACAGCAGGAACTCCTGGCGCTCGATCGCCTGGCGCAGGCTCTGCTCGAGGTGCAAGCGCTCCGCGGCCTTCACGTTCATAGCACCCGTATAGAAGCGATAGTCGCTGCGCCCCTCGGAACTGGCCCTGAAGGTCGCGGCCTCGGCGCAGCGCAGGATCGTTTCGGCGTCCTCGCCGTCGTCGGGGTAGACGCTGATCCCGATGTTCGCGCCGAGGCTGATGCGCTGGCCTTCGACGGTGTAGGGCTCGGCGAACGACTGCAGCACCTTGCTGGCGATGGGCGAGATGTGATCCAGGGCGGCGACGTCGACGAGCAGCAGGCCGAACTCCTTGCTGCCCAGGCGGGCCACGGTGTCGCCGTCGCGCACGCAGCCCGAGAGCCGTTCCGAGATGGCCTGCAGCAACTGGTCGGCGATCGGCTGGGTCAGCGCGTCGCTCACCAGCTTGTAGCGGTCCAGCTCGCACAGCATCACGGACACCAGCACGCGCTGCCTGTTGGCGCGTGTCAACGCCTGGTTCAGGCGATCGAGAAACAGCGTGCGGTTGGGCAGGCTGGTGAGCATGTCGTGCTGCAACAGGTAGCTCACCCGCTGTTCCTGGCGCCGGCGGGTCAGTTCGCCGGCGGCCCGCATCTGCAGCAGCCAGAAGAGGCGATCCCAGGTTGGGTCGATGTGCAGCGGCTTGTCGCTGATCAGCCCGAAGTGGCCGAGCGGATTGCCCGCGCGATCGAAGATCGGCTCGGCGAAGTAGCCCTGCATGGCGTGCCGGTGCAGCCACTGGTCACGCGGGAAGAGCGACTGGACCTGGGTGGCGTAGTACGCGCGTCCTTTGCCCACGACCGTCTCGCACGGCGTGCCGGCCAGGTCGTACTCGATCCCCTCCACGAGGTTTTCGTCGCTCCAGGCGGCGACCAGGCGCACGCGCTTCGGGTTATCGACGAGCAGCTCGGACACGAACGCACGCCGGACGTCGAAGGATTCGCCCAGCACGCGCACCAGCATCCGGAAGAACTCGGGGCCGGTGACCGAGCAGGCTTCCTGGACGAGCAGCATGTAGCGCGCCTCGTCGAGCCGTGCGCCGCCCCCCGGAGCCTGTGGTCCGCGCGGCCGCTCCCAGGCGCGCACCATGGCCTCGGCAAGGCCGGAGAACGTGCTCGAGAGCGTCAGGAAGGCGCCGTTCAGCCCCTCTCGCAGCCCTGCCTCGATCATCTCGACGTCGAGCGAGGCGACCAGAAGGATCACGGGGCAGCGGGCATGCTGGCTGTGCACGGCGCGCAGCACGTCCAGGCCGTTGGTCCAAGAGAGCTGGTCGCGCGTGAGCACCAGGTCGAAGTCGCCGGCATGCAGCTCGTGCGCGAGCATCGCGTCCTCGGTCACCGAAACGACGTTGACTTCGGGCAGCTCTACGGAAGCGACTTCGACGACCCGGCTGAAATCGTCGGGGTGGTCGTGCACGAGGAGAACACGTCTCGAGTCGGCCATCGGTGAGAATGGGCTCCTACTTGCATGAAAAGAGCTTAGGACGCGCTTGAGGATTGTGGCACTAAACACCCAAGAAACCAAGAGAAATATTGGTGGGGTCAGCGCGTCGGCAAGGGGGTTGACTCTCCAGGCCGGGTCGAGATCAGCGATTCCCGGGATCGAGGGATAAGCCCTTGCGCTCGGACGGGAGGGAGGTCTCGACCGCACGCAGGCGCAGGTCGTTCTGGGCCAGCGGTTTGCCCCATGCCGCCGAGGTGCCGGCCACCGGCGTAGAGTACGCGCTGACGATCTTGCCGAGCAGCACCGCGATACCGGGCGGGTCGCGGGTCGGGGCGCGACCGACCTGGACGTGGCGGCAAGGCCAGGCGAGTGAACGACACCGGCGATGTCCGGCCCACCCGGTGGCAATCGACACGCTCGCCCAGCTCCCGGATCCGTCGCCGCCGTTGCGATCACGGCTCAGCCGCTGAGTGGACCACGATCTTCGGCGAGGGCGTCGCCGGCATGGGCGTCGCGGACAAGATCGGCCCGACTCCGGTCGAAGGCGATCGCGCGACACGCCGTGTCGCGATCAAGGTCGAGCTTCCCTGAGGTGTGATAGGGTGGCGCCTCGAACATGAGTGAGGCTGGGCGCCGCAAGCGCATCCTGGTCGTCGACGACGAGGAAGACGTCCAGGTCCTCGTCAGTCGCATTCTCAAGGATGCCGGGTATGATGTCGATCGCGCAGGCGACGGCGGCCAGGCGATCGAACGAATGAGGGCCAACCGCCCGGACCTGATCGTGCTCGACTTGATGATGCCGGGCATCGACGGCTGGGGTGTCCTGGAGCATCTGAAGAAGACCGCCGATCCGCCGCCGGTGGTGATCGTCACCGCGCGCACCGACTATGGCACCTTCGCCCGCGGCGTGCGCGAGGGGGGCGCGGCCTTCGTCTGCAAGCCCTTTCGCTTCCACGAACTGGTGGCTACCTGCCAGAAGCTGCTGATGCCTGGCGTGCTCCACGCAGGCGCGGGAGTCGAGCGCCGACGCGATCCGCGCCGCACCCTGGTGGTCGAGGTGAAGGTGTTGTCCCGGGAGCGCGCCCCGATCGCGCTCGGCGAACTTGTCAATCTGGGCCCTGGCGGCGCCCAGGTGGACTTGGCTGCGCCGCTCGATCTCGGCGACGCGGTCCGCGTCGCCTTCCACATTCCCGGCGGCGACAACACGCTCTCGATCGAAGGGCAGGTCCGCTGGCGTGGCGGCGCGGCCCGCGGCTTCGCCCATGGGCTCAGGTTCCAGAACTTGACACCTGACGAAGAGCGGCAGCTGAGCGAGCTGCTTCGACCCCAGGCCTGAAGGCCGTGGACGTCCCGCTTCCGGCGGGGATCAGGGGCCTCGCGGAACGGCTTCGCGAGGCGGGCGGCCGCGCGCTCGTCGTCGGCGGCGCAGTCCGCGACGGGTTGCTCGGCCTGCCGATCGTCGATTTCGACGTTGAGGTCTATGGCCTCCCACCCGAGAAGCTGCGCGAGGTTCTCGAGTCGCTGGGCCGCGTGGACGCCGTGGGCCAGGCGTTCACGGTCTACAAGCTTTCGGGCTATTCCGATCTGCCTGGCGCCATCGACGTCTCGATCCCCCGGCGCGACTCGAAGCGTGGCCCGGGCCATCGTGGCATCGTGGTCAGCGGCGAACCGCAGCTTTCGATCGGCGAGGCGGCCTCGCGCCGCGACTTCACCGTGAATGCGTTGTTGCTCGATCCGCTCACGGGCGAGCTCCTCGATCCTCACGGAGGGCTCCCCGACATGGAGCATCGCCTGCTGCGCGCGGTGGATGCGCGGACGTTCGGCGAGGATCCGCTGCGGGCCCTGCGCGCGGTGCAGATGGCGGCGCGTTTCGAGATGGCGGTTGAGCCCGAGACGGCACGGCGCAGCGCCGCCATGCCCTTGGACGAGCTGCCAGCCGAGCGCGTCTTCGGCGAACTCGAAAAGCTGTTGCTCAGGGCCCGGCAGCCATCGCGGGGGTTGGCGCTGCTTCGCGAGTGGGGGCTCCTGGCCGCGGTCGCGCCCGAGCTCATTCCGCTCGCCGCGACGCCGCAGGATCCGGAGTGGCATCCCGAGGGTAATGTCTGGGTCCACACGCTGCTTGCGATCGACGAGGCGGCGAAGCTCATCGCAGACCTCGACCGCTCGCGCGCTCTCGCGGTCATGCTCGGGACTCTCTGCCATGACCTCGGCAAGCCGGCGACGACGAAATTCGAAGATGGCCGCATCCGCTCGCGCGGTCACGAGGAGGCCGGGGTTGCGCCTACGACGTCCCTGCTCGACCGCTGGAACGTGCACACGCTGCTGGGCTACGACGTGCGGGCGCAGGCGCTGGGCCTGGTAGCTCATCACCTGAAGCCTGGGCAGCTCTTCGACGCACGGGACAAGGTCTCCGATGGCGCCATAAGGCGGCTCGCCGGAAAGTGCGAGCCGGAGCTGCTCTACCGCGTCGCGCGCGCCGACTGTCTCGGCCGGACCGGCGACTGGAAGCCCGTAGCGATGGAGTGGTTCCGCGAGCGCGTGCGGGCTTTGGACGTGACCGAACGTCCCCCCGAGCCGCTACTCCGCGGCCGTCACGTGCTCGAGCTTGGCCTGGTGCCCGGGCCGGAGGTCGGCCGCATCGTCCGAGCGGTTTACGAACGCCAGCTCGACGGAGCCATCACCAGCCTCGACGAAGCGATCCTGGAAGCCCGCAAGCTGCTCAACCCAGGAGAATCGTGAAAGCGGGAGCGATGGGCTTCATCGGGGAATCTTGGGTTATCTTATCCTCCCGGAGGTCTGGGCCATGGCTACCTCGAGATTCCTCAAGACGCCAAAACTGCAGATCGTGCTGCAGTTGACGGAGGTCAAATCCGAGCAGGGACGCCTGTGGGAGGTCCACGACATCGAGCGCAGCCGCGGCTTTCGTGTGAGCCTGCCAGGGGCCGCGAAGGGGACTTCGCCCGAGGACAAGGACGTCGACAAGGCGCTGGGGCTCGCGATCGAACGCGCGCTGGTGACGCCGCCAGAGAAGGTCCCAGGCACGCTCTACGACGTCACGATCACCGACGATGATTTGCGCGCCGCCGTGGCCCTTCGATGAGTGCGGCCAGGGTTGCCGGAAGGCCGGAGGCGTCGGAGCATCTGCCTTACTACGAGAAGTACATCCGCCTCGTCCCTGGCGACGATCCGCTGGCGGCGCTTGCGAGCCAGAGCGGAGAAACGCTGGCGACGCTGCGGGCCGTGTCCGAGCCCGACTCTTTGAAGCGCTACGCCCCTGGCAAGTGGAGCCTGCGCGAGGTGATCGGCCATCTGACCGACGCGGAGCGCGTGTTCGCGTATCGGGCGCTGCGCATTGCGCGAGGCGACGCGACGCCGCTCGCGGGGTTCGAGCAGGACGACTGGATGCTGGAGGCGCACTTCGACGAGCGGAGCTTTCACGACCTGCTCGACGAGTTCCGAAGCGTGCGGCAGTCCAGCGTACTACTGTTCCGCCCGCTGGATCCCGAGATCTGGCGCCGGCGGGGCGTCGCCAGCGGCGGCGACGTGAGCGTCCGGGCCCTGGCCTTCATCATCGCCGGCCACGAGCGCCATCACATGGCGATCGTGCGCGAGAAGTACGTGCCGCTGGTCGGCTAGGAGCGCGTTCTCGCTATCCGACGAGGGCGGCAGCACTCTCGCGAAACACGGCCGTGTGCCTGTCCACATCCGCCTCGGTGACGGTCGGCGCGATGAGCGCCATGCTGTGGAACGGCGTCAGCAGGATGCCGCGGTTGAGGGCGGCGAGGTGCATGTAGTTGTCGAGCGGCGCGTCCATCGCCGCGGCCGCTTCGCTGCCATTGCGCGCCGGCGCAGGCCGGAACCAGTATTCGGCGCGGCAGCCGAGCTGCGTCACGTTCCAGGGCAGCTCGAATTCGCGAATCGCCGCAGCCACGCCTTCGGTGAAGCGCGCGGCCAGCGGGATCGTGCGCTCGTATGCGGCGGCGGTCAGCACGTGCCCGAGCGTCGCCCGCATCGCGGCGAGAGAGAGCGCGTTTCCAGCGAGCGTCCCCCCGATGCCGGAGGTGTCCGAGTCCTCGATGCGCGATTTCGCGCGCGCCCGTTCAGCCAGTGGCGCGGACAGCCCGTACGCTGCGGCCGGCACGCCGCCCGCCAGCGGCTTGCCCATCGTCAGCATGTCGGGCTCGAGGCGGTGGGCCCGCGTGTAGCCGCCGGGCCCCGCGCACAGCGTGTGCGTCTCGTCGATGATGAGAAGCGTTCCGGTCCGGCGCGTGATCTCACGCAGCGCCTGGTGATAGTCGGGATCGGGATGGATGATTCCGATGTTCGTCATCGCGGGCTCGGCCAGGACGCAGGCGATGTCGCCGGGCGCGAGCGCTTTTTCGAGCGCCGCAACGTCGTTGAACTCGATCACGCGGGTCGTGACGGTCGGGTCGACCGGCGCCCCGGAGTTGCTCGCCTTGGCCTGCGCAACGCCGTTCTCGAGGGCGATGAAGGCCTCGTCCACGGTGCCGTGGTAGCAGCCGTTGAAAACCAGCACGCGCCGGCGCCCGCTGATCTCGCGCGCAAGGCGCAGCGCAAAACGGTTCGCATCGGTCGCGGTCAGGGTGAATTGCCAGTAGGGCAGGCCGAAGCGGCGTGCCATCTCCTCGCCTACCCAGATCGCATCCTCGGTCGGCAGCATGAACGTGATGCCGCGGCGTGCCTGCGCGGCGATCGCCTCGACCGAGGCCGGCGGCGCGTGGCCTGTCATGGCGCCCGTGTCACCCAGGCACAGGTCCAGATAGCGATGGCCGTCGACGTCGGTAAAGTACGCGCCCAAAGCCGAATCGACGAACAGCGGGAAGCCGCCGGCCCAGCGCACCATCCAGTTCATCGGCACGCCTGAGAGCAGCGAGCCCTTGGCGCGCTCGAAGAGCGCCTTCGAGCCCGGGTGCGCGGCGGCGAAGCGCGACTGCTCGTCGGCGAGCAGCCGAGCCAGCCGCCCTCTATCGATCGTTCTCACCGTCGTGCCCTCCCGTACGCCGTCTCCCGATCCAGCACGCTCAGCGTCCGCGCGTAGAGATCGTCGGTTTCTTCGCGGCTGTTGGCGATCGCCGTCAGCCCGAGCTTGCCGAACTCGGACACGGCGCCGATCAGGTGGAACAGCACGCCCGATTCCGTGCCGTGGCTGTAATGCAGCTTGTTGATCGTGAGGATCTCGATCAGGTCTTCCGGCAGCAGGCCCCGGTACGCCTCAGAGCGCAGGTTGTCGGTCGCGCGGTAGTGCTTGGCGTGGCCGGTGGGGGAGAGATAGAGGCCCGTCTCCGCATCGAGCTGACCGCCCGTCAGGAACTGCAAGGCGAGGTAGGGATGGGTCGTGCCGCCCATGCGCAGGTTGATCTCGAGGGCTTGCAGCTTCCAGGCGTCGGCCGGCTCCTCGCGCGAAACCAGAAAATCCACGGCGAAGCGGCTGACGACACCGTGCTTCGCCAGCACCTCGCCGACCCGGAGGCTCGCCTCCTGGACTGCCTTGCGATACTCGTCGTGGGCGGGGAAGCGGCAGCCGAGGAAGATCTGGTCGCTGGGACCGCCCAGGATCTGATCGTGGCTCGACAGCAGCACCACCTCGCCCTTGGGGCTGATGCGTAGCTGGGCCGAGGGCGAGTGTTTCTCGGCGCCCTCGACGAGTTCCTCGACGACACCGCCCATGCGCGCGAACTTGTCGTAGTAGACCTCCGGCGTTTCGGTCGGCACCGAGAATTCCACCGCTTGCATGGCGCCGCGCAAGGCCTGGCGCGCTTGGCCTTCGGGATAGCGGAAGATCGCGTTGCCCTCGCCGGAGAAGCTGTCGTTGAGCTTGAGGACCGCGCGCTTCAGCGCCGGTCGCTGCTGGCGCAGTTCGTGGAGCGAAGTCTCGATGTCGTGTTCGGTGCGTAGATCCTCGAAGCCCGGGGGCAGATCGACGCCCGCTTCGCGGAACACCTTGCGGCTACCCGACTTGGTGCCGAGGTGGATCAGGTTCGGATCCACGCCGTTCATCGGCACGCCCAGCAGCACGGCCAGCTTACGCTCGAGCGGCGTCGAGTTGAAGATCGTGAGATAAGTGCGGTCCTTGTCGACGATCCCGGCCCGGATCCGCTCGACCAGCCGCGGCCGCTCCAGGATCTTCTCGGTGAGCGAACGTGGCGAGGCGTCATGGGCGCACAGCAGCGTCAGCCGCGCGCGGGCGTGGCTCGCCGGGATCCCCGCGAGGAACTGGAAGTAGTACTCCAGGATCATCGGGTGGACTGGCTGGGAGGTGACGTAGACCATGCGCGCGCGCGGGTTGCGCAGTCGGATCAGCAGAAACAGAAGTCGTTCCTCGTAGAAGCTCGCGCCGTCCAGCTTCTTGAGCTCGCTCTGGTCGAGCGTGAGCGACGGCACCACGACCGAGGTGTGCGGTTCCTCGTCGCGGTTCATCAGCGCCTCCCAAAGGTCGTTGAGACGCGGCTTCAGCCGCTCGAACTCGGCGATCTCCTGTTCGAGCGTCAGATCGGCCGCGAACGGGGGTTTGGGAATCATCCGGGAGGCATTATTGCCTGAAGCTCCGTCTCGATCGTCTTCAAGTCCTCGTCAGTCAGGGTTGGCGAGAAGCGCTTGACGCGCGGGATGATTTCAATCGTCTCGAAATATACCGAGGCGCAAGCCAGGTGCACGTAGCCCGCCGCTGCGAAGCGGCCTTCCTCGTAAAACACCAGCGCGATCCGCTGAGGGACTCGAGTCAGCGCGCGCTGACGGCCGAGGCCGCCAGCACGCCGCGCCCGCGCTCGAGCACCTGGTGCTCGTGCACGTCGGTCTCGAAGCCGAGCGACTCGGCCCGGAGCCGCACGGCGCGATGCAGGTGAAAGCGCAGCGGGCCGAGCAGCGTGTAGTCGGACGTGAGGTGCAGCCGCTGGTCGCTGTTCTCGTCGGGGTAGGTCCGCGTCATGATGTCCAGACGTTCGGCGTACCACTCGGCGGACACGTCGCCGCGCTCGCGCTTCTGCTGCAGGATCATCATCTGCCGGCCGCGGTCTACGATCTCGGGGTGGTGGTTGACGCCGAACACGCGCGGCATCACGCCTTCGCGGTCGCGCGCGAACTCGAGCATCGTGACCGCATCGCCGCGCGGGCCGCCGACGCCCAGTGTCTCGTAGCCGATCGGCAGGATCCCGGCGGGGAAGGCTTTGGCCAACGGCAGCAGGTCGTAGAGCCGGTTTTCGACCACGCGCAGCCGTCGCGCCTCGGGAAGCGACTCGGCGAAGCGCTGGAACCAAGGGTGGGCCTGAGCCTCGCCGGTCAGCATGTTCTCGAGCACGCCGGTGCTCTTGCCGCCCTTCTCGTCGCCGCGAAGCGAGGCACGGGCGGCGCCGGACCAGCGGCACAGCACGCCGAAGCTGTGACACACGGCCAGCAGCGCGGCATTCTCGTCGGAGCGGATGCGGTCGTAGAGATCGAACAACGGCTCTTCCCAACGCGAGTCTTCGAGCACGCCCTGGGCGCCGATAGAAACGCCGTCGTTGTGCCGCGGGTCGAGGTCGCCCGGACCGCCCGTGCCCAGGTAGACGGCGAAGCGCCCGCCGGGGGCCTCGGGGATCATGGCGGAACGGCGCACGTCGTAGGAGAGTACGCGTACGTGCAGCCCGCTCGCTTCGAAGAGCGAGAGCAGGTCGCACGACGCGTCGAGCACGGCGTGCACGATCGAGTCGTGACCGAGGTTGGGCCAGCCGTGGTTCATGTCGAGGACCGCGACATCGATCGCCTTGGGATCGACGGCGGGGATGTCCTCGGGCTTTTCGACCCGGAAGTAGCGGAACACGCCGCAGGGAGCTGACGCCGGGCAATCGTCCACGCAGAACGTCGCTCCCCGGTTCACCTTGAAGCTGCAGGCGATTGGCATCGCGCGGAGTCTATAGGCCCTGCCGCGTCTCGTCCACCAGCGCGTCGACGACCGCGCGCAGGTCCCCGGTGGCCTTGTGGACGCGCAACTGGCGGTCGGCGCCGGTGTCTCCCATGGCGGCCCAGACGTGCAGGAATCGCATTTCTTCGCGCGTGCCGAGATCGTCCACCACGTCGTCGACGAAGTTCAGCACCTCGAGGATCTGGCCCCGGGTGGGGGCCTCATGGCGGAGGCCGAAGTCGATCATGCTGCCGTCGAGGCCGCCCTTGACGGCGCGGAACTTGTTCTCCTCGATGATCGCGCGCGTGTACATGCGGATCCCGAGGTTCGAGTCGAACAGACGGTAGAGCTTGACCACCAGGGCCTGGAACAGCGCGGCGATCGCGACGGTCTCCTCGGCGCGGCACGGGATGTCGCAGATGCGGAACTCCAGCGTCTTGAAGATCGGATGCGGCCGGACGTCCCACCAGATCTTCCGCCCGTCGTCGATGCAGTTGGTACGGACCAGCAGTTCGACGTATTTCGTGAAATCGTCCCAGGAGTAGAAGTAGTCGGGGATCTGGGTGCGGGGAAAGCGCTTGAAGATCGTCGAGCGCACCGAGCGAACGCCCGTCTTGCGCCCGCACCAGAACGGCGAGTTCACCGAAAGCGCCAGCACGTGCGGCAGGAACGCCCGCACGCCGTTCATGATCTGGATCTGCATCTCCCGGTCCTCGACGCCGACGTGCACGTGCAGACCGAAGATCAGGTTGGCCCTGGCCAGGTCCTCCATCTCGTTCACGATATCGGTGTAGCGAACGCGGGCGGTGATCTCCTGGTCCTTCCAGTGGCTGAAGGGATGCGTTCCGGCGGCCACGATCCGGGCGCCGCTCGACTCCGCCATCGAAACCAGGGCGCGCCGCAAGCGCAGGACGTTCTCGCGCGCCTCGCGGATGTCGGCGCAGATCGGCGTGCCGACTTCGACGACGCTCTGGTGCAGCTCGGGCTTGATCTGCTCGCCGAGGTGAACCCCGGCGGCCATCATCTCTTCGATGTGGCTCGTGAGCTCGCGGGTTTCGGGATCGATGAGCTGGAACTCCTCCTCGATCCCCAGCGTGAAGCGTTCAGGCATGCTCTGCAATTCGTGCAAATTTCATTGTATCAGTCGCGTGCTAAGATCCCCCGGCGCGGAAAATGGCCCTCGAAAAGCTCGGTAAGTACCAGATCGTAGGGAAGATCGGCAAGGGCGCCATGGGCGAGGTGTTCCGCGCCCTCGACCCCGTGCTGAACCGCGAGGTCGCCATCAAGACGATCTCCGCCAATCTTTCGACCGACAACGAGCTGCGCATGCGCTTCCACCGCGAGGCCCAGGCCGCGGCGCGCCTCAACCACCCGAACATCATCACCGTCTTCGACTACGGCGAAGAGCACGGCGTCATCTACATGGCGATGGAGCTGCTCGAGGGCGCCGATCTCAAGGACGTGATCCGTCAATCACTGCTCGCCTCGATCGAGGACAAGCTCGACATCATGGAGCAGGTGGCCGACGGCCTCGCCTTCGCCCACGCCCGCGAAATCATCCACCGCGACCTGAAGCCGGGGAACATCCACGTCCAGCCCAACGGCCAGGTGAAGATCCTGGACTTCGGCCTCGCGCGCTTGGGCACGAGCGCCGACATGACCCGTACCGGCGTCGTGATGGGCACACCCAACTACATGGCGCCGGAGATGGTGAAGGGCGACCGCGCCGACACCCGCGCCGACATTTTCTCGATCGGCGCGGTGTTCTACGAGATCCTCACGACCCGCAAGCCCTTCGACGCCGACTCGGCGCACGCAGTGCTGTTCCAGGTCGTTCATCAAGCACCCCGGCCGATGCGCGAATGGACGCCCGAGATCCCGCCGATCGTGGTGCAGTTCGTGGAAAAGGCGCTCCACAAGGACAAGGAACAGCGCTTCAAGAGCGGGACCGAGCTGCGTGAGGCGCTCCTGCTCGTGCGGCAGGCCGTCAGCGCCGGCCGCACCACCACGGCGACGCTCGAGAGCGAGGCGGCCGCCGCCGCCGCGGACGCGCGGCCGAAGGACGCGTCCTACCGCAGCCCGGGCCAGAAGACGGCCCCGGGCGGGACGATGCGGCCGAAGTCGGGGCCACCGCTGCCCGCGTCGCCAAGCGACGAAGCTCGCCCCGCGCCCCGCGCCGAGATGTTCACGGAGACGCGTCGGCCGGCGAGCCGCCCGCCCACGCTGCGGCCGCAGGCCAAGCGCGCCTCGAAGGCACCATTATGGATCATTGCAGCCGTGGCGGTGCTGGTGGGGCTTGCCGCCCTGGCGTTCTTCGCGCTGCGGCGAGAGGGTGCCACTCCCGCTCTGCCAGCGTCTCCGGCCGAGGACGCGAAGATGGCGGCGCTCAGCGCCGTGCTGGTGTCGACGCAACTGGAACTCGCCGAGCGCGACCTCGAAGACAAGAATTGGTCGAGCGCTGTGGCACAGGCCCAGAACGTACTGAAGCTCGCTCCGGGCAACGCGGCTGCGCAGAAGGTGCTGGAGGAAGCCAAGGGCCAGGTGGCGGCGATCGAAGCTGCTGCCGCCGAGGCGCGAGCGGATGTCGACAAGGGCGACACGAGAGCGGCCAGCGAGGCGTTGTCCCGCCTGCTGGCACTCGATCCCAAGCATCCGGCCGCGGCCGAGCTCTCGACGCGCCTCAACCAGTACTTCGAAGCGCGGGCACGCGATGCGAAGCAGGCCGCCGCAGCCGCGAAGAGTGAGGCGGAGCGAACGAAGGCGGTCGAGAGCGACGCCTTCGGGCAAGCCACCGGGCTCGCGCGCGACGCCGATGCGCTGCTCGGGAAGAACGAGTACGCCTCCGCTACGCGTGGCTTCCTCGAGGCCCGCGATGCCTTCGACCGCGCGCGGCGGGCCGCCGAGGCGAAGCCTCTGCCCACGCCGCCGCCTCTCAGCACGCCGCCGCGGCCCGGTAGGACCCCCGTGACCTTGCCGCCCGTGACGGCGCCGCCCGTGACTGCGGCCCCCGCCACACTGCCGCCCGCGACCCTCCCGCCCGTGGCCGTCCGGGCGCTGGTCGCGGGCCAAACCGCTGTAGAGGCCGCGAGGAATCCGGGCAAGGCGCCGGCCGGTTTCGACAGCGGCGACGTCCTCGCCGATCGCGACTTCCTGTGCCAGCTCGGCTTCGAGGCGAGCCCCGCCTCCGTGAAACCCGGCGACAGCTACACGATCCAGGTTTTCATGCTGAACGATGCCCTGAAACCCATCAAGATGAAGTCGATCTCGCTCTCCACGAGCGTAAATGGTACGCGCACGCCGCTAACGACGGTCTCGGTCAAGGGGGCGCCAGCGCACACGAAGACGCTGCTGGGTGAGCTCTCCGGCGTTTGGGGCGCGGCCGTGACCACCTGGTCTCTCGATGCCGTGGTCAGCTCACCCAAGGACGACATTTGCC
Organism: Acidobacteriota bacterium; assembly: GCA_032127875.1. Lineage (GTDB taxonomy): Bacteria > Acidobacteriota > Vicinamibacteria > Fen-336 > Fen-336 > CADEEV01. Next base: position 33,385 of record JAQBHI010000112.1, read on the forward strand.
GGAATCGCCTCACGCTCAAGTGAGGCGTTCGTTCGTGCCGGCGTCTCTGCCTGCACTTCTGGGCATCGCTTCCTTCCACACGCTCGCGGCAGACACGCCGCGTGCCCAGGCCCGCGCCAAAGCCGGTTTCTGGCTGGGGCTCTAAGGAGGCCCAGGGTGGAATCACAGGCCCCGGTTGTTCGTTATGCTTGACCAGGGGGGAATCTTGCGATCCCGTGTGTCTGCGTCCTTGTTCATCGCCTTGTCCTTCGGTGTGATGGCCGCCGCTTCCTCCGCGGCGAATGCAACCTCCGAGCGGGCCACGGCGGTGTTTGCCGGAGGCTGTTTCTGGTGCGAGGAGACCGCCTTCGAAGGCGTTCCAGGGGTGCTCTCGGTGACCTCGGGCTACACGGGCGGCCAGACGAAGAACCCCAGCTACGAGCAGGTCTCCGCGGGCACCACCGGCCACGCCGAATCTGTGCAGGTGATCTACGACCCCGCCAAGATCGGCTACGTGCAGCTCCTCGAGATCTTCTGGCACAACATCGACCCGTTTGCCCGGAACGCCCAGTTCTGCGACCACGGCACCCAGTATCGATCGGCGATCTTCTACCAGGGCGACGAGCAGCGCCGGGCCGCCTGGACCTCCAAGGCGAAGCTCGAAGAGCAGGCGCGTTTCAAGGGCAAGATTGCGACGCAGGTCGTGGCGGCATCCACGTTCTACCCGGCCGAGGAATATCACCAGGACTACTACAAGAAGAACCCGGTGCACTACCAGGCATATCGCCTGGGCTGTGGGCGCGAACGGCGCCTCAAGGACGTCTGGGGTGAAGCGGCTGGAGACCACCCGTGAAGCTCCGCTACGCTGGTGCCGCCGCGGCGCTGCTGCTCGCGCCGTTTGCGATCGCAAGAATGAAGGAAGAGAAGCCGAGGACCCCGCCGATGAGCCAGCACAAGCCCTCCGACGACGAACTGCAGAAGAAGCTCACGCCGCTGCAGTACCAGGTCACCCAGCATGAGGGCACGGAGCCGCCGTTTCGCAACGAGTATTGGGACAACCACGAAGCGGGCATCTACGTCGACGTGGTCTCGGGCGAAGTGCTGTTCAGCTCGCTCGACAAATACGAGTCGGGCACCGGCTGGCCCAGCTTCTCGCAGCCGCTCGAGAAGGCGAACCTCAAGACCGGCGCCGACTTCAAGCTCGGCCTGCCGCGCACCGAGGTGCGTTCCACCCACGCCGACTCGCACCTGGGGCACGTCTTCCCGGACGGCCCGGCGCCCACCGGCCTGCGCTACTGCATGAACTCCGCGGCAATGCGTTTTGTCCCTGTCGCGAAGCTCACGGCCGAGGGTTACGGCAAGTACCTGCCTTTGTTCGAGAAGCCGAAGAAGTAGCCCTCGGCCGGCTTCAGGACAGCGAGAGCTTCTCCAGCGCGGGGCGATCGAGCAGCACGAATCCGTCCTTGTCCGTGCGGACGAGGCCGTCCTTTCCCCAGCGGCTCATCACCCGGATGGCCGTTTCGACCGTGGTTCCAGTCAGATCGGCGAGGTCCTGTCTGGAGAGCGGCATCGGGATCGTCGTGCCCTCTGCCGAGGAGCGGCCCATTTTGTCGGCGAGCTTCAGGAAGAGATGGGCGAAGCGCGTCTCGACTCTTCCCCCCGCCACCTCGGGGATGCGTCGGGTCAGCTCGACGATGCGTTGCGTGAGGCCCAGCAGGTAGCCGCGGACCAGAGACGGATGGCTCTCGAGCAGGCCAAAGAAAGGGCCGCGCCGCACCAGCAGGCACCTGGTTGGCTCCTGCGCCACGGCCGTCGCAGGATAGGGGCGCCCAGTGTAGGCCACCACCGCGCCGACCGGATCGCCCGGGCCGAAGATCTCGAGGATCACCTCTTTGCCCGACGGCAGCATCTTCACGACCTTCACGCGGCCGGCCAGGATCGTGTACAGGAAATCCGACGGATCGCCTTCCGTGAAGAGCGTCTCGGCCTTGTCGTAGCTCCTGACCGCCGAGACGGCCACCAGCCGTCCACGGTCTTCGTCCGACAAGCCGCGGAACAGGACTACGGAGCGAAGCGCGTCTTCGACGGCTGAAGCCACGGCCGGATCATACCCGCCCTCGCCTCACGCGAGTCGATGCGATGTTCGCTGCAGGTTGGCGGCGACTGCGAGACTGGCGACGGCGAGTCCACTGGCAAGCATGGGCGAAACCGAAATAGAGCCGCGCGGCCAGCGTGCCGGCACGAAAGCGCAGGGCGGCAGCGTCGCAGCGGCGGGCGCGGCCACGAGTCTAGACTGCTTCAGCGATACGGCGCCGAACCGAGTGCCAGCAGGCGCTCCACCTCGTCGTCGGCAAGCCGACGCGGTTCCCCGAGCGCTCGCGCCAGAAGCGTGACGCGGGCGAGGTGTTCGAGGGTCTCCATGCGGTTCAAAGCCTGCTCCAGAGTCTCGCCGACGCACACGGCGCCGTGGTTCGCCAGCAGCGCCGCCTGGGCGTCGAGCAGGGCCTCGCCCACCATCTCGGCCAGCGCAGGCGTCGAAGGCGCCGCGTAGGGGACCAGCGGAACTCGCCCCAGCAGCAGCACCGACTCGGCCAGCACCGCCGCGTCCAGCACCAAACCCGCCACCGCGAAGGCCGTGGCGGCAGGCGGATGCGCGTGCACGATGGCGCGAACGTCAGGACGACACCGGTAGATGGCGACGTGCATGGGGATCTCCGAGGAGACGCTCGACCCTGACGCGTTGCCCAGGAAATCGGTGTCCAGAACGAGCGCGGGTGTGAGGGCGCCCTTGCTGACGCCGGAAGCCGTGACCAGCAGCCCGCGCCTCGTACGGACCGAGATGTTCCCCTGGCTGGCCGTTATCAGCCCCTTGTCGTGGAGCCGGCGTCCCGCCTTGATGATCTCGAGGCGGATGCGGTCGGCAGTCGACTGACGCATCGCCCGCTAGCTCGCGAGCGAGTGTCGAGCGCGATCTTCCATGCGGCGGGCCAGCATCCTCCGGAACACGGCAGCCTGTCCCTTGAGCTTCAATGTTTGCCACGGGAACCGGCGTGGCGACAGGGAGCGACATTCCTCGGGCTTGAGGCCCACCGAGCAGAACTTGCAGTTCGTCTTCTGGGGTTTCGCGGTCCAGTACTCGCAGACCTTCGCCTGATAGATGCCGAGGTAGGTCCCCTGGAGCGTCCCGATGCGCGTCATCGGCTTGCCGCCCGTGGTCTCAGCGTCGTACCAGCCGGGCCGCGGCAAGAGCCGCACGTTGGTGACGGTGTCGTCTCGGTATTGGATGTAGTAACGACCGCGCTCCCGGTGCAGCACGTAGCGCGAGTGGGCCGCGAACGGCTCGCTCACCGGAACGTTCGTCCACAGCTCGCGCGGCAGGATCAGCTCGAGACCGCTGCTGAGGCCGGCGCGCGTCCGCAGGATCTTCCGCCCTCCGTCTTCCTCGATGAAGCACGAATCGTCGAGGCGCATGCCTTTGCAGTACAGATCGAGCTTGAGCAGCGCGGCGTCCTCGCGTAGCGCCACGGTAGAGATCATGGGCACTCCCGGATCATGGCATTAACCCTATGGCGCGCAAGGGATGCGACCCATGAACAAGCGTCATACGCAAATTTCACGCGCCCCGCAGGGCGCGCGCCCACCTACCCGGCACGCCGCAGGCATCTCTCGAACTGCCTGCACGCGACGTGCCGCTGTCTTCTCACAAGCTCCTTGACGGTCTTATCGCGCACGGAGTACGGTCCGCGTCAGCGCCGCAAGCAGCGGACCAAAGTGATTAGGAGGGGCAGCGATGAGCATGAAACGGCGGACCTTCATGCGGACGGCGGGCGCCGGCGCGCTGGGCGCGGCACTGGCGCCGAGCCTGTCGCGAGCCCAGGGGCCTGGGCCGGCTTCGCCACAGCCAGCGTATGACGTGGCGGTCGTCGGGGCCGGCGTCTTCGGCGTCTGGATCGCCTACCAGCTCCAACAGGCGGGCCGCCGCGTCGCGCTCGTCGATGCCTACGGCCCGGGGAACGCCCGCGCCAGCTCCGGCGGCCAGACCCGCGTGATCCGCATGGGATACGGCGACAAGGAGATCTACAGCCGCTGGTCGATGCGCTCGCTCGGGCTCTGGAAGTCGGCTCTTGGCCGATCGGCCCGGCCGACGCTCTTCCAACAGACCGGCGTCCTGTGGATGGCCCGCGGCGAGGACACGCTGACGACCACGACCCTGACGACGCTCGCCCGGCTCGGCGTGCGCCACGAGCGCTTGCTGCGGCCGGAGCTCGAGGCACGCTGGCCGCAGATCGACTTCGGCCCGATTAGCTGGGCGATCCTCGAGCCCGAGAGCGGCTTTCTCGCCGGCTTCCACGCGGTGCAAGCCGTGGCGCAGCGGGCGATGGCGTCGGGAGCCGAGTACCTGGAGGAGGCCGTCCTTCCCCCCTCGGGCAAGCGGGGCCTCAGCTCGGTGACGACGCGCTCGGGCAAGACGCTGCGCGCCAGCACCTTCGTGTTCGCGTGCGGGCCGTGGTTGCCAAAGCTGTTTCCCGAGCTGCTCGGAGAGCGGATCTTTCCCACTCGGCAGGAGGTGTTCTACTTTGGCCCGCCGGCCGGCGAAGAGCGCTTCAAGCCGGCCGCGATTCCGGTCTGGGTGGACTTCGCCGAGGAGATTTATGGCCTGCCGGACTTCAAGGGGCGCGGCTTCAAGGTCGCTCCGGACCGCCATGGGCCTCCCGCCGACCCGGACTCGCTCGAGCGCGTCGTCGCCCCCGAGTCGCTGGCCCGCGTCAAGGAGTACGTGGGCCGGCGCTTCCCCGCCTTGAAGGAAGCGCCGATCATCGGCAGCGAAGTCTGTCAGTACGAGAACACCTCGAACGGCGACTTCCTGATCGACCGGCACCCTGATCTCGAAAACGTCTGGCTGGTGGGCGGTGGCTCGGGCCACGGCTTCAAGCATGGGCCCGCCGTCGGCGAATACGTGGCCGCACGCGTCCTGGACGGCAAGCCGGTGGAGACGGTGTTCAGCCTCGCCACCAAGCAGCGGGTCCAGAAGCGGAGCGTGTTCTAGGCGGGGCAGGGGAGCGCGGCGAAGCTCTCGAGGGTGACGCGCGGCGTCAGGTCGCCCGCGTGCGACGGCTCGTCGTGGCACAGGTCGGTGCTCAGGTATTTCTTGTTGCTGTCGGGCAGGATCGTCACCACGGTGGCGTCGCTGCCGAGCTCCTCCACCAGTTGCATGGCTCCCAGGACGTTGGCGCCGGACGAAATGCCGAGGCCGAGGCCCAGGCAGCGGCCCAGCGCCTGCGCCATCAGGATCGCGTCGCCGTCGCGGACGTCCACGATGTGATCGAGCTCGTCCAGGTGGACGAGTGCCGGGATGAACTCGTCGGAGATGCCCTGGATGCGGTGCTTGCCGACTTTGTGGCCGGCACGCAGCGTGGGCGAGTCCGCGGGCTCCAGCGGATGGACGCGCACGCGGCCCCGCTTCCGCAAGCAGCGCCCCACGCCCATCACGGTCCCGCCGGTGCCGACCCCGGCGACGAACGCATCGGCGCAGAGCCCCCGCGCGGCGAGCTGTGATTCGATCTCGGGCCCGGTGGTGCGCTCGTGGGCCTCTGCGTTCGCCGTGTTCTCGAACTGCCGCGGCAGGAACGCGCGCCCGTGGCCGAGGGCATAGGCCTCGGCCTTCTCGATCGCCCCGCAGAAACCGCCTTCGTCGCGCGAAACCGAAACTACCTCGGCTCCCAGGGCGCGGATCAGGTCGGCGCGCTCGTGGCTCATCCAGTCGGGTATGTAGATCCGCACCGGATGGTCCAGCGCGCGGCCCAGGGCGGCGAAAGAGATGCCCGCGTTGCCGCTCGAGACTTCGACGATGACGTCACCGGGCAGCAGGCGGCCGTCCTCGTACGCGCGGCGCACGACGAAGGCCGCCATCCGGTCCTTCACGCTGCCGGTCAGGTGGAGCGCTTCGTACTTGCCGAACAGCCGCCGCGGGCGCTCCTCGAAGCGGTAGCGGACCTCGAGCAGCGGCGTCCGGCTGATCAGGGGCAGCAGTCCCTCCAAGCGCGCCAGGGCGCTCTTGATCTCGGTCGCCTCGGGGATCTCCACGTCGAAGCCCACGCTCCGACCCTAGCCCACGGACGCCACGCGCCTATGACGCCCGTCATACCAGGCCCCGCTGGCTGGTCTGGCTGAGCCGCAGCAAGTAATGCGGAACTCTGACAATCCTGGCCACAGGCCGCGTGTTACAAGCTGAGCCAGGTGGCAAGCTTGAAACCGCGTCCCCGCGTCCTGCTGACGAGCGTCTTCGGCCCCTACGCTCGCGACGACGAGTACGGCAGCCGCGCCATCAATCCCATGGAGCTGTACCACAACCAGGTCACGCGCGTGCAGGGCGCCTTCTCGCTGCGCATGTTTCATCGCTCCTGGGGCCTCATGCTCATTCATGCGAACGTCGAGACGCCCTGCGCGCTGCTCGACTTTCCGAGTCTGGAGCGCTTCGTCGAAGAGATCCGCTGCGTGCCTTATGACGTCGTGGGCATCTCCTCCATTCGGCCCAACATCGGGAAGGTGGCGAAGATGTGCGGGCTCGTTCGCGAGCACCTCCCGAAGGCTACCCTCGTCGTCGGCGGGCACATTGCGAACGAGCCGGCGCTCGGCCGCCGCATCGACTGCGACCATGTCGTCCGAGGGGAGGGCGTGCGCTGGTTCCGCAGCTACCTGGGCGAAGACGTGGCGCGTCCGCTCCGCCACCCGGTCACTGCCTCCGCGTTCGGGGCCCGCACCATGGGCGTTCGCATGGGGGACAGCCCGCGCGACACGGCTGCCGCGCTGATCCCGTCGGTGGGCTGTCCGCTGGGCTGCAACTTCTGCTCGACCTCCGCGATGTTCGGTGGCAAGGGCCGCTTCGAGAACTTCTATGCGACCGGGGACGAGCTGTACGCCGTCATGTGCCGCCTCGAAGCGAGCATGGGCACGCGCGCCTTCTTCGTGATGGACGAGAATTTCCTGCTTCACAGGAAGCGGGCGCTGCGCCTGCTCGAGTTGATGCGGCGCGGCGAGAAGGCGTGGGCGCTCTACGTCTTCAGCTCCGCCAACACGCTGCGCCTGTACAGCATGGAGGAGCTGGTTGGCCTCGGCGTCTCCTGGCTGTGGTTGGGCCTCGAAGGGAAGCAGAGCGGCTACCGAAAGCTCGAGCGCACGGACACGCGCGCGCTCGTGGCCGAGCTGCAGGCCAACGGCATTCGGGTGCTAGGCTCGAGCATCGTGGGACTGCCGGAGCACACACCGGAGAACATCGACGCAGCGATCGAGCACGCCGTGGCCCACGACACGGAGTTCCACCAGTTCATGCTGTACACGCCGCTGCCGGGCACACCGCTCCACTCCGAGCACGAGGCCGCCGGCACGCTGCTCTCGGAGCAGGAGTGCGAGGCGGCGGACGTCCACGGGCAGCTCCGCTTCAATTTCAGGCATCCCTTCATACGCGGCGGCCAGGAAACCGAGTACCTGCTGCGGGGCTTTCGGCGGGACTTCGACCAGAACGGCCCGAGTGTCGTCCGCATCGCGGCGACGCTGCTGCGCGGCTGGCAGCGCCACAAGCACCACCCCGAGCCGCGCGTGCGGGAGCGCTTCGCCCGCGAGTGCGCCGATCTGCCGACGGCGTACGCCGGAGCGCTGTGGGCCGCCGAGGGACGCCTGCGCGGGAAGCCAGCCGTCACGCGCATCGTTGCGCTGCGCGAGGAGCTCGCGCGCGAGTTCGGATGGCGGCCACGCGTCCTGGGCCGATTGATCGGAGTCGTGGTCCGCGTGGCGCTGGCGCTCGAAGAGCGGCGGCTCAGACGCGGTGCGACCTACGAGCCGCCGACCTTTTACGAAATCAACGCCGCCGCCGCGGCGCTGCGTGAGTCCGCGTGGCACAGCGCTGCCCCATGCCGATGGGTATCGATCGACGAAGCAGCCAGCTGACTACCACGACCCCGAGGGCCAGCCGCTGCGGCGCCACCTGCCCTACCGGCTGCGCTGATCAAATGGCGCCGCCGGCCGTCAGGACGGATAGCCCAGGCAGACGGCCTTGGTCTCCGTGTAGTTCTCCAGCGCCTCGTGGCCCATCTCACGGCCCCAGCCGGACTGCTTGTAGCCGCCGAACGGCAGCGCGGCATCGAAGATGTTGAAGCAGTTGATCCAGACGGTGCCGGCCTGGAGCCGGGCGGCCACCGCGTGCGCCTTCCCGATGTCTTTCGTCCAGATGCCCGCGGCCAGGCCGTAAACGGTGTCGTTGGCCCGGGCGATCAGGTCGTCGTCCAGGGCCTTGAACGGCATCGCCACCACCACCGGTCCGAAGATCTCCTCCTTGCAGACCTTCATGTCGGGCCGTGTGTCGACGAGGACCGTTGGCTCGACGAAGTAGCCCCGGCCGCCGCGGCCCTTGCCGCCGGTGACGGCGCGGGCGCCCTCCTGGAGCCCGCTCTCCAGGTAGCCGGTGACGCGCTCCAACTGGGTCTTGGAGACGAGAGGGCCCATCTGTGTCGACGAATCCAGCCCCGGCCCCAGCTTGATCCCCCGGGCCGCCGCGGCGACGCCCTCGACCACCTTGTCGAAGATCTTGTCCTGGATCATCAGGCGCGAGCCGGCGCAGCAGCACTGACCGTGGTTGAAGAAGATGCCGCTGGCCACGCCGGGGATCGCGGCGTCGATGTCGGTGTCTTCGAAGACGATGTTCGGGGACTTGCCGCCCAGCTCGAGCGTCACCTTCTTGAGGTCCCCGGCGGCCGCCTTGACGATCAGCTTGCCGACCTCGGTCGAGCCCGTGAAGGCGATCTTGTTCACGTCCGGGTGGGCCGCGAGCGCCGCGCCGGCCGTCTCGCCGAAGCCGGTGACGATGTTGACCACGCCCGGCGGCAGGCCCGCTTCCTCGAACAACATGCCCAGGCGCAGCGCGCTCAGCGGTGTTTCCTCCGCCGGTTTCAGCACCACGGTGCAGCCGGCCGCCAGGGCCGGGCCGAGCTTCCAGGCGGCCATCAGCAGCGGGAAGTTCCAGGGGATGATCTGGCCGACCACGCCGATCGGCTCGCGCCGCGTGTAGGCGTGGTAGCTCTGGCCCGGCGTGTACGGCACCGAAAGCGGGATGGTGCTGCCTTCGATCTTGGTGGCCCAGCCCGCCATGTAGTGGAACAGGTCCGCCGCCAGCGGGACGTCGGCGGCGCGCGCCACGCCCACCGGCTTGCCGTTGTCGAGCGATTCCAGCTCCGCGAACTCGTCGAGGTGTTGCAGCAGCAGGTCGCCGATCTTCCAGACGATGCGGCCGCGCTGGGAGGGCGTCATCCTCGACCAGGGCCCGCCCTCGAACGCCCGGCGCGCCGCTTTCACGGCGCGGTCGACGTCCTCCCGGTCGCCTTCGGCGACATGGGCGATGACGTCGCCGGTGGCCGGGTCGTAGACCTCGAAGGTCTTGCCCGAGGCGGCGTCCACCCATTTGCCGTCGATCAACAGCTTGAGCTTCTGCGCGATGAACTTGCTGACCGGACCGCTGAGTTTCGGGGCCGGTGCCGCGGTTTGTGTTGCCTGGCTCATTTCATGAACTCCTTATCCATGCGAAGGCCTGCTAGGATCGGGCCTTCGGACGACCTCGGGCCTCGACCCGGTGCCGGGATGCGCTCCGACCTCCTCCGGCTGTGGGGAAAACAAGCTACACCCTGCCGCCGCGGGAGGTCAAGGTCAAAAGAAACGGACCGACTTTCCCGGACGGTCGTGCTGCCACGCGGCCCGAACGCGAGGGCCTTCCGGCCCCTGGCTGCGGCCTGGCGTGGGCAGGAGCGCCCGGTCAGGCCACGCTCACGCTGGCGTTTGCGTGGGCGCGTCGGTCGAGGTAGCGGCGGATCGCCTTGTATTGACCCGCGGCGTCAAGCCCCGCCTCCGCCAGCACGCTCTCGCCGGACCCGCTGCCGAGGAAGTGCCCCTTCAGGTACGGATGCAGCGTCGCGGCACGGCCGCTCTCGGAGTTCAGCCAGCGTTCGATTGTGGGAAGCGTGAAGCCGGTGATGCCCATCGCTTCGCCCGCGCGCTCTTCGGGGAAGATCCGCTTCTGCTCGGAGTCGGGCAGCAGGTCGAACAACTCCGCGCTCGACACGTAGTAGACCCAGGGCGCGATGCCGTCCCTGGCCAGGAGCGGCAGCACGTCCTGCACGAAGGCGTACGTCACGGCGCTCTCCTGCAGCACCAGTGTGCCGTCGCCATCCCGGCCCGGGCGCAGCAGGTACAGCCCGCTCGCCGCATCCTCGGCCGGGGCCAATCCGAGTGCTTCGCGGCCGAGGACGCTCTCGGTCGGCCGCGTGACGAAGGGGGCGATCAGCGCGGGCCGCTTTTGAAGCGCCGTCGCCATGAGCGTCCAGATCTCCTGCGGCTCCCAGGGTGTGAGCGTGATGGCGACGCCTTTCGGAAAGTTGCACTGCAGCAGTTGCAGCGCCTGCGGGTCCGCGTGGGTCGGGCCGTCCTCGCCGGTCTTGAGGCCCGCGTGCGCGCAGACCAGGATCATCGGCCGATACGGGTCGTTCGCGAGCGTGCGCCGCGCCTGAGCGCCGATGCCGTGCAGGCGCGCCGCGATGTGGCCCAGCGGCGCCAGGAACGCGCCATAGGATGAGCCGACGCCGATGTGGCGGCCGTACGTGGACACTCCCGCGAGGACGCCCGCGATCGCGTCCTCGCAGATGCCGCCGATCGAGAGCAACCGGGCGCCTGGATTCGAAGCGGCGTTCCAGTACCCGAGGCCGAAGTCGGCGCCGATCGTGTTGACGCTCGTTGAGCCGAGCAGGTCGGCCGCAGCCACCAGCAGCGCCCCGCCCGAGGCGCGGTTCAGGTGCTGGAGTGCGCGCCCGAGCTCGCCGCGCAGCGTGGTGGCGCTGCCCGGGACGAGTTTCAACTCGGCGGGGATCTGGCACGCCTCGCGGGCGACCAGGTCGTAGACCGCCTCGACACGCGGCGCCTCGGGCCTGGCGCTGCGGCCCTCCCGGTCGAGCCGCACGCGGGCCTCGATCAGGCGTGCCGCCAGCAGGCCGGTCAACGTCTGGGACTCCGAAAGACGCTGCCGCGCGACTCCGAGCGCTTCCCAGAAGCACTCCTCGAGGGCCGCCTTGCCATCCGCCTGCTCTTCGCAGCGGCGCTTGCCGGGCTCGCACGCCGGCAGGCACACGCCGCCCGGCTTCGTCAGGTCGCCGACCGCCCCGTAGAAGCCGTCGGAGCACAGCTTGTGACCCGCACCGTGGGAGGCGCGTCCCTCGATCCCATACCCCCAGCCCTTGACCGTGCGGTAGACGATCGCCGTGGGCTGGCCGCTCGTGAAGCTCCGCGCCACGCGCTGCGCGGCGATCACCTGTTGGAAGTCGAGGCCATCCGGCACGGACACCACGTTCCAGTCGTGCAGATGGAACAGCTCCTGCGGGGTCCATTGCACGTAGTCGCCCGGACGGCCGTCGTCACGACACACGCGGTCGGAGTCGATCGAGGCCTGGTTCCAGTCGAGGTGCAGCACGACGTTGTCGAGCGACGCCGTGCCGGCGGTCGCGAGCGCCTCGGCCACGCGGCCCGGCGTCAAGCCTCCCTCGCCCTCGACGACGTGGACGCGCGGCGAGTTCTTGCCGTAGTAGTCGCGGGCCGCGAGTGCCAGGCCGATGGACGCCGCGAGGCCCACGCCCGAAGCGCCGGTCGCCAGACGCACGAACGGCGTGGCCGGCGTCGGGTGGCCGTCCAGGGGCTTGGCGTGAAACCGCCCGAAGAGCGGCAGCGCAGTCACCGGGTTGCGGCGGAAGCCGAGCAGGTCCTCCAGCCGGAGACGGTGCCGCAGCTCGGGCAGCAGCTCGGGTGCCGAAAGCCGCGCGACCTCGTCGCGCAACGCCCACATCGAGTAGAGGCCCATCGCCTTGTGGCCAGCCGCGTACGAAATGATGTCGGCGTCCTCGCGATCGGGCCGCGCGAAGTCGTAGTCCATCGCGTCGAACAGCAAAGCCGCCACGAAGCGGCCCGAGGAGATCGAGCCCCCGGGGTGGCCGGACATCGGGACGTAGTTGTAGAGGATCGCGCACAGCGCGCGGTAGAGAAGGTCGAGTGCCTCGAACGCCTCGAGCTGCTCGGCCGGCAGCGGCTCGAGGTCGGGAGCCCGGAGCGTCGCCAGGTCGACGAAGACGCCTCGCCGGGGTCCGAAAGCCATCGTCGTCATGGGAGACCTCCTATACGTGAGCGACGCTCAGCTCTTCCCGTCCCACCGGGGCCGGGTCCATGGGCACGTAGCTAGGGTTCCACATCGCCGCTGCCACCGCGGCCGGGATCTGCGCGTCCTCGAGCACGCACTCCGCGACGCCCCGCTCTCGCGCCTCACGCACCACGGCCTCTGCGATTCGCGCCGTCACGCGGCGCAGGCTGTGGATCGGCGGGAACAGGTTGCCCGCCGCCAGGTCCTCCGCGTGGACCTCCTTCGCCAGGCGGTCGGCGGCCACGGCGAACATCGACTCGGTGACCTCGCGCGCCTCGGAAACGATCACGCCGAGCCCCACGCCGGGGAAGACGAACGCGTTGTTGCCCTGCCCGATCGTGACGCGGCGACCGCCGAACTCGACCGGCTCGAACGGGCTGCCCGTGGCGACCAGGGCACGGCCGTCCGTCCAGCGAATCACGTCGACCGGCTTCGCCTCCGACTTGCTCGTCGGGTTCGACATCGGGAAAACCACCGGCCGCTCCACGTGGCGTGCCATCTCCCGGAGCACTTGCTCGGTGAAGGTGCCCGGCTCGCCCGACGTCCCGATCAGGACGGTGGGCTTCATCGCTCGGACCACCGCCAGCAGGTCGCGCGGCCTGCCGGCGCCCAGGCCCGCCTTCTCCGCGGCGGCCTTCGGCCAGGCGAAGTCGCGCTTGTGGACGTCGTCGATGGGCTGATCGTCCACCAGCAGGCCGTGGCTGTCGAGGTTCGCCGTCGCCAGCCGCAGCGCCTCACCCGCAAGGCCCGCGCGCTCGAGCGTGCTGCGGATCAGGCGCGCGATGCCGACGCCGGCCGCGCCCGAGCCCAGGAGCACCACGCGCTGCCCGGTGAGCGGAAGCCCGGAGACGCGTGCGCCGGCTACCATGCCTGCCACCGCCACAGCCGCGGTTCCCTGGATGTCGTCGTTGAAGCAAGGCAGCACCTTGCAGTAGCGGTCAAGCAGCCGGAAGGCGTTGTTCTTCTTGAAGTCCTCCCACTGGAGCAGCGCCTTCGGAAAGCGGCGTTTCACGGCCTGCACGAACTCTTCGACCAGCGAGTCGTACTCGGGTCCGCGCAGGCGGCGGCCGCGCCAGCCCAGGTACAGCTCGTCGTCGAGCAGCTCCTGGTTGTCGGTCCCGACGTCGAGGCTGATCGGCAGCGTCTGCCACGGCGGGATGCCGGCGCCCGCCGTGTAGAGGGCCAGCTTGCCGATCGGGATCCCCATCCCGCCGCAGCCCTGGTCGCCGAGGCCCAGGATGCGCTCGTTGTCAGTCACCACGACCAGCCGCACCTCTTCGAACGGCGCGTTGCCCAGCACCTTCTCGATCCGGCCGCGGTGCTCCGGCGTGATCCACAGCCCGCGCGCGCGGCGGAAGATGTGGCTCCACTCCTGACACGCGAGCCCGACCGTCGGCGTGTAGACGATGGGGAGAAACTCCTCGATGTGGTCCACCAGCAGCCGATAGAAGAGGTGCTCATTGCGGTCTTGCAGCGCAGCCAGGCCGATGTACTTCTCGAGGGGGTCGCGCTTGCGCGTGATGTTGGCGTAGACGCGCTTCTTCTGCTCTTCGAGATTGCTCTCGTGGTGGGGGAGCAGGCCCTCGAGGCCGAAGCCGATCCGCTCCTCTTCCGGGAACGCCGTGCCCTTCGTGTACATGGGATGGCGGAGCAGCCGGGCGCCCCGATACGGGCATTCGAGCCGGTGCTGCCCCAGCAAGTCGCGCTTCAGCCGATAGCGTTCCATGACGGTCCTCCCGTCCTCAAGTAGGCGTCGATCGCTCGGGCGGCCTTGCGGCCCGCGCCCATGGCCAGGATCACCGTGGCGCCCCCGGTGACGATGTCGCCGCCCGCGAACACGCCGGGCTTCGAGGTGCGCAGCGTCTCGGGATCGGCCTCGATGTACCCCCGCTTGCGCGTCTTGAGATCGGGGGTGGTGGACTGCACGAGCGGGTTGGCGCTGGTGCCGACCGCGATGATCGCGACCGAGAGCGGAAGAACGAACTCCGAGCCGGGCATCTCCACGGGCCGCCGCCGGCCCGATTCGTCGGGCTCACCCAGCTGCATTCGGATGCAGCGGGCCGCCCCCAGCCAGCCCGAAGCCGCTTCGAGGAAAGCCACGGGGTTCGTGAGCGTCAGGAACTGGACGCCCTCCTCCCTCGCGTGCTTCACCTCCTCGGCGCGCGCCGGCATCTCCTGGTCCGAGCGCCGATAGATGAGGTAGGCGTTCTTCGCCCCCAGCCGCAGCGCGGTGCGGATGCCATCGAGCGCCGTGTTGCCCCCGCCGACCACCGCGACGTCCTTGCCCCGGCAGTCGTAGACGGGCTCGTCGTACTCCGGGAAGCGGTAGGCGCGCATCAGGTTCACGCGGGTCAGGAACTCGTTGGCCGAGTACACCCCGTTCAAGTTCTCGCCCGGCACGTTCAGGAACTGCGGCAAGCCGGCGCCGGTGCCGATGAAGACCGCGTCGAAGCCCTCCTCGCCGAGCAGCTCGTCCACCGTGATGGTCTTGCCCACCACGACGTCGGTCTCGAAGCGGACGCTCATGCGGCCCAGGTTCTCGACCTCCTGCCGCACGATCGCCTTCGGCAGGCGGAACTCGGGGATGCCGTAGACCAGCACGCCGCCGATTTCGTGGAGCGCCTCGAAGACCGTCACGTCGTGGCCGCGCTGCACCAGGTCGCCCGCGACCGTGAGCCCGGCCGGCCCGCTGCCGACGACCGCCACGCGCTTGCCCGTTGCCGCCGCGCGCCGGGGCAGGCCGACTTTTCCCACGCTCTGCTCGTAGTCGGCGACGAAGCGCTCGAGGTATCCGATGGCGAGCGGCGCGACCTTTCTGCCCATCACACAGCCGCCCTCGCACTGCTCCTCCTGCGGGCAGACGCGGCCCGTGACCGCCGGCAGCACGTTGTCCTCGCGGATCTTGGCGGCTGCGCCGAGGTAGTCGCCGGCCAGGATCAGGTCGACGAAGGCCTTGACGTTCACGCCGACGGGGCAGGTGTCGATGCAGGTGGGCTTCGCGCATTGCAAACAGCGCAGCGCCTCCTGCTTCGCAAGCTCCAAGTCGAGTCCGAGGTTCACCTCGCTGAAGTTGTGTGTACGCTCGTGGGCGTGCTGCTCCGGCATCGCCTGGCGCGGGATCTTCATGCGCTCTTTCAGCTTCAAGGGGTTCATGCAGTCTGCGCTGCCGGGGCGGCCGCAAGCCGCCGTTCGTACTCCTCGAGAGCGCAGCGCTCGGCGGTGCGGTACATGGCGTTTCGCTGCGTGAGGACCCCGAAATCAACCTGGTGGGCGTCGAACTCCGGGCCGTCGACACAGGCGAACTCGCTTCGGCCGCCCACCGCGACGCGGCAGCCGCCGCACATGCCGGTGCCGTCCACCATGATCGAGTTCAGGCTCACGATGGTCCGGATCGCGTCCGGCCGCGTCAACTCCGCCACCGCCCGCATCATCGGCACCGGGCCGATGGCGAGCACCAGGTCGAGCCTGCGCCCCGCCTCGATCAGCGCCTTCAGCTTTGCGGTGACGAATCCCTTTTCGCCGTACGTGCCGTCGTCGGTGAGGACGAAGCACTCGTCGCTCACCGCGCGAAGCTCGTTTTCCAGGATCACCATCTCCCGCGTTCGGGCGCCGACGATGGAGAGAACCGTGTTGCCCGCGCCTTTCATGGCCTGTGCCGTCGGGTAGGCGATGGCCGTGCCGACGCCGCCGCCGATCACGACCACGGTTCCGTAGCGCTGCACGTCGGACGCCTTCCCGAGCGGGCCGACTACGTTCCGGATCGAGTCGCCCGCTTCCAAGGAGTTCAGGAGCCGGGTCGTCTTGCCAATGCCCTGCACCACGAGTGTGATCGCTCCGCTCGCGGTGTCGGAAGCGGCAATCGTGAGCGGGATGCGCTCGCCCTGGTCGTTCACGCGCACGATCACGAACTGCCCGGCGCGCTGCTTGCGGGCGATCCGCGGCGCGTGGATCCGGAACAGCTTGATGTCCGGGGCCAGGAAGCGGGCTTCGAGGATGGTGAACATGGTTGCGCCGGGCGACCCGGTATAGCGCACGATCTGCGCGGCACGGCGGCCCAGAATCGATAAATGCAATATCGAAGCCAGCCAGCCGCGCGTGGCTCATGGCATGGCTGTTGCTGTCCAACGAGGCAGCGGAGGACTGCCATGACTCTCTTCGCCGAGCGAGTCGCACTTCTGGGAACCGAGAACGCCTTCAAGATCGGGCCCTACATCAAGGAAGTCGAAGACCGGGGGCACCGCGTCATCAAGTGCAACCTGGGCGAGCCCGACTTCCCGCTGCCGAAGCACATCCGCGAGGAGGTCAAGCGGGCCCTCGACAACGACCTCACGCACTACTGCGACCCGCAAGGAATCCTGCCGCTGCGCGAGGCGATCGCCCGCGATGTCGGGGCGCGGCGCGGCCTCGACATCACACCCGACCGCGTCGTCGTGTTTGCCGGGGGCAAGCCGCCGATCGGCTTTTGCCAGCAGGTCTACTGCAACCCGGGCGACGAGGTCGTCTATCCCAGCCCCGGCTTCCCGATCTACGAGTCGTTCACGCGCTACGTCGGGGCGACGCCGGTGCCGCTGCCCCTCGAGGAATGCCAGGGGTTTTCGTTCAGCGGCGCCCAACTCGAGCCGCTGATCTCGCCTCGGACCAAGCTGATCTTCCTGAACTTCCCTTCCAACCCGACCGGCGGAGTCGCCACGCGCGAGCAGCTCGAGGGCATCGCCGAGGTGATCCAGCGAAAGGCCCGCCCGGATGCGCGCGTCTACTCCGACGAGGTGTACGAGGCGATCATCTTCGACGGCCTTCGGCACGAGTCGATCGCATCGATCCCGGGGATGGAGCAGAGGACGGTCATCGTCTCGGGCGTCTCCAAGACGTATTCATGGACCGGCGGGCGGCTCGGCTGGGCCGTCTTCCCCACGGCTCGCGAAGCGGAGGTTTTCAAGAACCTCAACATCAACGTGTACTCGTGCCTGCCGCCCTACAACCAGATGGGAGCGAAGCTCGCGATCGAGTCCGCCCTCAGCCTCCCGGAGATCAAGCGCATGGTCACGGCGTTCCAGCAACGCCGCGATGTCGTCGTCAAGGGGCTGAATGGCGTTCCCGGCATCACCTGCCAGACGCCAAAAGGGGCGTTCTACGCGTTCCCGAACATCGGCGGCGTGTGCGATTCGCTGGGTGCCATCGATGCGTATCACACGCTGCCGGATGCTGTGCGGCAGCGTTCGAGCCCCGCGACGCTGTTCCAGATGTTCCTGCTCTTCCGCCACCACGTCGCCAGTATGGATCGCCGCTCGTTCGGCGCGCTGGGCGCGGAGGGCCGCCACTATCTTCGCCTGTCGATCGCGACCGGCCTCGACGACCTGAAGGAGGCCCTTGCAAGGATCGCTGCGGCGGCCCAGGACCGCGAGGGGTTCGTGGACTTTGTGAGGAGCGGCGAGCGCGCCGCCTGAGGCGCCGGATCCTCCGCTAGTGCACGGCTGATGCAGGACTCACAAGCACCTTGACGTGGCAGCGTCGGCCTCGCTAGCGTTAAGCCCTTCTCCGGAGGACCCATGATCCCCATGCTCGGCGTCCTGGCGGTGGTCGCCGCAACGATGGGCGACGCCACGGCTCCACCGACTCTTCGCCTGCCCGGTAACGTCAGGCCTATCCAGCAAAAGCTCGAGCTGACCGTGGACCCGAGCCTCCAGACCTTTTCGGGGTCGGTCGAGATCGAGCTTGAGATCCGGGACGAGCTGAGCGTCCTCTGGCTGAACGCCGCCGGCCTGAAGGTCACGAGCGCCTCGTTAGGTCGGGGTGGCGCGATGCGCCCCGCCAGCATCGTCGCGGGCGGCGACGACTTCGTCGGCTTCTCGACCACGACCCCGCTGGCGCCGGGCGCGGCGCGCCTCGACGCCTGGTTCGAGGGCAGCGTGTCTCGCCGCGACAACGAGGGCGTCTTCGCGATGCAGGAGGGCGGCGCCTGGTACCTGTTCACCCAGTTCGAGGCGGTCGCCGCCCGCAAGGCCTTCCCGTGCTTCGACGAGCCCAACTACAAGATCCCGTGGCAAGTCACGCTGCGCGTGCCACACGGCATGCTGGCGCTTTCGAACTCGCCCGCTGTCTCCACGACGGAGGATGGAGGGCGCGACGTCGTCCGCTTCGCCCCGACGCCGCCACTTCCGAGCTACCTGGTCGCGTTTGCGACGGGGCCCTTCGATGTGGTGGACGTCGGCCCTGCGGGCCGGAACCGAACGCCCACCCGGCTCATCGTGCCGCGCGGTCGCGGCGCCGACACCGCGTGGGCACGCGAGTCGACGCCGCGCATCCTCACGCTGCTCGAGGACTACTTCGACCGGCCCTATCCCTACGCGAAGCTCGACCAGGTCGCGATCCCCGGCGTGGGCTTCGCCATGGAGCACCCCGGGCTCGTGACGTATGGGCAGGGGCTGATGGTCCAGCGCCCGGCCGAGGAGACGATTTCCTCGCGGCGCGCTTGGGCGAATGTCTGCGCTCACGAGCTGGCCCACCAGTGGTTCGGCGACCTCGTCACGATGGCCTGGTGGGACGACACATGGCTCAACGAGTCCTTCGCGAGCTGGCTCGGCGACAAGGTGGTGGACCGCTTTCACCCGGAGTGGGGGCTGGCTGCGGAGCGGGCCGCGAACCGCTCGGATGCGCTCAACCAGGAAAGCCTGGCGACGGCACGCCGGATTCGCCAGCCGATCGCTTCCAAGGACGACATCGTCAATGCCTTCGACGGAGTCACCTACGGGAAGGGCCAGGCCGTGCTCGAGATGCTCGAAGCGTGGCTGGACGAGGACGTCTTCCGTCGCGGCGTGAAGGCCTACATCGACCGCCACGCTCTGGGCAACGCCACGGCCGCCGACTTCGTGGGCGCGCTCTCGGCGGCGGCCGGACGCGATGTCGGCTCGGTCCTCGGAAGCTTCCTCGACCAGACCGGCGCTCCGGTGATCTCGGCCGAGGTCCGCTGCGCGGGCGGGCCGCGGCTCATCCTGTCGCAACGGCCGTACCGGGCGCTGGGCTCGCCGGCGGAGTCGAAGGCGTGGACGCTGCCCGTGTGCGCCCGGGTCGCCGGACGCGAGCGACCACAGTGCTCCGTGCTCGCCGCAAACAGCGGCGAGATACGGCTCGACGGCGCCGCCTGTCCCGACTGGTTCTTCGCGAACGCGGCAGCCTCCGGTTACTACCGGGTCGTGCCGAGCGCGGCCGAGGCGCGCCGCGTCCTCGAAGGCTCTCACCTGACTGCCGCCGAGCGTGTGGCGCTCGCGGGTGACCTCGGGGCGCTGGTGGCCTCCGGCGACGTGACGGCCGGCGATGCGTTGAGTCTCGTCGCGTTGCTGGCTCGCGACTCGGATCGGCACGTGGTCGCGGCGAGCGCGCAAGTCGCCCGGGAGCTCGAGCCGCTCGTCCCCGATCGGCTGCTTCCCCGCTTCCGCCGTGCCGTTCGCGACGCCTACGGCGAGCGGGCGCGCGCCCTCGGCTGGTCGACGCGGCCCGGCGACGACGAGGAGACGCGGCTGCTGCGTCGGACGCTGGTCGGGATCGTCGTCGGTCTCGGGCGTGATCCGCAGCTCGTGCGCGAGGCCGGAAGCCTGGTCGGTCGCTGGCTGGAGGACGCGTCGGCTCTCGATCCTGACCTCGTCCCGCCGGCGCTCGCGGCGGCAGCTGGTTCGGGAGACCGAGCGCTCTTCGAGCGCCTCAAGCGCGACGCGCTGCGGGCGAGCGACCGTGAGCAGCGCCGGCGCCTGCTCCGGGGGCTCGGGGCCGTCCGCGATACCGAGCTCGTGCAGCAGGTGCTGGCCCTGACGCTGGACGACCGCCTCGATCCGCGTGAGACCGTCCGGGTGCTCTGGGCGCTCGGCTCCCAGCGGGAGACGCGGCAAGCAGCCTATGCATTCCTGCAGTCCAACTACGACCCGCTCGTCGCGCGCCTGCCGCAGGGCATGATGTCTCCGGTCGCCTACCTCCCGTGGGTGGGGGCGAGCCAGTGTGCCGCCGACACACGCCAGGAAATGCAGGCGTTCTTCGAGAAGCGCAGCGCCACCATCACCGGTGCGCAGCGCGTGCTGGCTCAAGTGCTCGAGAGCGTCGACCAGTGCGTCGCTCTGGAGCGTGCCCAGCAGCCGGGCCTGGCCGCGTACCTCGAGTCGCTGCCGGGAAGCTGAGCAGAGGGTCAGTTGCCCGACAGCCGGACCAGGTAGTCCGCGACGATCTGCTCGATGCGGAACGCGCGTCGTCGGACAGGCCGCGGAAGGCCACGCCGAACCCCGGCGGCAGGCTGTGGACGGGATGCTCCTGCTGGGGGTTGGTCCAGGCGCCGCCGCCGAGGGAGTTGATCAGCGCGGCCTAGGCTGGCAGAGTGCGGACTCTCGTCTCACCGCTGGTCGGGTCCGTCGCTTCTGTGACCATGAGGAAGCGCCCATCCGTGCCGACGTCGTAGTTGGCGGTCGGGATGGGCGTCCGCTTCCTGGAAGTCTCGCCCGGGGCGGCTCGGCCATCATCGCGCTCCTGCCGTTTGCCTCGGACCGCGTTCAATAGTTCTCTTCGCTTGTGGGTTACCGCATCATTTGATCAGCTTTGCGAGTTCGGGTACCTGCCCCATGAGCTTGCTCACGAGTCCGCCGTCCGCCTGCCCCTTGGCGAAGGTCATGAACAAAGAGGCGAGCCCGCCGAGCTTGTCCATCGAGAATCCGGAACCAGCCAGCGCGCCCACCAAACCGAGGGCCCCGCCACCGCCCCCCACCGCCGCGGTCAGCGCGCCGAGCGCACCGCCACCGCCGCCCAGAGCCCCACCCAGCATCCCTCCGATTCCGCCACCGCCGCTCGGCTTTCCCGCGCCCACCGCGGCGCCCATTAGATCCGACGCGCCGGGCAGTGCGCCCAGCAGTTTTTGAAAGTCGCCCGGGTCGGCTTTCTCCTTCATCGCACCGAGCAAGGCACCGGTGGCCGTCTTGGTGCTTTCTTCCGATTGTCCCAAGTTCGTCGCCGCCATGCTGATGAAATCCGCTATTCCAGCCATATCTTTTCTCCGATTCAGAGACCGTCCAGACCGCACTACCGGCGCAAGCCGGCTGACCCGGCTAGTGTAGTCCTTCGGCTACACCGGGCGCGGCCGAGAGCCGTACCGGGACCAATGTGTCTTCACCGGCCGCGAGAGAGGTGACGAGCAAGAGCAGCGGAAGACCAAGCGGGACACGGTGCACGGTAGGCGTCCTCCGGAATGAGTTGAGGGAGCCTACCAACAGACAACGTCTCGTACAAGACCAGTGCCCCAGCAATCGCCGGTGGTGGCGACCGAGACCACGATCCCGGGCCGTGCATCGGCGCCCACCGCCCTGCTCATATACTCGCTGAGTGCCTCCGCACCGCATTGCCAGAGATCGAGCAACAGCTATCCTGACCGCCGGATGCACGCCTTCGTCAGCAACACCGACATTCCCATGAGGAGCACGACCATGCGAAACCGACTGGACCTCACCCTGCTGCTGGCGCTCGTGGCGCTCCCGGCGCAGGCCAAAGACGGCAAGCGCATCTTCATTTCGGTCGACATGGAGGGCATCGGCGGCGCGGTCACCGATCAGCAGCTCGGCGTCTCGAACGATGGGTGTTTTCATCCGCGGCGACGGCTAGGGAGGCACCGTGAAGGGGGAGAACAGAGCTGCCAACCCCACTCAACCCCGCCGCGCGACATGCGAGAGTGCGGGTCCCGCGACGCATGAGCCCCAGAAACGGATCCGACCCTCCTCGACACTCCGTCGCCGCCGACGACCCCAGCTGCATCGAACCAGCAAAAGCGCTCCAGCTCAGCTTGCTATAGGGTGCGCCCTGTGACGCCCTGGGAAGAAGTGCGCAGCGAGTCGACCACGCTTCCGCGGCGGGCGAATCCGCTGCCAGGGATGCTGCTGGTGCTGTCCATTGCCCTGACGATTGGCGTGCCGGTGCTGGGCCGCGCCCGGCTGGGAGACGAGCGGCAGCGCACCGCGCAGGCGCTGAAGGCCAACGACGACGTCGAGGCGCGGCTGCGCAAGGAAGCCCAGGCCAGCTCCGACGACGTGAAGGCCGAGCTGGACAAGCGCGCGGTGGTGCTCGAGCTCGCCGTGCAGAAGCTTCAAGCCGAGATCGATGAGACGAAGGCCAGGCTCGCCGAGGCGGAGCGCCGCAAGGGCCGCAGGTAGTGACCGACGCCCCTGCGCCTTCAGCGCCCGGGGAGTGGACGTGGACGCGCCGGGTGGGCCTGGTCGTCGGCGTTGGAGTCTTCGCCGCGGTCGCCTTCATTCCCGGCCCGCTCCACCGCCTCGAGGGCTTCGGCCACCGCCCTGCCCTGGCCGCCGGCGTCTCGTTGTTGATGGCCATCTGGTGGTTCACCGAGGCGCTGCCCATTCACTGGACGGCGCTGATTCCCCTGCTGGCCTGGCCGGCGCTGGGCATCTTCGGCCAGGGCGTGCCGGGCGACGCCAGGCGCACCACGCGCGAGTTCCTCAACGCCTACATCTTCCTCTTCCTCGGCGGCATGGCCATCGGCGCCGCCATGGAGCACTGGACGCTGCACCGCCGCGTCGCCCTGCACATCATGATGCGCGTTGGCGCGTCTCCCCGGCGGTTGCTGCTGGGCATGCTGGTGGCCACCGCGCTCACCTCGATGTGGATCAGCAACACCGCGACGGCCGTGATGATGGTGCCCATCGGCGTGGCGGTCGTCTCCCAGCTGGAGACGCGCGCCGGGCACCGGCTCGGAAATTTCGGAGCCGCGCTGATGCTGGCCATCGCCTACGCCGCCAACGTGGGCGGCATTGGGACGAAGATCGGCACCGCCACCAACTCCATCTTCGTTGGCTACCTCTCCACCAAGCTGCACATCGAGATCAGCTTCTTGGAGTACCTGGCCCTCGGCGTGCCCTTCATCGTCCTCTTCCTGCCCATCATCTGGGGCGTGCTCTGGCTGTCGGGGCGCGGTGACGTGCCGAAGACGGTGGCGGGCCGCGAGGTGCTGGAGGCAGAGCTCGCCTCGCTGGGGGCCATGTCACCCAGGGAACACCTGGTGGCTCGCGTCTTCGGCGTCGCCGCGGCGCTGTGGGTGTTCGGCGACCCGCTGCGGGGGCTGCTCAAGCCGTTCCTCCCCTTTGCCCTGCCCGGCCGGTACTACGAGGCGGCGGTGGCGGTGGGCTGCGCCGCGGTGCTGGCAGCCTTCGGAGGCCTCCCGCTGGCCGCCATCCGCCGCATCCCGGTGAGCGCGCTGCTGCTGTTGGGGGGCAGCTTCGCGATGGCGGCGGGCATCGAGGGCAGCGGGCTGTCCGCCTGGCTGGGGGCCCAGCTGGAGCCGATGAAAGCGCTGCCCGTTGGAGCCCAGTTGCTGATTGCCACCGCGGCCACCGTGGGCCTGTCGGCCATCGCCAGCAACACCGCCACCGTCAACCTGAT
This sequence comes from Acidobacteriota bacterium, assembly GCA_032127875.1. Classification (GTDB taxonomy): domain Bacteria; phylum Acidobacteriota; class Vicinamibacteria; order Fen-336; family Fen-336; genus CADEEV01. The sequence continues at coordinate 56,999 of JAQBHI010000112.1, forward strand.
GCTCAACCTGCTGCCCCAGTCGGTGCCGCTGCTGGCCACGGTGGCCATGGCGTCGAGCTGCGACTTTGCGCTGCCGGCCGGCACGCCTCCCAACGCCATCGTCTTCGGCTCGGGCTACATCCGCCTCCCACGCATGATGCGCATCGGCGCGGTGTTGGACCTGTCGGCCGTTCTGGTGCTGTGGGTGTACGGGCTCTTGTACGTGCCGGTCCTGCTGGGCTCTCATTGAGCCATCACCGGACTCGCCCTCGCCCTGCTGCTCGCCTCCGCGCCGTTCCCCCTCCCCGCGGTCGACGGAAAACCCCTGGCCGTCACGCAGGAGCAGCGCGTCTTCCGCCTGCCGATGCGCTTCGAGAAGGTGCGCGCTTTCTACCAGGAGCAGCTGGACGGCAAGGCGAAGGAGGGCCTGACGCTGACCGTCACAGGGACGGCCGGCCAGCGAAATGGCGCTCAAGAGCAAGCGCGCGGGCGACGCGTGACCGATAGGGGATTGCTTCTGCAAACCGACCGGGGACGGCGACCGCGGCGGCCTCGGTACGGCTCGCCAAGCGCGATGGAGGCGGGGCTACGGCGCTCAACTCTCGCCTCGACCGAGCGTGCAGGCCGGCAGAACGCTCTGCGGCGCGCTTGCCGCGATGTGATCATCGTTCGGAAGGCACACTACGCCGCCTCGGGAGTGGCGGTCAAGCGAAGATCGGCACCGCTCAGGGTGCCCCGAGCTCGCGACCCTCCTCATCGACCGGCACGCGTATGAGCTCGTGCGCGGCGGGCGGCGGTTTAGGCTCTTCAGGCGGGCTCAGACCGAGGTGTTCGAGGATCTGCTTGATGGCGACCTGGTCGTGCAGGTAGGCAACGATCTTGAGCTTGCCCCCGCACTTGCGACACGTGAGCGGGTCGGCATGGAAGACCTTCGCAATCAGACGCGCCCAGCTCGCACTACAGCGCCGCTTCTTGGCAGGCTCCGCTTCCAGCTTGCCCTCTGCTGGCTCCTCCACGGCGCGATCGCCGCGCACGCGATTGGCGTAGTAGCCGTAGAAGTGGGTATGTTTGCCTGGGTCGGGGATGTGATCCGCCATTCTCGCCAGCCATTCGAGCGGGTCCATCGTTTCGAAGTTTCGTCCGAGCGTCGGATTGTGCTTGAGTCCTTTGTAGATCACCGCATGCTGGCCGCCCAGGTAGACGAGTCGCTGGAGCGACAAGGGGTTTCTCACCACATAGCCGGCGAGGTTCTCGAGGGCCTGCGTATCATCGGGCGCTATCGGCTTTCCGACGTGGGCTGAAAAGCCTGGATGCTTCCAGGCCATGAGCTTGGTGGCCAGTTCCTGCGAAATGGCGTGTTTGTCGACCAGCCGTGCCAGAAGCCGCTCGCGGAACAGCCGCATCAGCGTCTCGCCGTTCCACGTCGCGAGGGGATGGAAGATTCCGTCGTCTGAGAAAGCGCCGTCGGTTCCGAGAACGTGCAGATGGACGTTCCACTGCAACAAGTCGCCGCTGGTGGCGATCGAGACCACGATCCCGGGGCGTGCGTCGGCTCCCACCTCTCTGCGCATGTATTCGCTGAGTGCCTCGGCACCGCACTGTGACAGATCGAGCAGAAGCTCGCGGCGCCTCCGGAATAGCGGACGCAGCAGGCGTGGCATGGTCAGCACGACGTGGCGATGCGGGACGGGCTCGAGCAGCTCTTCACGCAGCCATTCGGCCCAAAGCAGCGAGCGTTTCTTCTTCGTCACGACGCTCGGCGCTTCGAAGATCCTGCCCTTGGCCTGAAACCGCTCCGCGGTCCTCGGCGCCCTCACTGGGTCGGCGCGCCACCCTTGCCGAACAGGAAGCCCACGTTCACGGTGGCGCCGAAGCCGCTGTAGTTGTCGCGCGCGCCGACCGGCTCGGAGAAGTTCGCCATCCAGTTGTAGCCCGCGCTCAGCCCGAACGCCCAGTGGCGGCTCAGGTGAAGGTCGAGGCCCCCGCCCAGGTGACCGCCGATCGTGCCCTTGGTCTGCGCGCCGGCGAACGAAGGAGCGCTGGTACCGACGAACCCGCCGCTGCTGGCTCCGATCACGGGCCCGAGTCCCGCGGCCAGGTAGGGCTTGAGAGAGCGCGCGCGCAGCTCGCCCTTCATGGGATTCCACTGGATCCCCAGCGGCAACGCCACGATCGAGACGCTGCCGTTGAAGACACCTTGCCTCGAAACACCCGTGCCAACCTCGCTCGCCAGCACATTGGCGGTGAGCGTGAAGGCGAGCCTCTCGCTCAGGAACCTCGTGTACTGGCCGCCCGTCATCAGGTCGCTGGCCCGCGAGCCGGCGGCTACCGTCCCGGCCGGCGCGGA
>JAQBHI010000113.1:0-9494 GCA_032127875.1 Acidobacteriota bacterium
AACCGACCGGGAATCTCGACCAGGAAACAGGGGACCGGCTGCACGGCCTGCTGCGGCGTCTCAACGAGGAGCGAGGCATCACCGTGGTCGTCGTAACACACAATGAGCGGCTGGCCGCCGCGTGCGATCGAACCCTTCGCCTCGAGGCCGGCAAGCTCGTGCCGGTCGTGGGTTAGAATCAGAGGCTCGGGGGGACCCCCAAGGGGGAGGATGTTCGAGCGTTACACGGAGCGGGCACGCCGGGTGATCTTCTTCGCCCGCTACGAGGCGAGCCAGCTCGGCAGCAACTCGATCGAGACGGAACATCTGCTGCTGGGCCTGATCCGCGAGGGCAAGGGCTCGACCTCGCGCATCTTCAACAAGAGCCACCTGTCGATGGAGACGATCCGGAAGGAGATCGAGGGGCGCGCGCCCTATCGGGACAAGGTATCGACCTCGGTCGACATTCCGCTCTCCGCCGACTCCAAGCGGGTCTTGTCCTACTCCTCCGAAGAAGCCGAGCGGATGCTCCACAACTACATCGGGACCGAGCACATCCTGCTGGGCCTGATGCGCGAGGAGAAGAGCGTCGCCGCCGGCATCCTGGCCGAGAAGGGGATGCGCCTGGGTAGCGTGCGCGAGGACATCGTCCAGCTCCTGAACGAGAAGGCGAACGTCGGCAAGTCGAAGGAGACGCCGCTGCTCTCGGAGTTCTCGCGCGACCTGACCGAGGCTGCGGCTCGCGGCGCGCTCGACCCGCTGGTCGGCCGCGGCGAGGAGCTGGCCCGCGTCATCCAGGTGCTGTGCCGCCGCACCCGCAACAACCCGGTGCTGATCGGCGAGCCTGGCGTCGGGAAGACCGCCCTCGTCGAAGGCCTGGCGAACAAGATCGTCCAGGGCGACGTGCCCATCTACCTCGCCGACAAGCGCATCCTGGCCCTCGACATCTCGCTGATCGTGGCGGGCACCAAGTACCGCGGCCAGTTCGAGGAACGGCTGAAGACGATCATGCGCGAGCTGACCGAGAGCCGCAACATCGTCATCTTCATCGACGAGTTGCACACCCTGGTCGGGGCCGGCTCGGCCGAAGGCAGCCTCGACGCGGCCAACATCCTGAAGCCGGCGCTCTCGCGTGGCGAGATCCAGTGCATCGGGGCCACCACACCCGCCGAGTACCGCAAGTACATCGAGAAGGATCGCTCGCTCGAGCGTCGCTTTCAGGCCGTCAAGGTCGCGCCGCCCAGCGAAGACGAGACGGTGGAAATCCTGCGCGGAATCAAGGATCGCTACGAGAAGTTCCACCACGTGTCCTACCGCGAGGAGGCCCTGGAGGCCGCGGTCTTCCAGTCCAACCGCTACATCACCGACCGCTTCCTGCCCGACAAAGCAATCGACCTGCTCGACGAGGCCGGCAGCCGCGTCAAGCTGCGCGATGCGCAGGCGCTCGAGGACCAGCCCGAGTTCTCGCGCAAGATCCGCGTCGTGGTGGATCGCAACGAGCCCGTCGAGCGCGCGTCGTTCTCTCGCGACGAGGAGCTGGCCCAGCGCGAGAACCTAACCATCGTCCGCGAGCATTGGGACATGGGCGGCGGCGGCGGCCACGAGGTCACGAAAGAGGACATCGACGACGTCGTCTCGAAGTGGACGGGGATCCCGATTACGGCGGTCAAGGAAGAAGAATCGACCAAGCTGCTGCGCATGGAGGAGGAGCTGCACAGGCGCATCGTCTCGCAGCAGAGCGCGATCAGCGCCGTGGCGCGGGCCATCCGCCGCACCCGCGCCGGGCTCAAGAACCCGAACCGGCCCGTGGGCTCGTTCATCTTCCTGGGCCCGACCGGTGTCGGGAAGACCGAGGTGGCGCGCAGCCTGGCGGCGCTGCTGTTCGGCGCCGAGCGGAGCCTGGTGCGCTTCGACATGTCCGAGTACATGGAGAAGCACTCGGTGTCGAAGCTGATCGGCTCACCTCCCGGCTACGTCGGCCACGAAGAAGGGGGCCAGCTCACGGAACGGGTCAAGCGCAACCCCTATTCGGTGGTGCTGCTGGACGAGATCGAGAAGGCCCATCCCGACGTCTTCAACATCCTGCTCCAGGTCTTCGAGGACGGCCATCTCACGGACGGCCTCGGCAACACCATCGACTTCAAGAACACGATCCTGATCATGACCTCCAACATCGGCGCGCGCTACATCGAGAAGCGCGGGCGGATGGGCTTCACGTCCGGCGAGGCGCGCCAGACGGCGGAGGAGATCTCGGAACTGGTGATGGGCGAGGTGAAGCGCACCTTCAACCCCGAGTTCATCAACCGCATCGACGAGATCATCGTCTTCGATGCGCTCACCGAAGCGGATCTTTCGCAGATCACCCGGCTGCTGGTGGACCAGCTCGGCGAGAACCTGAAAGGCAAGGGCATCACTTTGCAGATCCGGGATGAGGGCGTCGAGTGGATCCTGGCGAAGACGCTGCCGGAGCGTGCCTACGGTGCGCGGCCGCTGCGCCGCGCCATCCAGCGCCACATCGAGGACGCTTTGTCGGAGGCCTTCATCCGCGGGCAGATCCGCACCGGCACCCCGATCGAAATCGGCGTCACCGAAGGCGCCTTGTGGTACTGGCAGGACGAACGAGGGGGAGCGTTGTCGGCCTGATGTCGCCCCTTTGCGTCGTGCGTTCCTGGGCCCTGCCCCTGGCCGCCCTTGGCCTGCTCGTTCCTGGCGCAGGGCTGCGCGCCCAGGAACCGCCGCCGGCCGCCCAGCCCGAGGCGCTCGGGGAAGAGCCGCCCGAGCCGGCCGAGCCGAGCGCGCACGACGTCCTGGCGAACGCCCCCATCGTGGAGAGGGTCGAGATCCTCCGCAATCAGTACCTGCAGAGCGAGACGCTCGCCTACTACGTCTCGACCAAGCCAGGAGACCGCTTCGACGAGATCCGCCTGCGCGAGGACTTCCGCCGGCTCTGGGAGACGGGTTTCCTGGACGACCTGCTGCTCGACGTGCGCGACGGGGCGAATGGCAAGATCGTGAGCTTCGTGGTGCGCGAGCGCAAGCGCATCCAGATCGTCGACTACCGCGGCAGCAAGGCGCTCACCACGACGAACATCGAGGACGAGCTCAAGAAGCACGACGCCGTGGTCCGCATGGATAGCTTCTACGACCCGGGCAAGGCGCGCAAGGTCGAGGCGATCATCCTGGGGATGCTGAAGGAAAAGGGGCGCGCCTTCGCCTCCGTCAAACACGAGACCAAGAACGTGGGCGGCGCCGGGCTGCAGCTCTCGTTCATCGTGGACGACGGGCCCAAGACCAAAGTGAAGGCGATCAGCTTCGAGGGCAATTCGGTCTACTCCGACGGCAAGCTGCGCGGCAGGATGAAGAAGATCAAGCAGGCGGGCTTCCGGAACCTGTCCTGGCTCAAGGGCAACGCCAAGTTCACCGAGGAGAAGTGGAGCGAGGACCAGGAGAGCCTGCGCGACTTCTACCTCGACAACGGTTACGTCACGGCGACCGTCGGCCAGCCGAAGCTCACCTACAGCGACGGCAAGTCCGGCCTCTTCAAGAAGAAGCCGATCAAGTGGCTGCATGTCGAGATCCCGGTCAGCGAGGGCGACCAGTACCGAGTCGGCGAAATCAAGTTCGAGGGGCTCACGGTCTTCAAGGAAGAAGGGCTGCGGCCGATCTTCAAGCTGCAGCCGGGCGACATCTATCGCGACTCGCGGCTCAAGAAGGGTTACGAGAAGCTCCGCGACATCTACGGCTCGCAGGGCTACTTCCAGATGACGGGCTTCACGAAGCGCAAGCCCGACCCGGAAAAGAAGATCGTCGACATCACGCTCACGATGGAAGAGGACAAGCGCTACTACGTCGGGAAGATCATCTTCACTGGCAACGATTCGACGCGCGACAAGGTGATCCGTCGCGAGGTCTACATGAACGAGGGCGACGTCTTCAACACGGAAGCCCTGAAGACGTCGATCCGGCGCATGAACCAGCTCGGCTATTTCAAGCCGATGGAGGCGCCCCCCGAGTTCTCGCAGTCCGAGCTGGGCGAGGACAAGCTCGATCTCACTTTCAAGGTCGAAGAGCAGAACCGCAACCAGTTCACCTTCGGCGGCGGCGTCTCGGGCCTCGAGGGGACGTTCATCAACGGCTCTTTCTCCACCGCGAACTTCCTGGGGCTGGGGGAGACGTTTCAGGTCTCGCTGCAGAGCGGCAAGCGGACCAAGAACTACCAGGTCTCGATCACCGAGCCCTACTTCCTGGATCGGCCGATCACCGCGGGCTTCGATGTGTTCAAGCGCAAGATCACCTTCGAGAGCTTCGGAAACTTCGTCGGCTACACGCAGGAAGGGACTGGCGGCAGCTTCACGACCGGTTTCCCGCTGGGGCGTTTCACCCGCATGTTCCTGAACTACGGCTTCGAAGTCGTGAAGATCAGCGGCCTGTCGAGCTCGGTGTCCACGCCCGGATCTAGCAACACGAGGCCCGTCTTCGACCCGTTCTTGTTCGGCGGCGAGACGAACCGCAGGGAGAGCCGGATTACCCCGTCGTTCATCCTCAACACCGTGGACAACCCGTTCACGCCGCGCTCGGGCAAGAAATACTCGGCGACCCTCCAGTTCGTGGGTGGCCCGCTGGGCGGGACCGTTGACTTCATCCGCCCGACGCTCGAAGGCGTCTGGTACATTCCGCATTGGAAGAAGACTGCGCTCGGGCTGCGCGCGGACTTTGGCTACATCCGGCCCTTCGGCGACACGAGCAGGCTGCCGTACTACCAACGTTATTTCCTGGGCGGTGAGACGCAGATCCGGGGCTACAACATCCGCACCGTCGGACCGATCGACTCCGTCAACCGCTCGCTGGGCGGAAACAAGTACATGCTCTTCAACGCCGAGTACTACTACGACGTCTTCGGCCCGCTGCGCGTGCTGCTGTTTTTCGACGCCGGCCAGGCTTTTCTCGAAGACGAGAGGATGAATTTCAGGCAGCTGCGCACCTCGACTGGCGCGGAGATGAGGTTCATCATGCCCGTGATCAACGTGCCGTTCCGCCTCATCTACGCCTGGAATCCGAATCGGGACCCGTTCCAGCCGCGGACGACCTTCAAGTTCGCCGTCGGCACCACCTTCTAAGGAGCAGACATGAGAAAGACGCACCTCCTCGCACTGTCGTTTGCCACGGCGGCTTCGGCCGTTTCCGCACAAGATGCCGCAGCGCCCGCCGTCAAGGTCCAGCGCATCGCCACGATCAACATGGAAAGGGTCTCGAGCGAGAGCCTGCTGGGCAAGGGCTACGCCAAGAAGCTCGAAGAGCTGAAAAACGAGATCGACGCCGAAGGCCAGAAGAAGCAGGCCGATCTGAACAAGCTCGACGTGACGATCAAGGCCCTGCAGGACGATCTCGAGAAGACAGGCAGCGTGCTGTCTCCCGAGGGTGCCGACAAGAAGCGCCAGGAGATCGTGCGCAAGACGCGCGAGCGCCAGGCCTTCCTCGAGGACGGCCAGGCCGAGTTGCAGCGGATGCGCGACCGGGCCCAGCAACAGGCGCAGGCGCTGGAGAACGAGTTCCAGGTCAAGATCCGGCCGTACATCGAGGCGGTGGTGAAGGACAGGGCCGTGGACATCCTGCTCGACAACCGCGTGGTGCTGGTCGCGGCCAAGGAGTCGGACATCTCACAGGATGTGGTGCTGAAGTCGAACGAGGCTGAGCGCGCCGCCAAGCCCGCGGCGGCCGCAGCCCCCAAGCCGGCGGCGCCTGCCGCAGAGGCGCCTGTCGCAGCGCCCACTCCCGCGCCGGAGAAGCCGTAGCTTCGCTCCCAGGATCCCCGGTCCGCCGCGCAGTCGCGGCGGACCGGGCCCTTCCAAACGTGTCCATCAACATCGCCCGGCTGATTCGCCAGATCCCGAGTCAGTACCCCTTCGTGCTCGTGGATCGGATTCTCGAACACGACGCAGGAGGGCTCGTCGCCACGAAGAACGTGACGGGAGGCGAGGACTTCTTTCAGGGCCACTTTCCAGGGGCGCCGGTGATGCCGGGGGTGCTGCTGATGGAGAGCCTCGCCCAGGCGGCGGGCATCTGGCTCCTGGAGAGGGCCCGAGATCCGAGCGGGCTCGAAGTCCATGTCGTCGGCATCGACGAGGCCAAGTTCCGGCGGCCCGCCGTGCCCGGCGACCAGTTGCGGCTCGAGGTGCGGGTCCTGCATCAGCGGGGCGCGCTGTGCCGCATCAAGGGCGAGATCCTGTGTGCCGGGAAGCGGGTCGCCGAGGGCCGCCTGCTCTTGCGGGTGCGCGAGAGCCCGCGGGCTCTGGTCGATCCCAGCGCACGGGTGGCGCCCGGCGCAGTGCTCGCAGCGGGCGTTCGCGTCGGGCCCTACTGCACGGTCGGCCCCGGGGTTCGGCTCGGGCGGGGAACGATTCTCGAGTCCCACGTCGTGGTCGACGGCGACACGACGCTGGGCGAAGCCAATCATCTCTTCCCGTTCGTCTCCGTGGGCCTCGCCGCGCAGGATCTGAAGTATCAGGGCGAGCCGAGCCGCGTCGTGCTGGGGGATCGGAACATCCTGCGCGAGTTCGTGACCGTTCACCGGGGCACGCGCGGCGGTGGGGCGTTGACCCGGATCGGCTCCGACAACCTCCTGATGGCCAGTGTCCACATCGCTCATGACTGCCAGCTGGGAAGCCACCTCATCTTCGGCAACGCGGCGACGCTAGCTGGCCACGTGGAAGTGGCGGACTGGGCCATCGTCAACGCCTATTCTGGAGTGCATCAGTTCTGCCGGGTCGGGGAACACGCCTTCGTGGGCGGCTACAGCGTAGCCACCAAGGATGTCCTGCCCTTCTCGAAGGTGGTGGGCAACCGGGCGTCGATCTATGGCCTGAACGGCATTGGCCTCAGCCGCCGAGGCTTCTCGGCCGAACGTCTCGCGGCGATCCGGGCCGCCTACCGAATCCTGCTCCAGAGCCGACTCAACACCTCCGAGGCCGTCAAGCGGCTCGAACTCGAAGGACCCTTCACCGAGGACGTGCGCGCGCTCGTCGCCTTCATCCGCTCGAGCCGCCGGGGGGTGATCCTGAAGCGCCGCTCTCGGGCGGGTGGCGCCGACGACGAGGAATGAGCGTGGCCGCGGCAGAGCCTCTGGGCCTGATTGCCGGCAGCGGGCGCTTTCCCTTCCTCGTCGCAGCGGCCGGCAGGAGGGCCGGCCGCCGTGTCGTGGCCGTAGCGATCCGTGAAGAGGCGGAAGCAGCGATCGAGGCCGAGGTCGACGAGGCGCACTGGGTCGGCCTCGGGCAGCTCGGGCGGGCCATCGACGCACTGAAGGCGGCGGGTGTTCGTGAGGCCGTCATGGCCGGCCAGGTCAAGCACAAGCAGATCTTTTCCGACGTCGTCCCGGACCTGAAGTTGATGGCGGTGATCGCGCGGCTCGCGTTCAAGAACACCGACAGCCTGATCGGCGGCGTCGCCGACGCGCTGGAGCGCGAGGGGATCCGGCTGCTGCCGTCCGTCACGCTGCTCGCCGACCAGATGGCCACGGCCGGCGCGATGACGCGCCGCAGCCCCTCGAAAGACGAGCGGCGTGACATCGACTACGGCCGGGAGGTGGGGCGCGCGCTGGCGGGCCTGGACCTTGGGCAGACGGTCGTGATCAAGGACCGCGCGGCCGTGGCACTCGAGGCGATGGAGGGAACCGACGAGGTGATCGAGCGAGCCGGTCGGATCGCAGGCCCCGGAACGGTCGTGGTCAAGGTGGCCAAGCCGCGCCAGGACATGCGTTTCGACGTTCCCGTCGTCGGGCGCGCCACGATCGACGGCATGGTCGGGGCCGGCGCCCGCGCGCTCGCCCTCGACGCCGGCAAGACGCTGCTGCTGGACAGGCCTGAGGTGTTGCGTGCCGCCGAGGCTGCCGGGATCGCCGTCTGGGGCATGTCGGGATGATCCGCACCGGCGTGATCGGCGCCGGCGCCCTGGGCCAGCACCATGCCCGTGTCTACGCGTCGCTTGCGGGGTCGCGCCTGGCGGGCATTTTCGACCTCGATGGCGCGCGAGCCGCAGAGGTCGCCCAGCGCCACGGCTGCCCGGTCTTCGCGCATCTCGGGGAGCTGTTCGCCGAGGTCGACGCCGTCTCGGTGGCGGTACCCACGCTCGACCATCACCGTGTGGCAAAGGTAGCGCTCGAGGCCGGCAAGGACGTGCTGGTCGAGAAGCCGATCGCGACGACGCTCGACGAGGCCGACGACCTGATTCGCCTGGCGCAGGAGCACGGCCGGATCCTGCAGGTCGGCCACATCGAGCGCTTCAACCCGGCCGTGGATGTGCTGCGGGCGCACTCGCGCGAGCCGCGCTTCATCGAGGTTCACCGGCTGGGGTCCTTCTCGCCGCGCAGCCTGGACATCGACGTGGTCCTCGACCTGATGATCCACGACCTCGACATCGTGCTGGCGCTGGACGGCTCCGATCCTGTTCAGGTGGACGCGGTCGGGGTGCCCGTCCTGACGCCGAAGGTCGATATTGCGAACGCCCGGCTGCGCTTCGCCTCGGGGCTGATCGCGAACCTGACGGCCAGCCGCGTCTCGGCGGAAAAGATAAGGAAATTTCGGGTCTTCTTCCCGCGAACCTATATATCGGTCGACTTTGCCGCCCGGGAGGCCCAGGTCTACCGGCTCGTTCCGGGGGAGGAAGGCCGGCTCGAGATCGCCGTCGAGCGCACGGCGGCCCCCGACGAGGAGCCGCTGCGGCGTCAACTCGAGGCCTTCCTGGTCGCCGTTCGGGACCGGACGACCCCGGTCGTGCCCGGCGCCGACGGGCGGCGGGCCTTGGCCCTGGCCCAGACGATCGTGACGCGCATGGCGGAGCAGGCGGGCGTAAGATAGGGGTTGGGCACAAGATATCGGGGCTGCCTCGTAAGAAGCCGGATCCGGTGGGGTGAGGCGTTTGGACACCAGGTCCAAGGCCATGCTAGGCTTTTGGGCTCTGGTCCTCTTGAGGTGGGCCGGTAGTGGAGCGCTTCGACCAGCGACAGGGCTTTCTCATCTCGGCCCTGACGCACCTGGTAATCATCATGGCCCTGGCCAGTCGTACCAATTTGGCCGCCCGCAAGGCGGAGCCCGTCCAGACCCCGGCCACGCCGGAGGTATCCCGGCGTGTGTTCATGCCCCCGGCCGACGTGCTTCGGCAGGTCGCCCCTCGGCCAGTTCCACCGTCGGCTGCCCCGCGAGTCCCTGCCCCCGTCCCGACACCCCCGCCGGCGAGCGCCAAGGACCGGATCAGCGTCGGCGCCCTTCCGCCACGCCACAAGGGTCCAATCGAACTGCGGCGAGACGACGACTTGACGAAGGTCGCCAAGGGCCGGCCCGAAGCAGTCCCGAAGGTCGAGCCGACGCCTCCACCAGCGCAGCCCGAGCAGGCGGCTCGGGTCGCCGGTGGACCCGAAGTGGCCGGCGCACCGGGCCAGCGCCGTCCGCTTGGCGTCGGGCAGGCCCCGCGGGGCGACGAGGGTTCACGCCTAAAGCCAGGCGCTCAGGAGCCGTCCATCA
>JAQBHI010000114.1:0-4082 GCA_032127875.1 Acidobacteriota bacterium
ATGTCCTTCGGAGTCGTTGACGCCTGCAGCCTCGCAAGGACCAATCGCAGCCTCCCAGCGTGCTCGGGTCGAATGCCAGACTTGACGCCTTCCTCGAAGAATCGGCGCAGGCCCTTGTGCTTGAAGCTCCCGATCACCGGCAGAGTGTAACGCGTAACGTTACACTACGCAAGACGCCGAACGATCGCGCTGAGCCGCCGCCGAGGAGCGCAGCGACGAGGGAACCGCAAGCGCGCGAAGCCCGCTTGCGGCGGTCGGCTCGAGCGCGGGGTTAGGACACCACCGGCTCATCGCGCGCGTCCGGCAGTAAAGATTGGCAAATAGAAGGAAACCCACGCGATTCCAACGAAGAGGACGCCTAGGGCGACTACTCCGACCAAGCGACGTACGGCTCGACGCCGGTAATCTACGGTGAATGTACTCCTCAGAACGGCGTGAACGGTAACAAAGAGGCAAGCAACTGGAAAAATCCAGAGCCAAGCGATAGAACCGAAAGTAAGGCGGGTCAGAAATGGAAGAGCGTCTGACCTGCCCAGGTTCTTCGGACCAGCCGTAACTTGAGAGAATGGCTCCCGCCACTGGCGAGGAGCCCCATGAAGAAAGCCCGTTTCACTGAAGAGCAGATGGTCGCGATCCTGCGCGAGGCCGACAAGAGCCCGGTCACCGAAGTCGCGAAGAAGCACAGGATCAGCGAGCAGACGATCTACAACTGGCGACGTCATTTCGGCACCCTGGAGCCCACCGACGTCAAGCGTCTGCGCGGTCTGGAAGCCGAGAACTCGAAGCTCAAGCGCATCCTTGCCGAGCGCGATCTCGAGATCGACACGCTCAAGGAGATCAACCGAAAAAAGTGGTGAGCTCGCAGGCTCGGCGCGAGCAGGTCGTGTTCGCATGCGAACGCGGCCTGTCGAAGCGGCGTGCCTGCGAGCTGCTCCAGGTCGCCCGCTCGGCCCTGTCCTATCGCTCCAAGCGCGCCGAGCACGATGCGCCGTCTCTGGAAGCGATGCGTCGTCTGGCCGCACAGTATCCGCGCTACGGCTATCGCCGGATTCGGATCTTCCTGCGCCGCGAAGGCCACCTCATGAGTCGGCACCGTGCTCATCGGCTCTGGCGCTTGGCAGGGCTGCAGCTGCCGCGACGACGACCACGGCGTCGGGTGGCACACTCGCGGCCTCGTCCGCTGCCAGCCTCGGGGGCGAACCACGTCTGGGCCTACGACTTCCTGTTCGATGCCTGCGCCAACGGACAGAGCCTGAAGTGCCTGACCGTGATCGACGAGTTCACCCGCGAAGCGCTCGCCATCGACGTCGCCGGCAGCATCCGCTCGAGCCGCGTCATCGAGGTCCTGGGTCGCCTGATCAGCGAGCGAGGCGCGCCCAGATATCTGCGCTCGGACAACGTCCTAAATGCAATAGCCGCGGCGTCATTTGGCAACAAACATCCGGTCGGCGCGCGGTGGCGCGTCGACGACATCAAAGAGCAGGTACTACACAATCCAGTGGTCTTCCGCAGTGCTTCGGGAGGCCTTGCCTGACCATAGTGGACACAAGATTCCACGCCCATTGAGCGCGCGATCTTCATCGTTCCTAAAACAGCATAGGGTCCCAGCGGGAGGTCCGAGCATTATCTACGGGGTCGGCACCGGGGAATCCGGTGTCGCCCCGACGGCCTCGTTAGAGAGGGATCGATCCACTGGGTAAGCCTTGTTCAAAGAATCGCCGGTACGGCTGATTCGACTTGATGAGACTGTGGGCCACACGCGCCATCTTGGCCGCGACGGCAGTGAGGGCCTTGCGATGCAAGTCGGCATCATCGGGTGCCGCGCGGATGTATCGCTCGTACTTGTCGCGAAACGCGTTCTCGCGCATGCGAACCGCGGCGACGCCGGCCAACCAGAAGGCGAGCCGCAGGCGTGCATTGCCACGCTTGGAGAGCTGCTCCCGACCGCGGTGGGTGCCCGATTGAGACTTCGCGAGATCAAAGCCGCAGTACTTCAGGAACTGGCGATGATGGGCGAAGCGGCGCAAATCCCCGGCCTCGGCCAGGACGGTGAGCGCGATGATCGAGCCGATCCCGGGCAGGGTCTTCAGGTGCTCGAAGTCGGCATTGCCGGCGAGCGCCTGCTCGGCGCGCGCTTCGAGCTCAGCGCGCAACGTATTGAGCTCCTGATAGCGGCGCAGCTGTAGCCGGAACATCTCGACCGCGAGCGATTCGGGGGCGTGCGGCAGTGCGGCACTCTGGGCCGCCATCTCCCAGATCTCCTCGAGCTTGGCGCGCTTGCTGACCTTGCGACCGACCAGCTCCCAGGCGGCCTGCACGAAGGCTTCCCGATCCAGGGCACGGATGTGCCGGGCGGTCGGGAACGCGAGCAGAAAGCGCACGAACCACCCGTTACGGGTGGTGGCCCAGTAGCGGTGCATCTCAGGGAAGTAGAGCGGGAGACAGCGATTGATCAGCGAGTGCTGGACCCTGGTGCGCGCCTTAGAGACCTGGTAGTAGGTCTTGGCCAGTTCCTGAAGATCGTGATGGCCGGCGATCATCGGGTCGATGTAGCGCTGCACCGCGCCGCGCTTGAGCATCTCCAGGATGACCAGCGCGTCCTTCGGGTCGTTCTTGTCCCAGGAGTTGAACATCGCCTCCCGGTAGCGGGCCTGGGCCACCGACCCGATGCCGACCACTTCGAACCCTTCGGTGAGCAGCCGATGCGCGAGCGGGCGGTGGTAATCCCCGGTCGGCTCGAGCGCTACCCGAACACGTCCGGGTAGCGCTCGCAAGAAGCCCACAAGCCGATCAAAATCGGCCGCGCTGTTGGCCATCTTGAAGCGCTGGCGCTTGCCGGCAGCGGTCTCGACCAGCACCGCGTTCCAGTAGCGGGCGATGTCGATCGCCACCCAGTTGATCGGCGCAGTAGCATTTGCAGGGTCAGCCATCTTGGGGTCCTCCTTCGGTCAATGGACAAACCAAAGGATGCCGTCGCCAATGATGGCTGGCATTCTGCATGTACTACGGTCCCGAGTTCGTCAGCAAGGCGATCCTCGAGTGGCTCGAGACCGCAGGGGTCGAGACGGCGCTGATCGACCCCGGTAAGCCGTGGCAGAACGGTGCCGACGAGAGCTTCAACGGGCGCTTCCGCGACGAGTGCTTGAGTCTCGAGTGGTTCCGCAGTCGTCGGGAGGCCAAGGTAATCATCGAGACCTGGCGCCAGCATTACAATGCCGTGCGACCGCATTCGAGCCTCGAGTACCTGACCCCGATCGAGTTCCGAGTTCATCACGAATCCATCAACCAGGGAGCCGTTCCCAAGTAACCAATGGTCCGAAAATCCCTGGGCAGGTCATCGGTCGCACGACGAAGCGAGCACCTGCAAACGAAAACCCCGCCACGCCGGCGGGGTTGCTTTTCGCGACCTGCTGATCAGTGCAGTTTACGGCGGCGAGAGAAGCCGAGACCGGCGAGACCAATTCCCAGGAGCATGAGAGTGGCGGGTTCAGGAACGGGTTCAGGAACAACGTTGAGCGAAATCAGCGTGGATTTGCCGGTTTCAACGAACTCATTGGGCCCAGTGTCGTGCGCCAACACCAGTAATCTGTCAGGGCCCTGGTCACCGGCGTCCTTGATGCCCACCGTCGCCAGGGCGCCGTCGTTGTTAGGGGAATCTCCTGACTCCAGATCCAGATAATTGAGCAGGATGTTATTGGGATTTTCAAAGAGAATGGCTTGGAACGTCAAAGTGTCTACCGATTCATCACCAAAGAAACTCACCTTGTCCCACTGGATCACAAACTCCCGCTCGTCCGCCACGCCTTGGGTAAAGGTAAAGACGCGAGCCGTTTGCGGTGTGAAAGCGTTATCGATTACGTAATAGTCCCAAAGCACAGCAAATGCGGCCTGGGAGGGAGACGTGAACAAGTCTCCTAAGTCCGAAAAGGCCGAGTTGCCAGAACCGAACGTCAGGAGCCCGTTGCTGTTCACGTATACAGTGGTGTATCCAGTGCCGTAGAAGCTAAACGTGAACGGGAGGACAACTGCGGCGAATTCGTCGTCTTGGCCCGTCAGCGCTGTGACCACGGTCACGGTGTTCG
>JAQBHI010000115.1:0-24441 GCA_032127875.1 Acidobacteriota bacterium
GCCACGCTGCGCACCGACGTTCCGCTGGCGGAATCGTTGTCCGACCTGGAATGGAAGGGCGCGCCGCGAGAGATGCTCGCGAGCTTCTGTCGCGAGATCGGCGACGACGCCTTCGCCGCTCGCATGCCGCGCTTTCGCTAGGGCGATTCTTTCGCGCGCGAGCGCAGGCGAGCCAGTCCCCACTCCGCGTGCTCGCGGACCAAGGGGTCGTCGTCTGCCGCGAGGCGCTCGAGCAGAGGCATGCGCGAGGCATCGCCCGAGTTGCCCAGCGCGACCGCGACATTGCGCAGCAGCCCGCGGCGTTTGGCGCGTTTCACCGGGTTCTTGCGAAAGCGACTGCTGAAGGCGGCCTGCGTGAGACCCGCCAGCTCGGCCAGGTCGGGCGCCATCAAGCCCTCGCGCGCCTCGAAGGCCGCGCCCGCGCGCTGCCGGCGCCTGTGATTCCAGGGGCACACGTCCTGGCAGATGTCGCAGCCGAATACATGCCGCCCTACGCCCTCGCGCGATGCCTCGGGAATCGCGCCTTTCGTCTCGATCGTCAGATAGCTGATGCAACGCGTGGCGTCGAGCACGTAAGGCGCGGGGAATGCGCCGGTGGGGCAGGCGTCGAGGCACGCCGTGCACGTGCCGCACATGTCGGCGCGCGGGACGTCCGCCTCGAGCTCGAGATCCGTCACCAGCTCGCCCAGGAAGAACCACGAGCCGTGCTCCGGATCCAGCAGGCAGGTGTTCTTGCCATAGGCGCCAAGGCCCGCGGCCGCTGCGTAGGCCTTCTCCGCGATCGGCCCGGTGTCAGCGTAGCGACGCGATCGAAACGGACCCAGCTCGGCGCTGAGCAGCGCCGTCAGGCGATCGAGCATCGCCGTCATCACTTCGTGGTAGTCGTCGCCCCAGGCGTAGCGCGCGATCCAACCGCGCTCGTGCGGCGCCTGCGTGGAGTAGGGCTGCGGCGTGTCGTACTGGAGTGCGACGCAGACGACCGAGCGCGCCCAGGGGAAGGCGACGCGCAGGTCGCTTCGGCGTGCCGCTTGCGAGACGAGGTATCCCATCTCGCCCGCGTAGCCGCGCGCCACCCACTCCGCGAAGAACGCCAGCTCTTCCGGCGCCTCGGGCCGCGCGATGCCGACGAGATCGAAGCCCGCTTCGATCGCTGCTGCCTTGACGCGCTCGGCGCGGGTCTGTGACACTCCCGCGATTATGCGCCACGGCCTGACGCTCGCGTCGCTGCTGTTGCTCGTGGCGCCCGCCCGGGCGCAGACGATCTTCGAGGGCCGCTACGGGTTCCAGACCGAGTACCGCTTCGTGGACCTGAGCCACACCTTCAAGGGCGGCCTGGTCCTGGATGCGCTCTATACAGGCGTGCCCGGCGTCAACGAGTTGTACCTGGGCGTTGGCCACCAGTGGAAACCGACGGCCGGTGTCATCGTCACGCCGATCGCCTACGCGGTCTTTGGCAAGGAGAATGACGAGGCCGGCGTGACGCTGGGCGCGCTCCTCGCGATCGACCGTGGCGGCTTCAAGAGCGTCGGCTTTCTTGGCCACTTCATCCGCCTGGGTGGCGACGTTCCCGCCTACGACTTCGCGGATGCGCTTGATCTGACCCGTGTCATGGGCCGCGCGGAACTCGGCGTGTCCACGGGTTTCCTCCACACCGAGGGCGCTTGGAGCTGGCTCGTCGGCCCCACCCTCAAGTGGAATGACGCCCGCGGCAACTGGGCCGCGTTCGTCCGCTTCGGCGACGACACCGAAATCCGCGTCCTGCGCGTCTTCGTGTTCTAGACCGCGGACTATAATGGCTTGATGTTGCAGGCCGCCTTGCCCGAGGCGATCAGCGTGGCCCCCGCCGAGGAACTGGCCGAGAGAATCACGCAAGCCCGCCGCGCGCTCGGCCGACGCTTGGTGATTCTCGGCCATCACTATCAGCGCGACGAGGTGATCCGCCACGCCGACTTGCGTGGCGACTCGTTCAAGCTCGCCCAGGCCGCGGCCTCGCGGCCGGAGGCGGAGTACATCGTCTTCTGCGGCGTCCACTTCATGGCCGAGTCGGCCGACATCCTGTCGGGCGCGCACCAGCAGGTGGTGCTGCCCGACATGAACGCCGGCTGCACGATGGCCGACATGGCCGAGATCTCTCACGTCGAAGACTGCTGGGACGACGTCACGCGCGTGATCGGCGACGACGTCGTGCCCGTCACCTACATGAACTCGACTGCGGACCTGAAGGCCTTCGTCGGCCGCAACGGCGGCGCCGTCTGCACCTCGTCGAACGCGCGCGCCGTGATCGACTGGGGCTTCGCGCGCAAGCGGCGTGTGCTGTTCTTCCCGGACCAGCACCTCGGCCGCAACACCGGCTATCGGATGGGGATTCCTCTCGAAGAGATGAAGGTCTGGGATCCGAACGAAGACCACGGCGGGCTGGACGACGAGCAGGTGCGCGACGCGCGCATCCTGCTGTGGAAGGGCCACTGCTCCGTCCACAACCGCTTCACCCCGGAGATGGTCGATCTCCGCCGCGAGCAGATCCCCGGTGTCCAGGTGATCGTGCATCCCGAGTGCCGTTTCGAGGTCGCCCAGAAGGCGGATGCCGTCGGATCGACGGAAGGGATTCTGAAGACGATCCAGGAGAGTCCTGCCGGCAGCAAATGGGCGGTGGGCACCGAGCTCAACATGGTGATGCGGATGGCGCGCGAACTGGCGCCGGAGAAGCAAGTGGTCGCCCTCGACGACTGCTTCTGTCTGTGCGGCACGATGTTCCGCATCGACCCGCCGCACCTGCTGTGGTGCCTCGAGGCGCTGCTGGAGGGGCGGATCGTGAACCGCGTGAGCGTTCCGGAAGACGTCGCGCGCGACGCCCGTATTGCTCTCGATCGCATGCTGGCCATCACCTAGGAGCGCACCCATGCTTCTGCGCGTCCTGTTCGCCACGTCGGTGTTGGCAGCGCCGTCCTCGGGTCCAAGACCGGTCCGCGTGTTGATCCAGACGGAGCTGGGCGCGATCGAGCTCGAGGTCGACTCCGTCAAGGCCCCCGCGACCGCCGCGAACTTCCTGCACTACGTCGATGCGACCCGCTACGACGGCGGCCGCTTCCATCGCACGGTCACGCTCGGCAACCAGCCGCAAAGCCCCGTGAAGATCGAAGTGGTCCAGGCCGGCGTCGCGCCCGAGCGGGAGCAGGACGACTTCCCAGCCATTGCGATCGAGCGCACGCGCGACACGGGCCTGCGCCACAAGGACGGCACGCTGTCCATGGCGCGGGCCGAGGCGGACACGGCCACGTCCGACATCTTCATCTGCATCGGCGACCAGCCGGAGCTGGACTTCGGCGGCAGGCGGAATCCAGACGGTCAGGGGTTCGCGGCTTTCGGCCATGTCGTGAAGGGAATGGACGTAGTCCGCAGGATCCAGGCGGCGCCCGCCGAGGACCAGAAGCTCACACCGCCGGTTCGCATCCTGCGCGCCCGACGACTCTAGCCGGCAGCGCTAGAGGTTCCCCGGATCGAGCGCATCGAAGTGGCGAGCGGACGCGCGCGGCCCTGGAACCGGCTCGGCCGCTCGGCCCCCAGCGACCTCCAGGGTCAATACCGCATTCTGGTGACGCCCGACGGAGAGTCCTACGCCTACGGCTTCGGACGGCGGGCCGGCGTCTTGTACCTCGTATCCAAGCTCGGGTGAACACACGAGGTCTCGCGCCCAGGAGCGTCCGAGCTACGATCGGGTCGGGTCCGCGCTCCGGATGTAGCCACATCGATGTTAGTATGTGGCTACATGGAGGAAGGCCTTGGTTAGCGTGGGCGTGCGTGAATTGCGGGACAACCTGAGCGAATATCTGAGCCGCGTCCGAGACGGAGAGTCGCTCGTGATCACCGATCGTGGAAAGCCAATCGGCGAGCTGGGTCCCGTCGCGGGGGGGCGGAGCGCGGAGCTCGCCCGGACGCTGGTACGCCAGGGAGTCGCCAGTTGGCATGGCGGCAAGCCGAAGGGACTCTCCGGGGCTCCGCGACCGAAGGCCGGCCTGGTGTCGGCCGCGGTCATCGAGGACCGGCGCTGATCCTGTACCTGGACACGAGCAGCCTGGTGAAGCTCTACGTGGCGGAGCCAGGCTCGGCCGACGTACGCCGGCTCGTGGACCAGGCCGAGCTCGTGGCCACGTCGGTCGTGACGTACGCCGAGGCGCGGGCCGCGCTGGCTCGACGGCGGCGTGAGCGGAGCCTGACCGCCGCCGCTCACCGTCGTGCAAAGGGAGCATTCGAAGCCGACTGGCCCCGCGTCCTGGCGCTCGACGTGTCCAGCTCCCTGGCCAGGAGGGCGGGAGACCTCGCGGAACGTCATCGGCTGCGGGGCTTTGACGCGCTGCACCTCGCCTCGTTTCTGCGCCTCGCCCAGGAGTTCCCGGGCGAGCGCGTACAGTTCTCGTCTGCCGACCATCCGCTGGAACGGGCCGCCCTGCGCGCGGCCCGCTCCCGAATCCGGCGGCGCTAGACACCGCCCTCGCCATCCTGGGGAGTTCCTGGGCAAGTGCAAGCGCCCGCCCCCGCGCCTATGATGAAGAGCGATGGGCGCGCCGATCACATTTGCCGCAAACGGGGCCAGCTGCCCGGGCTATCTCTCGGAGCCGCCTGTCGACAAGAGCAGCGGGCGCGGCGTCATCGTAATCCAGGAGTGGTGGGGCCTCGACGAACACATCCGCTCCGTGGCCGATCGCTTCGCCGACGCCGGCTTCGTGGCGCTGGCTCCGGACCTGTACCACGGCAAGGTGACGAGGTCTCCGGACGAAGCGGGCAAGCTGCTGATGGCCCTGAGCATCGCGCGCGCGGAAGAAGACCTGCGGGGCGCGGTGGCGTTTGTGGCCGAGAAGACGGGGGCGCCCGTGGGCACGGTGGGTTTCTGCATGGGTGGCGCGCTCAGCCTGTTCACGGCCTGCTCGAACGGCGAGGCGGTCAAGGCCTGTGTCGTCTACTACGGCAACCACTCGAAGGTCAGCTACGACTTCGACAAACTGCGCGCGGCGGTGCTCGGGCATTGGGCACAAGACGACGCATTCGCCAACGCAGGGATCCCCAAGCTCGAGGCGGCGCTCGGCGCGCGCAACCGGAGCTACGCTTTTCACCACTATCCCGGAACCCGACACGGCTTTTTCAACGACACCCGGCCCGGGATCTACGACCGCGCCGCCGCGGACAAGAGCTGGCGCCGGACGCTCGCCTTTTTAAATAACTATCTCTGAGCTTGTCTCGCCAAGCCCGAAGGAGTCCGATGTCCAAGGAAAGAGCCGACTACCAAGATGCCGACCTGGTCCTGCGCCTCTACGAGGCGCGCCGCGAGAGCGTGATGCGCGACTCGCGCCACGCCGTTGCCGGCAAGTTCTGGCCCAAGAGTTACGAGGACGTTCAGGCGTTCGCGAAGCTCGAGCACCCGCTGAACGCCGCCTTCCGACAGGTGTCGAGTTACTGGGAGATGGTGTACGGGATCGTGCGCCACGGGATCGTGAACCCCGATTTCTTTCTCGAATCGAACGGCGAAGGCATGTTCCTCTTCGCCAAGTTGCACCCCTACCTCGAGTCGATCCGGCGCGAGACCTCGCCGACGGCCTTCGGCAACGCCGAATGGGTCGCCACGGAGACCGAGAAGGGGCGGAAGATGTTCGCGGCGTTCTCGGCGCGCGTGAAGAAGCTGGCGGAATCGCGGTAGCCGCCTTGTCGCACTTTGCGGTGATCTCGGGCGGCGCCGAAGGGGCGCTGTACGTGCGCCAGCTGCTCCGCGCTGCTCGCGCCGGCAGGCTGGAAGTAGAACGCATCGACGTCATCGACCGGGCGCCCGCTTGCGCCGCGTCGCGCGAGTTCGGGGCCGACCCGCGGGTGCGCTTCGCGGTGGCCGATTGGGTGGATTGGCTGGAGACGCAGCTCGACGCGCTGCCGCCGGGCGCTCAACTCGTTCCCTACCACTGGGCGCCCCACGTGCTGCTCGAGTGGCTGAGCCGCCAGGTGCTGCGCTCTGGCGGGTCGGCCGTCCGCGGCGCGCCGCTGACGCCGCGCGGCCTGCCGTTCGAGGCAAGCGTCGCCCACGGCGATCGGGCGTTGTCCTGCGCCGCGTGGCTCTGCCCGCCCACGTGCATCGAACCGGCGCTTTGTCCGCACACGCGCGCCGAAAGGTCCTGGAGTCTCGCTGGGGATCTCGAGGCGCCGCACATTCCCGATGCCGTGGATGGGCGCATCGTCTTCCGGTCGCTGCACTTTGCCCACGGTGTCGGCAGCATCCCGGTCGGCGACATCCTGGCAGCGCGGGATGCGGTCCTCGGGGGACTGGCCGCGGGGTCGCGAAGCTACCTCGTGGCGACGTCCAGCCACTGCCACGCCCTGGCGACTACCTTGCGAGTGGAGCGGGAGGCGCCTCCAGCTGTTTGAGGACGGCGGCGAGCCAGGCCTCGCCATCTTTATCGAAGCGGGCCGGCTTGCGGCGGATCACGCCGTCAGGATCGACGAGCCAGTTCACAGGGATGCCGAGCCCGGTCGAGAGAAAGTGGCTCTCGACGAACTCCGGCGCCAGCAACACCGGGAAGGTCAGGCCGTACTTCTTCGCAAACCGCCTCGCATGCTGCGGCTTCTCGTCGATGCTGATCGACAGCACGATCACGTCCTCGCGGGCCGCGAGGCGCTCGTGGAGCTTCTGGACGAACGGCAGTTCGTCACGGCAGGGCGCGCACCAGGTGGCCCACACGTTCACGAGTGCGGTCTTGCCCAGCAGGGCGGCGGGCGTCCAGGTCCGGCCTTGGAGGTCGGGAAGCGAGAAGGGGACGAGACGCGATTCGGTCTCGGCCGGCAAGCGTGGCGCCAGCAGTAGCACGAGCGCGAGGCCTGCGCCCAGGCCTCTGAGGATCCCGCGTGGGTTAGACTCTGATGAGAGGTGGCGATGTCCGAGTTCGTGCGCGTGATCGACGCTGGCGAGCTGGCTCCTGGTTCCTGCCGCGAAGTGATGGCGGGTGGCAGGCCCGTGGCGCTGTTCAACGTCGGCGGCGCCTTCCACGCGCTCTCGAACCTGTGTCTTCACCGAGGCGGCCCGCTCGGCCAGGGCGTCCTGGATGGACCCGTGGTTCTCTGCCCCTGGCATGCCTGGACCTTCGATGTCACGACTGGCGTCAACACGGCCAACCCCGAACTGAAGGTGCAGAGGTTCGACGTGAAAATCGAGGACGGCCAGGTCCTCGTGAAGGTGGAGTAAGGACGCGCCGAGCCGCTAGGAACACGTCGTTCCGCCTGCCTCGTTGAAGCGGATGAGCAGTTCGCTGCGTGCGCGGGCGTACTCGGCCACCGCCAGATCAGTCTCGGGAGCCAGGTCGAGCTTGCGGCTGCGCACGAGTCCGGTCAGGTGGTCCAGGTACCGGATCAGGTAGCAGATGTCGCTCGCCGGGCCCCGGATCGGCGCTCCGTCGGCCACCACGTAGATGGGGCTCGTCTTCGCGAACGGGCTCATCGCGGAAAGCCAGACGCTGCGCGTGATCCCCAGCTTGACGCTTGCCGACTGGTGGCCGGGATCGAGCGCCACACTCGCTACCGGAGCGCCATTGGCCAGGATCTGCACTGTCTCCGCCAGGGGCGCCGCGGCCTCGATGTCGAGGCGGACGGTGCTACCGGAGCGCACCCGGAGCTCGTCACCGAGGATGAAGCCGTTGACACGCATGTCTAGGTGGTTGCCGGGTCCGCCGACGACCACCGCGCTCCGGCCGTGCTTCAAGGCCTCGAGCCATCGCTCGTAGCTGATCTCGCCCTCGAGCCGGACATCCGTCCGCGGCGTCTGGTCGGCGATGAAGTGGTGGATGCACGGGTAGTCGCTTCCGCCGGCGAGGGCCACACGCACGCCCGCGTTCTGGAGCGTGGTGAAGAGCTTGTCGGTGCCGGGATCGACGGGCGGGCCGTCGTCACGCCTTTCGGTTTCGATGAAGCTCGCTCTCCCCAGCACGGCATCCGGGATGAAGTCCCACGGCATGCAGCACGCCACGGGTGGCCGGGGGAAGCTGCCGTCTGGGGGCCAGAACTGGCCGTGGGCCATGCCGACGACGCCGCGTGGCCCTTGTCCGAGCGCCCAGTCCGCGACCGGAATCCCGGAGTGCGGACTGTGGAAGGGATCGGGTGAGAAGCGGATCGAATTGAGGCCGAGCAGCAGTAGATGGCCGGAGTCGGCCGCAGGGAAAGCCGAGATTTCCATGTCGTAGTGCAGGATGTTGCCGGGTCGCGAGGCCGGGTCGTCGCGGCCCGTGAAGTAGCCCTTGTCGTCATCGTAGCCGTCACCCCAGACGAGGGCCGCGGTCACCTGGGTTCCACGCGCGTTCGAAACCTCGAGCAACTCCTTCGGTGAGAGGTCCCCGCTGCAGCCGTGAGAGTGGATGTGGGGATCGCTCGAGACCCAGGAAGCCGGCAGCAAGCAGCTGCGCAGGCATCCATCCTGCTCGTTCGTGTTGCCGTCGTCGCATTCTTCCCCGGATTGCACGCGGGCATCGCCGCAGACGCTAAGCTCGGGGGTCGGCGGCAGGCTCGCAGCGGGGGACGCGCACGCTGCCAGGCCCAGGAGGAGCAGGCTCGCTTGGGCGCGGATCCGTCTCAGGAGCGGCCCCACTTCCTGGACTCGATCAACTGCTCGACGCGCCGCCGGATTTCATCGCGGATCTCGCGGAGCTTCTGGAGCGGCTGGCCCTTGGGGTCCGGGAGCGCCCAGTCCTCCATCTCTAGACCCGGCAGGTACGGGCATTCCTCCCCGCAGCCCATCGTGACGAGACAGCAGGATCCCGCGGCCAGCTCAGGCGTCAGACGCTGCGGCTGCACCCCGGCGAGATCGAACCCCAGCTCGCCCATCGCCGCCGCCACCTCCGGGTGAACCCGCTCCGCCGGTGTCGTGCCGGCCGACAGCGCCTTGGCTCGCTTCGGATCCGCGAGGTGATTGAAGAACGCGGCAGCCATCTGGGAACGGCCCGCGTTGTGCCGACAAGCGAACACGACCTGATCGATCGGCATCACGGCGAGATTGGTGCAGACATGGATCTCATCGAAGCTCGCCTGAACAAGTATAACCGGGCCGCTGCACCAGATTTGCTCGGGGCGGAGCGAGGCGCGGAGCGGCGGGGGGGAGCCCCAAGGGCGCGGGCGGTGCTCGGCTTCGGTAACCTCCCGCCCTACCTACGCCGGCTTGACGGGTTCACCGGGGCGGGGAAGCCTGGGAGAGACGGTCATGCTGAAATAGCAGACCTGGTTGCGGCCCGCAGCCTTGGCCGCGTAGAGCCGCTCGTCAGTAAAGCCGCACAGGCCTGTCAAGTGGACTTTTCCAGAGGCCTGTGGACAAAATCGAGGTTTGGAGGACTCGTACTCAATCCCATGAACTGCTTGACCTTGTTCTGCCTCGTGCTGATCCCGGCGGCCTCTTTGGCCGCCCAGCAGCCTGCCCCGAGCCCTTCCCCGTCGCCCGCGCCCCTGCCGGCCGGGACGCCAACCTTCGCGGCGGGCGTCGAGCAGGTCATCGTGGACACCGTCGTCGTGGACAAGAAGGGGATGCCAATCAAGGGCCTGACGCAGGCCGACTTCACAGTGCTCGAGGACGGCAAGCCGCAGGAGATCGTGAGCTTCGAGTCCGTCGAGCTCCCCGCGGCGCCTGCGGCCAAACCCACGGCGAGGCCGATCATCTCCTCCAACCAGCGCCGCGAGGATCGCACCGGGCGGACCTTCATTCTGGTCTTCGACGACATCCAGATGACGCGTTTCCAGGGCATCCAGGCGAAGGCCGCCGCGGCCTCGTTCTTGAAGACTGGGGTTCGCGAAGGCGATCGCGTCTCGCTAGTCGCAACCGGCGGCGGCGCCTGGTGGAGCACTCGGATGGAAGCGGGCAAGGAGGAGTTGATCAACCTGCTGAAGCGCCTGGATGGCCGGCTGCAGCCCGAGTTCGGCCCCGAGCGGATGTCGGACTACGAGGCCATGCGCATCCAGGTCTACAACGACATGGACGTGATGGGCCGCGTGTCACGCCGCTTCGAGAGCCTGGGCGCGTCGCCGAGCCAGGGGCGCGGACGCGGCGGCAGCAACACCCTGGGCGACCCGCTGGTACGCGGCCGCGCCTCCGAGATGTACTTCAAGTCAGTCAGTCGCAACCGCATCACGCTCGAGGTGATGCGCCGCGTGCTCGACTCCCTCCAGGCGACGAAGGGCCGCAAGTCGATGATCCTCGTCTCGCAGGGCTTCATCTACGATCCCAACCTCTCTGAGTTCAAGGACGTCGTGCAGGCCTCGCGCCGCGGCAACACGGCGATCTACTTCGTCGACAGCCGCGGTCTCACTGGCCTCTCGGACTTCTACTCCGCCGAGTTCGGAGGCTCCGGCACCGACAACCAGGACCTCGGCTCGGCGCTGCTCGACACCGCGCAGGCTTCTGAAGGCGCCGAGAGCCTCGCTTCGGACACCGGCGGCTTCACGGTCAAGAACACGAACGACCTGGCCGCCGCGATCGGCCGCATCGCGAGCGAGACGCAGAGCTACTACCTGATCGGGTACAACCCGACGAACACCAAGCAGGACGGGCGTTTCCGCAAGATCCAGGTGAAGGTTCCGCGAAAGGGGACCAACGTCCGCGCGCGCAAGGGTTATTACGCACCGCTCGATGGCAAGTCGGGAAGGCCGAGCAAGCCCGGGGAGAACGATCCCGCCATCCAGGAGGCCCTCGATTCGCCCTTCGAGCTCGACCGCGTCCCGATCCGGATGACCGCCTACGCCTTCGACGAGGCGCTGCTCGGAAAACTCAACGCGCTGGTCGCGGCCGACGTGGACATCCGCGGTTTCGCGTTCGAAGAGGCCGAAGGCCGCTTCGTCGACTCGCTCGAATTTCTGATGGTCGTCGCGCATCGGGAAACCGGAGAGTTCTTTCAGTACAACCAGAAGATCGAGATGAAGCTGCTCCCGAAGACCAAGGAGAAGCTCGATCAGACGTGGTTCTCGATGTCGCGCGACTTCGAGCTGGCTCCCGGCGGCTATCAGGCGAAGCTGGTGGTGCGCGACAAGAACAGCGGTCGCGTCGGGACCGTGATCCACGAGTTCGACGTGCCCGACCCGGCCGAGTTTCGCGCCTCGACCCTGAACCTGACCGACGCGCTCGATGTGACGAGCGAGGTTGCCGCTTCGGGCGCGCCGCGGCCGTCCTTTCTCGCGCGCCGCGAATTCCCGTCGGGTGTCACGCTGTACGCGCAGTTCTCGGTCTACGGCGCCGAGAGGGACAAGACTTCGGGCATGCCACAGGCCAGCGCCGGTTACGACATCATGGACGCCGATGGCCTGCCGCGCGCACGCGTGAATCCAACCGTCATCAATCCGACCTCGCTGGGCAAGCTCTCACGGCTGGTCGGCACACCGCTCGAGCGTTACGAACCTGGCGTCTACGAGTTCGTCCTGAACATCAAGGACGAGATTGCGGTTAAGAGCATCCAGATTCGCCAGCAGTTCACGGTCGTGGCGCCGCCCGCTGTGGCGTCCACGGCCGCCGCCGCCGCGCCGAGTCCGAGCTCGCCCTAATCCAGCGGAGGGCAGCCGGCAGCGCAGTGGCGTCGCGTTCGCGAAGCCGCCATCGAGCAACGTCGGCGCGTTGGGCGCGTACCCGGGGATCACTGCAAGGCTGATTGCATGCATGACAGCCACGACGAGCGGGATCGCGACGACCAGGCCGATCAGGACGTATCCGAGCGCGTTTGGCTGCAGCGCCGCGGAAATCGTTACCGCACGAACGTGTAGGCGACTCCAAGTGGGAACGGTGAGGTACCGGGATAGAGTGCGCGGCCCTCGGTCAGTAGGGAAGCGGCGACTTGGGTCGTCGTGAACGGGAGGCTGCATTCAGCCGACGCCGCCAGAGGACCGCTGACCACGAAGTCCTGGACGAAATTGGCGGGTGAGCCGCCTCGAAAGAGGATGTTGATGCAGGCTGCCGAGGAGTTAGCGCCAAAGAAGTCTACCCTGATGAACGCGGGCCTCCTGAAGTCAATAGAGGTACGGTTCACGATTTCCTGGACGGTCAGCAGCATCGTCAGGGATCCTCGACTGAGCGAGACCTGACTCCCTTGGGGCGGCACGCTGCTCCTGAAGATCACGTTGTAACTCAATGCAGGTCCCAGGGCGCGGGCCTCACCCACGGGGTCACCACCCAAGGTCAGCGCTGGCACCGCTATCGCGCCAAGAGCGCCTCCCGTGACCAGCGCTGCTGTGCGCGCCGACAAGTCGAAGGCCCCGATGTCCCCGCTGGTGCCGCGGCTGCTGAAGCCGGGAGGTACGGTCTTCCTTTCCTTCCGCGCCGTTCCCGGTGGCCTCTCCACCATCAACCCGGTGGCCTCCGCGAGAGACGGCGCCAACTCGCTCTCCGGACACTTCTCGGCGCGCTCGACGACCGTCGTCGAGTACTCGGGGGTCCTGGTCGGCGCGGCTGTGCGGTCCACGGCCTCGATGTAGTACGCGAAGCTGTGCAGCCACTTCGGCTTCGGCAAGAGCCCGACGTGCAGGGCGCCCTCCAAGCGAAGCGGCACCGCGTACCAGCCGTCCTTCGGGTCGCTACGAAAGCGAACCCAGGCCCGTTCCACGCTTTCGGTTGGCCCGATCCTGGCTTCTACCCGCGGGAACCGAGAAGCCAGGGTGCAGCCGAGCGCAGCGTGTTCTATCGAAAGCTTCGAGTCATCGGCCGCCGCCACGGACGGCGCCGGGACCGGCGGGCTCGCTGGAGCGATCGGCGCCGGGGGCTTGCGTGCCTCGATGTCCTTCTTCATCTGGGGCGCCACATCGAAGCCCGCTTTCTCCGCCTCTGCAGCCTGCTGCCTGGCCTTGTCCCAGTCGGCAAGCCCCATGTAGACGACGGCGAGGTTGTTGTGCGCCTCACCGTACTGCGGGCGCGCCTCGAGCGCATCCAGATACTCGCGCTCAGCCTCCCTCAGCAGCGCGTTTCTGAGGTACGCTGTTCCCAAGGCGAACGAGATTTCCGCAGGGACCGTCGGCCGCGGAAGCTCCAGCCGCCGCTGCACCTCCAGTCCACGGAGCCGTGCCTCGAGTCTCGTGATGTCGGTCTGGCGGGTAGCATCGTTCAGCGCCTCGATCCGGCGGATCAAGTCCCTCAAGTCCTGGATCTCGTCTTGAATCTGCAGGTCGGAAGCCGCCGCTTCAGTCGCGCGACGTTGCGCGTCCTCCAGGCGGATCGTCTTGCAGGCCGTCAAGGCCTGGACGGCTTCAGCGTAGCGCCGCGTCGCCATGTAGGTTTGGCCGAGAGCGCAGTGGGCTGCGGCGAAGCGCTCATCGACCCGGATGGCTGCCTTGAAGGACTCCTCCGCGGCGCGAGAGTCTTCGGCCCTGAGCGCTTCCTGCCCGGAGTGGAACAAGGCCGCTGCCCTCTGACGATCACCCGGCCTCGGCTCCTGCCCGCGCAATTCCCCGCCTGCACCGGCGCAGAGCGTCAGAACAATGCATAGGACGCTTCGGTTCACGTGGATTGCTCCGTCGGAACTCCTCCTCGCCGGAGACCTTGTCAGCGACGCCCAGATGATGACCGGCGGATCGGAATTGTGCGGAGCACCGATCCGCCGGCCGCGTCACGGTCAAGCAGTCCCGCTGCACCGCGACCGTCAAAGCGCCGCTCACATTCTACAGGAGACACCGCTCATTGCACTGGTCCGCGCCACCCGGGCCGCACCCGGAGGCTGTCACGCTGCAGGCAGCGATCTTGCACGTCCTCGGGGCCGTGCAATCGGCGTCCGTGGCGCAGTTGCAGTTCGGCAGAAGCCGTCCGTCCGGAGCCGGGCCGAGAGACTCGAAGATCTCGATGGCTTCATTGCGAGTGAACTCCTCACGGACGCGGTTGCGCCAGCCTTCTGGGAAAGTCCTTCCGCTGTCGTAGAGCTCGGGTGTTACGAGTGCGATGGCCTCGTTCACCAAGGCCCCTTGGGCCGCGCTGAGCGGACGCGCCGCGACGTCTTGGAGGTTCATTGCAGCGGAGCACAGCCGGCAGCGCAGTGACCCGCCTCGACCGGCGGTTCGCGGCCATCCGGACACGCGAAGATCTGACCGCTGGCATCGCCGCAGAAGGAGCGGACGCCGGTCTGGTTCCGGCTCGAAGGCACTGCCGTGTAGGCAAACTGCGTCAGGCTCGAGCGCGAATAGGCTCCCCCCGCCAGCGCCTCGGGCGCGACCGGGTCGCCCGCGTGGAAGGTGAGCTTGTAGCCGTGACGCGTCGCGCTCGCGAAGCTGGCATCGAGGAAGGTCGGTGCGCCGGGCGCATAGCCGGGGATGCACTGCGTGGGCGCCTGCAGGCATTCGGGCCGATCATAGAAGCCGCCGTTGGCCGATTGGTAGGCGGCCTCCGCCGAGATGATCGTGCGCAGGTCGCCGACGCTGGCCGCTTCGTTCGCCGACACCCTGGCCCGCAGCAGGCTGGGGATCGCGATCGCCGCGAAGATGCCGATCACGGCCACGACGATCGGGATGGCGACGACCAGGCCGATCAGGACGTACACCAGCGCATTCGACTGAAGCGCCGCGGCGACTTCGCCTTGCTCGGCCGGTGAGAGCGCTTCCACCTCCCGGCCTGAGAAGAGCAGCTTGATGCCCGGTTTGAACAGATAGAGCAGCACGACGACGGACAAAATCGTGCCGCAGGGGATCCCCAGCAACCCGATCACGCACAGCCCGATCTCGAGAACGCGGCCCCAGGAATGAAGTCCGAAGAGCCCGAAGCCGGCGGCGAATTTGAGCAAGGCCAGGAAGATATACACGACACCCAGACCCGCAATCACCAGCCGGGGCTGCTGCTCGCCCTGAGCAACGAGGAAGAACGAGACGCCGGCCATGCCCAGCAGCATCAGGCCGCTCAAGAACTCGAGGATGGCGATCGCAGTGATGCCGGCCGGGCGGCGGCGTTCGAGCGGCTCTGCGTAGCCGTAGGCCTCGGCGGGCGCGACGGCCACCCGCTGCGGGTCCGAGCCCGCGGCTCCCGAAGCGATCACGACCCGCTTGCGGCAGCGCGTACAGAAGACGCTGCCCGAAGGCACCTCCGCACCGCAATGCGGACAGATCATGGGCCCCTCGCTTTCCCGTGTGCAGCGAGGCTAGGGGCGCCGGCGCGAGCTGTCAAGCAGGAATCGGGCGCTCCGCTAGAATGGTGCCCTTGAACAAGACCCTCGTCTTCTGCACTCGAAGCCGCTGCGACGCCGCTCGCCGACGTGAGGTCGAGGGCGCTCGGTTGTTGATCTGGGACGAACTCGCACTCACCTCCGAGGAGCGGGACGCGATCGACGAAGCCGCGATGGCCTGGACGAAGGCCTGGGGCCGCCGGCCCCTGATCGACGGCCGGTCCTTTCGTGAGTTGGCCCAGTGGAAAGGCGTCTCGCTCTGGTGGTTCGCCGAGATCTACCTCTACTACACGGCGCAGTCGACACGTTTCGTCAGGCTGATCGAGACCTTTCACCGACTGCTCGAACGCGAGGCGCCGACGGAGGTCGAGGTCGAGGGATTGCCGATCCTCGAGGCGATCCTGCTGGGGCGGACCTGCCTGGCCCGCGGCATCCTGTTTCACGGTCCGCGCCAGATTCCTGCCTTGCCGGTGGCGTTGCGAACCCTGAAAACCTCCCTGGCGAGCCATGCCAACACCGTGAAGACGCTCGCCACGGTCGTGAAGGCGCTGCTCTCGGGCAGGCCGCCGGTTCGGGCAGCAGCTCATCCGCGTCTCTTGTTCCTCTCGCACGCGGCTTTCTGGCGCGACGGCAGGGAACACTATTTCGATCGCCTGCTTCCGGAGGTCGCGGCGGATCCTGCTCTCGAGGCCTGTGTCGTCGGAGTGGGGCCGCAGGCTCCCTTCCGCGAGCGCGGGTTCTGGGATGCCGCGCGTGAGTGGGTCCGGCTCCGGCCCGGCTCAGCGCCATACGTATCGCTCAGCCGATACACGCGCGGAGGGGTGTTTTGCGAGGTGCTCCGCGCGACGCGGGAGATTCGCGCGCTGTGGCGCCGCCTGGCGGGCAGCAGCGCCATGCGGGAAGCCTTCTCGCATCGCGAGGTGTCGTTCGCCGACGTCTCGGGTCCTGACCTGGCGGGCACGCTGCTTCTTCAGTTGCCCTGGGCAGTAAGGACCTACGAAGAGCTCTCGGCGGTGCTTGGCGCGATCCAGCCGGCTACGCTGTGCCTGTATGCCGAGTCGAGCGGTCTGGGGCGGGTCGCGCTAGCGGCCTGCCGCGCGGCCGGCGTGCGAAGCGTCGCGATCCAGCACGGGATTCTCTACCCGAAGTACTTCTCGTACCGGCACGATGCCGACGAGGCCGACTGCCCGCTGCCGGATCGCACGGCCCTGTTCGGCGAGGCGGCGAAGCAGTTCCTGCTCGAGCGAGGGCGCTACCCGCCCCAGAGCCTCGTGCTCACGGGCAGTCCGAAGTTCGACGCCATCGTCAGCACCACACGCGAGTGGGATCGCGAATCCCTTCGCCGCCGGCTCGGGGCCACGAACGAGGAGCGGCTGATCGTGGTCGCCAGCCGCTTTCGAGGCATCGCCCGATACCAGTCGATCGGCAGCGCGTTTGCCGCGCTGGTCCGGGCCGTGGAGTCGGCCGGCAGGATGCGGTGCGTCGTCAAGCCCCACCCGGCCGAGAGCGCGGTCGCCTATCTGGCCGTGCTGCGAGCGATGCCGTCGAGCCGCACACGGCTCGCGCCTGCGGACATGAGCCTGCTCGAAATGCTGCATGCGTCGGACGCGCTCGTGACGGTCGAATCGCTCTCGGCCGTGGAAGCGCTCGCTCTCGGCCGGAGCGTACTGCTGCTCAACATGCCCACCAACCTGCGCGAGCTGGTGGACGAGGGGGTGGCGCTCGGCGTTTCCGAGGGCGAAGACCCAGGCTCGGCGTTACAGGCGCTGCTCTTCGACGCGCCGACGCAGGCGCGCCTGGCCAACGCTCGGGCGCGCTATTTGTCCCGCGTGGCCTGTGGCATCGATGGCCGCGCCACCGAGCGGCTGCTGAAGCTGCTGCGCGACAGCGCGGCGGTCAGTGGAACGCATAGCCGAGGTTGAAGCTCAGCGGGATCGAGACGCCGGCGTTCTGCGGGAACAGGTTTCCGTTGGAATAGTGGCCGATCTTGATCTCGGCGTTGACGTGGCGGCCCTTGCCTGCGTAGATCCCCACACCCATGAAGTCCTGGAACGTGAAGCGGCTGCCCGTATCGTTGCCGTCGATCGAAACGCGTGAGATCGAGGTCGGCCCGGCCAGCGAGTAGTCGAAGTAGAGGTCGAAGGGTCGGGTGCGGACGGGTGTGAAACGCAACACGGGGAACAGCGACGCCGTGTAGAAAGTCTTCTGATCGACGCGGCTCGTCCAGTACGCGACGCTCGCCCCCAGGTCCAACGAGAAGATCTTGCGGGTGTGAAAGAAATTGCGCTGATAGAACAACGCCGCGCCCCGCTTGACCTGCGCGTTACCACCCCAGAAGATCGGCACGGCGCCTCCCGACAAGAAGCCATTGACGCCGAAGCCGGGGGCATCCGAGGCGTAGCCTATTTGCACCAGGTTCCTCGGGAACACGAAATCGGCCCGTGAATTCCTCTCGACGCGCTCCTCCGAGAGCGGCCGCATGTTGTAGCGAAAGCCTCCGGACAACAGCAGCGTATGTGGCTGTTTCGCACTCGCACGGGGCGGGGAGTAGAGCGCGTTCGCGCCCAGCTCCCACGAATCGCTCAGCCGATAGCGAAGGCCGCCCCCGAGCAGGGCGCTCCAGTAGTTCGCATCCTTGACGATGGCAGTGTCCTCGCCCTCGATCTTGAATCCACGACGCGTGACGATGCCCAGGCCGGCCTCGCCATCGAGCGAAAGCACCCCCGCGAGCGGCAGCGAGGCGCGCAGCGTCAGGCCTGCCAGGTTCATCCAGACGGTGCGCTTGGCCGGAACGCCGTTGACGTCCTTGTAGCCGACCCACTCGACGGGCCGCATGTAACTCACCTGCGCCGCCAGGTGTTTGTTGAACCGGTGGCCCAGCAGGACGAGGCGCGCAGCCGTATGCGGAACGACGATCGACTCGACCCGGAAGCCCGGCTCCAACTGGCGTGCCGAGAACGGGTAGTCGATGTAGCCGACGCCGACCTCGAAGTAGGAGTTCGCCAGGAAGGAAGGGTATTGGGTTCTTCGGTCCTCGGCAGCGCTTTGCTCACTGTGCATCGAGCACGCGAGGGCGAGAACCGCGATCGCTGTGAGCCTCGCTCTCATCGGCGCCCGAACGCCCGGCGCGCGGGCAGCGCCAGCGTGAGCACGAGGCTCTCCTCGCCGGGGTTCCGGTCCTGGAGGCTCGCATTCGACAGGTGATACAGCTCGACACCGAGTCGCAGCTCGTTCCCGAATCTCCAGCCGGCTTCGACGCCGGAACGGAACTGGAGATGGCCTTGCAGGTCCTTTCCGTTGCCCTTCGAGTAGTAGCTGGGGGCGAAGCTTCCCCTGAGGACCAGCCGCGTCCCCACGGGGAGATCGAGGCTGAACCCGCCGTAGGCGTCGAAGCCGGAGTCGCTGGTCGCCATCACGCCCGCCAGCGGGCCAAAGCGCCAGAAGCGTCCGCCGCCACGCCACTGCAATCCGAACTCCGTAGCCGGGTTGAACCGCCTGTTGGCGTCGAAGGCGCCGCCCGAAAGCATGAGCACGGCAGGCTCCGCGGCGGAGGCAGGCGGCGACGCCAGAACGCAGACGAGGAGGGCGAGAGGCGCCCAGGACCAGGCTTTCGCCACCATCACGGCTGGGCGTCGATCATCGATGCGTCAAAGCATACCGCAGGTCGGGAATCAGGCCTGCTCCAGAAACGGCAGCCGGAGCCCGTTGTCGCCCCAGTCCAGGTTCACCAGGAAGCGTTCCGCGTCCGGGGGAAACTCGAGGCCGCCCTTGAGCGTCCCGATGGCCAGCGGCCGAGCCCCCGCTCGCGTGAAACCGAACGCCTCGAAGACGCAGCGCATCGCCGGGTGCAGGCTGCACAGCAGCACGCTGCGCGGCGGCTTGTCGTTTTCACCGACGCTCAAGAGCGCCAGCAGCACGCCGTGCGCAAGAGTCTCGGCATCGCTGCCATCGCAGTGGGAAACGATCAGCCGTCGCGGTGAGTCCTGGATCACGACGTAGCCAGCGGTCGTGCCGCGGCGCAAGATCCGGAACAACCGATAGCGTACGAACCTCAGGCGCGTGGCGTAGCGCCAGCTCAGGTAATCGAGGGGCGGCGCAAAGCGAAAGGAGAACGGCGAGCGCTCCGGGACCAGATCGGCCGTGTAGTCGTGCTCTTCATGCACGCTTACTGCTTCGCGTACGCCTGCCGGGACGCGTTTGGCCAGGCGGCCCAGCCGCTGGCGCCGTACGCGCCGCAGCACGGTCTTGGCGGCCACCCGCCACGCCGGGTCCTCCGGGCTCGCCGCGTAGTCCGGGTTCAGCACGTACGTCGGCACGTCCGGCGCGTAGCTCCAGTTTCGCGAGCGCGTGATCTTGTGAGTCTGCGCGCTGCCGCCGAAGACGATGCCCGCGCCGGCCGTCTTCATCCACTGCAGGAACAGGTAGCCGCCCGCTCCCGGTTTCAGCGCGTTGAAGTTGTTGCCGAAGCCCAGCCGCAGCTCGCGGCCGTCCGCCTCGAAGCGCATCGCGTCGATGCCGAGCGTGCCCTCGATCTCGCCGCCCTCGCCCTCGAGCAGGTACAGCCGGCTCCAGGGCTGCGTCGTGTAGTAGTAGTCGACGAAGGGTCGGTGCGCCAGCGCCGAGTTCTTGCCAAAGCGCCCGGCTGCGGCCGCCAGGGCCTCCCAGTGCTCCGGCCGATACGCGACTAGACGCACGAGCGGCTCAGGGCTCGCCCTCGGGCCCGCGCTCTACGAGCTCTACGAGCACTCGGTCCTTGCCCATCAGCCAGGCGATGCGCCGGCCCTTGAATGACACGGCAGGCACCGGAGCGTGGACCAGGAACAAGCCTTCACCCCGAAGCGTGTGGCACGCGGCGTCGATGTCGTCGACGGCATAGCAGACGTGGTTCAGGCCGCCACCCTTCTCGAGAGCCCCGGAGAGGCGGCTTCTCGGCCCGTCGGGAGCCACCAGTTCCAGGTAGGTCGTGTCGCCGGGCAGACGCAGGAACTGGACATGCGCCGTCTGCGTCGGCTCGTGGATCACGCCGCTCTTGACCTCGTAGCCGAAGCGGCGCACGTACAGCGCGCAAGCCTCGGCCACGTCCCTCACCACGATGCCGACGTGATGCATCTGCAGTTTCACGCGTGCCCCCGGGTCGCGAGGTGATCCAGGATCCTCGCGAAGGACGTCTGGCGTTCGAGGTCCTCGGGCTGAAACTCGACCCCGAACTCCTCCTCCACCAGGCTCAGCAGCGTGATGGTGGCGACGGAATCCCAGCCTTCGACCTGCCCCAGGCTCGCGCTCACCAGGGCCGTCTCGCTCAGGCCGGGAAACACCGCGGCAAAGCAGCGCAGCAGCCGCGCCCGTGTCTGGTCCATGCTCAGGTCTCCCTCACCGATTGGTAGAGCGGCGGGCAACGCGCCGCGAAATCCTCGCGCCGCAAGCGGGTAGGGGATTCCGGCGCTCGTCCGAGCAGCTCCGCGAGAAAGTCCCGCAGCGGTCCGTTGCGTGGGGTCGGCGCGAAGTCGAAAGCGATCTCCGGAACGTCGAAGTGGGCGAAGAGCCGCTCGAGGCAGCGGTGCTCGATGCGTCGTGAGAACGCGCGGCAGCTCAGAACGAAGGCCTCGACCTGGACGCCGGCTTCGTCGCGGCATCCCGCCAGCACCGCAATCCGGCCGAGCGGGCCGTACTTGTCTTGATACGAGGCCCTGAGCAGGAAGGCGCCGGGCCGGGCGAGCGCCGCGCGCCAGGCCGACTCGCTGACACGCTGCCCGTTCAGATTGAACTGGTTCGTCTTGTTGACCAGCTCCAGCGCGCGCGCGTCGCCTGGATCCGAAGCGAAACTCAGCTCGAGATGCGCCTCGGCCTGCTCCAGAAAAAGGTCGGGCGCCGCTGGGGAATCGGCCGCGGCCTCGCGGACGACGCGCGCCGAGCGCAGGCTTTCCCGGCGCAGCCGATCCTCCTCGAGAACGCGCGGCTTCCCGAACAGGTCTCGGAGGCGATCGAGAAAGGCCAGCAGCGAGGCGTCGTCGCGTTCGGGAAAGCCGAGGCACAGGAGGCCTGGGTGCGCGGCCGCGACCTCGGCCCGCTCCATGGCGCTGTCGTCGACGAACGCCACGCTGTCGCTGCCGACGTTCCAGGCTGCCAGAATGCGCGTGACCGACGCGGACTTGGGTCCCCAGTGGGCCTGGACCGGGTACAGCCGATCAGCGGGGAGCAGCAAGTCGCCGCGGCCGAGCGCTTCCGCGACCAGGCCCGCCTCGTTCTTGGTGGCCGCGGCGATCAGCACGCCCGAATCCGCGAGGCTGCGCAGAAGCTGCTGGTAGAGGCCGTGTCGCTGTGCGTGATGGTCGAGATCCCAGGCGACACCCGCTACACCGTCCTCGCCGAGAAGCCCGCTCCACAGCGCGCCGTCGAGGTCGGTGATCAGCCCCTTGAGGGGCGCCGGCGGCACCAGGTTCTGTGCCAGCAGCGATGCGAGCCGCGACGCGTGCGGGCGGGTGTAGGGAAAGGCCGCGAGCAGCTCGCTCTGGAGATCGGCCCGCTGGGTCGACGGCGACAACTGGGCGAGGCGCTCGGCGCTCACCACACGGGCGCCCGCCTGTGCGACGCGTTCGGCAAAGGCGGCCAGCAGGGAGTGCAGCCCGAGCTCGAGCGTGCTCGCTTGCCAGCCTGGAACCGTCGACAGTGGCAGCAGGGGCAGGCTCGGCAACGAGATCGCCACCGGCAGCGCCTCCGCGATGCCGGCGAGCCGCTTCTCGAGGCGTGCCAGCGAAGCCTGCGATGACTCGAGCAACTCCACCGGATCGCCGCTACGCCCTCCGAGCCGTCGCGCGCCAAAGCGCGGATCGAGATCAGGCCACTCCATCGCGACGGCTACGCCGGCCAGACCGCCTGTCTCGAGCGCTTCGAGGCGGGCGGCCAGGTCGCCGAAGGGGCCGGTGTGCATCCGAACGGACTGGGCCGGCAAGCGCTGCTGCAGCTCGGCCGCGAGAAAGCTCGCGAGGTGAAGAGGAGTGAAGCCGCTGGCCAGGAAGAAGTTGCACGAAGGCGTGTCGCCCTTGGGGGCCGCCCGCAGGATCTCCAGGGCCTCGATCAACTTCATCGCTAGGGCACTAACGGTACACTAGAAGGTGCCTTGACTCGTATCGCGACAACCCCTGAAAAGCCCGTCGTTCTCGTGGGCATCGACACCGAGGCCGACAACCAATGGTCGGAGGCGGGGCGGCGGCAGCTTCAGGTGAAGAACGCCAGCCTGCTGCCGGCGCTCCAGACGCGGCTCGCGCGCTTCGGGATCCGCCCGAGCTACCTGGTCAGCTACGAGATGGCGGCGGCCGAGGAAAGCGCGGCGGTCTTGCGCGAGCTGGCGCGCTCGGGGGGCTGCGAGATCGGCGCCCATCTGCATCCCTGGAGCTGCCCGCCGCTCGCGTCCGAGAACGGCCACGACCACCGCTTCCCGAGCCAGCTCGACACGCCGCTTCTGTCTCGCCAGTTGCGCGAGCTGACGCAGGTCATCGAAGAGCGCCTGGGCGCGCGGCCGACGACCTACCGCGCCGGACGCTGGGGCCTCGACGCCCGGGCGCTGCCGCTGCTCGAGGAGCTGGGCTACACGGTCGACACCAGCGTCGACCCGCTCCTGAATGAGACGCGCAAGGGCGGGCCGCTCTTCGCCGGCGCGCCGTCTTCGCCCTACCGCCCCGACTACGCCGACGTGACGCGTCCGGGTAGCGCGCGGATCCTCGAAGTGCCGGTGTCTTCGGGCACCCTGCCGCGGCTCGGCAAGCGCCTCGAAGCCTTCTACGTCCGCCTGCCGCCACTGCGTTATCGCGGCGCGCTCAAGCGCCTCGGCCTGCGGCCGGTGTGGCTGCGGCCGTCGTACACGTCGCTCGTCGACATGAAGGCGTTCGCCTCGCAGCTTGGCGAGGCGGGTGCGCCGTGCTTCAACATCGCCTTCCACTCGAGCGAGCTCCTGCCCGGCGGGAGTCCTTACAGCCCCGACCAGCCCAGCATCGATCGGCTGCTCGACGACCTCGACCGCCTGCTCGAGCACCTGACCGGCCCGCTCGCGGCGGCAGGCCGAACCTTCTCCGAGTTCGCGGCGGATTTCGGGACCCGCGCGGCGTGAGGCACGTCGACGACGCGGCCATCTCGGCCGCGGGCGCTTGCCGCTTTCAGAGCGAGTACCACTACGCGATCTTCGAATACCTGCGCAGCGCGAAGGTGATCCGCGCCCTCGAACGCGCGGGCATCAAGGTGCACGGCCGGATTCTCGACGCGGGGTGCGGCGGCGGCGGCACCGCGCTCTCGCTCGCCGAGGATTCGCAGTTCGCCGTGGGCATCGACATCGCCGACCGCTTTGCCGGCACCGGCACGCGCCTCGCCGCCGAGAAGCACGTGGCCAACGCCGCCTTCGCCCAGGCCGACGGCGCTCGGCTGCCGTTTCGCGATGAGGCCTTCGACCTGGTCTTCAGCCACTCCGTGATCGAGCATGTCTCCGAAGCCGAGGTCTATCTCGCCGAATGCCGCCGCGTGCTGCGACCCGGTGGCTGCCTCTACCTCTCGACGGCGCCGCACCTGTCGCTCGCGGGCTCACACTTTCCGCGGCTCGTAGTGCCGATCCCGCTGCATATCCTGCTGGGCCGGTCGCTGGCGTTCCGGGCCTACCGGTTGATCGCGCGCGTCGCGCCGTTCCTGCTCCAGGAGGGCAAGCACGGCACGAGTTTCATC
Organism: Acidobacteriota bacterium; assembly: GCA_032127875.1. Classification (GTDB taxonomy): domain Bacteria; phylum Acidobacteriota; class Vicinamibacteria; order Fen-336; family Fen-336; genus CADEEV01. Next base: position 23,829 of record JAQBHI010000115.1, read on the forward strand.
GCGATGGCGGCGGAGGGAAAGGAGAAGCAGGACGACCTGCTGCAGCGCGTGACGGTGCGGGAGCTGGGCGGCTGGATCGAGCGTTCCGGCTTCCGGCTGCTGCGCGAAGACCGCCACGTGACCGGCTTCTTCAAGCGCTGCGTGCCGGGGCCGCTGCGCCGCTTCCTCGAGCGGACGCCCTGGACCCAGGACGTGATGATCGGCCACATCGAGTGCGTTCTGGAGAAGCCATGAGCGAACCCCAGTGGACTGCTCGGCAACGAAGCGGCGGATTCCCGCGCGGCTCCGCGCGGGGCGACTACTGCGCTGCCGGAGACGCGGCGGGCTGCGAGGCGACGGGAGCGGCCGGGGCCGTGGTCGAAGGAACCACCGGTGGCGTGCTGGAGACCGGCACGGCCGGACTTGGAGCCGTCGCCGGAATCTTGTCGAGAATCGAGCTGCTGCCCGGCCGGAGGACCGTGAGCGCCAGGCTCGTGACCATGAACATGACCGCGAGCAACGTCGTCGCGCGCGAGAGCACGTTGGCGGAGCCGCGCGGGCCGAAGGCCGTCTGCGTGCCGCCGCCGCCGAAGGCGCTGGCCAGGTCCTGGCCCTTGCCCTGCTGAAGCAGGAC
>JAQBHI010000116.1:0-20387 GCA_032127875.1 Acidobacteriota bacterium
CCGCCGGATCGCCCGGGCCGTTGGACAGGAAGATACCGTCGGGCTGGCGCCGTAGAATGTCCTCGGCGCTGGTATCGGCGGGGACCACGGTCACCCGGCAGCCCAACGAGGCCAGGCAGCGCAGGATGTTGCGCTTGGCCCCGTAGTCGACGGCGACCACGTGGTAGGCGGCTCCCGTGGCGGTGTCGTAGCCTTGGCCAAGCGTCCAGCGCGTCTCGTCCCAGGTGTAGCTCTGCCGGCAGCTGACCTCAGCGGCCAGGTCCATGCCCTCCAGGCCCGGGAAGGCGGCGGCCTGGGCGCGCAGGGCCACGACATCCAGCTCGCCGGCCGGATGGTGCGCCAAACAGCCGCTAGGAGCGCCCGCATCGCGGATGCGCCGGGTCAGCGCCCGCGTGTCGATACCGGCGAGGCCCACCAGACTGCGGGCCTTCAGCCAGGCATCTAGGGGCTGCGTCGCCCGCCAGCTCGACGGCTCGCTGATATCGGCGCGCAGGATCACCCCCGCGCGCCGCAGGGGTCAGACTCTCGATGTCCTCCGGGTTGGCACCGACGTTGCCGATGTGCGGGAAGGTGAATGTGATGATCTGGCCGGCGTAGGAGGGGTCGGTCAGGACTTCCTGGTAGCCCTGGAGCGCGGTGTTGAAGACCACTTCGCCGGTGGTTTCACCAACGTGCCCGAAAGACCGGCCCTCGAAGACGGCCCCGTCCTCGAGAGCCAGGATGGCTGTGATGTCTTTCCCCCGTTCGAGCAAGCCGCTGAAGGATAGTTGAAGTCTAGGGTTCGAGGGAAGGCTGGTAGCTCGTGACCACTTCCAGAAAGTGGTAGGCCTCGACCATGTCCTTCACGCTGATGCGGATACTGTGCGCGTCCGCTCGCGCGACACCGGGCAACCAGGCGAGAACCTCGGCGGGGCGATAGTTCTTGAAGCGAATCTCCAGACTCACCGGGGTCGTGACCCGGTATGGCTGCAGCGGCGAGCGGCGGGCCAGGCCGCGGGCCACGGCGGCGCGGATGACGCTGCGGCCCGCCTCGGGTGTCAGGGTGCGAGCGGCGTGAAAGCCGATCGGCCATTTGACCACGGCGCCCTCGACGTCCCCCACCAGTCGCTTCACCTCGGCCACGGCCGCCTCGTCGCCTGAGACCGCGATCACGGGCACGCCGAAATGCCCAGCGAGCGCAGCGTTCCAGGCGCCCTCGGTCACGGAGACGCCGTTGAGGCGCACGTCGGCCAGCGTCGCGCTCGAAAAAGTGTGGGCTCGTACGCCTTCCGGGTTGGTGGTGCTCGCGTGATAGCCGATGAAGACGACCCCGTCGAAGCTTTCGTCAATGCCCTGCATCATGCCCAGCGGCCGCGGCGAGCCGCGCACCACCTGAACGTCGGCCGGCAGCTTGTCGGGCAGCAGGTTTTGCTTGGAGCCGTGGGAATCGGCGACGACGAACTCGGTGAAGCCCGCCTCGCGCGCCGCTGCGATCGCGGCATTCACCTCTTCGGTCATGAAGCCGCGGAAGCTCTCATACTCGAACCCCGAGCTGCTCAGCTGGTCGCCAGTGACCACGCCCGCGACGCCCTCCATGTCCGCGGAGATGAACAAGCGCCTGCCGCTTTTGGCCTCGGCGCCGCTCGCGCCCAGCAGTGCTAGCACTGCGAACAGCCTCGTGACTCTCGAATCCATGCAGCCCTCCCGATCGGACGCGACCACGTGAGTATAGTGGCCCGGACAGCATAGAATCTTCCGGGGCGCGGCGGGGGCTGCGCGTTCAACAAACACAAATGACTCCAGCTCTCCTGCTTCTCGCCGCCCTGGCGGCGACCGATCCGCCGCCCCTGCCTCGCGGTTATAGCGGCCGGCAGAACCAGCTGAAGGTTGCAATCCCCCGGCTCGACGAGGCGATCGTGATCGACGGGGTTCTCGACGAGCCCACCTGGTCGCAGGCCGCGCTGCTCACGGACTTCTCCCAGTACTCGCCCGTCGATGGCCGGCCTGCGGAGCAAAGGACCGAGATCCGCGTCTTCTACTCCGCGTCCGCGATGCATTTCGGCGTGCGCGCCTTCGCCCCCCCTGGCAGCGTGCGCGCGAGCCTCGCGCAGCGCGACAAGCTCGGCGCCGAGGATCAGGTCACCTTCCTGCTCTCGACCTTCAACGATGGTCGCCAGGCCGTGGCGCTCAGCGTCAACCCGCTGGGCGTGCAGGCCGACGGCACGCTCATCGAAGGGCTGAGCCAGAGCGGTGGGGGCGGCGGCTTCGGCGGACTGTCCACGGGGCGCGAGGCTCCGGACCTCGCGCCCGACTTCGTGTTCCAGTCGAAGGGCCGACTCACGAACGACGGCTATGAGGTGGAGCTGCGCGTGCCGTTCAAGAGCCTGCGCTACCAGAGCAGCGCCGTGCAGAGCTGGGGGCTGCATGTGCTGCGCACCAGCCAGAGCACAGGCTATGAAGACTCGTGGGCCCCGGCCAGGCGTAACGCGGTTTCGTTTCTCGCGCAGGCTGGGGCGCTCGAGGGGATGAAGCAGTTGCGGCCTGGACTGGTACTGGATCTGAACCCGGAGTTCACCGGGCGGATCGACGGCCGACCGGAGGGCGAAGCCTGGCGCTACGACACGCAGACGCCAGAACTCGGCGGCAACCTTCGTTGGGGCGTGACGCCAAACCTCACGCTCAACGGCACGCTCAACCCCGACTTCTCGCAGGTGGAGGCGGACGCGAGCCAGATCCAATACGACCCGCGCGAGGCGGTATTCTTCCCGGAGAAGCGGCCGTTCTTCCTGGACGGCCTGGAGCAGTTCGCGACGCCCAACCGGCTGATCTACACGCGGCGTGTCGCGGCGCCGCTCTCCGCCGCCAAGCTGACCGGCACCCTGTCGGGGACGAGCGTGGGGCTGCTCTCAGCGATCGACGACCGGGCCATCTCGCGTTCGGGCAACGAGCATCCGCTCTTCAACATCCTGCGGGCGCGCCGGGATCTCGGCGCCGGCTCACGGCTCGGCCTCGCGTACACCGACAGGATCGACGGCGACGACTGGAACCGCGTGGGCGGCCTGGACGCGCGGATCGCCTTCGGCGAGATCTACTCGCTCGACTTGCAAGGCGCGCTTTCCGGCACGCGCCTGGCAGGCGAGCGCAGCACGGCGCCGCTGTTCGAGGCCATCTTCAACCGCAACGGCCGCCGTCTCGGAACCCGCGCCTTGATCACCGGCATCCACGAGGACTTCCGTGCCGCAGCCGGCTTCATCCGGCGCCCTGGCATCGTGCGTGCGAGCTTCGACCACCGCGTGAGCTTCTTCGGCAAGCCTGGGGCAAGGATCGAAAGCTGGAACACCGACCTCGTCGTGGACGGCATCTGGCCCTATCAGGCGTTCTTCGGCAGAGGCGGGGTGCAGGACAAGAAGCTCCATATCAACAACAACGCGACGCTGCGCGGCGGTTGGCAAGCGGGCGTCTCGCTGCTGGTCGAAAGCTTCGGTTACGACCCGGAACTGTACGCGGACTACGCGCTCGCGGGCGACGGGCCGGGCGAGATCTTGCCCTTCGTGGGCGTGCCCTCGCTGCCCAACCTGGACTACGTACTCAGCCTCACGACGCCCGACTTCAAGCGCTTCTCGGGCAACGTGCAGCTGCTCTGGGGCAAGGACGAGAACTTCTTCGAGTGGGCAGGGGCCGACATCTGGTACGTGACGGTCGAGGCCGACTTCCGGCCCACGAGCCAGTTGCGCCTGAACGCGCTCTACGACCTCCAGCAGTTCAAGCGCCGCACCGACGCGAGCCTGGTGGGCCGGCGCCAGATCCCTCGCCTCAAGCTCGAATACCAGGCGACGCGCGCGATCTTCGCCCGCGTGATCGCAGAGTACGACGCGCAGCAACAGGACGCGCTGCGCGATGACTCGCGTAGCGGGCGGCCCATCTTGATCCGCGACGCGGTGAGCGGCGCCTATCAGCCCGCGCTCGGCTCCCGCGACAACCGGCTGCGCCTCGACGTGCTGTTCGCCTGGCAGCCGACCCCGGGCACCGTCTTCTTCGCCGGATATGGAAGCTCGCTCCGGGAGGACGATGCCTTTTCCTTCCGGCGTCTGTCGCGCGAGAGCGACGGCTTCTTCATGAAGTTCAGCTATCTCTTTCGGCTTTAGAGAACTCGGCGGGCTACGGACCCAGGCACCCCCCCGCGCCCATCGGGGTACCCCCTCACGCGCCGAGCCAGAGTGAGGCTGGCGCTCCGCCAGGCACGTCGGCCGCCGCTACTGAATCGGGCCGATCTTGGACAAAGGCCAGAAACGGAACAGGGCCTTGCCGTAGATGTAGCGCTCCGGCACCTCGCCCCAACTGCGACTGTCGTTGCTGCTGTTTCGGTGGTCGCCTAGGACGTAGTAGTGGCCACTTGGAACCTGGACCGGAGCATAGCTCTCGTCGTCGCGGAACTGGCGCCTGACGTAGGCCTCCGGGAGCGGCTGCCCATTGACGTAGACCGCCCCCTTGCGCATCTCTACCGTGTCGCCCGGACTGCCCACGACGCGCTTGATGAACGAGACCGACGGGTCCTTCGGGTACCAGAACACCACCACGTCGCCGCGCTCGATCGGCCAGAAGCGATACACGAACTTGTTGACGAGGATGCGCTCGCCATCCCCGAGAAGCGGCAGCATGCTGGTTCCCTGAACGCGAAACAGCTGCGCCACGAAAGTGACCACGAAGAAGCAGAACAAGACGACGATCGAGAGATCGTGCAGCAGCTCCCAGGCCGCGCGCAGCGCCTGCGGCCGCACGGGAGCGGCGGCTTGGGCCGGGGTTATTTCCGAAGCGACTGCGACCGGAGGCTCTCCCGTGAGGGGCGGCGCGCCCGCCTTCTCGAGGCTCAGTCGTCCCTCCGCACGACACGCGTGTGTGCGATTCGATCGTGGAGCGCCCCGCCCGCGGAGAAGATCATGAGAAAACCGAAGCCGAGCAGGGCGCTCGAAATCAGGTAGCCGAAGAAACGCGTCGCGGCCCGCGAGACGCCGATCGGATAGTCGCCCTTCTGCGTCTCGACGCCCAGGCCAAGCAGCCGCTTGCCGAGCGTCGCGCCCGAAACGCCCCAGCCGTGGACGAAGTAGGCGGCCGCGGCCAGGAGTGACACGGGCAGCATGGCCAAGGACAGCAGGATCGGCAGGTACGGCACCTGCGCCGGGTCTCGCGGCAGCTCGTGGCCCCACCAATACCAGGCCACGGGCCCGATCAGCAGCAGCTGGCTGAAGCAGATGATCGCAATGTCGATGAGCCCGGCGGCGAGGCGTGCCCCGGCGCCCGCCGGCGCGGCAGCGCCAGGTGCCCCCGCGGCGCGGGGCGCCGGCCTGGGGACGCCCACCAGCCGAGATGGTGCGGGCGCGAGCGACGCGACCTGAGGCCTCGCCGGGGCGCCATGGGCGTGCGAAGCGGGCGTTTTCACGGGCTCGAGGGCCTGCTCAAGCTCAGGCAGCGCGTCAGGCGCAGACGCCGGCTCCGGCGGAGCCTCGGCCGCCGGTGCCGACACAGCCTCGCCGCTCGCCGCGGCTTCGGCGAGCGGCGAGGCCGACGGCGCTGCCGCTGCCGAGCCCGAAGCCGCGGAGGCGGGGGGAGGCTGTGGAAGCGCTTCCGCCGCTGCGGCAGAGCCCGGTTCGGGCGGCAGGTTCTCGCCGCAGGCGCTGCAAAACCTGGCGGGCAGCGGCACCGCCGTGCCGCAACTGGCGCACACGGCCTTCTGCGGCGGCGGCGGCGCGATGCCGGCGCCGCACTGCCGACAATAAAGGTCGCCCTTGCGATAGTCCGCACCGCAGCTCGCGCACGACAGGCGCGGCGAAGAGGGATGCTGGATGATCTTTCCGCTCGAGTCCTCGAGGCTGAGCTCGTCGCGGAACAGGATGCGCGCGGTGCCGATCGCGACCAAGTCGCCGTCGCGCAGGTTGCGCTCGTTGATGCGATCGCCGTTGACGAGCGAGCCGTTCGAGGAGTTGCAGTCGCGGATGTAGTACTGGCTGCCGCGGAATTCCACGACGGCGTGGCGGCGCGATACCATCGCGTCGGGCAAGACCACGTCGTTGCCGGGATCGCGCCCAATGGAAAGCACCGACCGCGGCAGCGGGATCTCGCGCCGCGACGCCGAGCTCGGGTTGACGATCAGCTTTGCCACGGCCGGGGGCCCCGCGATTACCCCGCTCGGAAGGTCTGTTTGAAGGTGATCTTCACCTTGACCGCAATTCCCTGCTTCGTGGCCGGCTGGTACTTCCAGTTGCGCATGGCCGAGAGCACCGCGTCGTCGATCTGTTTGCCGGCCGACTCGATCACCTTCGGGTCCACGACCCCGCCCGTTTCGTCGACGACGAAGGTCACCGAGACGGAGACCGAATCGCCTGACCGCAGGCGCGGCGCCCCCGAGGGGTACGAAACCGAGGGTCCGGAGAGCTTCTTGGCGAGCTGATCCACGTCGGAAGCGGTGTTGAGATAGATCTTCGTCGTGTCGAGCTGTGGCGGGGGCGTCGGAGTGGCCTGCGGGATGGTCTCGAGCGCCGCCGCGACGCGCGCTTTCTTGCCCGCCTCGATCGTGACGCTGCCGGCCCAGGGCTCGTGGCCTTCGCTCAGCACCTCGACACGATACGCGCCGGGCTTGAGCTTCAGCTCCTCGATCGGCGTCTGACCGGCCGGCCTGCCGTCGATCACGACCGTGGCCCCTGACGGGTCCGAGCTGATCTCGACCGAGCCTTGGGCGGCGGCCGTGAGCGCCAGCGTCAACTTCAGCTGGACGTTTGGCGCGTCGACGAGAATCGTCGCAGTCTCGGATGCGGGGCTGTGGCCACGCAGCTCCGCGCGAACCCGGTAGCTGCCCACGGCCAGTTCCGTCAGGTCGAGCGGCGAGTTGCCACGGGCCTCGCCATTGACGAAGACGCTGGCTCCGGACGGAAGCGTTTCGATGTGCAGCGAGCCCGTGATCGCCGCGGGCGGCAGCGGCGCGACGGGAAGTGTCGCGAACGGACTCGCGTCGACCACTGGGGCGGGCGTCGGCGCGTCGGTCGCGCCGCTCCTCTGCCGGAGCCATACGATCGCGGCGAGCGCAATCGCCAGGAAGAAGAAGCCGCCCGCCAGACCCAGCACCAGCAACGGCGAGATACCGCTTCGCGCCGCGGGCGCCACTGGCGGCGGAGTCGCAGGCGCGGGCCGTGCCAGAGCGGACAGGACCGTGGGCATGTCGAGCACCGGCGCCCGCTGGCGTATCGTCGGCGGCAGTGGGAGGGTCGACGGCTCGGGCCTTGGTCGCGCCGGCGGCGCTGCCGAAGCCGCAGACGGCGAGGCCTTCACGCTTACCGTCGCATCTGGCAATTCCCGCGTGGTCCGGACGTAGGGCGCCTTGATTGCGACCGTCCCGTAGTCCTCCTCGGGTGGCGGGGCCGCCGCCGCGGGCGGCGGCGGCTTCGAGTCTCCCAGCTTCGGCGCATTCATCTGCACCGTCATCGGCGAGTCCGCTTCCGCGGGCGCGCTCGGGCTGACGCCCGGCATCGACGCGGTGAGCTCGATGGACGGCCGCGTCACGGCGCTCTGAATCGTAGCCGCGGGCGCCAGGGTCGCGAACTCTGCGGGCGGCGCCTGGAGCTCGTCGCGGGCGATGGCCGCCGTGATCTCGGGCGGGCCCGGCGGGGGGACTTCGGTGCCGATCCGGCCGCTGACCGCGGCCAGGGCCACGGTAGCGCCGACGTCGGCCGAACTCTCGCTGCCCATGCCGCCGAACCAGGAACCCAGGCAGTACTCGAGGTCCTGGACGAATTCGGCGGCGGTTTGGTAGCGGTCGTCGGGCTTCTTGGCTAGAACCTTGCTGAACACCTCGTGCCACTTCTGCGGCACCAGTCCGTTCATCTCCAGATTTGCGGGCTCGATTGGGTCCACGTGGACGAGCTTGTAGAGGATCGACGTGACGTTGGTGCCCGGGAACGGCTGCTCGCCCGAGAGCATCTCGAAGGCGCACACGCCCAGCGAGAAGATGTCGCTACGCCCGTCGAGCTTGTCGCCCATCGCCTGCTCCGGCGACATGTAGGACGGCGTGCCCAAGAGCTGGCCCGACTGCGTCATCTCGCTGTCCACGAGCTTCGCGATGCCGAAGTCGGTGACCTTGAGGCGATCCTCCGACAGGATCATGTTGGAGGGCTTGATGTCGCGATGGATGACGCCCTTGCTGTGAGCGTAGTCAATGGCCGAGGCCACCTGGCTCACCAGGCTGATCACCTTCTCGGGCGGGAACTTGACGCCCTCTTCGATGAGCGAAGAGATGGTGTCCCCCTCGACGAACTCCATCGCGAGATACGGGATCGCGTGCTCCTCGCCGATGTCGAACAGCGTGACGATGTTCGGGTGGCTGAGCGTGCCGGAGATGCGAGCCTCGTGGTAGAAGCGCTCGATGAACGATTTGTACTGTGGGCTGCTGCGCGGGATGTCGAGGCGGATCGTCTTGATGGCGAGCGTGCGTTTGATGAGCGGGTCGAAGGCCTTGTATACGGCGCCCATGGCGCCGTAGCCGATGTCTCCTTGCACCTGATAGCGCCCGATGCTGGCGGGCATCTGGTCGCCCAAGCCCGTCTTCTGATCCATGTTCCCTGGTTGACCCTGGTTTCGTGCCGGACGCCGCTGACGACAGCGTCCCAAGCGCAGCCCTTAAGAGACGAGACTGTAACACCAAAGGTAAAAGAGTGTCAACGCAACGTGGTCCGAAGTCCAGCATTCGGAAGGGCTTGCGGCAATTCTCCAGGGAACAACGGCGGCCCCGCCGGCGTATCTTCTCTGCGAATGCCCATGACCTATAATGACGGCCCCATGGCGCAGCATTCCCCGGCTCTCGTCGACTACGGGGAGTTCGACGATGGCCCGAGCGCGCTGCATCGCGACTACCTCGCCGGCGCAGCCAGCGTCGCGCCCTTTTTCGAGGGTGGGCACTGGGATCTGGCGGCGATTGCCCAGGCGGCCGAACGGACGGCCGCCTACCCCCACCCGCGCCGGGAGATGGCGGAGTCACTCGTCCGCCAGCAGCTCGCACGTGGCGCCGCCGCCGCCGCCGAGCGGGCCGCGACGCTGCGTGACGAAAAGGCCGCAGCGGTGGTCACGGGCCAGCAGGCGGTGCTCTTCGGCGGGCCGCTTTATGTCCTGTACAAGGCGCTGGCTGCGATGCGGCTCGCCGCGGCGCTCCAAGCGCAGCGCCACGCACCCGTGGTCCCGATCTTCTGGGTGGCGGCCAACGATCACGACTTTGCCGAGATCCGCGAGGCGAGCGTCCTCGATGCGGCGGGCCGCCTGCGAACGCTGCGCTACGCGCCACGCGACGAGCCGCACGGGCTTCCGGCCTCTTCCATCCTGCTCGACGACACCATCACGAAGCTGCTGGAGGAGTTCGCGGAAGCGCTCCCCGGGGGAGCGCATCGGGAAGCGCTGCTGGCCAGGCTCGCAGCCTGTTACAGGCCGGGGGCCTCGATGTCCGAAGCCTTCGGCGCCCTTCTTTCCAGCCTGCTGCCCGGCCTGGTCGTCCTCGATCCTACCGATCCCGCCGTCAAGTCACTGATGATTCCAATCCTGAAGCGCGAGCTTGGCGAAGGCTCGCCGACTTCGCGGCTTGCCGCACGCGTGGGCCAGGCGCTCGTCGCTGCCGGCTATCACCAGCAGTTCCCGGTGCGCGAAGGCTTCCTGAACGCCTTCGTCGAGATGGAAGGACAGCGGCGCGCGCTGGCGCTCTCGGAGCAGGAGATCGAAGTGCGCAGTCTCAGCCGCCGGATCAGCATCGCCGACGCGCTCGCGGCACTCGAGGCCGACCCCTCGTCCTGGAGCCCGGGCGCTCTGCTCCGACCGCTGATCCAGGATCACCTGCTGCCGACCGCCGCCTACGTAGGCGGACCAGCCGAGATCGCGTACCACGCGCAGATCGGGCCCTCGTATGCGCACTTCGGGATCCCGCGCCCGGTGGCCTTTCCGCGCCCCGGCGTCACGCTCGTGGAATCGAGTCAGGCACGCGCGCTCGAGGCCGAGGGCCTGGCGCTCACCGACTTGCGGGCCGATCCCGAGGCGCTGCTGGCGCGTTGGGCTCGCGAGGCCAATCCTGGGATCGAGCCCGCCTTCGCCCGCGCACGCGAAACGATCGCGCGCGAGATGGAAGCGATCGGCGAGGCACTGGGCGCGCTCGATCCCACGCTGCGCGCCGCGGCGGACTCGGCCAAGGGCCGGACACTTCACCAAGTCGGGGGCCTCGAGGAGAAGGCCATGAGAGCCCTCAAGAAGCGCGACCTGGTCCGCGCCGAGCGGCTGCGGCGCACGCGCGACGCGCTGTTCCCCGGCGGCGCCCCGCAGGAGCGCGCGCTGGGCCTCGTCGGCCTGGTGGCGCGCCACGGTGAAGCCGTGATCTCCGAGCTGCGCGAGCGAATCGATCCGTGGGCAAAGGGCCACCAGGTAATTGCGCTGTGAACATCGGCATCACCTGCTATCCCACCGTTGGCGGCTCGGGCGCGGTCGCGGCTGAACTCGGTAAGCATCTCGCGCGGCGCGGCCACGAGATCCACTTCATTTCGTATCGGTTACCGTTCCGGCTGGGCGATTTCCACCAGAACATCTCGTTTCATGCGGTGGACGTGTCCTCCTACGTGCTCTTCGAGTATCCGCCCCACGACCTGGCGCTCGCGGCCAAGATGGCCGAGGTGGCGCGCGAGCGGCGCCTGGACCTGTTCCACGTCCACTACGCCATCCCGCATGCCGTGGTCGGCTTCCTCGCTCAGCAGATGCTCGGGGCGTCGGCGCCCAGGCTGGTGACGACACTGCATGGTACCGACGTGACGCTGGTGGGGCAGGACCGATCGTTCTTCGAGATCACGCGCTTCGGGATCGAGAAATCCGACGGTGTGACAGCGGTTTCGCACTTCCTGCGCCAGATGACGCTCGACGAGTTCCAGATCACGAACGGCATCGAGGTGATCCACAACTTCATCGACCCGGCCGACTATTGCCCGAGCCGCGCCTACAAGGACCGCGCCGCCTTCGCGAAGCCGGGCGACAAGATCCTGCTGCACATCTCGAACTTCCGGCCAGTCAAGCGGATCATGGACGTGGTTCGCATCTTCGAGCGCGTGAACCGCGAGGTGCCTTCTACGCTGCTGATGGTCGGTGAGGGCCCCGAGCGTGCCTCGGCACAAGCGCTCGCCAGGCGCCTGGGGATCAGCGACCGCGTCCGCTTCCTGGGCGCCCAGGCGGGCATCGAAGAGATTGCGGCCATGGCCGACGTGTTCCTGCTGCCGTCGGAGCTCGAGTCGTTCGGCCTGACGGCTCTCGAAGCGATGGCCTCCGCGGTTCCCGTGATCGGCTCCGATGCCGGCGGCATGCCGGAAGTCGTCGAGAACGGCGTGACGGGACACCTGCTCCCCGTCGGGGACGTCGACGGCATGGCCGCGCGCAGCATCGAGATCCTGCGCGACGACGAACGCCGGCGGCGCATGGGCAGCGCCGGCCGCGAACGCGCCCAGCGATTCTTCAGCGCCGACGCGCTGGTGACCCGGTACGAGCGCTACTACGAGAAAGTCCTGGGACAGTGACGCGCGATTTCGAGATTGCCGCGATCTGCGCACACCCTGACGACGCCGAGTTGACGATGGGCGGAACCCTGGCGCTCGAAGCTTCGCGCGGGCGGCGCGTCGCGATCGTGGACTTGACACGCGGCGAAAGTGGCAGCCGCGGAACGCCGGAGACGCGCGCGCGTGAGGCCGCGGAGGCGGCCCGCATCCTGGGCGCCGCGCATCGGGAGTCGCTCGGCCTGCCCGACTCGCGGCTCACGCCGCTGCCTGAGCAGCGCGACGTGATCGTGGAGGCGCTGCGCCGGCTACGGCCGCGGATCGTCCTGCTTCCGCACTGGGAGCAGCGCCATCCGGATCACAGCGTTGCCAGTCGGCTGGTCTACGACGCCTGCTTCGTCGCTGGCCTGCGCGCCTATCGCCCCGAGCTCGGCGGCGCCTTCCGGCCCGTCAAGCTCGTCTACGCGACGAGCGTGACCGAAGCCGAGGAGGTGAAGCCGAGCTTCATCGTCGACATAACGCCGGCGTGGGAGACCAAGCTGAGGGCCATCGCCGCCTTTGCGAGCCAGTTCAGCGCGGCGCCCGGCGAGAGCGTGGCGTTGCCCTTCGACGGCTTCCGGCACGCCGCAGAGCTTTCAGCGCGCCGGGCCGGGCAACGGATCGGCGTGGACTTTGGCGAGGGCTTCGTGACCCGCGAGCCGCTGCGCATCGACGACCTGTTGTCGCTTGGTGGCCGCTCGCTGTAGCGCCTACGCCGCGGGGCGCGAGCTGGCGATCAAACCTTCGAGAAGGGCGACGGCCGCCGCCAGATCGCGCTCGTGGACCAGCAGGTGATCCTTGAGGAAAGCGCACTGGGGGACGATGGCGATCCCGGCTGCGGCGAGCCGTTCGGCGGCCGGCGCCAAATAGCCGCAGACGTCGAGATCGATGTTGACGTCGAGCGTGATGGCGCGGAATGGGCCAGCGATCGCCGTGGCTTCGAGGCCGGCCTGGCGCCACACGTCCTCGCGGATCGTCAGCGAGATCTCGTCGCGTTCGACGACGAGCGCGGCGAACGAGCCTGCCGAGTTCGACAGCAGCGCCGCCGCCTCTTCGACGTTCGAGAGCGCAACGCTCGCGAGCACGTAGCGTTCCGGCCAGACGTGGAGCGCCGTCCTGGCCCACACGGCCTGGGCGCGAGGGTTCATCTGCGGGGAGTCTATCCCGGGTCTAGCAGGGTGGGGAGGAGGGCGCGTGGGCTGCTTGGTTCCAGAGCCGAGCCCGCGAGGCAGCGGAGCGCCAGACTCTGGCGCGGAGCGGCTGGGGGGCGCGCGAAGCCCGCGGGGGGTGCATGGTCCCGTAACCCCCCGCTTTTGACAGCAAGATCCGGGTAGATGGGCCTCGCGCCGAGGCGTATCTTCGGGGCATGATGGCTGAAGCGATGGGACGGGACGCAGACGCAATCCGCTGGGGCGCCGTGCTCAGGCGAGACCGACGGCGAGACGGAGAGTTCGTCTTCGGAGTCACGTCGACCGGCGTCTACTGCCGGCCTTCATGCCCGGCAAAGCGAGCTCGGCGCGACCGAGTACGATTCTTCGAGACGACGCAGGCTGCCGAAGCAGCCGGCTTGCGTGCTTGCCGACGCTGCCATCCGAAGGACGGCGCCGATCCCCGGCGCGCGCTCGTGGAGCGGGTGAAGCAGGTGCTTCACGCGAACGTCGAAGGCTCCCTGCCGCTGGAGCGATTGGCGGAGCAGGTCGGTATCAGCCAGTGGCACCTGCAGCGCACTTTCAAGCAGGCGACTGGTCTCTCGCCCCGGCAGTACGCGGCAGCGCGCCGGCTCGAGACGCTGAAGCGGAAGCTCCACGAGGGCAAGCCCGTGACCGAGGCCATCTACGACTCCGGCTACGGTTCGAGCAGCCGCGCCTACGACGAGGCGCGCGAGCGAATGGGCATGACGCCCGCGGCCTATCGCAATGGTGGGAGCGGCGTGCGCCTCGCCTACGCTACTGTCGCTTCGCCGCTCGGCCGGATGCTCGTGGCCGTTACGGACAAGGGCGTGTCGGCGGTCTATTTCGGCGACACGGACAAGGGACTCGCCGAGATGTTGCGCCGGGAATACCCCGGCGCCGAGCTCGTGCACGATAGCGGCGCCCATGCGGAATGGGTCGAAGCCGTCGTGGGCCGTGTCGGGGGTGGGCTCTCGCCTGAGATCCCGGTCGACATCCAGGCCACGGCGTTCCAATGGCGCGTGTTCCAGGCGCTACGCGAGATCCCGAATGGCCAGACGCGCAGCTATGGCGAGATCGCCCGGGCCATCGGTGCGCCGGGCGCGGCACGAGCGGTGGGCCGGGCCTGTGCGACCAACCCGGTCGCGATCGTCATCCCGTGTCATCGCGCCGTTGGCGGCAACGGCGCGCTCACTGGCTATCGCTGGGGCCTGGACCGGAAGAAGAAGCTGCTCGCCCGCGAGGGCGTGGCGCTCAGCGCCGGCTCGGCGCCGGTGCGAGCACGCTGATCGCCAGGCCCGACACGAACACGGCCAGCGTGCCCACGACGTTGTACCAGAGGAAGTGAATGGCGGTGAAGCGAGCGACGACGGCAACCGTCGCCATCCCGATCGCCAGGCCGTAGAAGGCGCCTCGCGCCGAGGAGCGGGGCGCGAGTACGGCGAGCGCGAACACACCCAGGATCGAGCCGTAGAAGTACGAGCCGAACTTGTTCACCACTTCGATCACGCTGCCCAGCTTGCCGGCCTGCAGGGCGACCAGGCAAGCGAAGCCGCCCCAGAAAGCCGTGAACAGACGCGAAGCCAGCAGGTCGTGGGCATCGTCGCCATCAGTGCGAACGAAGCGTTTGTAGAAATCGATGGTCGTGGCCGTGGCGAGGGAGTTGAATTCGCCCGACAGCGTCGACATCGCGGCGGCGAAGATCACGGCGATCACGAGGCCGGCGAACCCACGCGGTAGTTGCGTCAGGATGTAGGTCGGGAAGATGTAGTTCGCGTCGGAGTACTTCTTCCCGGTGGCCGTCTCCAGCCGCCTCACCGCCTCTTGTCGCGACGCCATGAGTTCGCTCTCGGTGGCCTGGTAGGCGGCGGCGGCCTGCGCGCTTCGGCTGCGCCCGTAGCGCTCGGCCGCGGTGCGGCGTTCGGCTTGCGCCCGTTCGAAACGCGCCTCGAGCCGTGTGAGCTCTTCCGGCGGCGTGGTCGCTTCGAGCCGCGCCAGCTCCTGGGGATTCCACAGCAGCGGGGCCGCTTGGAAGTGGTAGAAGACGAAGACCAAGACACCGGTGAGCAGGATCAGGAACTGCATCGGGACCTTGAGGAACGCATTGAAGAGCAGCGACAGCCGGCTCTGGGTCAGGCTCGATCCCGACAAGTAGCGCTGCACCTGGCTCTGGTCGCAGCCGAAGTACGAGAGCATCAGGAACAGCCCCCCAATCAGCCCGCTCCAAAGAGTGTAGGGACGGGACAGGCTCAGGCTGGTGTCCATGATCTCGGTCCGGTGCGTGAGCTGGGCCAGGGCCAGGGCGTCGCGCAGCCCCACGCCTTCCGGCAGCCGTGCGATCGCGACTCCGAGGCACAAAAAGATACCGAACCAGATGATCCCCATCTGCACGACGTCGGTCCAGATCACGGATCGATTGCCCCCGTACATCACGTACGCGATCGTCGAACCGCCCATCAGCAGGATCGTGGCCGGCTCGCTCCAGCCGAGGATGACGGAGAGCACCAGCGAGGGGGCGTAGAGCGTGACCCCGACCGAAAGCCCGCGCGAGAACAGGAACAGCAGGCTGGTAAAGGTCCGGGTGCGCGAATCGAAACGCCTCTCGAGATACTCGTAGGCGGTGAACACCCGCGCACGGTAGAAGAACGGCACCAGCGTGACGCACAGGATCACCATCGCGAAGGGCAGCGCAAAGTACACGACCAGGAAGCGCATCCCGTCGCTGTAAGCCTGCCCGGTCGTCCCGATGAAGGTGATGGCGCTGATCTGGGTGGCCATGACCGAGAGACCCACGGCCCACCAACGCATCTCGCGCCCCGCCAGGAAGAAGTCGTCGATGCGCCGGTTGCCGCGGCCGACCCAGAGCCCGAAACTCACGATCCCAACCAGGTAGACGATCAAAACCGCCCAGTCGAGCGAGGACAAGGGTCAAAAGGGGAATGAAGAGAAGAACGCGATCAAGCCCATCACCACGAGGGCGGAGACCACGACGGCCGCGTAGATGCGCGGCCAGCTGCCGAAGATGGGAACGGCTTCGTCGTCGCTGTCAGGCCCGGACCCCATGGGCGCCATTATGGCGTGCCCCGGCCGCCTTGACACAAAGGGATGGCCACCCGGACAATCCCGTCAGTGATCACAGGCTTCAACACGGACGTGAAGTACCGGGGGACCGTCTACCACGTACAGACCGAGGACAAGGGCACCATCAACCCCTTGATCGAGACGCTGGTCTACAAGGGCGGCGAGATCCTTGGCTCGCGCCGTCTGCCCTACGCCGAGCTGGTCAAGGACCGTTCCGACGAAGCCGCCATCACGAAGCTGATGGAAGACCAGCACAAGGGCATGCTCCTCGAAGTGAAACGCGGCCGCTTCGACGCGTCGAGCGAGCGCACGATGATCGAGGACCTCTCCCTCGACGAGATCGTTCTCGCCTATCTCGCGGCCCGGGCGGCCGCCAAGTAGCTCGGGCGCCGAAGCGCGATTGCCCAGCGAATCTCCCGACCTCGCGGCGCTGAAGCAGCGGCTCGTCGAGGAGGAGGCCGCGTACGCCGTGGTGCTGGCCGCGATCGACGCGCTGGCCAACGCGCCGCGGCCACACGCCGTCCAGGAGCAATTGCCCGAGCAGATGGAGCGCCTGAACGCTCTGTGGCGCGTGAGCGACGGCGCCGGCGGCGGTTGGTTCCAGAAGAGTGCGTCAGCGACCGCACGCCAGGAGCAGTGGAACGCTGTCGTGGTCCAGATTCTCAACGGCCAGGTCGGCGAGTCGGCGCGGCTTCACGCCCGCCTTCACGAGCTGCTCGCCTCCCTGGTTCGATATCTGCAGCGCGTACTGCCCGTGATGGATGCCCGCGACCGCATGGCCACGGCGCTGGCGACGACGCGGGCGGAGCTGATCCTCGAGGCCTTCGACCGTCGCCTGGAATCCCTCGGCCGCCGGCTCGAGGGCCTGCTCGCCCTGCGCGATCGCCTGGAGACGCTCTCCGAGGAAACGCGCGCGCTGAGAACCTCGCTCGCGGTCGCCGCGCCCGCGCCGCCG
The DNA here is from genome assembly GCA_032127875.1 of Acidobacteriota bacterium. GTDB lineage: Bacteria > Acidobacteriota > Vicinamibacteria > Fen-336 > Fen-336 > CADEEV01. The sequence continues at coordinate 16,773 of JAQBHI010000116.1, forward strand.
CTCGCCGCCGCCGCGAGCCGTGCGGCCGAGGACGCGGTGTACGTGGCGTTCGAGAACCGTTACCGAGGCGAACCCGAGGAGATCCGCGAGCGCCTCAGGTCGTACCTGTCGCATTTCGCAGGACTGGCCCCCGTCGTCGACCTCGGCTGCGGCCGCGGCGAGTTCCTGGCGCTTCTGAAGGAGGCCGGCATCGCGGCCCGCGGCGTCGAGAGCAATGCCTCGATGGCGGAGCACTCACGTGGCCGTGGGCTCGAGGTGGCCGAAGACGATCTGCTCGTCTTCCTGCGGGCGCAGCCAGCCGCTTCGCTGGGCGGCGTTTTCGCGGCGCAGGTGGCCGAACACCTGCCCCCGGCCATTCTTCAGGCCATGCTCCGAGAGGCGCACCGAACGCTCCGGGCCGGCGGCTTGCTGATTCTCGAGACAGTCAATCCGCGTTCGGTCGTGGGCTTCCTCGAGGTCTACAACCGGGACTTGACCCACGAGCGGCCGCTGCATCCGGACACGCTGCGCTTCCTCGCCGCGGCGGCAGGCTTCTCCGACGTACGCGTGGAGATGCGGGCGCTGGTCGACGCCGCGAGCCAGCTCCAGAGCGTGCCGAGTCAGGGCCTGCCGGATTCGGCTGCCGTCGTGCTCAACGAGAACGTCGCACGCCTCAACGCGCTGCTCTACGGTCCCCAGGAGTACGCGCTCTTCGCGCGAAGGTAGTGCGACTCGCGTATCTGAGTCCGCTGCCGCCGGCGGCCACAGGGATCGCCGACTACTCGGCCGAAGTGCTGGGCTTGCTGGCGGCGCGCCACGAGATCGACGTGTTCCACGACCAGGCAGAGGTCGATGGCTCCACGATTCCAGCAGCCTGCCGCGTGCATCGGGCGGACGCATTCCTCGCCCTTCATGCCAAGCGCGCCTACGACGCGGCCGTGTATCAGATGGGCAACGGTGAAGCGCACGCCTTTCTCTACCCACTGCTCGAACGCGTGCCCGGCCTGCTCGTGCTTCACGATCTCGTCCTTCACCACTCGCGGGCTCGCAGCTTTCTCGACAGCTCCGAGGCACGCGCCTACGCTCAGGAGCCATGGGACGCCTCCAGGCGCAGCGCAGCGCTCGCATCGATATCGGGCTACCAGGCGGAACTGGCCCGCAACTACCCGGCTCAGGCCGAGAGGCTTCTGGACGCGCAGCTCGGAACGGTGGGCGATCTGCTGCCCTATGCCTATCCGCTGTTCCGGCGTCCGGTGGAGGCCTCGCGCGTGGTCGGCGTGCACAACGCCTTCATGGCCAGTGCTGTGCGCGACGAGGTGTCGGGCGCCAGGGTCGTCTCGATTCCGATGCCGATCTCCGCTACTCCGGTGAGCCCGCTCGCGCGCGAACGGATGCGTGCGCGTCTAGGTCTCGCGCCCGACGCATTCGTCGTCTGCTGCCTCGGCCTGATGACCCGCGAGAAGCAGATCGAGACGGTCGCGCGAGCGGTTTCCCGCGCCAGCGCCACGCTGCCGGAGTTGCGCTTTTTGCTCGTCGGCCCCATTCCCGATCGGGCCGAGCTGGAGACCCTGCTGACCCGGCGGGGTGTTCTGAGCCTGACCTCGATTGCGGGCCGCGTGCCCCTCGATGAGCTTCCAGCGTATCTGGCGGCGGCCGACCTCGCCGTGCAGCTGCGCTACCCGACAGCCCGGGAGACATCAGCGACACTGCTCCGCATGCTCGCACAGGGGCTGCCGACCGTGATCTCGGACCTCGAGCACCTGGCCGACATCCCCGCGGACGCCGTGGTTCGCGCCGACGTGACCGACGAGGAGGGCGAGGTGACACGCGCGATCCTGCGGTTGGCCGAGCAGTCTGCCGCCCGGACGCGCCTTGGCCAGGCCGCCGCGGCCTTCATCACTCGCGAGCACGCAGGCGCTCGCACCCGCGACGCGTACGACCGCGCCCTCGAACAAACGGCTGTCTCCTAGGACCTCGCGGCGACTCGGCGATGTCCAACCCCGATGAAGCAGGAGCTTCCCCGGGAGGTTCAGGATGCCCCCGTCGGTGGAAGTATCCGCCCGCCGCTCAAGCTGCGTGACGTCGCTCCTGTCTATCCCGAACTGGCGCGGCGCGCGCGCGCCCGGGGGGTGGTCATCATTCGCTGCGTGATCGACGCCGACGGGCGGGTGGCGCAGGCGAGGTCCTGCAAGGCATTCCGATGCTGGACTCCGCGGCGCTCGATGCCGTTCGCCAGTGGCTCTATCGGCCCACGCTGCTGAACGGCGCAACGCTAGCGCGCGAGCGCCGGCTATCTGGGCTGCGCTACGGGAGCAATCGCGGCGATGAGGCGCTCGCGACCGACCCCGGAGAGCGACGTGAACTCACAGCCGACGCCGAAGAGGCGGCGCTTGCCCGACGAGACGAGTTGGCACGCGGCGATGCGCGCCTCCACGTCGATTTTCTCGCCGGAGACGACGAGCCTGAAGTACATGCGCGTCTCGCGTTCGAGTGGCACGAACGATTCGATCATCATCCCGTAGCCGCTGATGTTGACGAGGCGGGCGCCCACGACGGAGACCGCTGAGCCACGCGGCGGCACGGGAATACGCTCGGCGCGGCGACGCTCGAAGGCGCTCAGCGGCGCAGGGGTCCCGGCGCTCACGCGCCCTCCTTCAGCACGCGGAAGCCGTAGTCGGCGTAGCGCAGTTCCGGGAGCAGACTGCTGCGGGCGGCCGGCGACGACCAGCGCACGCGGTGCCGCCAGGATCCGCCACGACTCGCCCGCCGAGGCGGGTCGCCCGGGTAGTCGCCCTGACACCACTCGTGGACGATCGTGCCCATGTCGCACAGCCCGAACCCGTTGGGGGTGCCCTGGCCCGCGGGCCAGGGACCGCTGAGCGGCCCTTCGGGGATCTCGCCTGCCGGCAGCGACGCGCCCCAGGCCGTGGCCGCGAACTCGAGGCCGCCGCGCGCGGCGCGCTCCCACTCGGCCTCGGTCGGCAGGCGGAACACCCCGCCCGCCGTTTCCGAGAGCCACGTAGCGTAGGCGACGGCCTCGAACCAAGTTATGCCGACGACCGGTTGCGAAGCCGTGGCGAACGCGGCGTCGCGCCACCAGGGGGGCGGCTCAGCCCGGCCGGTGGACAGAAACGGCGCGTACTGAGCGTTCGTGATCGGGGTCAGGCCGAGCCGGAAGGCGCCAACCTCAGTGAGCCGCACAGGCGATTCGTCGGGCCGTCCGCTTTCCGAGCCCATGTGGAATCGCCCCGGCGGAACCGGGACGAGCGGCGGGACCGCCACAAGGGAGGGACAGGCGGAGGCCAAGCTTCAGGATCTCAAGTTGCGCGCAGTATACCGCGACGTAAGCCTGGGCCCCTCGACCGCGGGCGTGCCCGGCGCGCGCACCAGCCGCCTCCATCCCGTATTCTCCGACGCTGCGCGGGCTCTGGCTCAATCGTACCCGCCGCGGGCGAAGCACTGGTTCGATTGCTCTCGGCGGGATAGCTACCGACCACCTGCTCAGCCGACCACGAAGGTGGGCACGCTGCCGCCGCCGGCACTGACGTTTATCACCGAACTGCGCGAGGCGCGTGTCACCGCGCCGACCTCGGCGCCCGCCACGTAGAACGGGTTTACATTGACTTTCAGGGACTC
>JAQBHI010000117.1:0-5836 GCA_032127875.1 Acidobacteriota bacterium
ACATCATGTTCGACGAGTTTCGGGAGAAGCGCTTCGCCCCTCCGCCACTGCTGAAGCGCATGGTCCAGGCCGGCTACCACGGCCGCAAGGCCGGCAAGGGCTTCTACGACTACTCGCAAGACCCGCCCAAGCCACTGCTCGGGTTGGCATAGGCCGCGGAATGCAGGGCCCGCATGCCGCCGCCGATCCCTGCTGCGAAGCAGCGGGGATGTCGGTCGTCGCTTGGACGAAAACGCTTCCCTCCCCTTACGTGGGGAGGGCCAGGGTGGGGGTCGATGATTGAAATGACCGGCAAAGCCTACGACAATTTGCTGCTCGAAGTTCGCGACGCTGTCGCCATCGTCACGATCAACCGTCCCGAGAAGCTGAACGCGCTCAACGAGAAGGTCATGGAGGAGCTCGACGCCTGCTTTGCGGCGCTGGGCGTCGACGAAAACGTGCGGGGCGTGATCCTGACCGGCTCGGGCGAGAAGGCCTTCGTCGCCGGCGCTGACATCGCCGAGCTTTCACGGCAAAGCCCGGTCGGCGGCAAGGAGAAATCGATCCGCGGCCAGAAGGTGCTCGATCGCATCGAGAAGCTCGGCAAGCCGGTGATCGCCGCCGTCAACGGTTTCGCCCTGGGTGGTGGGTGTGAGTTGGCGCTGGCCTGTCACGTGCGCGTGGCCTCCGAGAACGCGCGGCTGGGCACGCCGGAGGTGAAGCTCGGGCTGATGTGCGGCTACGCGGGAACGCAGCGACTCGCCCGTCTGGTCGGGAAGGGGCGGGCGCTCGAGATCCTGCTGAGCGGCGAGCCGATCGACGCCGCGGAGGCGCACCGCATCGGGCTCGTGAACCGGGTGGTGGCGAGGGACAGACTGCTGGCCGAGGCCGAAGCGCTGCTCCGGAAGATGATCGCCAACGCCCCGGTCGCGCTGCGCTTCTCGCTGGAGGCCGTGAACGCGGGCCTGGAGATGCCCTTCGACGAGGCGCAGCACCTCGAGGCGACGCTCTTCGGCCTGCTGTGCACGACCGATGACATGAAGGCAGGCACTGCGGCGTTCCTCGAGAAGCGGCCGGCGAAGTTCACGGGCCGGTGAAGAGGGCGGCAGTCAGGAACGCGCCACGCGGACTCCCCGAGGCTCGAGGCCTGCGCGTTGCCCTTCTGCGGGCCCGTTTCAACGAGCGGGTCGTGGGCGGCCTCAGCGACGGCGCGGAGGCGGCGCTCACCGCGATGGGCGCCGCTCATGTCGCGGTCTTCGACGTGCCCGGAGCCTTCGAGTTGCCGCTGGCGGCGAAGGCGGCAGCGGCGTCGAAGCGTTTCGATGCGGTGATCGCGCTGGGAGCCGTGATCCGCGGTGGCACCGACCACTACCAGCACATCGCCCGCGAGGCAGCAGCGGGACTGCAACGAGCCGCCCTGGATACGGGCGTGCCGGTGGCCTTCGGCGTGTTGACCGTCAGCCGGCTTTCCCACGCCCTGGCGCGTTCGGCGCCGGGCCCGGAGAACAAGGGCGCCGAGGCGGCGCGGGCCGCGGTGGCGATGGTCCACGCGCTGCGCGCTCTTCGCGGCCCCGCTCGGAAGCGCTAGTGGGCCGCAGGACGAAGGCGCGCGAATGCGCCTTTCAAATGCTCTATCAGTGGGATATGACGCGCGCCGAAATGGACCAGGTCGTCGATTCCTTCTGGCGCGTGCGCAGCACCACCGACCTGACGCGTGCCATGGCCGATCGCCTGGCGCGCGGGGCGCAGGGCGATCTGGGCAGCATCGACGCGGCGATCACCGCCGCCTCGACCAACTGGCGCTTCGACCGGATCGCGGCTGTGGACAAGAACGTGCTCCGGATCGGCAGCTACGAGCTGATGCACGATTCACAGACGCCCTCGGCCGTGATCATCGACGAGGCGGTCGAGATGGCGCGGCGCTTCGGCGAAGCGGACTCGCCCGCGTTCGTGAACGGCGTGCTGGACGCGATCATGCGCAAGGTGCGCGGGGAGGCCAGGAGTGGAAGGGGAGCCTGACGGCCTGAGGCCGCCCGTGCCGGGCTGGCCCGAGGAGTCGGGGCGCCGGCTTCAGAAGGCCGAGGCGCTGAAGGCGCTCGGGGTCGAACGCTACCCCAATCGCTACCAGCCCAGCCACACGCTGGGGCAGGTGGGCGCGAGCTGGGGCGAGAAGCCCGGCGAAGAACTCGAGACGCTCGGGGCCGAGGTGCGGATCGCGGGCCGCGTGCTGCTCAAGCGGCCGATGGGCAAGGCCTGCTTCGCGACACTCGGCGACGGCGAATCGCGCCTGCAGCTCTACCTGCGCAAGGACGAGATCGGGGAAGCCGACTGGAAAGTCCTCGAACTGATCGACCTGGGCGATTTCATCGGCGCGGCGGGGCGGGTGATGCGCACGCGGGCCGGCGAGCTTTCCGTCCAGGTGAAGCAGCTGCGTCTGCTCTCGAAGGCGCTGCTGCCGCCGCCCGAGAAGTGGCACGGCCTGGCGGACATGGAGATCCGCTATCGGCAGCGCTATCTCGACCTGATGGCGAATCCCGAGGTGCGCCGCGTGTTCGTGGCGCGCAGCCGGATGGTCAGCGAGATCCGCCGCTTCATGGATGGACGCGGCTACATCGAGGTCGAGACCCCGATGCTCCAGCCGATCCCGGGCGGCGCCCTGGCGCGGCCCTTCAAGACGCATCACAACGCGCTCGACATCGACCTCTACATGCGGATTGCGCCGGAGCTGTACCTGAAGCGGCTGGTGGTCGGCGGCCTGGAGCGGGTCTACGAGATCAACCGCAACTTCCGGAACGAGGGGCTCTCGGCCAACCACAACCCCGAGTTCACGATGCTCGAGTTCTACACGGCGTACTTCGACTGCCGCGACGTGATCGAGATCACGCAGGCGCTGATCGCGGGGGCCGCCACAGCTGTGGCTGGCGAGCAGCCGCTCGTCTTCCGGGAAAGGCCGGTCTCGTTGCAGACGCCCTTTGCCCGCCTCCGGATGAACGATGCCGTGGCTTGCGCGCTCGCCGGGGATTCCGCCTCCGGTTTCGCGGCGGGCATGCTGCAGGACGCGGGGGCGCTGGACGGGTACGTCCGCTCCGCGCCCTTCGCGGCGGCCTGCGCGCGGGCGGGCGTTTCCGCCGAGGCCTACGCAGGGCTCTCGCACGGGAAGCGCATCGCGCAGCTGTTCGGCGATTTCGCGGAGGCCTCGCTCTGGGAGCCCACGTTCGTCATCGACTATCCCGTGGAGATCTCGCCGCTCTCCAAGCGCCGTGAAGACGACAACCGCGTCGCCGATCGCTTCGAGCTTTTCATCTGCGGCATGGAGGTGGCGAACGGCTTCTCGGAGTTGAACGACCCACTCGAACAACGCGAACGCTTCCTCGACCAGTTGCAGCGGAGGGCGGGCGGCGACGGCGAGGCCCACCTCATGGACGACGACTACATTCGCGCCCTCGGCCACGGCATGCCGCCGACGGGTGGTTGTGGCGTCGGCATCGATCGGCTTGCCATGATCCTCACCAACTCGCCGTCGATTCGTGACGTGATCCTGTTCCCCCACATGCGCCCCGAGCAGGGCCGTCCCTAGATGTTCGAGCTGCGCATCGCGCTTCGCTACCTGACCGCCCGCCGCAAGCAGGCCTTCATCTCCGTGATCTCGGGGATCTCGATCCTGGGCGTCGCCGTGGGCGTGATGGCGGTGCTGATCGCGCTCGGGCTGATGACAGGACTGCAGACCGAGGTGCGCTCGCGGATCCTGGGCGCGACGGCGCACGTCAGCGTCTTCCGCAGCCGCTCCAACTCGATCGAAGAGCATGCCGAGGTCGCGGACAAGCTCCGCTCGTTGCCGCGGGTCCTGGGCACGGCGCCCGCCGTTTATGGCAAGGGGCTCATCAGCAGCGCTGGCGGCTCGGCCGTGGCGACGCTCAAAGGCATAGCGCCAGCACAGGAGAGCACGGTCACCGAGCTGGCGGCCCAGGTCGAGGATGCCCGGCTCCAGGATCTCGTGGTCTCCGAGACGGGACTGGTCCCGATCCTGCTGGGGCGCGATCTGGCGGCCGCGCTCGGCGTCAGCGCGGGCGACGTCGTCACCGTCACCTCGCCGCAGGGCCGGCTGTCGCCCATGGGCGTGCTGCCACGCATGGCCAAGTACCGTGTGCTGGGTGTCGTACGCACCGGGCTCTACGAGTTCGACGCAGGCTGGGCGTGGTTGCCGCTGGCCTCGGCGCAGCGCCTGTTCGACATGGGCGAAGGCGCGAGCCTGGTCGAGGTCAAGGTGGATGACATGTACGCCGTGCGTGAGATCGCCGGCGAGCTGCTGAAAGCGCTCGGCGACGGCTACATCACCACCGACTGGATCCAGATGAACCAGAGCCTGTTCTCGGCGCTGTGGCTCGAGAAGACGGCGATCGCGATCACGATCGGCCTGATCGTGATGGTGGCCGCGCTCAACATCGTGGCCACGCTGATCCTGATGGTCATGGAAAAACACCAGGACATCGCGATCCTGGTCTCGATGGGCGCCTCGCGCGGCGGCGTGGCGCGCATCTTCATGCTGCAGGGCACGGTGATCGGGGCCCTGGGGACGTTCGCGGGCTCGACGCTGGGCTGGGGGGCGTGCCGCGTCCTCGATCACTACCGGCTGATCCGTGTGCCCCAGGACGTCTACCAGATCTCCTACGTGCCCTTCTCGCTGCTGCCCGCCGATGCGGCGATCGTGATCGTCGGCGCGCTGCTCACCTGCTTCGTGGCCACAATCTATCCGGCCCGGGGCGCTGCTCGGCTGGATCCCGCCGAGGCCTTGAGGTACGAGTGAGCGTGCTGATCCAGGCCTCGCGGGTCGTCAAGGGCTACGCCACGGCTGCCGGCTACGTGCCGGTGCTGCAGGAGCTCGATCTCGAGGTCGCCGAAGGCGAGATGCTCGCGATCCTGGGCGCCTCGGGAGTCGGCAAGTCGACGCTGCTGCACGTGCTGGGAACGCTCGATCGCCCGGAGGCCGGCAGCGTCGAGGTCGGCGGCGAGAACGTCTTCACGCTGGCGGAGACGCCGCTGCGCGCCTTCCGCAACCGGACCGTGGGCTTCGTGTTTCAGTTTCACCACCTGCTGCCCGAGTTCACGGCCCTGGAGAACGTCGCGATGCCGCTGCTGATCGCACGTCGTCCGGCGGCGGAGGCGTGGTCTCGCGCCGCGGAACTACTCCGCGAGCTGGGACTCGACCATCGCCTCAAGCATCGGCCGGGGGCGCTTTCCGGGGGTGAGCAGCAAAGAGTCGCAGTGGCCCGCGCGCTGGCGCAATCGCCGCGCGCGGTGCTGGCCGACGAACCCACCGGCAACCTGGACCAGGAGACGGGAGACCGACTGCACGGCCTGCTCCGGCGTCTCAATCAGGAGAGGAAGCTGACCGTAGTCGTCGTGACACACAATGAGCGCCTCGCCGCCGCCTGCGATCGCAGACTCCGCCTCGAGGCGGGCAAGCTGCGTCCGCTGGGTTAGAATCGAAAGTCCGGGGTAGCGGGAGGTCCATGTTCGAGCGGTACACAGAGCGGGCACGCCGGGTGATCTTCTTCGCCCGCTACGAGGCGAGCCAGCTGGGCAGCAACTCGATCGAGACGGAACACCTGCTGCTGGGCCTGATCCGCGAGGGCAAAGGCCTGACCTCGCGCATCTTCAGCAAGAGTCACCTGTCGATGGAGACGATCCGCAAGGAGATCGAGGGCCGCGCCCCCTACCGGGACAAGGTGTCGACCTCCGTCGACATCCCGCTCTCCGCCGACTCCAAACGCGTCTTGTCGTACTCGTCCGAGGAAGCGGAGCGGATGCTCCACAACTACATCGGGACCGAGCACATCCTGCTGGGCCTGATGCGCGA
>JAQBHI010000118.1:0-4146 GCA_032127875.1 Acidobacteriota bacterium
TGTAGCCAAGCGTGAAAACACCACAACATAATGTGTTCATCTCACTCAGAGCCCCTGTTCTGAGGCGGATCGCCAGCGCGCGTCCACGAATCGGTCCTGGACATCCCTGCCCAGCCCGCAGGAGCACAGGCCGTGCCGACGCGCTGTGTCCATCTGATCCCTCGCCCGCGCGCGAGCCAGCGTCGTACCGGGACTCGCCGAAGCGCGAGGAGCTCCGTCCGCGATTCAGCAGCGTTGAGCGCGCATCGTCGTTCTGCTACGATCCCCGTTTGCCGGTTTCGCCGAAACCGGCCCCTGCCAGCATGCCGGCGTAGCTCAGCGGTAGAGCAGCTGATTCGTAATCAGCAGGTCCTCGGTTCAAGTCCGAGCGCCGGCTCCAGACCACACCCGCACCTCGAACCATGCAGTCGCGCCTGCGTTTCGAACCTTGTGCCGGGGAACGGGACGGACGGGTCACTCCAGGGAATGAGCGATTGCCTGACGGCACGGGGGCGCAAGCCGGGGAACAAGCGGTCGCTCGGCCCAAGTGTGAACGGCGGTCGAGAAGCGCGGGAACCTGACGTTCGGTCGATCGACTGACCACCCCATCATCATCCGCGGCGGAGCCGCGTCCTGCGTTTTGTGGAATCTGCGGTATCGTCGCGCCCGGGAAAGAAGAAGCCCCGGCGGAATAGAGCCGCCGGGGCAGGACGGGTACGACGTGAGCGGTAGAAGGATCGCACCGCCGCGCTCGCCTGTCCACTCCTCGCGGGGCCGGGTGGCGTGGGCAAGCGCTTGGTGGTGCGGATCGTTCTCTACCTGCTGCTGTGCGGCGGGTGCCGGGTGCCGTTCGCGATCTGCGAGTCGTGCTATCGAGGGCAGCGTTACTGCGGCCGCGGCTGCCGTCGCGGCGGACGACGCGCGAGCAGCCGCGTGGCGAACGCTCTGCATCAATGCAGCTTCGATGGGCGGGTGGACCATGCCCGGCGCCAGGCGGAGTACCGCGAACGGGTGGCCGGGTTGCAGGAAGTGACGGATCAGGGTTCACAGGCGGTGGTCGTCTTGTCTACCGTGCCTCCGAGCCCGGTGAGGGCGGGGGAAGCGGCGGTGATCGCCGCGCCCCGGTTCAACGACGAAGGCTGGTTCGTCTGCGTGGTGTGCGGGCGGCCCGGTCCTCTCATCGACTCACCAGCGGGAGGCAAGGGTGATCGATGTCGAGGCCGTCGCACGGATCCGTCACTTGTACTACGCCGAGCACTGGCGGGTGGGGACGATCGCGGAGGAACTGGGGCTGCACCACGAGACGGTGCAGCGGGCGCTGAGCGATGCGCCACGAGCGCTGGCTGGGCCCCGGCTGAGCCTGTTCGATTCGTACGTGGACTTCGTGCGCGAGACGCTCGAGCAGTATCCGAGGCTGACCGCGACGAGGCTGTGGCACATGCTGCGCGAGCGAGGCTGTCCGCTCAGCGTGCGGCAGGTGCGCGACAAGGTGCGCGCGCTGCGGCCGAGCCGGCACGAGGCGTTCCTGCGGAGGCGAACGTTCTCCGGCGAGGAAGCACAGGTGGATTGGGCCAGCTTTGGCCACGTGATGATCGGGGCGGCGCGCCGGGCGCTCTCGGCGTTTCTGCTGACGCTGACGTTTTCGCGGTGGGTCTTCCTGCGCTTCTTCCTGGACCAGTCGCTGGAGAACTTCCTGCGGGGCCACGTCTACGCCTTCGGGGACCTCCACGGGGCCCCCCGCTACTGCCTGTACGACAACCTTCGGTCGGCCGTGCTCGAGCGCTACGGCGAGGGTGTGCGCTTCAACCCCCGGCTGCTCGAGCTCGCCTCGCATTACCACTTCGCGCCCCGGGCGGCCCGGCCCGGGCGAGGCAGCGAGAAAGGAGCCGTCGAGCGGACCGTGCGCTACGTACGCGACTCCTTCTTCGCGGCGCGCTCGTTCACGACGATCGAGGACCTCAACCGCCAGGCACTCGCGTGGCGTGACGAGATCGCAGGAGCCCGGCGCTGGCCCGGGGATGACCGCAAGACGGTCGCCGAGGCCTTCGAGGAAGAAGCACCGCAGCTTCTGACCCTGCCCGCCCATCCCTTCGAGACGGACTTGCTTCTTCCCGTCCGCTCGGAGAAGACCATCTACGTCCGCTTCGACCTCAACGACTACTCGATCCCCCCGACCGCGGTGGGCCGTGCGCTGACGCTGTGCGTGTCCGAGACCACGGTCCGCATCCTCGACGGCACGAGCGAGATCACCCGTCACCGCCGCAGCTACGACCGTCACCAGCGTGTCGAGGACCCCGCCCACGTCCAGGCGCTTCTCGAGGACAAGCGGCGTGCGCGGGGCTCGGTGCCGCGTACCCGGCTGAGCGATGCCGTCCCCGACGCCGAGGCGTTCCTCGAGGCGAGCTTCCAGCGTGGCGAGTCCGTGGCCGCCACCACTGAGAAGCTCCTGCTGCTCCTCGACGACTACGGGGCCGTGGAACTCGCGGCCGCCGTAGGGGAAGCCCTCGCCCGGCAGACCCCGCGGCTGGGCTCGGTCGCCTTCCTGCTCGCCCGGCGCCGCCGCACGGCCCAGCGAAGGCCGGCGTTACCCGTCGAGCTGTCCCGGCGTCCAGACCTCAAGGATCTCTACGTCAAACCCCATCCATCTCACAGCTACGACACGCTCGCTCGCCGCGACGAGGAGGACGACGATGACAACTGACGCGACTGACCTGGTGACCCGGCTGAGCAAGGTGGGCCTGCTGGCACTCGCCCAGAGCCTCGACGATTTCCTCGCCCGAGCCACCAAGGGACGCTGGTCCCCCGCGCAGATCGTCGAGGAGATCGCACGGCTGGAGCAGATGGAGAAGACCCGGCGCAGCCTTCAGAGCCGTCTGCAGCGGGCTCGCATCGGACGCTTCAAGCCCATCGCCGACTTCGACTGGAACTGGCCGAAGAAGATCGAGCGCGACCTGATCGAGCGCGCGCTCACCCTCGACTTCATCCGCGAGGGCCGCAACCTCGCCCTCATCGGCACGAACGGCCTGGGCAAGACCCTGATCGCCAGGAACATCGCCCACCAGGCGGTCCTCGCCGGCTTCTCCGTCCTGTGCACCACCGCCGCCGAGCTCATCGAGGACCTGCGCTCGTGTGGCCCGGAGACCTTGCGCCGCCGCCTCAGCCGCTACACGAGACCCCACCTGCTCAACATCGACGAGGTAGGCTATCTCGCCTACGACTCGCACGCCGCCGACCTGCTCTACAAGGTCGTCGACCGTCGCTACGAGCGGCCCGGCGTGCGGGAACTGCCCAGCCGCTCCATCCTGATCACTACCAACCTCGCTTTCGGTGAGTGGAACACCGTCTTCCCCAACGCCACCTCGATCGCCACCCTCCTCGACAAGCTCACCCACCATGCCGACGTCACCCTCATCGAGGGCGAAAGCTATCGCGTGCACGAGAGCCGAAAGGAAGCCGCCGCACGACGCAAGAAGAAGCCGTGACCAACCGCGCCCGGCAGGCCTACATCGACGCCGTCGTCACGAACTACGTACGCCTGCCGGGCACCCCCCTGCGCGCCAGCCGTCAGGACCGACACCTCGCACGCCTCCTCTACGAACAGCGTGTGCCTCTGCGTGTCGTCTACGCGGCCTTCGTCCTCGCCACCACACGCCGTGAGCTCCGCTCAGAGAACCTGCCCCGCCTACCCGCCATCCGCACCCTGCACTTCTTCCTGGGGGCCATCGAAGAAACCGGCCAGACCCGCCTCGATCCCACCTACGTCCAATATCTCGCTGCCAAGATCAAGCCGCTCGTCGCCGAGAAGGACGCCGCCCTGCGCTCCCGCCGCGACCACACGTCAGATTCCCGCGTTTCCTGACCGCCGCTAACAAGTGGCCTGCAGCGCAGCTCGCGACCTGCGGTGGGGCGTTCTGACTCAGGTGACCCTGCCCAGCGGTGGCAAGCTTGGGGTGTATCAGCCGCGGCATGCGCGGCCGACGCCGCAAAAGCGCACCAGAGCCAACCAACGACGCACTACACGAAAGACGAAGTCGGCGAGACCGGCAGGCCGTCGAACAAGGAGATGAAGCTGACGAAGCCTGGCCAGATCGGAGCTTCGCAGCTTATCTCCAGTGTTCGGCGGACCAGCTGGTAGAGCGGCGGATAGGCGAGGCGGATCATGATCAG
>JAQBHI010000119.1:0-11678 GCA_032127875.1 Acidobacteriota bacterium
GCTCGATCTTCTGCGGCCTCCAGGACCCACGGGGGCCTGGGTCTCGGTTAGCCTCCTGTAGTTCTGGTGCGGACTCTCCCTCCGCACACTGTGGAGGAGGGTCCCTTGCTTGCCACCGCCCTGACCGCGGCCGTTCTTGGCGTCGATGCGCATCTGGTCCGGGTCGAGACCGACACGGCATCCGGCTTTCCCGGGTTCACGATGCTCGGGCTTCCCGATTCCTCCGTCCGCGAGAGCGAGGGCCGTGTCCGCGCGGCGCTGCGCAATTGTGGCTACGCCTTCAAGTGGGACCGCCGCATAACTGTGAACCTGGCGCCCGCCAGGCTTCGCAAGATCGGGCCCGGCTTCGACCTGGCCACCGCCGTGGCCCTGCTGGCCGCGGATGGCATCGTGCCGCCCGAGCCCCTCTCGTCCGTCCTGTTGACAGGCGAGCTCGCCCTCGACGGTTCGCTCCGACCGGTCGAGGGCGTGCTGCCGATGATGCTCGCCGCCCGGCGCGCGGGAGTGAGCGCCGCGATCGTGCCGTTCGAGAACGCGAACGAGGCGCGACTGCTGTCGGGCCTCGAGATCCATGCGGTGCGCAGCCTGCGCGAGGCCGTCGAACTCGCGGGAGCCGCCCAGCGACCGAAGCCGCCGGCAGCGATGCAGGCCGCCGCGACGCTAGCTTCCCTTCCCGACCTCGCCGACGTGCGCGGCCAGGGCCTGGCCCGGCGCGCACTGGAGATCGCCGCGGCAGGCGGCCACAACCTGCTCCTGCTGGGTCCCCCGGGCTCCGGCAAGACGATGCTCGCCCGGCGCCTGCCCGGCCTGCTTCCGTCGCTCTCCCACGACGAAGCCCTCGAGACCGCGACTATTCACTCGGCTGCCGGGCTTCCGGTCACGCTGAGCAGCCGGCGCCCGCTACGTGCGCCCCACCACTCGGCAAGCGACGCAGCGGTCGTGGGCGGCGGCTCGATACCACGCCCGGGAGAAGTGAGTCTCGCGCATAACGGCGTGCTGTTCCTGGACGAACTGCCCGAGTTCCGACGCGATGTCCTGGAAGCCTTGCGGCAACCCCTCGAAGAGCGTTGGGTCACGATCGCGCGCAGCCGCGGGTCATTCCGTTTCCCTGCGCGCTTTCAGTTGGTCGCAGCCATGAATCCGTGTCCGTGCGGCTGGCATGGTGACGCCCGGCGCGTCTGCCGCTGCACCCCCGGCCAGGTGCGGGCCTACGCTTCGAGGATCTCGGGGCCCGTGCTGGATCGCATCGACCTCACGAGCGATGTCCCGGCCGTGCCCTACGCCGAGATGACGGGACCGGCGGGCGAGGACTCGTCTGCCGTGGCCGGCCGAGTGCGCCGCGCACGGGCCATCCAGGAGCTGCGAACCGGACTCACCAATGCCGAACTCTCCACGAGCGAGCTGCGTGAGGTGGCCTGGCCTGAGGCCGAGGGCCGGGCGCTCGTGGCGACCGCCGTCGATCGGCTCGGCCTGACCGGCCGGGGTCACGATCGCTTGCTGCGGGTGGCCAGGACTGTCGCCGATCTCGACGAATCCGTGACGGTCGGTGCCCGTCACATCGCAGAAGCGCTTCAGTTCCGGGGCCTGGGCGCCACTCCCGACTAGCGCGATCTCTTTCAATGTATTGGAGAAAGGGGTTGACCGGCCACAAGCGGCTGTGGTAGTCTCCCGGAGTTTCTCGGCTGACCCCCATCCCTCCGGAGAGTTGATGGCAAATGAATTCTACACCCTAATCGTCGTCCCCCACGCCAAGGCCCGCTTCCGGAAGTTCCAGGTGTCGGCGCGCGTCACTCGCTGGGTCGCCGTCGGGGTCACGACGGGAGCGCTGTTCGCCGGGAGTTTGGGCATTCACTACGCGCGGATCGCGACCGAGGTCCGACAGCTGCGACAGATACAGGCCGAGAACGACGCGCTCCTGAGCCGTCAAAAGGAGTACGAGTCCAGCAGTCACCGCCTTCAGGCGAAGGTGCAGAACCTCCAGAGCATCGTGAACAAACTCGGCGTCATGGCCGGGCTCGACCAGGCTCTGCCCGATGCTCAGGTAGGCGGTGTCGGGGGCGGCTCGGACCTAGAGTCCCAGGCGCCGGCCCTCTCCATCGACAACATGGACGCGAGCCTCTCGAGCCTGACTGAGAAGTCGATCAAACTGGAGCAGTTCTACAAGGACCAGGGGGTCCTGCTGGCTTCGACGCCTTCGGTGTGGCCAGTCCGCGGCTATCTGTCCGCAGGCTTCGGAAATCGTATCGACCCGTTCACCGGGCAGCGCGATTTCCATCCCGGCATCGACATCTCGGCTCCGATCGGGACCAAGGTCCTGGCGCCGGCTGACGGAATCGTGATCTCGACGGCCGCGAGGGGTGGCTACGGCAATGCCCTCGTGCTCAATCACCAATACGGCGTAGTGACGCGATATGGGCACCTTTCGAGCTACAACGTCCGCCCGGGCCAGCGCGTCAAGCGCGGTGATGTGATCGCGTTCGTCGGCAGCACGGGGCGCTCCACGGCTCCCCACCTGCACTACGAGGTGTGGGTCCGCGACCAGGCTCAGAGCCCGATCCACTTCATTCTCGACGAGTACCGGACGTTCGGTTAGTCGAGTCGAGTCGAGGCGGGGCCGGGGGGCGAGCCGCCGACGCAAGCGGCTTTCCTGACCCCCCCGACAGTTTTGACCGGCCTTCTCGCGGCTGATATTCTGTCGGCTTAACGCTGGCCCGCTCAGCTCTACGGGCAGCCGCGTTGCATGATGCTCAATACCGTCCTCACCAAGATCGTCGGAACCCGGAACGACCGTGAGCTGAAGAAGATCCGGCCGATCGTCGCCCGTATCAGCGGGCTGGAGTCCTCGATCCGGCCCCTGTCCGACGAGGCGCTCAGGGCCAAGACAGACGAGTTCCGGCGCCGCCTGAAGCCAGCTTCGGAAGGCGGCGGCGGCGAAGGCCTGGACGCCCTGCTGCCCGAGGCCTTCGCGGTCGTGCGCGAAGTCGGCCGCCGCGTGCTCGACATGCGGCACTTCGACATGCAGCTGATCGGCGGCATCACGCTGCACCGCGGGATGATCGCCGAGATGAAGACCGGCGAGGGCAAGACCCTGGTGGCGACGCTGCCTGCCTATCTGAACGCCCTCGAGGGCAAGGGCATTCACGTCATCACCGTCAACGACTATCTGGCGAAGCGCGACAGCGACTGGATGGGCAGGATCTTCCGCTTCCTGGGCCTGAGTGTCGGCGTGATTCAGCACTCGCTTGGCGACCGCGAGCGCCAGCAAGCCTATGGCGCCGACATCACCTACGGCACCAACAACGAGTTCGGCTTCGACTACCTCCGCGACAACATGAAGTTCGACCTCGGTAGCTACGTCCAGCGTGGTCACCACTTCGCGATCGTAGACGAGGTCGACTCGATCCTGATCGACGAGGCCCGTACCCCGCTGATCATCAGCGGGCCTGCCGAGGAGTCGACGGACAAGTACTACAAGATCAACGCCATCATCCCGAAGCTGATCCCCGGCGCGCGCATCTCCGGCGACAAGAAGGCCGAAGAGCGGGCCGAGCTCGAGAAGACCGGCGACTTCATCGTCGACGAGAAGTCGAAGACGGTCACGCTGACGGAAGCGGGCATGGCCCATTGCGAGCGCTTGCTCAGTGTCACGAACTTGTGGGACCCGTCCAACATGGACGTGCTGCATCACGTGAACCAGGGGCTGCGCGCGCACACACTCTTCGAGCTCGACGTCGACTACGTCGTGAAGGACGGCCAGGTCATCATCGTCGACGAGTTCACGGGCCGGCTGATGCCGGGTCGGCGCTGGTCCGACGGCCTGCACCAGGCGGTCGAGGCCAAGGAGAACGTGAAGATCGAGCGCGAGAACCAGACGCTCGCGACGATCACTTTCCAGAACTACTTCCGGATGTACAAGAAGCTCTCGGGCATGACCGGCACGGCCGAGACCGAGGCGCCCGAGTTCGACAAGATCTACAAGCTCGAGGTGCTGTGCATCCCGACCAACCGGCCGCTGATCCGCGTCGAGCAGCCGGACGTGGTCTACCGGACCGAGACCGAGAAATTCAAGGCGGTGGTCGACGAGATCCGTGAGCTTCACGAGAGCGGCCGCCCCGTGCTGGTCGGCACGATCTCGATCGAGAAGTCGGAGCATCTCTCGACACTGCTCAAGAAGGCGGACGTCAAGCACGTCGTCCTGAACGCCAAGTACCACGAGCGCGAGGCCGAGATCGTGGCCCAGGCGGGCCGCTTCGGAGCCGTGACCATCGCCACCAACATGGCGGGCCGCGGCACCGACATCATCCTGGGCGGTGTGCCCGATCATCGCCTCAAGGCGATCCTGCTCGAGAAGCAGCTCGCGCCCGAGGCGGCGACGGACGCGGATCGGGAGGCCGCCACAGACCAGACCTTCGCCGAGATGGCGAAGGACTACCAGAAGGAACTGGCTTCGCGAAGGCCCAGCGTCGAGGAGCGCCAGGCGCTCTCCCGACGCTTTCTGGGCATCGTGGCGGCCTTCGCCGCCGACCACCCCTCGGTGATCGCACTCACGGCCATGGCCGCGGACTCGGCGCCGCTCGCGAAATACCTGGCCGCCGTGAGCGATCTGCCTCGCCCCCTGAAGGAAAAGATCACGCGGACCTTCTACCCGGCAATCGAGGAGCCGGTGGACTTCCTCCAGGTCCACCCGCACAAGGCCGGCATCGAGGCGATTCCCGGCGCGGATCTGGCTCGTGTCGAGGCCTTCCTGGATCGCAACGAGCGCGAGCGAGTCGTGGCGCTCGGCGGCCTGCACATCCTGGCCACCGAAAGGCACGAGGCCCGCCGCATCGATAACCAGCTCCGCGGGCGCGCCGGCCGGCAGGGTGACCCGGGCTCCTCACGCTTCTACCTCTCGCTCGAAGATGACCTGATGCGCATCTTCGGCTCGGAGCGCATCAGCGGCCTGATGCTGCGCCTGGGCATGGAGGAGGGCGTGCCCATCGAGCACGGCATGGTCAGCCGCTCCATCGAACGCGCTCAAAAGCAGGTCGAGGCGCAGAACTTCGCGGTGCGCAAGCACCTGCTCGAATACGACGACGTGATGAACAAGCAGCGCAGCGCCGTCTACGACATGCGCCGCGGCGTCCTCGAGGGCAAGGACACGAAGTTGCACGTTCTTGGCCTCGTGGACGAGGTCGTGGACTGGTATCTCGACAACTACTGCGAGGAAGCCCAGGCCGACCCGGAGAAATGGAACCTGGAGGGCCTGCGTGTCGCGCTCAAAGACACCTTCGGCCTCGAGGCCAGCGCCCTGGAACTGAGCCGCCTCGGGCGCGCCGAGCTGGCCGACGCCCTGAAGAAGCGCATCGCCGCGCGCTACGAAGAGAAGGAACGCAGCGTCGGCGCCGAGTTGATGCGCTTCCACGAGCGCTTGCTGATGCTGCAGATCGTGGACTCGCAGTGGAAGGACCACCTGTATTCCCTCGACCATTTGAAGGAGGGCATCGGGCTGCGCGGTTATGGCCAGCGCGATCCGCTCGTCGAGTACAAGAGGGAATCCTTCACGATGTTCCAGGCGCTGATGGACCGCATCGACGAAGAGGTCCTGCGCTGGATCTTCCTGTATCAGCCGGTCGTGACGGAGCCGCCGCCGCCACCGCCGATGGTCGAGTTGGGACCTGGCGGCAAGGACGACACGCTTGGGGGCCCGCTCGAGCCAGTGGGGCGCCCGGTCACGCGACCGAGTCCCTCTCGCCCGTTTTCCAGCGGCGCCGCCTCCCGCTCGAAAGAGCCCGAACTGGCCTTTTCGGGGGCGCGCTCCAGCCCTCGGAACCTGAGCTTCAACGACCCCAGCCAGTCGTCATCGGCCTTCGCGAAGGCTGAGCGCCCCGAGGCCAGGGGCGGGGCCGACTCCGTCGAAACGGTCAAGCGCGAGGGCAAGAAGGTAGGCCGCAACGACCTCTGCCCCTGCGGCAGCGGGCGCAAGTACAAGAAGTGCCACGGGAGCACGTAGCCCCCGCATTGCCACGGGAAACGTCGCAGGAGGCTTGATGCTGGACGAGCGGATCCCCGAGGCGCTCACCTTCGACGACGTGCTGCTTGTGCCACAGCGCTCCGACGTGCTGCCCTCCGAGGCCGACATCACGACCCGTCTCACCCGCAACATCCAGCTCCGCGTCCCGATCGTCTCTGCGGCCATGGACACCGTGACCGAGGCGCCTCTGGCGATCGCCATTGCCCAGGAGGGCGGCCTCGGCATCGTGCACAAGAACATGACGATCGCAGCCCAGGCCGCCGAGGTCGACAAGGTCAAGCGTTCCGAATCCGGGATGATCGTGGACCCCGTAACGGTCTCCCCCGACGCCCGCGTCGCCGACGCGCTGGAGCTCATGGCGCGCTACCGCATCAGCGGCGTGCCGGTGACCGTGGGCAGGAAGCTGGTCGGCATCCTGACCAACCGCGACCTGCGTTTCGAGACCCGCACCAGCCTGCCGGTGTCGGACCTGATGACCAAGGAGAACCTGATCACGGTTCCGGTCGGGACCACACTCGAGCAGGCGAAGGAGATCCTGCACCGGCACAAGGTCGAGAAGCTGCTGGTCGTGGACAAGAGCTTCAACCTGAAGGGACTGATCACCGTCAAGGACATCCAGAAGCAGATCCGGTACCCGAGCGCGTGCAAGGACTCGCTGGGCCGGCTGCGCGTGGGCGCGGCCCTGGGGATAACCCCGGACGTCGTGGAGCGGGCCGCGGCGCTGGTCGAGGCCAAGGTGGACGTCGTGGTCGTGGACACGGCCCATGGCCACACCCTGCGCGTGCTCGAAACGGTGGAGGCGCTGCTCAAGAAGTTCGAGGGGCTCGAGGTGATCGCGGGCAACGTCGGCACCTTCGAGGGCGCTCGCGAGCTGGCCGCCGCCGGCGTCGCGGCGGTCAAGGTCGGCATGGGGCCCGGCTCGATCTGCACCACGCGCGTCGTCTCCGGCGCCGGCATGCCGCAGATCACGGCCGTGTCCGAGGCTCGCAAGGCGCTGGCTGCCGCCGGCGTGCCGATCATCGCCGACGGCGGCGTCAAGTTCTCGGGCGATCTGGTGAAGGCGATCGCGGCGGGCGCTGACTCGGTGATGATCGGATCGCTGTTTGCCGGCACCGACGAGAGCCCGGGCGAGCTGATCCTGCGTCAGGGCCGGTCCTTCAAGAGCTATCGCGGGATGGGCTCGATCGGCGCCATGCGCGAAGGCTCGAAGGACCGCTACTTCCAGGAATTCGAGGGCAACTCCCAGAAGCTCGTGCCGGAGGGCATCGAGGGCATGGTCCCCTACAAGGGCCCGCTCTCGGCGATGATCCAGCAACTCGTGGGCGGCTTGCGCGCGGGGATGGGCTACTGCGGCTGCGCCTCGATCGGCGAGCTGCAGGAGCGCGCGAGATTCGTGAAGATCTCGGCGGCAGGGCTCAAGGAGAGCCACGTGCACGACGTGATCATCACCAAGGAAGCGCCCAATTACCGCCTGGAGTAGGCTCGGCGCGGCTGTCTCGCTGGTCGCCCTCGGCGCCTGCGGCGGGGCGCCCGCCGAACCCCTCGTCACCTACTTCAACGGCGACTTCGCTCTCTCGCTGCGCCACCCGGCGGGCTGGCGCACCGAGCAGGCCCAGGAGGGGGAGGTCTGGTACCGCTATTTCCTGGGACCCACTGGCGCCGGTGGCAAGCCCGCGCTCTCGGCGACGCTGCTCGCGGCGCCGCTGGACGGCGACCTCAAAGCCTACGGGCAGAGCTATCTCGCCGGCAATCAGCCAGGGACGTCGCGCGAAGAGGCGCGCGGCCCGGCGCGGGGCCGTTCCTACCAATACGCCTCGGCGGACGGCAAGACCCGATACGCGCTACTGCTCCTGGAAGAAAAGGGGCGCGTCTTCGGCCTGTACTGCCAGGGCGATGCGGCGGCCTTCGAGGCGGCGCAGGGCCTGCTGGCCGAGATGGCGCTGAGCCTGACGCTGGAACGCGCCGAGGGCTATCCCGAGACGCGCGACGACAAGCTCGGCTTCTCGATTCGCCTGCCCCCGTCCTGGAAGCGGACACGACGCTTCGCCGGGGGTGGAACCGAGTTGTTCCAGTTCACGAGCCCGGCGCTCGCCGTGGACAAGGGTGGCCAGACGGTGCACGCGTCGCTGACCCTCACGCTCGAAAAGGCCCCGGCAACGGGCGGCGTGCAGGCGTACTACGACGCCACGCGGCTCAAGCTGGGAGACGCCTTCAAGGTCGTCAGCCACGAGCCGTGGAAGGGCGGCTTCGTGGACTTGATGAACGTCGAGACGCCGATCTCGGCCTCGCGCGTCAAGCGCTTCTACGATGCCCACGGCGAGCGCGGCGTGAGCCTGATGTTCGAGGCGCGGGCCGATGTCTTTGGCCGCGCGAGTCGCTGGTTCGACCTGATCGCCTCCAGCTTCGAGGCGCGCGAGCCGTCGCCGTAGCCCGAAGCGGCCGCTAGCGCTTCACCGGCGCCTTTCGCTTCGCCATGCCGTCGTAGACGATCCCCACGAAGACGTCCGGCGTCAGGAAGCCGTTGCCCCAGAGCCCATCGAGGGCGCGCGTCGGCTTGGCCGCAATCGCCTCCGCCCGCGACTTCCCGGCCGCCACCAGCGGCGCGACGGCGTCGCGCACCGCCGCCAGCATTGCACGGTAGCCTACCAGGCCGGCCTTGTCCGAAACGGGCCCGTGGCCCGGAATGAGCTTGCTCCCGGCATCCAGCATCGGCAGCAGCTGGTCCACCGCCGCGATCATGCCCTCGAGGTGGCCGCCTGTCGAGACGTCGATGAATGGGTACATGCCGTTGAAGAACACGTCGCCCGTGTGAAAGACGTTGGCGCTCTGGAAGTGAATCATCGAATCGCCGTCGGTATGCGCGGGCGCCACGTGAAAGACGTGCATCTCGTCGCCGTTCATGTGGAACGTGACGGCGTCGCTGAAGGTGATGATCGGAAGCGCCAGCCTAGGCGAGGCTGGGACCTTTTCACCGAAGGCCTCCAGGAACTGCTCGATACTCATCCGCTTGCGCACGTTATCCTGCGCGACGATCACAACGCCGGCCTTGCCCAGGTTCTCGTTGCCCCCGGTGTGGTCGCCGTGCCAGTGGGTGTTGACCAGGAAGCGAATCGGCTTGTCGCTGAGCTGCGCGACCGCCGCCTTCAGCTTGTCCGTGAGGGGCGCGTACTCGTCGTCGATCAGGAACACGCCGTCCTCTCCGGTGGAGACCCCGATGTTGCCTCCCGGTCCAACCAGCATCGCGGTGCCGGGCGTCAGCTTCACGGTCGTGATCTCCGCCTTGCTCAGGTCCTCGCCCTGGGGCGCGGCGACGCTCAGCAGCAGGCTTGCGGCAAGCATGGGCAGCATGGCAGGTTCTCCTTGTCTCTAGCGCAGCGCTTCTTCGAGTGCCGTCGAGGCATCGGTCTTGGCGTCACGGTACTTGACGATGAGCGGGGCCGCCACCGAAAGGCCGTTGCGTTCAGCGAACGGATCGAGCAGCCGACGCGACCCCGGCACCACGACGGCTCCGTCGGGAATCCGCAGCGGCTGCGGCCCGTGCTTGCGGTACTGCGTCTTCCGGACCAGGTCGAAGACGGTGACGCCGCCGGTCAGGATCACTCCGGCCCCCAGGACGGCCCTCGCGCCCACGATCGTCCCTTCGTAGATGCCACAGTTCCCGCCGACGAAAACGTCGTCTTCGACGATGACGGGAAGCGCGCCGACCGGTTCCAGGACACCCCCGAGCATCGCGCCGGCGGAGAGGTGCACGCGGCTGCCCACCTGGGCGCAGGAGCCGACCAGGGCGTGCGAATCGATCATCGTGCCCTCGCCGACGAAGGCACCCACGTTCACCCAGGCCGGCGGCGCCACGACGACACCCGGGGCGAGATGCGCTCCGGCGCGGACCGCCGAGCCTCCCGCGACGATTCGGACACCGTCGGTGAGCGCGAAGCGCCGGGGCGGGAACGTGTCCTTGTCCAGGAAGTGCAACGGGCCGGCGGCTTGCGTCTCCACCACGACACCCAGGCGGAATCCCAGCAAGATCCCCGATTTCACCCAGGCGTTGACGCGCCAGCCGTCCGGCCCGGGCTCGGCCGCGCGCACGCTGCCCGCTTCCAGGCTCTCCAGCAGGTCATCGAAGGCCGCCCGCGCTTCGTCGGGCAGGGCGGAGTCGGGCAGGGCCGAGAAGGCCTCGATCTGCGCGCGCAGCTCCCTGATGGCCCTCACGTCAGAAGCCCGAGCTGCCGGAGCGCCGAGCGCAGCTCTTCGCGCGTCGCTTCCGCGGGCGCCACGAGCGGCAGCCGGAAGCTCTCCTCGCAAAGCCCCAAAAGCGCCAGCGCCGCCTTCACGGGAATCGGGTTCGATTCCACGAAGTTCAGGTTCATCAGCCGCAGCAGGCGCTCATGAATCACGCGGGCGCCCGCGTAGTCGGCGCGCGCGCAGGCCGCCACCAGCTCGGCCATCGCGCGCGGCGTCTGGTTCGCCACCACCGAGATCACCCCCTCGGCTCCCAGTGCCATGTAGGGCAGCGTGACCGCGTCGTCCCCCGACAGCACCTCGAAGGCCGCGGGCCGGTCGCGCAGCAACTCCATCACCTGGCCGATGTTGCCGGAGGCCTCCTTCACCGCGGCGATGTTCGGATGGCCGGCCAGGCGCAGCAGCGTCTTTGTGTCGATGTTGCTTCCGGTTCGCCCCGGCACGTTGTACACGACCACGGGCACCGGGCTCGCGTCGGCAATGGCAGCGAAGTGACGATAGAAACCCTCCGGCGTCGGCTTGTTGTAGTACGGGCCGACGGACAGGACTCCCGCGACCCCCAGCGCGGCCGCCGCCCGCGACCTTTCGATCGCCTGTTGCGTGTCGTTGCTGCCCGCGCCGGCCAGGACCGGGACGCCCTTCGCCTCCTCGAGGGTGAGCGCGATCACGCGCTGCTGTTCGGTTTCCCTCAGCGTGGCGCTCTCGCCGGTGGTGCCACACGGCACCAGCACCGACACCCCGCCATCCACCTGCCGCCTCACGAGCCGCCGCTGCGCCGCCTCGTCGAGCTCGCCAGCGCGCGTGAATGGCGTCACCAGCGCGACGCCCAGCCCCGCGAAAGACACACGAGCGCTCACGGCGCGCATTCTTGCACATAGCCGAGGGCGCGCAGCTTCTCGCAAGCCTCATGGCTCATCCGGCCTTCGCCCGGGGCCTTCCCGAGGATCGCCTGGATCTGCGCCCGCTCGCGATCGGCGCGCTCCAGGAAACCCTCGAGCTCGCGGCGGGCTGGTCGCAGCTCCGCCGCGCGGGTGCCCGCCACGTCCTGCGTTTCGCCCGGGTCCGATTCGCGATCGAACAGGCCGTAGCGGGTGCCGTCGTCCTCGGGCGTCGCCACCACCTTGAAGCGCCGATCCCAACTGGCGCTCAGGCTGCGCTCGTTCTGGGCGTACAAGCGCTCGCGGGCCGGGCCTTTGCCGCCGGTCGCCGCGGCCAGCAGGCTTTCTCCCGCGAGATCAGGCGGCCAGGAAACCTTGAGCGCGTCCAGGATCGTCGGGAGCAGGTCGAGCGTCGAGACGAAGGCGTCGCTGCGCCGGCCGGCTCCCGCGCCGGGCAGCGCCACGACCAGCGGAATCCGCAGGCAGGGGTCGAACAGGTTCTCGCCGTGGTCGAAGAAATAGTCGTGCTCGCCCAGGCTCTCGCCGTG
>JAQBHI010000120.1:0-7315 GCA_032127875.1 Acidobacteriota bacterium
TGCCGCGGCGACGGAGCGGATGCCCTCCGCGGTGGCCTTCGCCACCGACTCGATGGCGGCGGCCTGACCCTGGGCCTCGGTGATCTGCTGCTGCTTCTGACCTTCGGCGCTGTTGATGGCCGCGTCGCGCTCGCCTTCGGACTGCAGGATGATGGCGCGCTTCTCGCGCTCGGCGCGCATCTGTTTTTCCATCGCGGCGATGATGTCCTGCGGCGGCCGGATGTTCTTGATCTCGTAGCGCAGCACTTTGACGCCCCACGGGTCGGAGGCCTTGTCGACCTCGTTCACCACCTGGGTATTGATGTGGGTGCGTTCCTCGAAGCTCTTGTCGAGCTCGATCTTGCCGATCTCGCTGCGCAGCGTCGTCTGGGCGAGCTGCGAGATCGCGAAGATGTAGTTGGAGATTCCGTAGGAGGCCCGCTCGGCGTCCATGATCTTGAGATACAGGATGCCGTCGACGCCCACCTGGATGTTGTCGCGGGTGATGCAGATCTGCTCGGGGATGTCGATGGCCTGTTCCTTCAGGACGTGCCGGTAGCGGATCACGTCCATGAACGGGATCAGGATGTGCATCCCGGCCTCGAGCACGCCGCTGAACTTGCCGAGCTTCTCGACGACGAAGGCGTTTTGTTGCGGCACCACGACGACGATCTTGAAGAAGATCCAGAGCAGGATGAAAAAGCCGACGATCGCGACGATGAGAAGTCCCAGCATTTGCCTAGCCCTCCTTGTACGAACTACTCGGGACGCACGAACAGCGTGAGCCCTTCGACCTTTTCCACCTTGCAGCGGCGGCCCACCGCGATCGCCTCGGTCGTGGCGTTGCGGGCGCTCCACGTCGTGCCGCGTAGCTCCGCCTTGCCCATTTCGCCCGGCGCGATGTCGGTCTGAGCGATCGCGATCTCGGCGGTCAGCTTGTCCACCGACTTGTGCTTCCCGTCGACGTTCAGGCGAGCCTGCAGCGGCTTGCGCAACACGGCCAGGGCCAGCAGTGCCAGCGCCGAGAACAGGACCCACTGCACCCACAGCGGCCCGGCGATGCCGAGGCCAGAGAGCGTGCCGACGGCCAGGCCGGAGATGCCGAAGAACAAGAAGAAGAAGCCGCCCGGCGTCCCCGCCTCGACTCCGAGCAGCACCAGCCCGATCAGGATCCAGATCCACCAGGCCATCGCGCCAACCCCTATTCCGGAGAGTGAGAACGCGAAGGCTAGCACAAATAGCAACGACCCGGCATTAGACGAGGGCTAGGAGGACGAGGTGAGTCGTTGCTCCAGGAACGGGTCGCCGTACATGTGGTAGCCGGCCTTCTCCCAGTAGCCCGGCCGGTCGTCCTCCATGAAGATCAAGCCGCGGACCCACTTGCAGCTCTTCCAGGCGTACAGATGCGGGACCACGAGCCGCAGCGGCCAGCCGCGGTCGGGCTCGAGGTCCTGGCCATCGTGCGACGACGCGAACAACACGTCGTCGCGATCCAGATCGGCGAGCGGCAGGTTGGTCTGGTAGCCGTAGCGCGTCTCGCCGACGTGGCCAAGGACCATCACGTAGCGCGCCTCGGGCTTTGGCCGTACCAGCGACAGGATCTGGCGGAACGCGACCCCGCGCCAACGATTGTCGAAACGGCTCCAGCGCGTCACGCAGTGGAAGTCGGAAACGATTTCCTGCTTGGGAAGCGCCCTGAACGCCGCGTACGAGAGATCGACCGGCGTCTCGACGAGACCTCCGGCGCGAAAGTCCCAAGTGTTTGGATCAAGAGCCGGCACGGCGCCGGCATGCAGCACCGGCCATTTGAGCGTGAGCGACTGCCCCGGTGGCAGGCGGCCCTCCGCCTTCATCTTTCGCTCGAGCACCCGCCGCTCGTCTTCGCCTCGAGGTAAAGGTCCAGCGACACTCTCTCCCCCTGCAAGTTAGCTAGCACCGGGCTGTACCGCCATTCCCGCCGGGAAGCGGGGCTCGCTGGGGCGATGTTACACTTTCTCGCCCTTGGCCCCTCCCGCTCTGCCCCTGCAAGGCCGCCGCATCCTGGTGATCGACGATCAGCCGTCGATCCGCGGCGTGCTACAGGTCGCGCTGGAGGAGTCCGGCGCCGACGTCTGGACGGCGGGTGACGGGCAAAGCGCCCTGGTGATCCTCGAGTCGGCGCTTCCGGACCTAGTGCTGCTCGACCTCGTGATGCCGGGGATGGACGGCTGGGAGGTGCTGCGACGGCTCAAGGCCAACCACCGGACGTCCCATCTGCCCATCGTCCTCGAGACCTCGGCGCAGGACCTCCCGAGCTACGCCTCTGCCCGCAAGGAGGGCATCGCGGCCTTCCTGGGCAAGCCGTTCCGCATCAACGAAGTGATCGAAACCTGCCGGCGCGTGCTGGATGGGGCACGCCCGATGCAGGGCCCGCCGCCGAGCGACGAGCCAGGCGCCGCCCCGGACGTTCAGGTGCGCGACCTGTTCGGCAACCTGATCGGGGTAGGCAAGCTGCTGGACCTGGCCCCGCGCGGCGCGCAGATCGAGCTGGACATGCCACTCGCGCAGACGGTCCCGTACATCGTGACGCTGAGCGAAGCCGCCGGCGCCCGGGTCGTGACCGGAGACGTGCGCTGGGTCCGCAAGGTCGGCGAGCACTTCCACCACGGCTTGTCGCTGCGCGAGGAATAGCCCGCGGGCGGCGCAACCTTTTTTGCTGCGGCGAGCGCAGGCACCGCGGGCAAGCTCTGGTTCGAAACGGCCGGCGGCGACGTGAAGCTCGATCAAGTGTCCGGGGAGATCGACGTCGACACCGGTTCCGGGGACGTCAAGGCGTCGGGCATCGCGGGCTCGCTGCGTTGCGACACGGGCAGCGGCGGCTGCGACATCGACGGCTTCCGGGGCGACGTGCTGTCTCTGGACACGGGCTCCGGCGATGTGACGCTGCGCAACGTCAGCGCCCGCAGCATCGACGCCGACACGGGCTCAGGCAACGTCCGCGCCCAGGACGTGGAGATGGACAGCTTCATGGCCGACACCGGCTCCGGCGACGTACGGCTGCGCCTGCCGGCCGGCCTGGGGTTTCGAGCTGCGCGCCGACCTGGGCGGCGGTGAGATCGAAAACCACATTGTGGACGCGACCCCGATCGTAGAGCGTCGGGAGCTGGTCGGTTATCGCCGCGGCGATGGCCGCGCGCCCATCGACACCGGCAGCGGCGACGTGGTGCTCGACACGCAGAACTGACCAGCCGCATCTCGGATAACATTGCGTCGAACCTGAGCGCGCTTGGGTTCGACGCCATGGAAGCTTCCTTCATTCCGCTCGCCTTCGAGCGAATCTCCCCACACGAGTCCGAAGAGCGTGCCCGCCGCTTTCTCGCGCAGTTGCGGCGGCGACGCACGGTGCGCGACTTCTCGTCGGAGGCGATCCCGATGCAGGCCGTCGACGCGGCGATCGAGGCTGCCGCCTCGGCTCCCTCCGGCGCCAATCGGCAGCCGTGGCGCTTCGTCGTGGTGCGCGATGCCGAGATCAAGCGGCGCATCCGCGAGGCAGCCGAGGTCGAGGAACGTGAGTTCTACGAGAAGCGTGCCACGCCCGAATGGCTCGCGGACCTGGCAGCACTGGGCACCGACTGGCGCAAGCCGTTCCTCGAAACGGCGCCTTGCCTGATCGTCGTCTTCCGCATCGACTTCGAGCCCGCGCGACTCGACGACGGCACCGAGAGCATCCACAAGAACTACTACGTCCACGAGTCGGTGGGGATCGCGGTGGGCTTCCTGCTCGTGGCGCTTCACGCCGCGGGCTTCGCGACGCTCACCCACACGCCGAGCCCGATGGGTTTCCTGGCCGAGATCCTCGGGCGACCCCGGCAGGAGAAGCCCTACCTGCTGATCCCGGTCGGCTACCCCGCGCAGGGCGCGCGCGTGCCGGACATCCGAAGGAAGCCGCTCGACGAGGTCCGTGAAATCGTCTAGCCCTGGCAGCCACCTCCCCGACGGGGCACTGCGGGTGCTGCCACGACTGGGCGTGCTCTTTCTGGGCGCCGTGGCGGCGCTGCTGGCACTCGGCGAGCTGCCCCACGACGAGCGAGGGCCCCTGGTGGGCGCCCTGCGGAGCGCTGCGTGAGCCCCGCCTTCTCGGTCGTGGTCCCGAGCTTCGAGCGGCCCGAGCGTCTCGCCCGCTGCCTCGAATCCCTGGCCGCCCTGCAAGCGCCGCGAGGCGGCTTCGAAGTGCTGGTCGTCGACGACGGCGGCCGCTCGCCCCTCGAGGCGATGCTCGGCGCGCTGCGCGAGCGATTGCCGATCCGCCTGCTACGCGTGCCGCACGCCGGGCCCGCGGCAGCGCGAAACGCCGGGGCCGCCCAGGCGGGAGGCAGCTTCCTCGCCTTCACCGACGACGACTGCAGGCCGGAGGCCGACTGGCTGCTCGCCTTCGAAGCGGCGCTCGAGCGGGGCGAGCGTAGCCTGCTGGGCGGACGCACGCGCAACGGCCTGCCCGACAACTTTTACTCGTGCGCGAGCCAGTCGCAAATCGACTACCTCTACGACTACTACGCCCGGCAACCGAGGCGGCCTCGCTTCTTCGCCTCGAACAACCTGGCGTTGTCCCGTGAAGCGTTCCACGAGGCCGGCGGCTTCGACGTGAGCTTCAAGCACGCGGCCGGCGAGGACCGCGAGTTCTCGGACCGCTGCCGCCACCTCGGCCACGCCATGGCCTACGTGCCAGCGGCAGTAGTGCGTCACGAGCACGCGCTCACGGCCCGCTCCTTCCTGAGGCAGCACTTTGTGTACGGCCGCGGGGCGCGGCGCTTCCACACGCTGCGCGCCCGGCGTCATCCCCGGCTTCCCCGGCTCGAGCCGACGTCGTTCTATCTCAGCTTGCCGCGCCAGCCGTTTGCCGCAGGCGAGCCGTTCGGACGGGCGATGCTGCTGGCGACGCTGCTCGTGCTATCGCAGGCCGCGACCACGCTGGGCTTCTTCTGGCCCTCCAAGGAGGATGCATGACGGACCTGATCCGCTATCGGCAGGAGGCTGGGATCGCCACGCTCACGCTTTGCGACCCGCCCGCGAACACCTACTCGTACGAGATGATGCGCGAGTTGGACGAGCGCATCCTCGAGGCGCGCATGGACGAGGCGGTCCACGTATTGGTAATTCGCGGCGAGGGCGAGAAGTTCTTCTGCGCAGGAGCGAACATCAAGCTGCTCGCCAGCGCCGAGCCGCGCTACAAGTACTACTTTTGCCTGCACGCCAACGAGACGCTGAGCCGGCTCGAGCAGACCCCCAAGCTCGTGATCGCGGCGCTTGGTGGTCACTGTGTCGGCGGCGGGCTGGAGGTCGCGATGGCCGCGGACTTGCGCTTCGCACGCAGGGGCGCTGGCAAGATCGGCCTGCCCGAGGTCGGCCTGGGCGTGCTGCCGGGAACCGGTGGCACGCAGCGGCTGGTCCGCCTGGTGGGCAAGTCGAAGGCGTTCGAACTCATGGCGACCGGGCGCCTCGTCGACTTCGACGAGGCCCAGGGCCTCGGGCTCGTGCACGAGGTCCTCGACGCCAGCGGGGCCGACGACTTCATGGCCAAGGTGCTCGCGAAGGCCCAGGAGTTCGTGCCGCCGGCCCACGCCAGCAAGGCCGTGGGCCTGATCAAGCGCGCGGTTCTCTCCGGCGCCGAGGCGAGCTTCGCCGAGGGGCTCGCCCTGGAGCGCGAGCTCCAGCAGCAGCTCTTCGTCTCCGAGGACGCCCGAGAAGGGATCGCGGCGAACCTCGAGAAGAGAAAACCCGTGTTCAAGGGACGATGAAGAAACGACCGGGTCTGTGCTGCGACCCCCGAGACAAGCCCTGAGCGCCGCAGTTCGCGGGCCTGCGTTCCTCGTCACGCTGGACCGGCCCCCGGTCAACGTGCTGGACCTGGCGGCGCTGCGGGAGCTGCACGACACGCTCGCGCCGCTTCGAGCGAGGCGCGAGATCAAGGCAGTCGTGTTTCGATCGGCGATTGCGGGCACTTTCTCCGCCGGGGTCGATGTGCGCGACCACGCTCGCGAGCGCCTCGGCGAGATGCTCGATGCGGTGCACGGGCTGTTCCGACTCGTCGACACGCTCCCACAGCCGGCCATCGCCGTCGTGGATGGTCGCTGCCTCGGCGGCGCGGCGGAGCTCATTGCCCTTTGCGACTTCGTCTTCGCGTCGCCTCGAGCGAGCTTCGGCTTCCCGGAGATCGAGGTCGGTTGCTTCCCGCCGCTCGCCACGGCACTGCTGCCGCGGCTGGTCGGCCGCGCCGCGGCGGAGCTGGTGCTCACCGGCGCGCCCGTGTCCGCAGCCGAGGCCGCGCGCATCGGGCTCATCACACGCGTCGTGGACGATCCCGACGCCGAAGCCTCGGCCCTCGTCGAGCGGCTGGCCGCCAAGAGCAGCGTGGTCCTGGCGCTGGCGCGAAAAGCGCTGCGCGAGGCCGGGCGCAGCGGGTGGGGGGAAGCGCTCACCCGCGCCGAGACGATCTACCGCGACGAGCTGGCCGCGACCGAAGACGTCGTCGAGGGTGTCGAAGCTTTCCTCGAAAAGCGCCCACCCCGCTGGCGCGATCGGTAAGTAGTCCGGGGGGGCAGGGCTGCGTGCCCACCGCCCGCTAGGCAGCGAAGCGCTGGATTCACTCCAGCGCGGAGCGGCTGGGGGGGCCCGAAGGGCGCGGGGGGGTGCATGGCTCAGTACCCCCCCCGAGTTATCTGCGCAGGACAAACACTGCGGTCGTGCGGCCGGCGACGAACAGCCGGCCCGTGACGGTGTCGAAGCGGCTCGAGCGCGTGGCCGGGTCGGCGGAGGCGGCCAGCACCGGGTGCAGCTCGAAACCCACGCCCTTCAAGCTCGGCTCTTCGCTCTCGAAGTCGCCACGCCGCGCGTTGACGATCGCGAGTAGCGCCGAGAACGGGTCATCGAGGCGGCCCTCGCCCGCGTTGTCGATACTCATCAGCAGCACGCCCGGGATCTGCCGCGGGCCCAGATTCGCGAAGCCCAGACGCCGCTGCACCTCGCCGCTGCGGCCGAGCCGGAACAGGCGCGTGCTCTTGCGCACCTGCAGCATCTCGCGACAGTGGGCCACGGCGGCGCGGATCTGGACGGGGCTCACGCGCAGCCGCGGGTCGGCGAGCAGCGTCGCCATCAGTGGCCAGTGCTTCTTGTTCTCGCCGGGCGGCAGGCCAACGGCCCAGTTGTTGGTCTGGTAGCTGAAGTCGAGCGCGTTCCACCAGTCGCCGGAGTTGTAGCTGTTCCGGTCGAGCGACTTCGAGCGCAGCATTTCGTCGCCCGCGTGCAGAAACGGGATGCCCTGGGCCAGCAGCACCAGGCTCACGGCGAGGTTGTTCATACG
>JAQBHI010000121.1:0-19147 GCA_032127875.1 Acidobacteriota bacterium
CGACGCTCGCGATGCCGGCCGTCACCAGCAGGCCGCGGCCAAGCCGACGCCCGATCGATGGCGGCGTTGCCGCGCACAGGGCTGCGCTCACGCTCACGACGGCGAGCCCGACCAGAATCACGACCAGGCTCGCCGGACTTCCAGACAGGCCGATCATTCCGATTGCCAGCGCCGCCAGGGGCAGGCCGAGCCAGCTGCCGCGCGCGGCATGGAAGGCGCCGCCGATCGCTGCCGGCGCCCAGGCCTGCGCGCACAATAAAGAGAGGTGCGCGGAGCGCGCCCAGAACGATCCGCCGAGGCCGTACGCGATGCCCGCTACGATGCAGGCCCAGCGCCGGCAGCGCAGCGACCGCGCCAGCAGATACATCGAGATCGCCGCCCAGGCGGCGTGGGCCAGCACGAAGAATTCCAGAAAACGATAGAGGATCAGCCGATGCCGGCTGACGGGCTGCAGGATCAGCGACGGCGGGTAGAACAAGCCGTGGTCGGCCTCGCCCAGGAACGGCATGCCGGCGTCCATGTACGGGTTCCACAGCGGCAGGCGATGGGCGCGCAGGCACTCGGCCACGTACTCGCGGCTGGGGAAGTACCAGCTCACGAAATCGCCCCACAGGCGCGCGCTGCCGGCAACGACGTCGCCGAAGACCGCCGCCACCGCCAGCACCAGGAGCAGCAGAGCGCCGAACTCGCGGACGAGCTTCGCGCGCTCCATGAATCGCGGATTATAGCTGAGCCGCCCCGAGCCGGTGACGAGCGCCCTCGTCGTCCGATAGAATCTCCCTGCACTGGAGGCCGAGTCATGTCCGACATTCGGAGCGTCGCCCTCAACCTGAACGGGAAGGAACTCGCCTTCCTGCAGAAGGTCACCCGGCAGGAATACCACTTCATCACCGACGACGAGCAGGAGGCGCGGCTTCGCCTCCGCGACAAGCTGCTCGAGGGTGTCTACGAGAAGCTCGAAAGTCGTATCGTCTTGAACCTCACGCGGGACGAGCTGCTGTTCCTGATCAAGGTTGCCCGCGAGAACTATTCGTTCATCGTGCGTGCCGAGAAGGAGGCGCGCTTGGCACTCGCGGCCAAGCTCCACAAGATGGCGGAGTCCGTCTTCGGCGTCTCGCCCCGGGAGGAGTGATGCCGGAGTCCCGACGCCTCGCGCGCCAGCTCTCGCAACGCCGGGCGCAGGGCTAGGCGGGACGCCTTGCCCTCGCTCCTGGCGCCGCTCGTGCGCGACTCCTGCTGAGACCTTGCGCTCGTTCATCGTCGGCACGGCCGGTCACATCGATCACGGCAAGAGCACGCTGGTGCTGGCGCTGACCGGAACCGATCCCGATCGGCTGAAGGAGGAGAAGGCGCGCGGCATCACCATCGACCTCGGCTTCGCCCACGCCCCGCTCGTGGACGGCATCGAGGCGTCGTTCGTCGACGTGCCGGGCCACGAGCGCTTCGTCCGAAACATGCTGGCCGGGGCCCACGGCCTGGACGCTGTGATGCTCGTGGTGGCAGCGGACGAAGCGGTGATGCCCCAGACTCGCGAACATTTCGAGATCTGCCGATTGCTCGGGCTCCGGCACGGCCTGGTGGCGCTCACGAAATGCGACAGCGCCGATGCCGAGACGCGGGCGATCGCCGAGGCCGAGACGCGCGAGCTGGTGGCCGGATCGTTTCTCGAAGGCGCGCCCATCGTCGCGGTGTCCGCGAAGACGGGTGAAGGCCTGGATACACTCCGGGCCCGTCTC
Organism: Acidobacteriota bacterium; assembly: GCA_032127875.1. Classification (GTDB taxonomy): domain Bacteria; phylum Acidobacteriota; class Vicinamibacteria; order Fen-336; family Fen-336; genus CADEEV01. The sequence goes on from JAQBHI010000121.1 coordinate 1,737, forward strand.
CTGGAACTCGCTCGCGGGACCGAGGAGCGCTCGAGTGCCGGGTTGCTGCGCCTCCCGATCGACCGCGTCTTCACGCTGCGCGGCTTCGGCACGGTGGTGACGGGCACACTCACCGCCGGCGCCCTCGCTGCGGGCGACGAGGTCGAGATTCTTCCCGCCGCCCGCCGGGCGCGAGTGCGCGGCCTGCAGGTCCACGGCGCGGCCGTCCCGCGGGTCAGCGCGGGACACCGGACGGCCGCGAACCTGGTGGGTGTCGAGGTCGAGGACCTCGGCCGCGGCGACGTGCTCGTGCTTCCGGGCACGCTGCGCGCCACCTCGATGCTCGACGTGGAAATCAGCCTGTTGTCGCCTGGAAAGCCGCTTCGCGACGGCAACCGGGTTCGCGTGCACGTGGCGAGCGCCGAAGTTCTGGCTCGCGTGCGGTTGCTCGGAGAAGAGAGTGTGGCCCCCGGTGGCCGCGGCTTCGGGCAGCTACGACTGGAGAAGCCCGTATTGGCGGGGCGTGGCGACCGAATCGTATTGCGTTCGTACTCGCCCTCCCAGACGATCGGCGGCGCGCGCGTCCTCGACCCAGGGCCCCCGAAGCGCCGCCGCGTCGATCGGGCGCGTGTTGCCGCCCTCGCCGCTCTCGCCCCCGGCGACGTGCTCGGCGCAGCGGGCGTCTTCCTCGAAGAAGCGGGCGCGGCCGGGCTGGAGATTCCCGCTCTCGCGGCGCGGCTCACGCTGCCTCGGGTGGACCTGCTGGCGCAGCTCGCCGGCGCCGAAGCGATCAGCGTCGCCGGCCGAGTTCCCGGCGTCGCGTTTTCCCGTTCGGCCCTGGCGACCCTCGAGTCGAAGAGCCTTGCCTTGCTCGACCGCTTCCACCAGGAGAACCCGCTGAAGCAGACGATGCCGCGCGAAGAACTGCGCCGCCGCGCCGTCGGCCGAGCAGCCAGCGGCGGCTTCGAGTCCGTTCTCGAGACGCTCTCGGCGAAGAGTCTCGTGCGCCTCACGCCAGAGGGCGTTTGCCTTCCGGATCACGCAGTGCGCATGAATCCGGCGGAGGAGGAGGTGCTCGCGCTTCTGCTTCGAGCCATCGGCGCCGCCGGGCTCGAGGGCATCCAGCTGACGGCGTTGGCGGCAAGCGCAGGCAAGGACCGCCGCCTGCTAGAGCGCGTCTCGCGCGTGCTTCAGGACCAGCGTACAGTGCGGCGAGTGGGCGAGGGCTTGCTGGTGGAAGGGGCGCGACTCGACCGTCTGGCAGCGGACGTCCGAGGGCGCTGGGCCCCGGGCTCGCGCCTCGACGTGGGCGGCTTCAAGGAGCTGACCGGCCTGACGCGCAAGTTCGTGATCCCGCTCCTCGAATACCTGGACCGCGAGCGCGTCACCCGCCGTGCGGGCGCGGAAAGGTTCGTGCTGTGAGCGAACGCCGCTCCACGGCCATGCTGCGCGTGCCGTTCGTGCGGCTGTGCGCCCTGGACTTCGACACGGGCCGCAAGGCCTCGGCCTTCATCGCCAACATCAACATCCTGGGCGCCTACCTGGCCTGGGACGAGCCCACGACCGTGGGCGAGGGCCTGAACGTTCGCTTTGGCAGCGCCGGCACCGCCATCGAGATCACGAGTCGCGCACTCGTCGCCTGGGTCAACCCGAAACAGCAGCACCTGGTTCACAGCCTGCCCCCGGGCTTCGGCGTCAAATTCCTCGACCTCTCTCCCGAAGCTGCCCGGCGCATCGAATCCATCGTCCTCGACTACGTGGCCCGCCATCCGCAGACGAAGCGCTAGCCCTCCCTGCGCTTCGCGGGCGCTTGGTGGTTGCTCACGACCTCGTACTCGCTTTGAACCAAGCCGCTCGGAAAGGAGCGGGTCATTACGTGCCGAAGTCGGATGTCCTGCGGCAGGCTCCCGAAGAGCGGGATTCCGTCTCCAATGAGCACGGGTACGCGAGTGATCACGAGACGGTCAATGAGCCCCGCGCCAAGGAATCGTTGAATCGTGATGCCGCCGTCCACATATAGGTGGTGTGCACCACTAGCAGCGAGCTTGAATGCGATCTCGGCCGGTGGCCCACCCATTTGCTCAACGATCGCTCCGTGGGTCGCGGACAAGTCGACGGGCTGCGAGCTCAGAACCACCACGCGCTTGTCACCATATGGCCAGGCCCCGAAGGTGAGAACCGTCTCGAAACTCTTGCGACCCAGCACAATCGCATCGACGCTGGCCATGAACTCCTCGTAGCCATGCGGTTCGCCGCCCCCTTCCGGCAGCCAGTCGAGCCCGCCATTGGGCCGCGCAATGAAACCGTCGACGCTGGCGCCAACAAAGACCGACGCGGTCATCACAACCTCCTGCGGTTGTTCTCCAGACTATTGTCCTCCTCCTGCGAAGCACCTGACCTCAACGGTGAGGAAATTGGCCTCGAAGAAGGCCAAGACCGCCACTCATCCTCTCCGTCGTTTACCTTTGATGTACTGGAGGTGAGGTCCGCCCGACGCGGGTGAAAACGCTGGCATCTCCGGTCGCGCGGACGCGAACGCCCGCTTACGTGGCGGTTCTACTAGATGAACAAGCTGACGGGATTCTCGAGCAGCCGGCGGACCTCGGCCAGGAACTGCGCGGCCAGGGCGCCGTCGATGACGCGATGGTCGCTCGACAGCGTGACCTTCATGGTGTGGCCGGGCTCGACGCGGCCATTGCGCACGACCGCCGCCTCGCGCACGCTGCCGACGGCGAGGATCGCGCTCTCGGGCGGGTTGATGATCGCGGTGAACTCGCTGACGTCGTACATGCCCAGGTTCGAAACGCTGAAGGTCGAGCCCATGAACTCCTCGGGCTTCAGCTTCTTGTCGCGAGCCCGCCCCGCAAGCGCCTTCACCTCGGCAGAGATCTCAGGCACCGTCTTGCGGTCCGCGTTGCGAACGACCGGCACGATCAAACCGTCGGGGATCGCAACCGCCACCCCCACGTGAACCTCGGCGTGGGTGACGATCTTGTCGCCGCCCCAGGAAGCATTGACGGTGGGAAAGCGCTTGAGTGCCCGCGCACAGGCCTTCAGCACCAGGTCGTTGTAGGAAACCTTGACGTTCTCGCCAGCCAGAAGCTGCTCGCGCAGCGCCACTGCGGCAGCCATGTCGATTTCCACGCTCACGTAGAAGTGGGGCGCCGTGAACTTGCTCTCGGAAAGCCGCTTCGCGATCGTCTTGCGCATGCTCGAGAGCGACAGCTCTTCGCCTGGCGTGACGCTCGGCACTGGCGGTCCCGCTGGCGCCTTGGCCGAGGCTCCCGCCACCGCACGCGGCGCCGCAGCATAAGCCTCGACGTCGCGCTTCACGATGCGCCCGCCGGGACCGCTGCCCGCGATCTGGCCGAGCGGGAGGTTTTGGTGCGCGGCGATGCTGCGGGCCAGGGGGCTCGCCTTCACGCGCTCCCCCGGCTCCAGAGCCGGGGGAGGGGCGACGGGGGCCGGGCGCGGCGCAAGCGTCGGCGCGGATGGGGCCGCAGGCGCAGCGGCTGCTGCCGGAGCTGCAGCCGCTGCAGCGGGAACCGGAGAGGCGCCTGCGGGCGCTGCGGCGGGCGCTGCGGCCGCGGTTGCAGTCGCCAGCATCGGTGCGATGTCGTCGCCCGCATCCGCGATCACGCCGATCAGCGTCCCCACGGGAGCTTTGCCGCCAGCCTGGACCAGTAGCTTGCGCAGGATGCCGTTACCCAGGGCCTCCATCTCCATGTTGGCCTTGTCGGTCTCGATCTCGGCCAGCACGTCGCCGACCTTGACCGCGTCGCCTTCCTGCTTGCTCCATTTGACGATGGTGCCTTCCTCCATCGTCGGCGACAGCTTGCCCATCACCACCTTCGTGACGCTCATGCGCAGCACACCTTCATCGGTAGAGAACCTGGTGAACGGCCTCGATCACCCTCTCCGGCTGCGGCAGGAACGCCTTCTCGAGCGTCTTGGCGTAGGGCATCGGAACGTCGGCTGAAGTCACGCGCAGCACCGGCGCGTCGAGAGCGTCGAAGCACTCGCGTTGCACCCGATCGGCGATCTCGGCGCCGAAGCCCGCGTAGCGCCAGCCCTCCTCGACCACGACGCAACGGTTGGTCTTGCGCACCGACTCGAAGATCAGCTCGTCGTCGAGCGGCCGCAGCGTGCGCGGGTCTACGATCTCGGCCTCGATGCCGTGCTTGGCGAGCTCGTCGGCTGCAGCCTTGGCGGTCCACACGGAACGGCTCCAGGCCACGATCGTCACGTCCTTGCCGATGCGCTTCACGTCGCCCATGCCGAGCGGGATGTGGTACTCCTCGTCGGGGACTTCGCCCTTGTAGTTGTAGAGAACCTCGTTCTCCATGAAGATCACCGGGTTGTCGTCCCGGATCGCGCTCTTGAGCAGCCCCTTCGCGTCTTTCGGCGTCGAGGGCATCACGACGACCAGGCCGGGGACGTTCACGTACCAGCTCTCGAACGCCTGGGAGTGCTGCGCCGCGACCTGCGCGGCCGCACCCGAGGGCCCGCGCATCACCAGCGGGCAACGGATCTGCCCGCCCGACATATAGCGATACTTGGCGGCATGGTTCACGATCTGGTCGAGGGCCAGGAGCGAGAAGTTGAAGGTCATCATCTCGGCGATCGGCCGGAAGCCGGTGAACGCCGCCCCGACCGCGATGCCCGCGATCGCCTCCTCGGCGATCGGCGTGTCGCGCACGCGCCACTCGCCGAACTTCTCGAGCAGGCCCTGGGTGATCTTGTACGGGCCCTGGTAGTGGCCGACCTCCTCGCCCAGGAGGAAGACGCTGGGATCGCGTGCCATCTCCTCGTTCAGGGCCTGGTTGAGCGCCTCGCGCATGCTCAGGACAGCCATCCCTAGCTCCCCACCTTGACGGCCGCCCTGGCCGCGAAGCTCTCGGGCACGCTGTCGTTCTTCACCGCGGCAGCCCAGGCGGGGTCCCTCTCGGCAGCGCGCGCGTACATGTAGGGCGAGCGCACGTAGACGTCCTCGTAGAGGGTCTCCGGTGACGGCAAGGGACTCTCGTCCGCGAACTTCGCCGCGGCGTCGATCTCGGCCAGCACTTCCTTGTCGAGCTCGTCGAGTTCAGCTTGCGTGAAGCGCTCCTGGTCCAAGAGTCGCCTGCCGAACTGGTAGAGCGGGTCGTACTTCATCATCTGCTCGACTTCTTCCTTGCTGCGGTATTTGCCGGGGTCCGACATCGAGTGGCCGCGGTAGCGATAGGTCTCGGCCTCGATCAGCGAGGGCCGCTTCTCCTTGCGCGCCAGCTCGATCGCGGTGCCCAGCACGCGGCGCACGGCCAGCAGGTCCATGCCGTTGACATCGTGCCGCGGCATGCCGTAGGCCGAGCCGCGCTGGTACAGGTCCTTCACCGAAGAGGCGCGGTCGAGCGGCGTGCCCATGCCGTAGCGATTGTTCTCGATGATGTAGACGACCGGCAGGTCCCACAGGGCGCTGACGTTGAGCGCCTCGTGGAAGGCGCCTTCGTTCACGGCGCCATCGCCGAAGAAGCACAGCACGACCTGCTCCGAGCCGCGCAAGCGAATGCCATAGCCCATGCCGGCGGCGATCGGCAGGTGGCCGCCCACGATCCCGTCGCCGCCGAAGTTGCCGCGCGGGACGTCGTAGAAGTGCATCGAGCCGCCCTTGCCCTTGCTGATGCCGGTGGCCTTCCCGCACAGCTCGGCGAGCAGCGGACGCGGGTCGGTGCCGCGGGCCAGTGCGTAGCCATGGTCGCGGTACGAGGTGATGAAGTAGTCGTCGGGGCGCAGCAGGCTCATGGCGGCGACGCCCACCGCCTCCTGGCCGATGTATAGGTGCAGAAAGCCGCCGATGCGGCCCTCCACGTAGAGCTGCGCGCAGCGTTCCTCGAAGCGGCGGATCAGCAGCATCTGCCGGTAGAGACGAAGTGATTCTTGCCTGTCCATAGTTCCCGTCAGCGCCTTCCGAAGGGTTTTTTTACTCCACGCTCGGGTCGGAAGTCGAGGCGGGCCGGCCCTCGGCGGCGTGGATCACGCCATCGGAAGCGATGGCAAAGTGTCTGCCGGCGCCCTCGACCGGCGTCGCGCTGTAGACGAAGCGCCGAAAGCTGCGCGCCGGGCAGCCGTCGGCGGCTGCGACCGGCTCGTCGACGACCAGTTCGTAGCGATAGCCGCTGGCCTCGCTCGCTGCCAGCTCTGCTGCCAGGAAGGCGGGGCCCGTGGCCGGATAGTTCGGGATGATCGAGGCCGGCTTCAAGAGACCCTCGAGGTCGGCATAGGCGCCGCAGGTGCCCAAGCTGAAAGCCTGCTGGGCGGCATACACCGTGTGCAGCCGCTGCAGGTTCACGGAGCCCTTTGCCTCAGCCGGCTTGTTCGCACCCAGGGGCCCGGGCACGGTCGTTCCCAGGGCGGCGGCCAGCCCGAACAGCAGCAGCGGCAGTACGACGCAGGCGGCCGTCGCCAGCGTGAAGAGCGTCTCCGAAGAGCTGTCGGCCTCGTCCGTCGCCTCTCCCGCGAAGAGCGCGGCGGTATTCCGCCTCAACATGTAAGCCAGAATCAGTGCGGAGGCGGGGGTGAAGGCGCACGTCAGCAGACCCAGGCCGGCGAGCAGCATCTGCAGCACGCGCGCCCAGCCGGCGAGGCTCCAGAGGCCCCAGGCCATCACTCCGCTCACCGCCATCATCACCAAGCCGAAGGCGATCCACGCCCCACTGACGAGGCCGTGCCAGCCGCCGGAGAGCGCCTGCGTCAGCGCGAAGCCGGGATAGCCGAGGAGCCCAAGCGCCCACAGCCCTGCGAGGGCTGTGAGCATCGGCGTGCGGGCCGGTTCACGCAACGGGACCGGGGAGGGGTTGGGCGCGCGCGAGCCAACTACCGGCCGCGGTGGGGCCGGGGGCCGCGGCGGCGCCGGGGGCCGCGGCGGCGCTGGGACCGGCGTCTGCGGCGAGGGCGGCCTGGCTGCAAAAGGTGGCGCCGGGGCCGGAGGGGCTTGCGGGGCGGAGGCCACGGGCAAGGGCTTGGGGGGCGGCGCAGGGGCTTTCTGGAGGGCGGGTGGGGGGGCTGGCGGAGGCTCGACGCCCTTGGTGTGCTGCTCCAACTCCTCGGGACCCATCACCAGCGTGCCCGGGATCTCCTCGGGCAGGATCTTCAGGATGACCTCGCCTAGCCGCACCACGTCGCCGTTCTTGAGGCTGGAGCGTTCCACCTTGTCGCCATTCACGAAGATTCCGTTGGCGCTGCCGGCATCGCGGATCGCGAGGCCCTGTGGCCCGGCCTCCAAGACGGCGTGGCGGCGCGAGCACTTGGCGTCGTTCAGCACCAGATCACACGAGGGGTCGCGGCCGAGCACGGCCACGGTCCCCGATAGCTCGACCTCGTGGTGCGAACCGTTCGGGTAGCGGACCTCTAGTCTCACGGTATCCCTTAGTGTACCTACGAGTTTCCGCGATTCAAGCTGGCCTCCTCCGCGGCTGGCTTGGCAGGACGCGGTGGTGTAGCATCCCGCCCGAATCAGGAGCGCCCGAATGCTCACCGCCGACCCGAAGCGTCGCGCCGCGCGACTAGCCGAGCTGCTGGAAATCCTGAAGCGCGAGGCTCCCGCGGACGACCGCGAGTTGCTGCTGGGGTTGGTCCCGGCGTTCTTCGCCGAGACCCCGGATCGGGTGGCCCTGGAGCTGCCAGCCTCGGCCCTGGCGGCGCGCCTGCGCAGCCACTTCCGCTTCATCGCGCGAGAGATCCCGCACGCCTTCCAGCTCTACAAGGGGCTCCCGGGAATCCACGTCTCCGCGCGCAACCCCATGCAGGACGAGGCTCGCGCGATTGGCGGCGGCCAGGGCCTGCCCCTCGAGAGTACGATCGTCGAGACGCACACGATCGACGCACCCTTCATCTTCGAGAGCCTCAAGAACTACTTCCGCAAGGCCGGCCTCCGCGTTTTCTCCGCAATCCACCCGATCTTCACGGTGAGGCGGCAGTGGGAACGCATCGTTGGCGTGGGCGGGCCGCGCGACGAGGGCGCCAAGGAGTGCTACTGCCACTTCCAGATCGAGGAGCTGGACTCGAAGGAGCGCCTGCGGCGCATCGAACACGAGATCTACTCGGTGCTGAAGTCCGTGTTCCTGTCGGTCGAGGACTTCCAGGACATGCTGCGCACGGTCCGCGACACGGGCTCCCGGCTCCGCAGCAAGACCGGCGCCCCCGGCGAAGCCGAGTCGGCCCGGGCGTTCCTCGCCTGGTTGCTCGCCGACAACTACGTGTTCCAGGGCACGCTCCAGTACCGCATCGGGGCCGACGGGGCGCCGGACCGTATCGCCGAGACGGCGACCGGCATCTTCAAGGACCCCGACCTCGCGCCAGTCGTGCTTCCGGGCCTGATGGAGGAGGTCGAGAAGAACCTGATCCCTGCCGGGGAGGACACACGCATCATCGAGGTGGACTACTGCAACAACGCCTCGGCGATTCACCACGTCGAGCCGATCGATGACATCGTGGTGCGGGAGTGGGGCAAGGACGGGCGGCTGGAGACGGCGACGCTCTTGCAGGGGCGCTTCGCCAAGGGCGCCTTCACGCAAAAGGCGGCAGACATCCCGCTCTTGAAGGAGAAGCAGGCGTGGATCCTGACCCAGAGTGGGGCAGTGCCCAACAGCCACGCCTACCGTGAGATCCGCGGCCTGTTCAACCGCTTCCCGCCGCGCGAGCTGTTCTATGCCGACGCCGCGAGCCTGAAGGAGCTGATCGACCTCGTCGTCTACATGACCTCCGACGACGAGATCGCGATCCACTCGCGCAGCGGGCCCGGCTACATGGCCCTGTCGGTCGCGTTCTCGCGGCTGCGCTATTCGTACAGGATCGAAGAGAACCTGCGCGAGGTGTTCGCCGAGGCCTTCGGCCCGATCTCGTTCAGCGCCTCCGAAGACTGCGGTACGGTGATGCTGCTGATCTTCTACTTCGAGGCCGCGCGCCTCGAGCACACGCTGGACGTGAGCGAAGCTCGGGCCCTCGCCGCGCCGCTGCTGGTCACCTGGGAGGACCTTGTCTCGCTCGAGCTCGAGGAGAGCTTCGGAGAGAGCGAGGGCCGGCGGCTGTTTCGGAAGTACGTACGGACCGAGAGTCGCAGCGGGCTTTATCGCGAAGCCACGCCGCCCGACCAGGTCCCCGCGGACATCCGCTGCTTCGAGGCGATCGAAGGCCGTCTCGAGGTGCGCGTACAGCCCCGCACGGCCGAGAAGGCCACCCTCAACCTCTACTCGGTACGGGCCCTGGGCCTGACCGAGACGCTGCGCACGCTGCAAAACCTTGGGCTCACGGTTTCGGAGGAGCTGCGCGTTCCGCTGGTCCTGCCCGAGGGGCGCAAGGCGTACTTGTATCGGCTCGAGCTCGAAGCCCCGCCCGAATGCCTGGCGGCGCTGGTGTCTGGCGAGCAGCGCTTCGCGAAGGCGCTGCGCGCGCTCGACGAAGCGCGGGCCACGGACGATCCACTCAACGCTCTGGTGTTGATGGCGGGCCTCAGTTGGCGCGAAGTCGAAGTGCTGCGCACGCTGAGAAACCACCTGCTGCAGATCCGCACGCACTATAACGTCGAGACCGTGAACGGCGTCCTGCTCCGCAACAGCGCGGCCGCCGGCGCGCTGCACCGGGAGTTCGCCGCGCGCTTCGATCCCGCGCAGCCGGGCGATCGCGCGGCAGGGGTGCTCCAGGCCGAAGCCGGTGTCGCGAAGGCGCTCGCCTCCGTGCGCAGCCTGGCCGAGGACGAGGTGCTGCGCGCTCTCGACAACCTGATCCGCGCTGCGCTGCGCACCAACTTCTTCCAGAGCCCCGGACGCCCCGTCGTCTCGATCAAGGTCGACAGCCGCAAGGTCGAAGGCATGCCCTCGCCGCGCCCCATCGTCGAAATCTACGTGCACTCGCGGCTGCTCGAAGGCATCCACCTGCGTGGCGGCAAGGTGGCGCGCGGTGGCATCCGCTGGAGCGACCGCCACGACGATTTCCGCACCGAGGTGCTGGGCTTGATGAAGACCCAGATGGTCAAGAACGCAGTCATCGTCCCGGTCGGTTCCAAGGGCGGCTTCGTGCTCAAGGGCAACCTGCCCGCCCGCCCCGCCCTCGACGCCTACCTGATCGACCGCTATCGCGAGTACGTCTCAGGCCTGCTCGACGTGACCGACAACATTGTCGACGGCGACGTGGTCCATCCACCCGAGGTGGTGCGCCAGGACGGCGAGGACCCCTACCTCGTGGTGGCCGCCGACAAGGGCACCGCACACCTGTCCGACACCGCGAACAGCGTCTCGGCCCAATACGGTTTCTGGCTGGGCGACGCCTTCGCCTCGGGCGGCAGCGTCGGCTACGACCACAAGAAGATGGGCATCACGGCCCGCGGCGCCTGGGAGTGCGTCAAGCACCACTTCAAGAATCTCGGCAGCGACATCCAGAAGCAGCCGTTCACGGCCATGGGTGTCGGCGACATGTCGGGCGACGTGTTCGGCAACGGCGCCCTGCTCTCGCCGGTGATGAGGCTGCAGGCGGCCTTCAACCACGTCCACATCTTCATCGACCCCACGCCCGACATCGAACGCAGCCTCAAGGAGCGCCGGCGTCTGTTCGAGCTGCCGCGCTCCGGCTGGCGCGACTACGACGCGTCGCTGATCAGCCAAGGTGGGGGCGTCTTCGACCGCTCGGCAAAGGCCATCGAGGTGTCGGCGCAGATGCGCGAGTTGCTCGAGATCGAGAGCGACAGCGCCTCGGGCGAGGAGGTCGTGAAGCGGATCCTCAGGGCCCGGGTGGACCTGCTGTACAACGGCGGCATCGGCACCTACGTGAAGGCCGCCAGTGAGGACGATGCCGACGTCGGCGACCGCGCTAACGACCGGGTGCGGGTGAGAGGCAGCGAGTTGCGCTGCCGTGTGGTGGGCGAAGGCGGCAACCTCGGCTTCACGCAGCGCGGCCGGCTCGAGTACTGGGCGGCCGGCGGCCTGATCAACACCGACGCGGTCGACAACTCCGGAGGCGTCGACACCTCCGACCACGAGGTGAACATCAAGATCCTGATGGACCGCCTCGTGAAAAAAGGAGTCATCAAGGGTCGCGAGGAACGCAACCGGATCCTCGCCGAGATGACGAACGAAGTGGGGGAGCTGGTGCTGGCCGACAACCAGAGCCAGGCGCTCTGCCTCAGCCTCGAAGGATTGCGCAGCGCCGAACGCTACGAAGAGTTCGTCGGGTTGATCGAAGACATGGTGGGCGCGGGCATCCTGAACCGGGCCGACGACGCCATCCCGACCAAGGACGAGCTGCTGGGGAGCGCGGAACGAAAACGTGGCCTGCCCAGGCCGTTGCTGTGCGTCCTGCTCGGCCACTCCAAGAACTGGGCCTTCCAGATGCTGATGGAGACGGACTTCCCGGACGGCCCGGTAGGCCGGCCGTTCCTCGACGCCTACTTCCCGAAACGGCTCCGCGATTCCTATGCGGAGCATTTCCCGGAACACAGGCTGCGCCGCGAGATCATCGCGACCGGCGCCGCGAACTCGCTGATCAATACCGCCGGGATCGCCTTCGTGTCGCGGACCATGGCGGCGACGAAGGGCGATATCGGACAAGTGGTCACCGCCTACCTCGAGGCCGACCGCGCGACCGGCGCCGGCGAGAAGCGCGCGCGCGCGATGACGAGCGACGCCCGTGCCGAGCAACAGGCGCTGCTGGAGATCGAGGCGGAGCTCGAAGCGGCGACGCGAAAGAAGCTCTCCTGATCCGAGCCGCCAGGAGCGTCCTCGCCCTGGCGGCGCTGCTCTGCATGCCCATCTCGCTGGGCGCAGTCGCCCAGACCCCACTGGCCACGGCTGCGCCCGGCCGCGACCTGCTGCCGTCGGCTCCGGCGGAGGGCTCGGAAGGCCTGCGCTACGTGCCCGACTACGGGATCGCAGCGGGCCTGTGGTGGGGCGAGCCCACGGGAGACATGCGGCCCGAGGCGCTGTTGCGCGAAAAGCAGTGGCCCGAGACGATCCCCCGCGACTTCCAATGACGAGGCTACGCGCTCTAGCCGCCATTCTTCTCGGCTCCGCGATCGCGGCCGGCGCGGGTGGGCCGATCGCGGGGCCGCCGGCCCTCGAAGACCAAAACGGCAGGAAAGACTCCCTCGAGGCGCACCACGGCCGCCCGGTCGTCGTGCTGGCAGTGACCGGCGATCGTGCGCGCCAGCTCAAGGGCTGGGAGGACGAGCTGCGCTCACGCTTCGACGGTCTCGACTTCATCCGGGTCGTCGACATTCCGCAGCAGCCGGGTGTGCGGCCCGAGGGCATCGTGCGCAAGCTCCGCGGAACGCTGCCTCGGGACGTCCCCGTGCTCATCGACGTGGATGGAGTATGGTCCAGCATCTACGATCTCGACACGAGCGACACGAGCGTCGCGCTGTTCGACCGCGAGGGACGTCTCGTAGCACGCTTCACAGGCAAGCGCGAGGCCGCCCTCGTGGAGCGCATCGCCGAGGAGATCGAGGCCAAGCTCGCAGTCGCCCGGAAGGCGAACGCGGGCCCGGCGAAGAATTGACCCGCCCGCGCTAGCGTGCGTGAGGTCGCGACAGCTCGACGCCGAGGCACGCGGCCATCGGCGCGTGGCGAAATAGGCTCGCGACGGACCGAGCTACGCTTCAGGCCCTTTCGACTGCAGGCGCGCCTCACCACCACCGGCCAGCTTGCTGATCAGCCAGTCGTAGCAACGCCCAGGCATGTTCCGGACGACGTACCTCATGAAGTACGAGAGCTGCCACGGGAAATGGACGATCCGCTTCTTCCGCTCGATGCCAGCCAGGATGCGCTGCACGCCGTCCTCGATGCCCAGGAGGAACGGCTTGCCCTGTTCGTCGGGGTTTCCGCTTCCGTTCGCGATGAAGCCCGGGCACACGATCACGACATCGACGCCGGTCCCGTGCAAGTCGACACGCGTGGATTCGAGCAGCGTCGCGAGCGCCGCCTTGCTGGCCGAATAGGCGCCGGCGCCCGGCAGGCCGCGCCAGGCCGCGAGGCTCGAGATCCCGGCGATGGTTCCGCTCCCGGCCGCGAGCATGTCGGGAAGAACGGCTTCGATCCAGTTGACGGCGCCCCCCACGTTGGTGGCGAAGACGCGATGGTACGCCTCCGCGCAAAAACGCCGGGCGTCCACGCAGTCGCTGACTCCGGCATTGAGGATCGCCCAGTCGAGCCCACCCCAGCGCTGCCTGATCGCCGCATAGTGCCGCTTCACGGTCTCCGGATCGCTGACGCTGCCTGCGAGCGACAAGCACTCGCCGCCGGCCGCCTCGGCCAGTCGCGCCGTCTGCCTGAGTTCGTCGTCGCGTCGGCCCGTGACCGCGACCCGCCAGCCACGCGCGCACAACTGCCTCGCCATCTCTCGCCCCAGACCGGAACTGGCCCCGGTGATCACGGCCCGCGAACCCGCCTTCATGCGCCGAGCGGTCGTCCCGAGAGGGGCCTCGACGTCTGCTTCACGGGCCGAGGCGCATGCCACGCGACGAGCCTTTGCCGGTCGCGGACCGGGATCCGGGTGCCTGAAACGACGTCCCAGATGCCGCTGGTCACGCCGAACGCCAGGCCGCTCCCGTGGCGGCTGTGATGGTAGAGATGGCGCGCGCGAATGTACTGGAAGTAGGACCAACGCAAGCTCCAGAAGTGCATCGCGTGATGGGCCCACTCTTCCGCGATGTAACACAGCAGTAGCGTGGCGACCCAGACGGGCAGAGTGTGGAAGGGCGCCAGGAAACCGAGAGGGACCCCCACCAGGGCCACCCAGAGCGTAGCCAGGTGCCCGTTGATGTACATCCCGTCCCATGGCCGCGCGTGGTGGTCCGCGTGTGTCGCGTCGAGGAGGTGGTGCAGTGTCCGTCTGAGACGCCCGCCCCGCTTCGGGAAGACGCCATGGAGGACGTGGCGATGCGCCAAGTACTCGATGGGAATCCAGGCGAACACCCCGAGGACCACGAACGTGGAGGCAGCGGCAGCGTGGCCCGCACGGACGGCGAAAGCCAGCAGCAGGAGGAACTGGATCGCGTAGATGATCGTCACCGGGTAGAGGCGGCGGCGGGCCCTGCGATCCTCCGCCCTGAGGTCGATGCCGACTGGAAAGCGCGGCTCGGGAAAAGCCCCGATTTCGGACTTCAGCAGCGTATACATGAACCCCTCCATGGCAGCGGCGCGAAGGCAGCGGCGCGATGCCTGCCAGAAAGCGTCTCGCCACGATTGTGTCCCTCAAGTGTGTCCCTCAAGGATGCGCGGCGTCAACGATCAGTCCAGGCAGAGCAATCCCTGCCGATGGGACCTGCCAACTGAATGGGAGTTTGGTGGCCTGGGACGGAATTGAACCCCCGACACGCGGGTTTTCAGGGCTGAACCGACTACGCGACCAGCGTGGGCGAGCGTAACCACGTCATGACAGCGACTTGGCGCCACGCCGTCGCTGCCGAGGTCATCGATCCAAAGGATGTTCGGGTGAGATAGCGCTGCCACGGCAAGGGCGTCGCGTTCGAAACGGTCGCGGGCCTGCGGGTCGTTGGCGAACGCCTCAGGAGTCGCATACCGCTCTCCCCGAGCAGACCGCCGAACCGATGGACTCAGCGGGAAGATCACGACGGCTGATCCCTACAACGTCGGGGAGCCAGTGTCGCGCGCGTCAAAAAAAGCTCGCGACCCTGACGCGGTTCCTGGCGAACGTCACTTGCCGCGAGGTCAGGTGCCTGCTGCCCCCTTTCGCCGCTACTTCGCCGGAACCGAGAGGCCTTCGAGGGCGGTCCCCTTCTTGACGACGTAGAAGGCGAGCGCCTTGACGGGCGCGGTGGCGCTAGCGTTCTTCACGTTGTGAACCTCACCGGCCGTGGTCTGGAACGCCTGGCCTTGCTTGACCGTCACGGGGCCCTTGCCCTGCACCTCGAGGGTGACCGAGCCCTCTGCGATGTAGACGATCTCGTTGCCTGACTGGGTGTGCTTTCCGCTCGCTCCTCCCCCGGGCACCTCGCGGAGCACCAGGATGGCCTCCATCCCGCTAGCGCCCACCAGTTCCGTGCGGCCGAGGATGGTGCCGGCCTTCAGCGGATCCTGCGCGCTCAGCAACCGGTCGCCAAATACGCCCAGGCCGACGCCCAGGGCCAAGACGAGCCCGAGCCACAAACGGGTATGCTTCATAGAGCCTCCTTTATGACGGCGACTGACTTATATCACGGGGGGAGTTGGTCGCTGACGCTGGTCAAGCTCGTGGCGGATTACCGCGAAAGCGCAGCGCTGCGCGCAACCTGTCGAGGGCAGGCGTGCCCGAGCCCGTCAGCATGGGCCTGTGCGGCTGGAAAACGCGCAGCGTGTTCGACCGCTACCGCATCGTCTACGAGCGTGATCTCGCCGAGGGCCTCGCCAAGCTCGCCGCAGCGCAACTGACAGCCGGGGAAGCGCCCGCCGCCAAGGTCGTCAAGATGCGAACGGGCGCAGAACGGGCACAATTTTGAAAGCGGGTGAGCAGTATCGTCGCAGCTAAGTTCTTGATGGAGTTGGTGGCCTGGGACGGAATTGAACCGCCGACACGCGGATTTTCAGTCCGCTGCTCTACCAACTGAGCTACCAGGCCCGAGCGACAGCCGGGGATTAGACCACGGCGGCGAAGCTTCGGTCAACGCGTCGGCAGGTGCTTCATCAAGCGAAGGTGGTTGCGTTCGTCCGCGCGCTCGTAGGCGACCTGGTCCATCAGCCGCTTCACGATGTGGATGCCGAGGCCGCCCACGTAGATCGATCGCAGCGCGGGGTGATTTCCGACGAGGCCCTCGAAGTCCGCGAGCAGCTTGCGGATGCCCGCTTCGTTGCCCGTCGCGGTCAGCCGGATGCTGAGCGTCGGGGGCGGCAGGTATAGATCGGGCCGAGCCGCCATGTGCTTTCCTCGGTTCGTCGAGGCGAGATCAACGTCCAATGGTCCGGCTCCGTCGACGTTTCGCGCGGCGTTCGCTGCCGGCGCGCCTGAGGTTATACTGCCAGTCGTCGCGCGACGAGAAGGGGGGAAAGTGGCGGTACTCCTGGTGGGCAAGCTTCCGAAGGACTACGACAAGCTGCCGGTTCCCCAACCGCAGGCGACGAACGTCCGCAAGCGCGAACCGAAGATGCTCGCGATCGTGGATCCTGGCAAGTGCTTCGGGCGCGGCTGCGAGTACTGCGTCGCGGTATGCCCCGTCCCCGAGTGCATGACGCTGACGCCGGACCCGCAGGCGCCGACGCTGGACGTAGTGACGGTGAACCTCGATACCTGCATCGGCTGCATGGCCTGCGAGAAGTGGTGCCCCGACGACTACGACGCGATCCGCATGGTGCCGTTTACCACGGTTACGAAGGATCGCGTCGCCTACGAAACCGCCACCTTCACCGCAGAGCTGCCGGTCAAGAAGATCGGCGGCTAGTCGGGCTCAGGCCTTCTTTTTCTCCGGCATCGGGACGACCTCGGCCTTCTCGGAGCGCGGCACGACGCCCTGGTCGACGGCGGGCAGGCCGAGGCCCTTGCGCAGGCGCGAGTCGATCTCGTTGCGGATGTCGAGATGCTCTTTCAGGAACTGGCGTGAGTTCTCGCGACCCTGGCCGAGGCGCTCGCCGTCGAAGGCGAACCATGCGCCCGACTTTTCGACCACCTTCTGGTCGACGCCGAGGTCGAGCAGGTCGCCTTCCTTGCTGATGCCTTCGCCATAGAGGATGTCGAACTCGGCCTCGCGGAAGGGCGGCGCGACCTTGTTCTTCACGACCTTCACCTTGGCGCGGCTGCCGATCACGACATCGCCTTCTTTGAGCGAGGCGATGCGCCGGATGTCCAGGCGCTGCGATGCGTAGACCGTGAGCGCGCGCCCCCCGGTCGTCGTTTCGGGATTGCCGAACATCACGCCGATCTTCTCGCGGAGCTGGTTGATGAAGATGAGGCAGGTCTTGCTCTTGGAGACGACGGACGTGAGCTTGCGCAGGGCCTGGCTCATGAGGCGCGCTTGCAGGCCCATCTGTGCGTCGCCCATCTCGCCTTCGAGCTCGGAGCGGGGCACGAGTGCCGCGACCGAGTCGATGACGAGTACGTCCACGGCGCCGGAGCGGATCAACACCTCTGTGATCTCGAGGGCCTGCTCGCCACTGTCGGGCTGGGACACGAGAAGGTTGTCGGTGTCGACGCCGAGCTTCCCGGCGTAGACCGCGTCGAGCGCGTGCTCCGCATCCACGAACGCCGCCATGCCGCCGCGGCGCTGCGCCTCGGCGATGATGTGCAGGGAGAGGGTGGTCTTGCCCGAGGACTCCGGGCCGAAGATCTCGATGACGCGGCCGCGGGGCACGCCGCCGACGCCCAGGGCGGCGTCCAGGGAGAGCGAGCCGGTGGGGATGGCAGGAACGTCGACTTTGTCGCGGCTGCCCAGCCGCATGATCGACCCCTTTCCGAACTGTTTGTCGATCTGCGCCAGCGCC
>JAQBHI010000122.1:0-4359 GCA_032127875.1 Acidobacteriota bacterium
AGTAAAGGAGGTAGGAGTGCACAGCCGCCTGTCCTCGAAGGGCCAGGTCACGATCCCCAAGCAGGCGAGAGAGGTGCTCGGGGCCTCCGCGGGTGACGTCGTGTCCTTCGAGATCGCCGACGACACGGTCGTCCTGCGCAAAGTCGGGGCGTTCGACGCGGCCTTCCACCGCGCCCTCTCCGTGACGCTGGACGAGTGGACCTCGCGCCAGGACGAGGAAGCATTCGGTGACTTGTGACCGCTGGGACATTGTGGCCGTTCCCTTCCCATTCAACGAACGTCCCGGCGCCAAGCGGCGCCCAGCCCTCGTCGCCAGCAATCGCTCGTTCAACCTGGCCGGCCACTCCGTGCTCTGCATGATCACTAGCAAGGCCGAGCCCCCTTGGCCAGCCGACCGCAGGATTGGCGACCTGGCGGCGGCCGGGCTTCCCGTGCCCTGCATTGTCCGACTCAAGCTCTTCACGCTCGACAACAGCCTCATCGAGAAGAAGCTCGGCAGCCTCGGCCCCAAAGACCGCACAGCCGTTCGCGACAACTTGGAGTCCATTCTCGGCGATTGAGCGCCTTCACGGGCAGGCCGCTCACGCGCCTTCCCCCACCACTTCCACGATGCCAGCTTCCAGCATCTCGGCCACGAAGGCCAGCGCGTCGCGCTCGAGCGTCCCGCGCTCCACGTCGAAGTGTGGCAGCAGCGCCTCCACGATGCCCGCCACGGCAGTGCGGCCATCGAGACGGTCGAGGATCTCGCCCGCCACGTCGTTCAGCACCAGGACTTCGGGCACGGCCTGCCGGATCACGACAGCCTCCGGCTTCACCAGCCGGTGGCGGACGTCCTTGGCACGACGCACGACAGTCGCCGGCGTGATCACGCGCGCACCTCGCGGGACAGCAACTCCCACAGGCCGGGGCGCTGGGCGAAGTGGAGTTCGTGGGCCTCCACGGCTTCGAGCAGGCTCGCGAGATTCGCGAGCAGACCCTCGACGCGCCACGCGTCGCGGTTGACGTAGGGCGCGCACGCGGCGAGCAGCGCAAGCGCGTCCGAGCGCCGCAGCGGAGCGAGGGCGTGCTCGAGGCCTTTGCGCAGCCGCAGGATCGAGCGAATCGGAGTCGACGCTCGGACTTCAGCCGAACGATGATCGCCGGCAAACGGAACCGCCAGTGCGTGGAAACGACCTGCGCTGGGCACGAGCGCGTTCAGGTCGTCGCTGAGGATCTGCCGGCCCTCGGCCAGGCTCATGCCCGACAGCGTACTCTTGCCGGCGCCCGAAACGCCCACGAACAGGCTCACCTCGCCGCCATCCAGGACGCCCGCGCTGTGGACGAGGACGCCGCCCTCCTCGACGAGCCGATAGGCCGAGAGCACCCGCAGGTAGTTCTCGAAGACGCCGGGGAACTCCTCGTCCGTTGCCGCTGTCCAGAGCCCCCCGCTGAGCTCCGGCCGCCATTCGAGCCGGGCGAGCAGGCGCAGGCCCGCGATTCGCAGGCTGCTTTCCGCCGGCTCCAGATCGAGGTCGTAGTCCCAGCCGCGCGTGTCGAAGTCGCGGAACTCCTCGCGAGCGATTCGGAAGACGTGGCTACGGGTCGGCTTCTCGCTTTCGCCCAAAAACTCGGCGAAGCGTTCGCGCGCCACCCGGCACTGGCTGGCGCTCAGGCCAAGGAAGCTGTGGCCGACGCCCGCCACGATCAGGTCCAGTTGCTCCTCGCCGCAAGGCTCACCGCTCAGCCGCGCCGGAAACAGTTCCGGGTACACCAGGAACCGGCCACCGAAACTCAAGCGAGCCTTGCGCGAAGCCGCGACGCGGCAAGCCGGGCGAATGCGGCGACGGCCTTCACTCGATCGCGAAGGCTCACCGCCACGCGCGCGCGCCCGATCACGTCGGCGGCGCAGAGCGCGGAATCGGCGGCAACGGCAGCGTCGGCTTGGGTGAGCAGGCGCGCGGGCCGTCCGGGACGCACGCCGATGACCCGGTGCGCCACCAGCCGCCCGTCGCCGCGCCGGAATACGATCACGTCGCCGGGCCAATAGCGGCGGGCGGGCGCCACCTCGAGCGTCGAGCCAGCCACGATCCCGGGCGCCATGCACGCGCCGGCGATCGTCACGCGCAGCGGCGCCTCGCGCGCCAATTCCCGAAGCGCCTGCACCTCCATCGTCAGAGACCCACCCTCTCGTCGGTCAGATACTGCTCGCGCACGTCGTGGCGCTGCTGTCGGGACAGGGACTGCGCCTCGGCGCGCAGCCCGAGCCGGCGCATGGCGATCACCGCCGCGACTTCCGTGACGAGAAGCAGCGCTCCGACCGCCGGGCTGCGGGTCACAGCGACGGTCAGCGCCAGGACGCAGAATGCCAGCACAGAGGCGTAGATCCACACCACGACCCGCCCGCGGCTCTTGGCAAGCCGCAGCAGCATGTGATGCAGGTGCTTGCGATCGGCTCGAAACATCCCGAGGAAGCGTGAGCTGATCGGCCCCTTGGGGCGCTCCACGAAGCGCACCGCCATCACCAGCAGCGTGTCGATCACCGGCAGGCCCAGCGCCAGGATCGGCACCAGGATCGCGACGGCCGCCGGCGCCTTGAGGCTCGACTGGACGCTGGTGGTCGCGAGCACGAAGCCGAGCGTCAGGGAGCCGGAGTCGCCGAGGTAGATGCGCGCGGGCGCCCAGTTGTAGCGCAGGAAGCCCAGGCAGGCGCCCATTACGGCGGCCATGGCCACGATCGTGAGGGCGTCGCCCTGGAGGAACGCGTACACGAGAAAACTCCCGGCGATGATCGCGACGACGCCGCCCGCGAGGCCGTCGAGGCCGTCGATGAGGTTGATGGCGTTGGTGACTCCCACGATCCAGAGCACCGATGCGGCCTGCCCGAAAACGCCGAGATCCAGGTTCGCCCCACCCGGCAGGCCAAGGACGTCGAAGGACCAGCCGATGCGCACGATGAGGAATGCCGCCAGAAGCTCGACCAGGAACTTGTCGAAGGACGAAACTCCTGCGATGTCATCGACGATTCCCACCAGAAAGACCATGAAGCTCGCAAGAGCGAGGGCGAGGAGTTCGTTGCGCGGAAGCGGAAGTTCGCCGAGGCCGCGCAGGATGAGTGCCGCGAACAGCAGCGAGATGCCCAGGCCGAACACCACTGCGACTCCGCCCAGGCGCGGGATCGCGGCGTCGTGATCCTTGCGGCCGCCCGGCTCGTCCATGGCCCGGATCGCCGACGCGAGGCGCGTGACGATCGGCACGAGCGTCCCCGTGACGACGCCGGCCACTGCCGCCGCCAGGAACGCCGAGAGGAACAGATCTGATTGGAACACCATCCGCCGAGGGCCTTAGTCCTTCTCGTCCTGCGCCCTGGAGAGAAGACGCCATAGCGACGGGCAAGATCGCCGGTGCTTATGATACTCCGCCGTGATCGGCGCCGTCGGTAAGCGCCTCCAGCGCGGACACGGCGCTCGCCGTGTTCCCCACGTCCACGCGGATGTAGGTCGTGCGTACTCCTGCGGCGCATAGTCGATGCACGTCGGATCGCTCGCTGCCGACGTATAGCACGGCCTTGCCCGAGGCAACGCAGCCGTGAACCTTCGACGGCAGGACGTAGCCAACGAAGGCATCGCGCAGCGTGATGAGGTGGGCGGCCGGAGTCACGAGCAGCCGCGCGAGCTGGTCCAGGGGCACGGGCTGGCTGCGGTGGACCGGAAGGCCTTCGCGCCGAAGCAGGCCTTCGACGAGATCGGCTCGCGCGCCTGTGGCATTGAGCCACAGCCCAACCCGGCCAGAGCCGCCCCGGTGATGGCGCCGGTAGGCTTCGATGAAGGTCTCATGGTCGTGGGCGACGCCGAAGTTCCCCGAATAGAGCAGGACGACCATCCCCTGGAGTTCCGGGGGCACAGGCAGGGGTGCCGTGCCGTCAGGAATCGCGACCGGGCTCGCGTTGGGCAGCACGGCGATGCGCGCGGCGGGGATGCCCATCTCGAGCAGCCGCGAGCGCTGGTCTTCCCCGAGCGCCTCGAAGCGATCCACGCGCCGGCGCAGCGCCAGCGTCCAGCGTTGCAAGGCCACCAGCATGAGGGACGCTCGCCCCCGCTCGGCGATCAGGACCTCGGGATAGAAGTCTGTGATGCGGTAGGTCAGGCGGCGTCGGAGCAGGAGGTTGAGGGGAACCAGCAGATGAATCAGAAAGGGCGGGCTACCGGTGAACAGCACCTCGTCGGCGCGGCGCAGCTCGCGGCGCAGCGCCCACACCAGAGTCAGGTTCGTGCGCAGCGTCCAGAGGGCGCGCTGGCACAGGCTGCCGCGATCGTAGAGAGGCCGGCGGAGGCGGACGACGCGCAGCCGACCCCGCCCGGGAGCCTCATCTTCGATCGAAGC
>JAQBHI010000123.1:0-12509 GCA_032127875.1 Acidobacteriota bacterium
CGGTAGTCGCGATAATCGAGCGGATGCATTGCGGGCAGGAACTGGGCGCCCTGGCCGCTCAGCATGCGGTCACGTCACCCGGACCACGACCAGCGTGATGTCGTCGCTCGGTTCGGCTCCCGCCATGAAAGCCGCGTGATCCTGCATGATCAGCGCGCCGAGGTCCTGCTCGCTCGCGCGGCTTTCCACCACCGCCACGAGCCGCTCGGCGCCGTAGGCCTCACGCCCGTTCCAGGCCTCGGTGACGCCGTCCGTGTGGAACACGAAGATGTCGCCCGGTTCGACGCCGACCGAGCGCTCTTCATAGCCCGACCCATCGAAGGCGCCCAGCGGGATGCCGGGCGTCTCGATCGCTTCACAGCGGCCCGTGGCGGCGCGATAGTGAAACGGATACGGCACACCGGAATTGGCAAGCCGCAGCGTGCGTGCGGAGAAGTCGAAGAGCGCGTACGTCAGCGTGCAGAAGATGCCCTCGACACCGCGACGCCGCAGCGTGCGGTTCACGCGCTCCAGCAGCTCGGCCGGGGAGCGCCGCTCGTAGGCACGCGCACGCACGGTGCCAGAAGCGAAGGCCCCGTAGAGCGCCGCGGGGACGCCCTTGCCGGCCACGTCGCCGACCGCGAGGCCGAGCATGTTCTCGCCGATGTCGTAGAAGTCGTAGAGGTCGCCGCCCAGCTCGCGGGCGGGTACAAAGTGCGCCGAAGCCTTCCAGCCCGGCCCCGTGGGGAACTCCTCGGGGAACAGTCCGTGCTGGACGCGCTGCGCGATCGACAGCTCCTTCTCGACGCGCTTTTCCTTCTGCCGGATCTCCTCGTACAGGTGCGCATTCTCGATCGCGACCGCCACCTGGGCCGCGAGCGGCGTCAGGATCTTCACGTGCTCTTCCGTGAAGCGGTCGACGATCGTGGATTCGAGATCGAAGACGCCGACGCAGCGATCCTGGTGGATGAGCGGGATCACGAGCTCCGAACGGGTGCCGGGGATCAGGTTCAGGTAACGGGGATCCTGGGTGACGTCGCCGACCAGTACCGGCTCCTTGAACAGCGCGGCGGCGCCGCACAGGCCCTCGCCGACCTTGATGCGGCGCTTCTCGGGAAACGAGCAGAAACGCACGGACTTGCGCAGCACCAGCTCCTTGCGCTCTTCGTCGAGCAGCAGGATCCCGAACATCTCGTAGTCGATCACGCGCTTCACGATCTCGGCGACGCGGGTCAGCAGCAGGTCGAGGTCCAGGATCGAAGACGTCTCCTTGCCGATCTCGTAGAGCGTCGCGAGCAGGCCTGCGTACCAGCGCGTCTCGCGGTACAGCGTCGCGTTCTCGATGGCGCTCGCGAGGTGGCCCGCCAGGACGCCGAGCGCAGCCATCGCGTCGGCCGTGAAAGCCTTGGGATCGGGGCCCTCCACGTTCAAGACACCGATCAACCGATCGCGGTGAATCAGTGGGATCGCGAGCTCGGAGACGACCCCCGGAACTATCGATATGTAGCGGGGGTCCTTCGCCACGTCGGGGACGAAGATCGGCTCGCGCAGTAGCGCGGCCGAGCCCACGATGCCCTCGCCGGGCCGCACCCGCAGGGCCGCTACCAGCGCGAAATCGACGCCCTCCACGAAGGCGGGCGCCAGCACGCCGTCGGGGCCGGGAAGAAAAATGTCGAGGATCTTGAAGTCGACGATGCGGCGCAGCTGCTTTGCAATGGTGGGCAGCAACGCCTCGGGATCGAGGACGGCGCTCACCTCGCGGACGATCGGGAGCAGTTCGGACAGGATGTTGCCAGGAAGCGGTGGGGGCTGGGCGGAACCGGATTTGGGCAAGACGAAGCAATGCTATCAGAAGTAAACTCGTCGGCCATGAGCGCGGCGCCGGGCCTGAAGCTGCCCCTCGAGATCGAGGACATCAAGAGGATCCTTCCGCACCGCCATCCGTTCCTGCTGGTCGACCGGATCGTCGAATTGGAGACCGACAAGCGCGTGGTGGGGATCAAGAACGTGTCCTCGAACGAGCGCTACTTCATCGAGGGGCCCGGCGGGATCCCGGTGCTTCCCGCTTCGATCCTGACCGAGGCGATGGCGCAGGCGGGAGCGGTGTTGATCCTCGCCAAGCCGGAGAACCGCGCCCGACTCATCTACTTCATGGGCATCGACCGCGTGCGCTACCGACGACCGGTCACCGCGGGCGACCAGGTGTTCCTGGAGGGCACGGTGCTGCGCCTGAGGCGCACGATGGGCAGCCTGCGCGGCGTGGCCCGGGTCGACGGCAAGGTGGTCTGCGAGGGACAGATGACCTTCGCCCTCGGGGACCCGAAGCCCCCGGAGTGAAGCGGCCGCCGCGCGGCACGCCGGGCGGACGGCCGCCGAAGCAGCGGCCGGGACAGCTGGAGGGTCGGCTGTCGCTGGCGCGGGCCCTCTCCAAGTTCGGCGTGTGCTCCCGCGCGGAGGCGGTGCGGAAGGTCGAGGCCGGCCGCGTCCGTGTGAACGGCCGCATCGTACTGGCTGCGTCACGGCGCCTCGACCCGCAGCGCGACCGCGTGAGCGTCGACGGCCGGCGCGTGTCCGACGCGACGCAGCGCCTGGTGCTGGCACTTCACAAGCCGGTCGGCTACATCACCTCGCGCACCGATCCGGGTGGCCGCGCCACCGTCTACGAGCTTCTGGGCGAGCTCGGCGCCTGGGTGTTCCCCGTGGGTCGGCTCGACCGCGACAGTTCGGGACTGCTCGTGATGACCAACGACCATCGGCTGGGCGAGCGGCTCACCAGCCCGGACCACCACGTACCGAAGACGTATCACGTGCGCCTGCAGGGCTTGCCGTCGAGAGAAGCGCTGCAGGCGCTGCGCGAAGGCGTCTCGCTCGCGAATGGCACGCTCACGCGGCCGGCGCGCGTGCGCACGCTGGGCGCCGCGAAGCAGGGCGGCTCGTGGCTGGAGATCGTGCTGACCGAAGGCAAGAACCGCCAGCTTCGCCGCATGTGCGCCGCGATCGGCCACGACGTGCTCGACTTGGTGCGGGTGCGTATCGGAGACCTGGGCCTGGGCGAGCTCTCGCCCGGACACTGGCGGGCGCTCGAGGCGCGCGAGATTTCGCTGCTCGCCGAGGGCGTGTGAGCGGCTCGCGCCGGAGACGTGAGGCTGCCCTGCTGCTGGCCCTGGCCGTCCCGTTTTTCGGCTGCCGGCGGCCGGCGCCGCAGGCAACGACCCCGGGGGCTTTCGCGCGCGCGCCGATCCTGCTCGTCGGCCTGGACGGCTTCGAGTGGAGCGCGGTTCTGCCGCTGTTGCGCCAGGGCAAACTGCCGACCATTGCCGGGCTCGTGCAACGCGGCGCCTACGGCACGCTGGAGAGCTTCCCCGGGCGTGTCTCGCCGGCGCTATGGACCTCGATCGCGACCGGCAAGGACGTGGACAAGCACGGCATCTACGACTTCCTTCGCGAGCGCAACCCCGCGGTCTTCTATTCGAGCGCCGACCGTAAGACCAAGGCGTTCTGGAACATCCTCACCGATCGCGGTCAGCGTGTCGCCATCGTGGGCTGGTTCGTGACCTATCCTGCCGAGGCCGTCAACGGGGTGATGGTCGCCCAGACCAACACCCGCGAAGTCCGGCGCGAGCGCCACACCATGAAGGGAGCGCTGCTGCCCGGGGTCGGCGGCCAGGTCTACCCGGAAGGGCGCGAAGCCGAGGTCTTTGCCGTGATGGACGAGGTCGAAAGCGGGCTCGCGACCCTCGTGACCGAACACCTCGGGGCGCCGCTCGAGTCGGCGCCGAAGCGCTTTCGCGGGCCGCTCGAGGCCAGCGCCTGGGCCTTTCGTGCGGACGCGATCTACGAGCGGACGGCAATTGCACTAGCGCGCGAGGGTGCGCCGGATCTGCTGGCGGTCTATTTCGGCTCCACCGACGTGGTCGGCCACCGCTTCTGGTCGCTGACCAAGCAGCGCGGTTTTCCGGGGCGGCTGTTCGTGGGGCCCGCGGGGCGCGATCTCGCGCAGCGCATGCGCCCCGGCTCGATGGCGAACGCGATTCTCGGCGGACCCTTCTGGCGGGCGATGGAGCCCGCAGAGGGCGAAGGCTGGCCGCGGCGCGTGCTGTTCCGCACATACGAATATGCGGACGCGGCGCTGGGTCGGCTGATCGCCGCCATGCCACCCGAGACGACCGTCATCGTCGTCTCGGACCACGGCTTCCGGCCGTGGGGCCATCAGGATGGGCCCGACGCATTTTTCCTGGCAGCCGGAGCCAGCGTCCGGCGCACCCAAGGGCCAGCGCCCGAAGCGCTTTCGCGTTCCCACCTGCGGCGGGTCGGCTCGATCCTCGACGTCACACCGACGCTGCTGGCGCTTCTCGGCATCCCGGTGGGACTCGATATGGACGGCCAGGTGCTGCAGAGCGAGTTCTCTTTGCCACCCGGGACGCAGCGCCTTGCCCCGATCGCCACACACGACACGAAGCAGTGGCTCGCTGCGCGGGCCGGCCAGGCCCCGCCCGCAGTGACGACCAGCGACGACGAGGCCGAGCGCCTGGAGCAGCTGCGCGCGCTGGGTTACATCAAGTAGCTCAGGCGACGGTCAAGAACTCGGGCGGGGCGAGAACGGCGCGGCGCCGCAGTGGCTCCGGACCTTCTTCCTGGCAGGTTCGGCGCAGCCGCGGCATGCTGAGCGCTGCTTTCACGAGGTAGATCGGACTGGGAGCTGGCCCGATGCCATGCACCCAATCTGGCGGCACCTGCCCCGCACGAATGGCGAGCATCTCGGCCAGACCTGCGGCAACGACGACACCCACGGGGTCGAGACCCGTCGGTCGAGGCTCGCGAGCCCACTGAAAGCGCGCCCGCCGAGCATCGATAACCCACTGCCGGGCGCCGAGCGTGTCACCTCCCAGAAGACTCCCGACGAGCTCACCGAGGTTCACGGTCTGCCTCCCAGAGATCGTCGAACGCATAGCGTGCCTTTAGCTCCCGACCGGGGACAAGGTAAGCTTCAATCCCGGCCCAGACCGAATCACGACCGCCGACGAGTTTCGACAACAAGAGTCGGGCGTCGTCGATGTCGAGGTCGTCGCGCCACGCGCTCAACTTCATCGCAAGGAGTTGCTCGGCCGAAGGCGCCCTGACGATCAAGGACGCGGCTTCCAACAACACGGGCCCTGCACTCAGCCCGTGCAAATAGCCCTTGGCGCCGTCGTTCAGCCAATCCTCCGGCAGCCCCTGCTCTGCGGCGACCCTACGCGCTGCCGCACGAATTGGCTCCGCTGACGCAGGCTGTAGAACGATCGCGTCAACATCCTTCGTCGAGTCACGGGCCGCATAAACCAGCATCAGGGCGGCTCCTCCAACGATCAGAAGCTCAGGCCGTGAAGCCGAGGCCGGCGTCTCTCGGGCAAGCGCCCGGAGCGCGACCTCGATCGTCTCCCGAGTGAAGCGCCGCACGCCTTGATCTTAGGGCTTTGGGCGGGCTCTGTCTCTGCCTCAGGCCGGGGCCACGGCTGCGGCGGGGCGGCGGAGGTCGAGTTCCTGGTCCTTGTACTGGAGCTGGTAGAGGCGCCAGTAGAGGCCGCGCTCGGCCAGCAGCGCAGCGTGCGTGCCGCGCTCGCGGATCCGCCCCTTGTGTAACACCAGGATCTCGTCGACGTTCTGGATCGTCGAGAGCCGGTGCGCGATGACGATCGCCGTGCGTCCCCGCAGCAGCACGCGCAGCGCGTCCTGGATCAGTTGCTCGGTCTCGGTGTCGACCGACGACGTCGCCTCGTCGAGGATCAACACTTGCGGATCATGCGCCAGCGCGCGCGCGAACGAGAGCAGTTGCTTTTGTCCCACCGAGAGCGTCGCCCCGCGCTCCTTCACCTCGGCGTCGTAGCCTCCCGGCAGGCCTTCGATGAAGCGGTGGGCGTGGACCGCGCGCGGCCGCCTGCACGCGCTCGTCGGAGATCGGCGAGCCCAGCCGGATGTTCGAGGCGATCGTGCCGCTGAAGAGATGAACGTCCTGCAACACCAGCGCGAGCGACGAACGTAGTCGCGTCGGATCAAGCTGCCGGATCTCGACCCCGTCGAGCGTGACGCGGCCTTGCTGCACGTCGTAGAAGCGCATGAGAAGGCTGATGATCGAGGTCTTGCCCGCGCCCGTCGCGCCCACCAGCGCGATGCTGCGTCCGGGCTCGACGGCGAAGTCGATGTCGCGCAGCACCCACTCTCCCGGGGTATAGGCGAACGACACGTTCTCGAAGGCGACCCGGCCGCGGACCTCGGGAAGCAGCGCGGGCCGCTCCGGCGCCACGATCTCGGGCTTGGAGTCGAGCAGCACGAAGATCCGCTCCGAGGAGGCCATCGCGGCCTGCAGAATGTTGAATTTTTCCGAGAGGTCGGAGATCGGCCGCCAGAAACGCTCGGAGTACTGGATGAAAGCTACCAGCGCGCCCAGCGACAGGCCTCCCGCCAGCACCCGCCCGCCACCGTAGAGCAGGATCATCGCGATCGCGACCGCCGCCAGGACGTCGATCGCCGGATAGAACACCGCATAGTAGAAGATCGAGCGCATGTTGGCGTCGGCGTGGCCGCGGTTCACCTCGGCGAAGGCCGCAGCGTTGCGCCCTTCGCGCCGGAATAGCTGGACCACCGCCATCCCGGTGATGTTCTCCTGCAGGAAGGCGTTGATCCTCGCTATCCAGACCCTCACCTCGCGGAACGACTCGCGCGCGCCGCGGCGGAACCAGTCGGTCACGAGAAAGAACAGCGGCAACACCGCAAAGGTGACCAGGGCCAGCCGGAAGTTCATGGCCAGCATCACGCCCATGATCCCCGTCAGCGTGAACAGGTCGCCGAAGACCGTGACGACACCCGACGTAAACAACTCGTTGACGGCTTCGACGTCGCCCGTGACGCGCGTGATCAGCCGGCCCACGGGATGCTTGTCGAAGTAGCCGACGTGGAGCTTCTGGATGTGACCGAACAGCTCCCGCCGCATGTCGAGCATGATCTTCTGGCCCGTCAGCTGCAGGATGAAGACCTGGCCGAAGCGCACGCCGAAGGCGAGCACCAGCGTCGCGGCGTAGAGCGCCGCGATGTTCAGCAGGCCCTTCGCGTCGCCCTTCGTGATGTGGTCGTCGATCGCAACCTTGGTCAAATAGGGGCCGACCAGGTCGAGCCCGGCCATCAGCACGATCAGCACGAAGGAGACCGCCACCGCGCCTGAGTAGGGACGCAGGTAGCGCAGCAGCCGGAGCAGCAGCTTGGAGTCGTAGCTCTTCTCGAGCGGGTCTTCCTCCAGCTCGCTCACGCCCGCTCCATCTCCTGCTCCAGAAGCTGCCTGCGGCTGAGATCCGCGTAGAAGCCGCCGCGTGCCACCAGTTCCTGGTGTCTGCCCCGCTCGACGATGCGGCCGTCGCGCAGCACCACGATCAGGTCCGCGTCCTTCACGGTCGAGACGCGATGCGAGACGAGGAACGTGGTCCGACCCGCGCGCGCCTCGCGGAGGCCGCTCAGGATCGCTTCCTCGGTCTCGGTGTCGACGGAGGCGAGCGCGTCGTCGAGCACCAGGATGCGCGGGTCCACTGCGAGCGCGCGAGCCAGGGCCGTACGCTGCTTCTGGCCGCCCGAAAGCGTGATGCCGCGCTCCCCCACCCTGGTCTCGAAACCCCTGGGAAAATCGCGCACGTCCTTGGCGAGCTGCGCCACCTCGGCCGCCCACGCCGTCTTGTCGTGGACGGCGGCCTCGGTCGTGCCGGGTGCGACGCCGAACGCCACGTTGGCACCGAGACTGTCGGAGAACAGGAAGGTCTCCTGCGGCACGAAGCCGATCGCGCCGCGCAGCGTCGCGAGCGGGATCTCGCGCACGTCGCGGCCGTCCACGCGCACGCTCCCCGGCGGGGCCTCGTGCAGGCGCGGCAGCAGGCTCACCAGCGTGCTCTTGCCCGAACCCGTGGGCCCCACGATGGCAACCGTCGAGCCGGCCGGGACGACCAGCTCGATGTCGTGCAGCACGGGGGTGTCCCCGTAGGCGAAGCTGAGGCCCCGGAACTCGACCTCGCCACGAACCTCTGCCGCGGCTCCCGCGACGCGATCGTCGATCGCGGCGGAGGCGTCCAGGATCTCGCCGATCCGGCCCATGGAGGCCTCGCCGCGCTCGAAGAGGTTCACTACCCAGCCCAGGGCGATCATCGGCCAGACCAGCATTGCGAGGTAGACGCCGAAGGCCACGAAGTCGCCGAGCGTGATGCTTCTCGAGACCACCATCGTTCCGCCTAGCCAGAGCAGCAGCAAGCCGCCCGAGCCCATCAGCAACTGGATACCGGGATACAGGCTCCCGAAGAGCCGGATCAGCCGCTCGTTGCGTCGGAGGAACTCCTGGTTGGCAGCCTCGAACCTGGCGATCTCGTGCGGTTCCTGCGCGTACGAACGCACCACCCGGATTCCCGAGAGGCTTTCCTGGACGAGCGCCGTGATGTCGGAGAGTTGCGCCTGGACCGCCTCGTAGCGATCGTGGATCCTGCGGCCCACGACGCGCACCAGGATCGAAACCACGACCAGCGGCAAGAGCGCCAAGCCGAGCAGCAGCGGGCTGATCGCGTACATCAGCGTCACGGTGCCGACGAAGGTGGCGAGGGTGTTGGCCGTGTACATGATCCCGGGCCCGAGGACCTGGCGCACAGCCACCATGTCGTTGGTGGCCCGGCTCATCAGGTCGCCGGTGCGATGATCCTGGTAATAGCGCGGCGGAAGCCGGGTCAGATGCTGGAACAAATCGTTGCGCAGCTCGTACTCGGCGTCGCGCGAGAGGCCGATCAGCACCATTCTCATCCAGTAGCGAAAGATCCCCTCGATGACGACCAGGCCCACGATGGCGGCGGAGTAGTGCCACAGTTTCCCGCGCGTGAGCTCGACCCCGAGGTCGTCGATGGCTCGCCGTAGCACCCAGGGCGAGGCGACCGAGAAGATCGTCGTCAGCAGCAGTGCCAGCAGGCCGAGGCCGAGTGGCCCGCGGCGGCGCCGCAGGTAGGGCAGGAGCCGGCGGAGCTGGATCAACGCTTGCGGCGGGCCTGGCGCTCGCGGTCCAGCGCTCGGCTGGCGCGAAGCAGGTGCGGCAGGTTCGCCTTCTCCCAGTTGAGCGACGCCTGGTGCTGCGGGTAGGCAGCCTCAGCGACGCGGAAGGCGCGCGAGTGGTACACCGTCCGTCCGGCGCGATCGGGCACGCCTCCCATGTGGTGGTGCAGCATCTCGTGGTACACGACGCTTTCCAGGAAATAGCGCGGCACCTCGGGTCGGTCCAGGACCGGATGGATCCGGATCAGCGCGAGCACCGGATCGTAGCTGCCGAAGGTCAGCCCGCCGCGCCGCGCCCGCCCGCTGCCGCGGCCCCAGGTGAGCGGCACGTCGAGCTTGCTTCCGAAGAAGCGCGCGTTCATGGCGTCGTAGATGCGACGCAGGTCGTGGGCCTTGCCCGCGGTCAGAAGCGGCGGCAGCGGCCGCCTCGCCTTGCGTACCCGGTGCAGGTTCTCGTTCATGAAGCGGCGCACCGCCCCGTCGGCGCCACGGTGCTTGCGCGACAAGCCGCGCGCGACCGCGCGCACCACCGCAAGCGGCGCATGCAGGAACATGTGATGCAGGCGCAGGAACACGCTGCCCTTTTCGCGGCGCAGCGAGAGCAGCACCGAACGGTTCTCGGTCAGCGTGAGGCGGACGGGACGCGCGGCGACGGAGGCGATCGCGGCTTCGAGTCGGAGGCCGTCCCAGACGGGTCCATCGAAGCTGAGCGGAAGCTGGCGCGGGCCGGAACGCTGTGCGGACGGCATCGCAGAAAACCCAGGATGAGCATGTCTCAGCGTAGCGGCGAGGTCAAGCGGCGCTTCGCCCCGACGACCGCTCCGCTATCCTCGCGACGCCATCGGCACGTAGTACTGCGTGCCCTTGCCCATCGTCTCGATCTGTTTCATGAGGTCGTCGAGGTCGCCGGGCCGTTTCACGAAATCCACGTCGCTGGTGTTCACGACCAGCAGCGGTGTCGTGGTGTAGTGGAAGAAGTAGTAGTTGTACGCGCGGTTCACCTCGGCGAGGTATTCCTCGGAGAGGCTCTCCTCTTCGGGCCGGCCCCGCGAGCGGATGCGCTTCATCAGCACCTCTGTCGGCGCCTGCAGATAGACCACCAGGTCGGGCCGCGGCACGCTCCCCGAGAGCAGCGAGAACAACTTCTCGTAGATGAGCAGCTCGCTGTCCTCGAGGTTCAGATACGCGAACAGCTTGCTCTTCTCGAACAGGTAGTCGCAGAGCGTGAACTGCGAGAACAGCTTGCGCTGCTGCAGCTCCTGCTGTTGCCGATAGCGGGAAAGCAGGAAGAACAGCTCGACCTGGAAAGTCGCGCCGGGCTTCGCGTCGTAGAACGATTTGAGGAACGGGTTGTCCTTCCATTCCTCGAGCACCGTCGTGGCGTCGAGGCGCTCGGCGAGCTTCTCGACGACCGCCGACTTGCCGACGCCGATCGCCCCCTCGACGACGATGTAGTTGAAATGCATCAGCGGTGAGCTGCGGAAGCCTGCAAGCGGAGCACCTGCGACGTGTCGGGGCAGCGCTCGAGAAGCTCGGCGATCGTCGCGGCCAGCAGCGGGTGGCGCACGCTCGCGCCGATTTCGGCGAGCGGCGCCAGCACGAAGCGCCGCTCGTGCATCCGCGGATGCGGCACCAGCAGGCCGCTGGCCTCGCTCACGAGGTCTCCATAAAGAAGCATGTCGATGTCGAGCGTGCGCGGACCATTGCGCTCGCGGCGAACGCGACCCAGCTCCTGCTCGATGCCCAGACAGGCGGCGAGCAGCTCGGGGGCGCCCAGCGCCGAGCTCCCGCCGATCACCTGGTTCAGGAACGGGCCCTGGGGCGGGCCGCCGACCGGTTCCGTCTCGTAGAGCGCACTTGCCGCGCTCTCGTGGAAGCCGCGCGTGGCGAGAAGCTGCCGTGCCCTCGCGAGGTTCCGCCCGCGATCGCCGATGTTCGAGCCGAGGCCGAGGAAGACAGCAGGCGGCGGATTCATCAAGAGCGCGGCTAGAGATTACGCCACCCGCGCCGCGCGGGGCAATGCGGGCGTGGTTGTGGCCTTCCGGCGCCGGAGTGTACCCTCAGGTGCTCTGCTCATGATGTGTCCAGCCTGCAAGGCCGAGAACAGCGACGACGCCGAGGCGTGTTTCACGTGCGGCAAGGCGCTCTTCGCGCTCACGCAGGGTATCTCGCTCGCCGGCCGCTACGAAATCCTGAGCCCGCTGGGCCGCGGCGGGATGGGGATGGTGTACAAGGCGCACGACCAGGTGCTCGACGAGACGGTGGCTATCAAGGTGCTGCGCTCGGAGATCGCACGCGAGGGCGAGATGGCGAAGCGCTTCCGCTCCGAGATCAAACTCGCGCGCAAGGTGAGCCACCGCAACGTCTGCCGCATCCACGAGTACGGCGAAGACGCAGGAGTGCGCTTCATCTGCATGGAGTTCATCGACGGCGTCACGCTCAAGGACCGGCTTCAGCAGCGGCCGGCCTCGCTGGCCGAGGGCTTCGAAATCGCCTTGCAGGTGGCCCGCGGCCTGCAGGCGGTCCACGACCACGGCATCATCCACCGCGACTTCAAGACCTCGAACATCATGATCGATGCCAAGGGCGTCGTTCGCCTGATGGATTTCGGCATCGCGAAAGCGGCCGGCAGCGAGACCAGCAGCGCCAGTAGTGCAGGCCACACGATCGGGACGCCCGAGTACATGAGCCCGGAGCAGGCGCGTGGCGCGAGTGTCGATCCACGCAGCGACGTCTACGCCCTCGGCTGCGTGCTGTTCGAGATCTTCACCGGCCACGTGCCGTTCCGGGGCGACACCCCCGTGGCCACGATGTTCAAGCAGATTCACGACCCGTTCCCGACTGCCGACATCGCGAAGCTGCCCGACCCGCTCGTGCCCGTGCTGCGCAGGGCCCTGGCCAAGAGCCCTGGAGAGCGTTTCGCGTCGGTGAGCGAGTTGAGCGTGGCGCTGCGCTCGGCGCGGGATGCTCTTGGGGCCGCTGCCGACGGCAGCCATACGCCCGAGACCGCAACGATCCATCGCCTGCGCGGGCCGGGTCGAGGCCACAGCTTCCCCGGCTGGGCGCCATGGGTCGGCATCGCGGCGCTTGCGGTCGCGATCGTTGGCCTTCTCGCGCCGGCCACGCAGAGGCGCCTCCGGGGGCCCGAGCCGCCGGCGACGACGAGCGCCGCCCCCAAGCCACCGCCCCCGAGCACTGCCCCGGCGACGCTTGCCGCGCCCAACGCGCCAGCGCCAAGTGTCGCGCCCCCAAGGTCCCGGCCCGCAGCGGTGCTCACTCCGCCGCCCACGACTGGCCCCGCCGCGTCCCTGCCGGCTCAGCCGACACAGGCGCCCGTGACACCGACCACGACCACGCCAGCGGAGCTTGGTTTGCTTTCCCTGATGATCGTTCCCGAAGCCGAGGTCGTTCTCGACGGCAAGTCGCTCGGCGTCGTCGCCTCGCGCCAGCTGCCTCTCGCCCTTGGCGTCCACGTCGTTCGGGTCCTG
>JAQBHI010000124.1:0-51473 GCA_032127875.1 Acidobacteriota bacterium
TTCACGGTGAGATGACGCTCCTGGAGGTCGGGGAAAGCGCCGAGGGCTTCACGCTCCTCGCCGCCGACGAGGAGACCGGCGTGCGGCTGCGCGGCCTCGATGGAGTCGAGATCACCCTGGGCTTCGAGCCGTAGGAAGATCGGGGGGGTACTGACCCAAGCCCCCCCGCACCATTCGGGCTCGCCCCAAGCCGCTGCGCGCCCCAGTGAATAGGCCATGGCCTGCGGCCACCCTGGAAGATGAAAGGGCGCAACGACTTGCGCCGGGCGAGCCAGCTTGCATGCCGGCTCCTTATCTGGTTAATCAGGCGCTACGCTGTCTTGCGACCCTCCGCTAGCGCCGGCCGAAGGTCAGACTGAGCACGGCTTCGAGCAGGCCCCGCGCGACCAGCAGGCCCACACCGATTCCCGTAGCTGCCGCCACCGTCTCGAACAAGACTGCCACGACCTCACCTCCGCTGGCTGTCACTAGCGAAGTTCGTGCCACTCTGGATATGCCTTGTTATCAATCCTTTGGGCGAATGCAACGCGCGTCAAGGCGGACGCGCCGTGTGTCGCTGGACGCAGGCAACCCTCCCACCTGCTTTCTACGGCAGGGTGCTGTCGACTTGACCGCCGCCACGGTTGGCCTCGGCATACCAGGGCTCGAAGTGCCTGCGCATGCGAGCGAGCGTCGTGAGCCGTTCAGGCGTGGCGGGCGCCACCGCGTCGGCCACCAGGACGAAGGCCTGGCGCCTGCTTCTGGAACCTCGAAACCCGCGGGCACACGCGGCCCCAGCGCCGCGATCACGTCGGCAATCCGCACCTCGAGCCGGATGCCTGAGAACTATGCGCGGGATTCTAGCGGCCTTGCCCGGCCGATTTTGTTGACGGTTCCAAGGTGGGGTGCTAGATTGGCCGAAAGTCCAAGCCAGAGCGGGGGTTAGCCGGTACATGGCGAAGAAGGAAAAGTTCGGCAAGTTCGTTTTGCTGGACGAGGTCGCAAGCTCGGGACTTGGCTCCGAGTACCGCGCCGCGAAGCTCGGGAGCACGGGTTTCGAGAAGATCGTAACCCTGCTGCGGCTCAACCCCGAGCTGTCGAAGAACGCCGACTTCGCCAGGAACCTCATGGACCAGGCGAAGCTCGCCGCACAGCTCCAGAACCCCAACATTTCCAAGATCTTCGGGATCGGCAAGGTCGACGCGTCGTACTACATCTCGTACGAGTTCGTCGAAGGCAAGAGCCTGAAGGACATCTTTGCCCGCTGCCGGCGCGACGGCTTCCCGTTCTCGGTCGACCACACACTGCTCATCGCCAGCAGGGTCTGCTCAGCGCTCGAGTACGCCCACGCTCGCAAGACGGACGCCGGGGTTCGCTACTATCACGGCCTCGTGAATCCCGTAAGCGTGTTCGTGTCGTACGAGGGCGAGGTGCGGCTCCGCGGCTTCGGCTACTGGCCGAGCAAGCTGCGCGAGGCGGCCGGGCTTCGCGACGACGAGGTGCTGTACCTGGCCCCCGAGCAGGCCCGCGGTGGCGCGGGCGACACGCGCTCGGACATCTTCACCGTCGGCACGATCCTCTTCGAATCCCTCATGGGCCAGCCGTTCTTCCAGGGCGGCCGTTCGGTCGAAATGGTCGAGCGCCTGGCAGGCGCCAGACTGCAGAGCCCGACGGGCGACGACGACTCGCTACCCAAGCCCATCGCCGAGATCCTGGGTCGTTCGCTTGCCAGCGATCCTGGCGGCCGCTACGCCGAGACCGCAGAGATGCGCAAGGCCATCGACACCCTGCTCTTCTCCGGCGATTTCACGCCGACGACCTTCAACCTCGCGTTCTTCATGCACTCGCTGTTTCGCGAGGACATCGACAAAGAGTCGAAGTTGCTCAAGGACGAGAAGGAAGCGAGCTACCTGGAGTTCCTTGCCGACGACGCGACGAAGGCCATCGGCAAGGCGCCCTCGCCGACGGTTTCGATGCTCACGCCGGTGCCCGTCCCGCCCAGCGCCACGGCCAAGGGCGAGCCTCAGCCGCCGTTGCACACGCCTGTCCCCATCCCGGCGTCGGCTCACGAACCGGCACCCGCAGCCTCCGTCTCTGCGAAGGAGGCCGCGGCCGGCTTCACGTTCCACAAGGACGAGCAGAAGAAGAGCAGCACGCCGATGCTCGCGGGCGGAGCGCTCGTCGCGCTCCTGCTCGCGGCTGCCGGCTGGTTCCTGTTCGGCCGGAGTGCGGGTGGGCCTGCCAATATCACGCCCCCCACGGCGACGCTTTCGGCCGAGGCCATCGCCGCGCAACGGAAGGTCGAGGAGCTCGAAGACAAGCTGAAGGCCTTCGAGGAACAAAAGGTCGCCGCCGAAGCCCTGGCTGCCGAGGAAGCCGGGAAGAAGCTCGAGGCCCAGGCGAAGGCCCTGGGCACCACCGCCGACCCTGAGGCCATTGCCCAGGCCCAGGAAGAAGCGGCGAAGAAGGCGCGTCTCGAGCAGGAAAAGAAGCAGCAGGAGGAAAAGAAGAAGCTCGAGGACGCCAAGGCCGTTGAGGAGGCGCGCCTCGTCGACGAGCAGCGCATGGCGGAAGTGGCGCGCGCAGCCGCGGCAGCGGCGGCAACGACGACGTTGCCGCCCACCACCACCGTGCCACTGACGACTCAGCCTGCCGTCAAGCCCGGCGCGCTCGTCGATCTCTACGACACGGGCGTCACGCCGCCGGTTCCAGACAAGACCCCACCCCTCGTCTATCCACCCATCGCGCTTCGCCAACGCATCGAAGGCACTGTCGAGTTGTCGGTGCTGGTCGACGACCGGGGCGTCGTGACCGACACGCAGGTGGTGACGAGCGCCGGCAGCCGGGCGGGTCTGGACGAGGCCGCGGTGGAAAATGCCAAGAGGCGAAAGTACCGTCCCGCGACCAAGGACGGCGTGCCCGTCAAGGTCTGGATGCCGCTGCGCGTGCAGTTCAGGCTACCGTCGTAATCTAAGCGCGTCGCGCCCGCGAGGGCAGACTACGCAGGCGCGCCTGGGATTCGCGTCCTCGCCTGGACTCGTCCATCGAGGTTCCGCTCCGACGGAATCAATCCGAGCAGAGCGGAAGCGAAGCCCACCCTGCGGGCGGCGCTGCAACTGCCTTGCACGCGCCGCGTCCGCCGCTCAGGGCGCAGCCAGGCGGGTCGTCAGCCTAGTCCGGCCTCATGTCTTCTGCCTGAACTGCGAGATCTCCGCCTGCTCGAGGACATGGCCGAGAAAGACCGCCAGGATCCGGCCGGAGACCACGAGCACCCGATCCGGCGTCACGGCCATGTCGTCGGCGCCTGGCGTGCCCGTTACGTGAAGCCGCCAGAAGCTCGGCAGCGGCCGACCCCCGCTCTTCTCCTTGAAGAACTCGCTCGCTTCGACACGCGCCGACTCCAGGCTGAACCCCGAGAACCCAGGCAGCCGCGCGAGCGACTGGCGCAGTACCTCCGTGACCAGGAAATCGGGATGTGCCTCGATCAGGTCGTCGCCGAGCCACCAGTCGAGCCGGTAGGGCTGGTTTTTCCCGGATCCGGCCGAGTGGCCCGTCTGTTCGGGACGAACGGCGAGAAAGGGCATTGGCTCCAATGCGAGTATAGGTCGATCCTGCCGCTGCCGAGACCCTTCTAGCTGCGTCGAATCGGCAACAAAGACGCGGGTCGATGGCCAAACAAGGAAATGGGGGCCGACTTCGGCCCCCCTGAACGGCTGAACGGATGGAAAGGGCTTAGTACATCCCGCCGCCCGGCATGCCCCCGCCGTGCCCGCCACCCGCCGGCTCCGGCTTCTCCTCGGGGATCTCGGAGACGAGAGCCTCGGTGGTGAGAAGCAGGGACGCGATGGAGGCGGCGTTTTGCAGCGCGGAGCGGACGACCTTGGTCGGGTCGATGACGCCGGCGTCGACCAGGTTCTCGTACTCCTCGGTCAGGGCGTTGAAGCCTTCCTCGGCCTTCATCTCCCGGACCTTGGCCACGACCACGGCGCCCTCGAGGCCAGCGTTGGCCGCGATCTGGCGCAGGGGCTCCTCGAGGCAGCGGCGGACCAGGTTCACGCCGACCTTGATGTCGCCTTCCTCCTTGATCGCGTCCACAACCTTGACGCAGCGCAGCAGCGCGATACCGCCGCCGGGCACGATGCCCTCTTCGACGGCCGCCTTGGTAGCGTGCATGGCGTCCTCGACGCGGGCCTTCTTCTCCTTCATCTCGGTCTCGGTGGCCGCACCGACTTTGATCACGGCCACGCCGCCGACCAGCTTCGCGAGCCGCTCCTGCAGCTTCTCACGGTCGTAGTCGGAGGTCGTCTCGTCGACCTGGGTGCGGATCTGCTTGACCCGCCCCTCGATGTCCTTCGACTTGCCGGCGCCCTCGATGAGCGTCGTGTTGTCCTTGTCGATGGTGATCTTCTTGGCCTTACCGAGGTCCTCGAGCTTGAGGTTCTCGAGCTTGATACCGAGGTCCTCGGTGATCGCCTTGCCGCCGGTGAGGATCGCGATGTCCTCGAGCATGGCCTTGCGGCGGTCGCCATAGCCCGGGGCCTTGACGGCCGCGACCTGCAACGTGCCGCGCAGTTTATTCACGACCAGCGTCGCGAGCGCCTCGCCCTCGACCTCCTCGGCGATGATCAGCAGCGGCTTGCCGAGCTTGGCCACCTGCTCGAGAACGGGGAGCAGATCCTTCATGTTCGAGACCTTCTTCTCGTGGATCAGCACGAGGGCGTTCTCGAGCACGACTTCCATGCGCTCCGGATCGGTCACGAAGTAGGGCGAGAGGTAGCCGCGGTCGAACTGCATGCCCTCGACGACCTCGAGCGAGGTCTCCATCGACTTGGCTTCCTCGACCGTGATCACGCCGTCCTTGCCGACCTTCTCCATCGCTTCCGCGATGATCGTTCCGATCGTCTCGTCGTTGTTCGCCGAGATCGTGCCGACCTGGGCGATCATCTTGCCCTTGACGTCCTTGCTGAGCCTCTTGAGCTCGGCGCTGACGGCGGCCACGGCCTTCTCGATGCCGCGCTTGAGATCCATCGGGTTGGCGCCCGCCGTGACGTTCTTGCTGCCCTCGCGATACAGCGCCTGGGCCAGAATCGTCGCCGTGGTGGTTCCGTCACCCGCGATGTCGCTAGTCTTCGACGCGACCTCGCGCACCATCTGCGCGCCCATGTTCTCGAGCGGGTCCTTGAGGTCGATCTCCTTCGCCACCGTGACGCCGTCCTTGGTGATGAGGGGCGACCCGAACTTCTTGTCGAGGACGACGTTGCGGCCCTTGGGGCCGAGCGTCACCTTGACGGCATCCGCGAGGCGGTTGACGCCGCGCAGGATGGCCTGCCGCGACTCGTCGCCGTACGTGATCTGCTTCGCCATGTTTTTAAGTGACCTCCCTATTTTCTAAAGATTCTTCCCGCGCCTAGCCGATCACCGCGAGGACTTCGTCCTCACGCAGGATCAGGTATTCCTCGCCGTTGAGCTTGATCTCGCTGCCGGAGTACTTGCCGAACAGGATCTTGTCACCGGCCTTGACGTCGAGGGCCAGCTTGGTGCCGTTTTCGAGGACCTTGCCGTTGCCAACGGCAATGACCTTGCCCTCCTGGGGCTTCTCCTTGGCGGAGTCGGGGATGATGATTCCCCCCTTGACGCTTTCCTTTTCCTCGATGCGCTGGACCAACAGGCGGTCGTGAAGCGGTCGAATCTTCATGTGTGTTTCGTCTCCTTGAGAGTTGGTTCGAATGAGGGATCTGGCACTCACCCTTTACGAGTGCCAATCTACCCCGGTGGCTGGCACTCTGTCAAGTCGAGTGCTAAAGCTCGAGTGCTAAAGCTTGTATTCTTCGACCTTCTTGCCCAGCGTGTTGCGATGGATCTTCAGGTCCTTCGCCGCCCGCGACACGTTCCCACGATGCTTCTGCAACATGCTGGAAATAAAGCGCTTCTCGAACTCGCGGCGGGCGTCGGAGAAGCGGATTCCCTTGTCGATCATTTCGCCGATCAGAGCGTCCAGCTGCTGCCTCACTTCGGCCCCCCGTCGAACTCGGCCCCGGTGATCAGGGCGTAGGCCTCCTGGTACTTCGCCCGCGTGCGCGCCAAGACGTCGTCGGGGAGCGCGGGGCCCGGCGGCGTCTTGTCCCAGCGCAGCGTTTCGAGGTAGTCCCGTACGTATTGCTTGTCGAAGCTCGGCTGGCTGCGCCCGGGTTCGTAGCTCGCCTTTGGCCAGAAGCGCGAGGAGTCGGGTGTCAGCGCCTCGTCGATCCAGACCAGCCGGCCATCCTTCATCCCGAACTCGAACTTGGTGTCAGCCAGCAGGATCCCGCGCGACTCCGCGTGAGCCCGGGCCCGGCCGTACAGCGCGAGGGCGACGTCGCGGACCTGGCCGGCGCGCGCCGCTCCGATCGTGGCTTCGACCGTTTCGTAGGAGATGTTCTCGTCGTGACCCTGCTCGGCCTTGGTCGAAGGCGTGAAGATCGGCGGCTCGAGCCGGTCGGACTCACGCAGCCCGGTCGGCAGCGGGATGCCACACACCGAACCCGTCTTCTTGTAGTCCTTCCAGCCCGACCCGCTGATGAAGCCGCGCACGACGCACTCGATCGGCAGTGGCTCGGTCTTGGCGACGATCATCGAGCGGCCCTCGAGCTGATCCTTGTACGCGTGCAGCGGCTTCGGGTACTCGCCGACGTCGCTGGTGATGACGTGGTTGGGCACCACGTCGGCGAGCAGCCGGAACCAGAACAGCGACAGCTGCGCGCGCACGCGGCCCTTGTCCGGGATCGGCGTCGGGAGCACGACGTCGAAGGCCGAGAGCCGATCGGTCGTGACGATCAACAGCCGATCGTCCATGTCGTAGACGTCGCGAACCTTCCCACGTCGCCAGAGCGGGAAAACAGGGATCCTCGTTTCCAGGATCGGTCGGTACTCGTCGGCGACGGGCATCTTGGGAAGCGCTCTCTCGGAGGGGTGCTTTTTTTTCGAAGGCCGGAGTCTACCGGAAACGGATTTCCGGGCGCAAGGCGAAGAGCGTGCGAAGCGAGGGCCAGCGAGGCGCCGGCTTACTCCGCCGCGAGCGCGACTCTCCTAGCGGTCTTCGGACTCCGCGCGCCGCGAGACGCGTACGTCACCGTGACTCGCGGAGAGCTGTACCAGGCCGCCACCCTCGCCGAGCCGGCCGACCAGGCGTCGCTTGCTCGCCTGGGAGGTCGTGAGGCCAGGCACGCTGACGTCGAGCTCACCGGAGTCGGTCGTCGCGTGCAGTTCGAAGCGGCTGCCCGGCGGCACCTGCAGTTGCACGTCGCCGTAAGTGGCGCTGGCCGACAGAGAGCCGACGAGCGGCCCGTCGGGGACGAGCCGCACGCTGCCTCGCTGTGCCTCGGCCTCGACTGGCCCGCGGAAGCCGTCGAGCCAGACGTCGTCGCCCTCGGCCTTGACGCGCGCGCCGGAGGCGATCCGGGCAGCGCGCAGCGAGCCGTGTTCCACGGTGGCCGTGACGCTGCCGCCCACCTGTTCGATGTTCACGTCGGCGTAGCTCGTCTCGACGCTGGCGGCCCCCTTGATGTCCGAGAGATTCGCCGCCCCATGCTCGACCTTTACCCTTGCGTCCGCGCCGACGTTCGCGAGCTTCACGTCGTCGTAGCTCGTCTCGACATCAGCCCGGCCCTGGACCCGACTTGCCGTCACCGCCGCATGCTCGCCGCGCACCTCGAGATCGCCGCGCACGTCTTCGGCCGAGAGATCGCCGTACTGCGTTTCCAGCTTGAGTCGCCCGGTGCGCAGGCTCTTGACGTCGCCGTGGGCCTGGCTGATGCGCACAGCCGAGGCGGCATCCGTGAGTGTCACGTCGCCGTAGCGCGCGCTGATCTCGAGATCGCCGGCGATCTTTTCGATACTGGCGTCCCCATGGCTGATGCTCAGCTTGGCGGCCCCGGCCACGTCGCGCAACGTCACGTCGTCGTGGGAACTCTCGATCGTGGCGGAGGCTACCTCGGCCACGTCCACCGCGCCATGTTCGTTCTTTACCTCAACCTCGGTCCCCGGAGGCACACGCAGGCTCAGATGCGTCTCGAAGCCGATCGAATCGAAGCGGAAGGGTCCGATTGGCCCCACCTCCCGCTCCAGCTCGGCGCGGTTCGTTGAAACGTGCAGTACCCCGTCCGCGAGTTCGGTTCGCACCACCAGGCGATCCGCAAAGGCCCGTGCCTTCGCTTCGTTCGGCAAGAAGACCACCTTGCGCAGTTTGACCTCCACAGCCCCGGGCGCCCCGGCGCGCACCTCGACCGAGCCGAAGGCGTTCTCGACCGCGGCTCGGGTGTCTTCTGGAACCGCGCGCGTCTCCATCGCCTCGTAGCTGAAGGCTGGCCCCTGAAAGCGGCCGCCCAGGACCACCCAGCCGAACGGGCCCGCGTCGATGCGCTCGCGAACGCGGTAGGCCGTTTCGATCACGCCCCCGGCGGCGAGCACGCCGACCAGCAGCACGAGCTTGCCCGGTCTCACCTCAGGCCCTTTCCCGCCGAAAACGTCTTGTAGAGCTCGGCCGCACCCCAGAGAACGAGCACGAGCGGCCAGCCCAGACGCACGCTGCGCAGCAGGTCCACGTAGCCGAGGTTGGCGAGCGTCGCGAGGATGCCGAGGCCGAGCAGGCCCGCGCCGAGCGCTATGCCCTCGGGCTTGAAAGGACGGGCGCCCACCCCTCAGTCCTTCCGGCGTCCGGCGAGCGAGCTCTTCAGCATTAAGCCGCCGGCCACGATCAAGAGCAGTGGCCAGAAGCGCGCCACCGAGGCGAGGTTCAGCCAGCCGAGGTTGTTGAGCAGCAGCAGCGCTCCCAGGACGATGAGCGTGATTCCCCAGCCGGGGCCTTCGACCGCGTCGTCCTCGAAGAGGCCCTGCTGCCGGGCGTTCGACGACGCCGCCGAGCGGAACGCATCGACGATGCCGTAGAAATAGGCCAGCGGCAGGAAGAAGGCCCAGGGCAGCGGG
This sequence comes from Acidobacteriota bacterium, assembly GCA_032127875.1. Taxonomy (GTDB): domain Bacteria; phylum Acidobacteriota; class Vicinamibacteria; order Fen-336; family Fen-336; genus CADEEV01. The sequence continues at coordinate 8,941 of JAQBHI010000124.1, forward strand.
TTGTCGGCGTTGGCGATTACGGTGATGGATCCGAAGAACACCATGAAGATCACGAGCGCCTTCGAAATCTGGCCGTTCGCGATCTGACCAAGGCCGGGGAACACGAAACCCAGGCCGGCGGCGACGAACGGATTGCGTCCAGAGCCGCCGGCTCCCGCGGCCGCCGGCGCGGCGGGCGGAAACGGTGGGGGCGTCTGGTTTTCGGGACCGGGGAGAGTGCTGCTCATGACGTTGCTCCTTGCTCTGCGGGCTGACCGAAGCCCCTTTCCTGGCGCTCACGGGGTTGAACGAGGGCTATCGGATCAGAGTTCGAATTTGTGGTGGAATCGCTCGGTTTTGCAGGCTCGGGGCTCGGCTGGGCTCGGCGCTTTTCGAGAAGCCGGCGGTAGTCTTCGACCCGTTCCTGGACCCGGTCGAGTCGCCCTTCGAGGGCAGTGCCGACCACGATCTTGAGCAGGCGCAGGTCTTCGAGCAGGCGATCCTTGCGCTCGCCCAGGTAGACCGCAGTGCTCAGCGTCCGAGCCGGCAACCGGCCCAGTCGGCCCTCGGTTCCGAGCGCCCCCGATGCGGCGAGCAGCCCAAGCGTGAGTGCGAGCCCGAGCGCGGCCGCCGCCAGTTGCAAGCCCAGAGGCAGCTCTTGTACGCGTGGCCGGATTCCTTTCGGCGCGACTACCGTGGCGGCTTTGGCCGAGAGCGCGGCCGCGGCTGCCCGCGCCGCGAGCCCAGGCGGAGCTGCAAACGGGCGATCACGGACCCGGTGCAGGACGTCCACCACTTCGCCGAACACCTCGCGAAGCGCCCGGCAGGTCGGGCAGGAGCGAAGATGCGCCTCGAGCTCCCGGCGCGCAGCCTCGGGCAGCGTGCCGTCGTAGTGGTCGGAGAACAGCTCCTCCGCCTGCGCGCACTGGAGTTCGCTCACGCGCGAGCCTCCTGTGCGTTGCGCCGCGCGAGTAGCCGCTTGGCGAGCTCGAGTCGCGCGCGGTTGAGGCGACTCTTCACTGTGCCGAGCGGGATGCCCAGGGTTTGCGCCACCTCGTCGTAGGGTAGCCCTTGAAGATCGCAGAGGATGAGCGGCTCGCGAAGCTCGACGGGCAGCGCGCGGATGCCCTTTTGCACCATCTGCACGCGCTCGGCGCGTTCCAGCGCCAGTACCGGGCTCTCCTCGCCGGAGCCGATTCTCTCCACCAGCTCGGGATCGTCGGTCCGGCGCAGGCGCTCCTCACGGCGCTTTCGATAGTGGTCGATCGCGTGGTTGCGCGCCACCGTCATCAGCCAGGTGGCGAAGGCCCCTTCGCTCGAGCGGTAACGGTCGAGGCTGCGGTACACCCGCACGAAAACGTCCTGCGTCAGGTCTTCGGCCTCGTCGGCGCGCCCTGCGAAACGATAGGCCATGCCGAACACCCGGCGCGTGTGGCGGTTCACCAACTCGGTCCACGCCGCCTGCTCGCCGCGTCGGCAACGGCCGAGGAGATCGTCGTCGCCTTCGCTCAACGCTCGAGCCCACTCCTCTGCCGTCCGCTTCCCGCCTCAAGAAACGGGGCCCGGCCGGCTACGGTTCAGGTTTTTGGCCACGGACCGCACGAAATTTGACGCTGGAGCGGACATTGTAGTAGAGTCCGACCTCGCTATCAAGTCTATGATGAGAAAGGCTTTGCGCGGAGTCGAGAGCTCCGGATGAGAGGTCCGAGGGGCGCCCGTGTGCTGCTCGGCGGGCTGCTCGCGCTGGTTCTCATGGCGCTGTTCTTTCGCGGCGTCGAATGGCCTTCGCTGGGCGCCGCGCTGCGCTCGGCCCACCCTGGGTATCTGGGCGGTGTGCTCGTCAGCACGCTCGTCACCTACGCCGCGCGCAGTTGGCGTTGGGGTGACCTGCTGGCGCCCCTGGTCAAGGTTCGCTTCGGCCGGTTGTTCTCGGCCACGATCGTGGGTTTCATGAGCGGTCTGTTCATTCCTCGTGCAGGCGAGGTCGTGAGACCCTACCTGATCGCCCGACGCCACGGCATCCGCACCTCGGCCGCCTTCGCGTCGATCATCCTCGAGCGGCTCGTCGACCTGATCACGGTCTTGAGTCTGTTCGGCTTTTATCTCTACGTGCTGCCACTGCCCGAAGCCCAGACCCGCGGCACCCTGCTCGGCGTACTGAAAGCCGCCGGCGCCCTCGCGGCCCTGGCCGCGCTCGGCGTGCTCGCGCTGCTCGCCGCCTTTCACCTCAGGGCGGAACGGGCCATGGGCCTCGTCGACCGTGCCCTCGCCTGGCTCCCCGGCCGCTTTGCCCAGCCGCTTTCCAAGGGCCTGCGCTCGTTCGGCACGGGCCTCGTGGTTCTGCAGGCGTCTCCAAGTCACCTGCTCAGGATCTTCGGCCAGTCGCTCGTCGTGTGGTTCTCGATCGCGCTGGGCATCTGGTTCAACAATCGGGCCTTCGGCATCGAGCTGCCTTTCCACAGCTCGTTCCTCATCATGGGGTTTCTGACGCTGGGCGTCGCGGTACCCACGCCAGGCATGGTCGGTGGTTTTCACGAGTCGTACCTCCTCGCGCTGACCGAGTCCTATGCTATCGACAAGCATACGGCCGCCGCCGCGGGCATCGCGCTACACGCCCTCAGCAACCTGCCCGTGCTGTTGCTGGGCCTGCTGTGGCTGGGCAGCGAGGGCCTGACGCTGGGCAAGGTGTCGGCGATGACGACGGAAGAGCCCGGGGGCGCCCCCAGCCAGAGCGATCCTGCAAGCGCGCCGGGAATTGGTCCTGGCCAGTCGGAAGTCGATGATGACAAGGGAGGTCGCGGCATGCCGCGGTTCGATCGATGAAGTGTCCCTTCTGCCAGCATCTCGAGGACAAGGTCGTTGACTCGCGCGAGAGCAAGGAAGGCGACGTGATCCGGCGCCGGCGCGAGTGCCTTTCGTGCAGCAAGCGCTTCACCTCCTACGAGCGCATCGACCAGATCCCGCACCTGGTGGTGAAGAAGGACGGGCGCCGCGAACGCTTCGACCGCGAGAAGGTGATGGCGGGCCTGCTGCGCGCCTGCGAGAAGCGGCCGGTGCCCGTGAAGAGCCTAGAGATGATCACCGACCGCGTCGAGGCCATGGTGCAGGAGACGCCCGATCATGAGGTGCCGAGCCAGCAGATCGGCGAGTACCTGATGGAGCGCCTGCGCGAGCTCGACAAGGTGGCCTTCGTCCGCTTCGCTTCCGTCTATCGCGAGTTCAAGGACGTCGACCAGTTCATGGCGACACTAAAAGGCCTGCTGGGCAGTTAGCAGCGCAGCGCCAGATTGACTCTGGCCGGAGCGGCCTGGGGGGGAGCCCGAAGGGCGCGGGGAGTGCATGGCTCCTTACCCCCCCCGAGTTTGCCCGACACCTCACAGCTTTTTCTGCTCGAGTCTGAAGAGCAGCCGGGTTTCTCCCAGCCGGATGACGTCGCCCGTCCTCAGCGCCTGACGCGCGATCTTCCGCTCGTTGACGAACGTCCCGTTCGTGCTCTTCAGGTCGTGCACCACGAAGCGGCCGTCTTCGAGGCGGATGCGCGAGTGCTGGCTCGACACCGACACATCGTCGAGCACGATGTCGTTGGCATGCGCGCGGCCCAGCGTCGTTGTCGTCTGGCGACTCAGCACGTGGAGCTGACCGGAGTGGGGCCCACCCTGGAACACGAGCACCGGCCTTTCCGTAAGCGTGAAGGTTTTCTCGAGGTACTCATCGCTCGCGTCGAGCTTCGCCATCACTGTCGGCGAGTAGCCGTCGTCCTCGGGCGCTGGCGAGTCGCTCGTCGCGTTCGCGAAGTCTTCACCGCCCGCGCTTTCCGAGGCCACCGGCGGCGCTGGCCGGCGCGAGACGATGGCGATCAGCCCCAGGATCGCCGCCAGCGCCACGCCGCCGATGAGCACCAGGCTCAAAGCGGTCTGGCCCCGTGCTTCGACTGGAGCCGCGGCCAGCGGGGCTGGCGCTGGGGCCCGAGTGGCGGCTAAAGCGACCGGCTCCGGCGTCGGTTCGACCGCCGGAAGCGCTGCCACACGCGCCGCCAGCTGCTTCGCGTCCGCCAGGCCGATCGGAGCGTACTCGCCGGAGGTCAGCTTCGCGATGCGGCGCAACACGCGCTCCTCGACCTTGCCGATGCCCACGGTGAAGATCGGAATGCCGCTATCGCGTGCATCGCCCAGACCATCGTCGAGGTCGAGCGCGCTGTTTTCGTCGCGGCCGTCGGTAACCAGCACGACCGCCTTCCGCGTGCGTGGCGTGCTGCGGAGGTAGCGGCTCGACTCATACAGGGCATCGTGGAGGGCCGTGTAACGGCCCGAGATCTTCACCCCCGCGAGGGCTGCTCTCAGGGTCTCGGCGCTGGGCGTCCTGTGAACCAGGATTCGCGACCGGTCGTCGAACGTGAGCAGGGCGACCTCGCTGCCCGTTGGCAGTGAGGAAAGGAGCCCCTGCGCTAGAACGCGCGTGCGGCTCAGGTCGGCGGCGGCGATGCTGCCGGAGGTATCGAGTGCGAGCACGACGATCGCGGGCGGCGGAGCCTGGGCGGCGGCTGAGACGCTCGGAATCCCCAGGATCAGTGCTCGTGCGAGCCAGAAGCCTCGCTGCATCTTATTGCAATCTATAGACGTACTGTCTCACGCACGCTGGGCCCGCGTCAACGGCCTTCTTGGGGTGTGGCTGCCACGCTACAATGACCAGGTCGCTCCCCAATGCCCTCCCGCACCCCGTTTCGGAACAACGCCCGGCTGGTCCTGGCTTCCACGGCCGGGGTTCTCGGGATGCTCGTCCTCGTCGAGGTTCTGCTGCGCAAGAGCCGCGACTTCTCACCAGATTTTCTCGCTTCGGTGCTCCTCTACGGACTGACCGTCCTCAACCTGACCCTGTTGCTCGTGCTCGTGTTCGTTCTGGGGCGGAACCTCGTGCGCGTGCTGCTCGAGCAGCGGCGCGGCGTGCTGGGCGCCCGCTTCCGGTTGCGGCTCGTGCTGGTCTTCCTGCTGATGGCGATCGCCCCTTCGCTGCTGTTGCTCGTGGTGGGCACCGACCTGATTCAGCAGACCGTGGACCGCTGGTTCAGCGTGGATGCGGAGCGCATCCTGTCTTCCTCGCAAGCACTCGGCACCGCGCTACGTGAAACCGTCAAGGATGGCGCTCGCGTCCATGCTAGGGTCCTCGCCCGCGAACTCGAAGCGCTTCGGCTGCTCGAGCCCGCCGGCCAGGCTCGCCTGCGTCGCACGGTGGAGGTGCGAGCCCGTGACCTGGACATGGACATGGTGAGCGTGTTCTCGCGAGGCGGCGAGTTGCTGACGGTCGCCGACCCGCGCCTGCCGGCGACGCCCTATGACAGCGCCTCGAGCGAAGCGCTGGCGGAGGCGGGGCGGGCGGGCCGCGAAGCGGAAGCCGCCGTGCCATATGGCTCGGGGGAGTTGCTCCGGGTCGCGGTACCCGTGAAGGGCGGCGCCGCGGGCGTCTCCGGGGTCGTCGTCGTCTCGAGCTTTCTGCCAGGAGAAGTGGCTGCGGAGGCGCGTGAGGTCCAGGATCGCTACCTCAAGTTCCGGAAGACCCAGACCTTCCGCGATCCCATCATCGCCTTCTACCTGTCGCTCTACCTGTTCCCGGCGCTGCTCATCCTGTTCGGCGCCGTCTGGCTCTCGCTGTATCTCGCGCGTCGCATCACCGCCCCGCTACGGCTAGTGGCGGAGGGCGCCGAGCGCATCGCCGCGGGCGAGCGTGGCGTGCGCGTGGATTTCCCGGCAGGCAACGACGAGTTTACGGCCCTGATCGCGTCCTTCAATCGCATGTCGGAACGCGTCGCGCGCAGCGAAGAAGAGGTGGAGCTGTCGCGCTCGGGGCTGTCGCGCAAGAACCACGAGCTGGAGGAGCGCCGCCGGCTCATGGAGACGGTGCTCGAGACGGTCGGGACAGGCGTCGTCGTCGTCGACGCCGAAGCGACGCTCACGGCCCACAACGCGGCCGCCTGCCGCTTGCTCGACATCGAGGCCTCGGCCGTCGGTCGGCGCGTGGACGAGGTGCTGAGCGGGTCTGGCCGCGCGGAGATCCTGTCGCTCGTCCAGCGGCTGCTGTCGGGCCGGGTGGGACGCCAGGAGCGCGAGGTGCAGATCCCCGCCACCGGCCGGGATCGCAATCTCGCCGTCACCGTGGTTCCGCTTCCCGGCCCCACCGGCGCCCCCCCGGGCGTCGTGCTCGTGCTCGACGACCTGACGCCCTTGATGCGCGCCCAGAAGGTCGCCGCCTGGGGCGAGGTGGCGCGCAAGCTCGCGCACGAGATCAAGAACCCGCTCACGCCGATCCAGCTCTCCGCCCAGCGCATCCGCAAGGCGCATCTCAAGGCGGCGCCGGATTTCGAGAAGGTGTTGCTCGAGTGTACCGGCGCGATCGTCCAGGAGGTCGACGCCCTCAAGAACCTGGTTGACGAGTTCGCGCAGTTCGCGCGGCTGCCCGGAGTGAACCTGAAGACTGCCTCGCTCGCCCAGGTGGTCGACCAGGCGCTGTCGCTCTACGAGGGGCTGTTCGGCGAGGTCACGCTCGAGAGACGGCTCGCCCCCGACCTGCCCCCCCTGCGCCTCGACACCGACCAGATGAAGCGGGTGCTGATCAACTTGGTCGACAACGCGATCGAGGCCACGGGCCGCACGGGCATCGTGATCGTCTCGGCCGAGTACGAGCGCGCTCTGGGGCGCGTGCGACTCGCCGTGGCCGACGACGGCCCCGGGATCCCTCCGGAGGACAAAGACAAGCTGTTCGTGCCGCACTTCTCGACCAAGAAGCGGGGCAGCGGCCTCGGTCTCGCGATCGTGAGCCGCATCGTACAGGAGCATCAAGGCACCATCCGGGTCGAGGATCGGGAGCCACGCGGGACCCGGTTCGTAGTCGATCTGCCGGCGTGAACATGAAGATCAGGAGAGCGTCAAGCGATGCGTGAATCGATTCTGGTCGTCGACGACGAAGCGGGCGTCCGCTCGTCGCTCGCGGGAATTCTCGGAGACGAGGGCTACGTCGTGGAGACGCTCGAGAGCGGAGAGGCGTGCCTGCAGGCTCTGGAAGCGCGCCGCTACGACCTGATCCTGCTCGACGTCTGGCTGCCCAAGCTGGACGGCCTCGAGACGCTGTCCCGGCTCCGCGCGCTGGACGCCGAGGTCCCCGTGGTGGTGATCTCGGGTCACGGCAACATCGAGACCGCGGTCAAGGCCGTCAGGCTCGGCGCCCAGGATTTCGTGGAGAAGCCGCTGGCGCTCGAGAAGACGCTGCTGGTCGTGCGCAATGCCTTGCGCCAGCGCCGCCTCGAGACTGAGAACCGCGCCCTCAAGGAGCAGGTACAGCATCGCTTCAAGATGGTCGGCGAGAGTACCGCCATCCATGCATTGCGAGCCGAGATCGCGCAGGCTGCGCCCAGCAACGGCCGAGTCTTGATCTTTGGCGAGAATGGCACGGGCAAGGAGCTCGTCGCTCGCAACATCCACCTGCTGAGCCTGCGTGCAGCGGGAGCGTTCGTCGAGGTGAACTGCGCCGCGATCCCCGAAGAGCTGATCGAGAGCGAGCTGTTCGGACACACCAGAGGCGCTTTCACGGGTGCCCTCGCCGCGCGCAAGGGCAAGTTCGAGCTGGCCGATGGCGGCACGCTGTTCCTCGACGAGGTCGGCGATATGAGCCTGAAGACCCAGGCCAAGGTGTTGCGGGCCCTCCAGGAGCAGCGCATCGAGCCTGTCGGTGGCACGGCCTCCGTGCAAGTCGACGTGCGCGTGATCGCCGCCACCAATAAGCGCCTCGAGGACGAGATCCGCAAGGGCGCCTTTCGCGAAGACCTCTACTTCCGCCTGAACGTGATTCCCTTCCACGTTCCAGCGTTGCGCGACAGGGGCCACGACATTCCGCTTCTCGCGCGGCACTTCGCTCTCGAGCTGTCGCAGGAGTACGGGCGGCGCGCCAAGGAGATTACGCCCGAGGCCATGAGCGTGCTGGCGGGACTGCCCTGGCCCGGAAACGTACGCGAGCTGCGCAACATCATCGAGAGGCTCGTGATCATGACCCCTGGCGAACGGATCGAGGAGCGCCACATCCCGGCGCCACTATTGAGCGCGAGCGGGAGTTCCCCGGAGAGCGCCCCGGCGACGCTCGCGACCGGGGGCTTCGTCTCGCTGGCCGAAGCCCGCGAGGAGTTCGAGAAGCGCTACATCTGGAGGAAGTACCAGGAATGCGGCGGGAACATGAGCCGGACCGCGGACGCGCTCTCGGTGGAGCGCTCGAACCTGTACCGGAAGATGAAGGGCTACGGCCTGATTCCGGCCCGCAAGGGCGAGCCCCTCGAATCGTGACGGCGGATCCGCGTGAGCGCTTCACCGGGGCAGCACAGCTGTACGACAAGTACCGGCCGTCGTATCCGGTGACGGTTGTGGATTGGATCCTGGCGCAGGCGAGCCTCGAAGGCGCGGCTCCGGTCGCCGACGTCGGTTGCGGTACTGGCATTGCCACCCGGCTGTTCGCGCAGCGGGGGCTCGATGTGATCGGCGTGGACCCGAATCAGGCCATGCTCGAGCGTGCCCGTACCGCCGGCGGCCCGGCCCGCTATCTGCGTGGCGAGGCGACGGCGACAGGCCTGCCTGGCGCGAGCGTCGACCTCGTGACCGTGGCGCAGGCCTTTCATTGGTTCGACATGACCGCCGCGCTCGACGAGTTCGATCGGATCCTTCGGCCGGGCGGATGCTGCGCGGCGTTCTGGAACGTCCGTGATCTGGCCGAAGGCTTCATGGCCGAGTACGATCGCGTCTTGCTCGAGTTCAGCAGCGAGTACCACGTTCCTGGCCAGCACGAGCTGACGCTGGAGCGGCTCAGGCGAACGCCCGGCGTCGACGCGATGCTCGAGGCCAGCTTCGATTCCGAGCAGGTCCTGGACCTCGAGGGCTTTCTCGGTCGCGTCTACTCGAGCTCGTACGTGATCCACGGTGTCGAGAACCACGGCGGTTTCGAGCGCGTCCTTGGCCAGCTCTTCGAGCGCCATGCCAAGCAGGGCCTCATCTCGTTCCTGTACAAGACCATTGCCTTGTGCTTCCGCATGGCGCGATAATGAGGGCGGCATCCGGAGGCGATTGGACAACACAGTGACGGCCACCGAGCGAGACCGCATCCGCGCCCTCGTCGACGAGGCCGGCGCGCGCCTCCGAAATGGGCAGAGCCGGGAAGCCCTGCTGGTCTTCGGCCGCGTCCTCGCCCACGATCCGGGCCACGACGAAGCGCGCGCCGGCATAGAGCGCTCGCGCAGCGCGATCTCCGAAGTCGAACGACGCGCCGAAGTCCAGTTCGAGGAGGCCCGTAGCGCTCTGGCGCAAGGCGATCGTGCCACGGCACGGCGCCTCACCTTGGAGCTGGTCGAGTCCGGTGACCCGCACGATCAGGCCGCCATGCTGCTGGATCGGCTCGACGAGCGTCCGGGCCTGCTCCTCGCGCCTCCGAGTCCCCGCGCGCGGGCAGCCCAACTCAGCGCGCCCGTGGCGGAGGCTAGCCGCACCTTGGCGCGCCGCGCCTTCGTGAGCGCCTGGACGCTGGCGCTCATCCTTCTCGCGGGCGGCCTGGCCTTCAGTTGGGAACGCTTCGTCGATCGGCTCGTCGAGCCGCCGGCGCCAGCGGCACGCAGCGTCGCCCCGACGGCACGCCTGGCGCCAGCCAGCAGCGCCGACGCGTGGCTCGCCCAAGCGCGTCGTAGCATCGAAGCCGGCGATTCAGCCGCCGCGATCGAGGCTCTCGACCGGATCTTGCCCGCCGACGCCGCGTGGCCCTTTGCGCGGCAGCTCCGCGCGCAGGCTGAGAGGAACCTCACCCCGCGCCTCGCCGGGAACAGCCGATGAACTGTCCAGGCTGCCAGGCCCCGTTGGCCCCGGGCAGCGACCGCTGCCTCGCCTGCGGCAGGACGCTCGCGCCAGTCGTTCTCGGTGCGCTCGCGCCCGATCCCGCACATGCCACGCCGCCCGCTCGCGCCAAGGGGCTGGCCCCGATCCGCGATGCCTCCGCGTTGCGAAAGCGCGACAAGCCGCAACCTGCCTGGAAGGACGAGGTTCGCGAGCGAGTGCGCCAGCGCAAGCGCCAGGACAAGCCCGAGGCCGATCTCCCGCTGTTCAGCGAGTCCGAAGGCGCCGCCGTCAGCCCCGAAGCAGCCCCTACCGATGCGCAGACTGAGCCCGTGATCCTGGCGTCGGAGCCGCAGCCGCCGCCATTCGCCGATGCCGCGTCCGAGTTCCAGGAGCCGGAACCCCCCGCCCTCGTGCCGGAAGCCGCGGCCGAAGCGGAGCCAGGACGCGAAATCCGCATCGACCTGCCGCCTGCACCCACGTCAGACCTGCGGCTCCGGCGCTTCGATCTTCCCCCGCTTGGCCAGCCCCAACCCGTCACCGAGGCCGCCTGGCTCGAAGCGGCAGAGCCGCGGGCGGAGGAGCCGGCCGACGAGTGGTGGACGGGCGAGGAGTCACCGCTCGAGGACCTGCCCCCAGTCGAGCGCCCAGCGCAGTTCGGGGAGAGGCTGCAGGCCGGCGCCATTGATGCGACGATTCTCGGGTGCTTGTACGCCGTCGTGGTGTACTTTGCGGGTCGCGCCGCGCATGCGAGTGTCGAGGCTCTCGCGCCGGCGTGGCCGTGGCTAGCCGGGTACCTGACGTTCCTGGGCCTTGCGTACGCGGCGTGGTTTACCGGCATGCATGGGCAGACGCCGGGCAAGATGCTTGTCGGGCTCCACGTCAAGACTCACGCCGGCCAGTGCCCGAGTTGGACGGCCGCAGCCCTGCGCGCGACGGCCGGCGCGTTGGGAATCGGCATCGCTGGGCTAGGCATGCTGCCGCTGTTCTTCGACCCCGCGCGCCGCGCGCTCCATGACCGGCTGCTGCGCACGCGCGTCGTGAAGCTCTAAAGCTTCATTCCAGGGAGCGGCCGCAGCGTGGAAGCCGCGATCCTCGACCTGCTGATCGCCGAGATCGCCCCGCTGCTCGTCGGCCGGGCGCTTGGCAAGGCACGTTCCGTCGCAGCCCATGCCGTTGCCTTCGATCTCGCCGCTAGCCGCGCCCGCCGGCTGTGGCTGGACGCCTCTCGGCGCTCGGCGGGCGTCTTCGTCGTGGATTCACGCGACACCGCTGTGATCGAAGAGCGCGGCGAGCTCCCGCCCCGCGACCGCCACGCGCTGCTGTTGTTGCGCAAGCACGCTGAAGGCCGCCGCATCGTCGCCCTGACGCGAGTCGTCGGCACGCGGAGCGTGGTAGTGGATGCGGGCGTCGTCCTTCTCATACTGCGACTCTCGGGAACACCGGCGCTGACACTGGTGCTCGATGGCGAAGCGGTCGCGACACTGGGCGAGGGCGCTCCGGCCTGGCCGCTGACCGAGGATCGCGTGGAAGCCGTGCGCCTGGCGGGCCCCGTCTCGCCGGTGCTGCGCTTGCCGCGCCCCTGGCCCCTGTGTCGCGATCGCGACCTGGCTCGCGCCGGCGCTGTGAGCTTCGACGACGACGGCAGCACCAATGTGCTTCGCGCCGACTGCTGGCGCGAGGCCGCAAACACTTATCTGATCGCCGGGCGCCGGGGTGCCCGATTCGACGCGCTGCAGCAGGCGGCCCTCAAAGCGGCACGCCGCGAGATCCGCCGACTCGCGCGTCTCGAGGTGAACCTCGCGAAGGACCAGGCGCAGCTTCCCGAGTCCGAGACGCTGCGACGCCAGGCCGAGGCGCTCCTCGCGTCACTCCAAACAGTGACGCCGGGTGTTGCGGAGGCGACCGTCCCGGATCCCTGGGACGCCACGCGCGGCGTCACGATCGCGCTCGACCCCCGGCTTTCGGCGACGGCGAACGCGGATCGTGTGTTCGGCAAGGCGCGCCGCATCGATCGCGCGCGCACCCAGCTCTCGGCGCGACTCCTCGAGACGCGCCGGGAACTCGCAGCGGCCCGCGCTGTCGAGATGCGGGCGGAGGCCGCCGAGATGCTCGCGGACCTGAACGCGCCCCCGGCAGTGCAGAGCGTGGCGCGTGGCTCCTCCCAGACCCGTCACTACCTGACTACGCGCGGCCTTTCGATACTGGTCGGGCGTGGCGCACGTGAGAACCACCACCTGACGTTCGCGGTCGCCGGACCGGAGGACCTGTGGCTGCACGCGCGGGACGTTCCTGGCGCCCACGTGATAGTCCGCGACAACGAGGGCCGGGCGGCGGCGGCGGACATGCGTGAGGCGGCGGAACTGGCCGCCTTCTTCAGCGACGCGCGGCAGGAAGCGCACGTCGATGTTCACGTCACGCGTCGCAAGCACGTCCGTCCGGCCAAGGGCGGAGCGGGCCGCGTCCACGTGTTCCACTCCGACACGATCCGCGTCGCGCCCTGCGACCCAGAAGGCCGGCTGAGGCGGCGCTAGTCGGCTATGATCTCGCCTTCCATGAGCCAAGCCACGGTGGCCAGTCTGAGCCTGTCAGGGCGCCTCGCCCGGGTCATCGCCACGGGCCTGGGCTCGGGCTATTCGCCTGTCGCCCCGGGCACAGCGGGCTCGCTGCTCGGCCTGTTGTTGTTCTGGCCCATGGCGGGCATTCCCCTGGTCTGGCTGGCAGCAGCGATCGTTGCCTTGTTCTTCGTCGGCGTCGCCGCTTCAGCGGCCGTGGCCGCGCAGGTCGGCGTGCACGACCCGGGGATCGTGGTCGTGGACGAGGTGATCGGCATGTGGATCACACTGGCGCTGCTGCCGTTCACTCCGCTCACCGCCTTGTTCGGTTTCCTACTGTTCCGGTTGATGGACATCGTCAAGCCCTATCCGGCCCGCGCCTTCGAGCAGCTGCCGGGCGGCTGGGGCATCGTGGCCGACGACGTGATGGCCGGCATTTACGCGAACCTCGCGCTCCGCCTTGGACTCTACCTATGGTCCTGAAGCAGCGAAGCGCCGATTCACTCGGCGCTGAGCGACAAGGGGGGGGTGGGGGGGGTGCTTCTTGACTATTACCCCCCCGCATTCCCGATGAGGGCTGAGGTTGTTGCCGTCGGCAGCGAGCTGCTGATCCCGCCCCGAGGCGAGACCAACGCGGCCTACATCACGGGGCGCCTGCGCGAGGCCGGCGTTGCGGTCGCCGCCCGCATCACGGTCGCCGACGACATGGAGCTCTTGAGTTCGGCATTTCGCGCCTCGCTCTCGCGCTCGGAACTCGTGATCGCCACCGGGGGCCTGGGTCCCACCGAAGACGATCTGACCCGCGAGGCGGCCGCTGCCGCGCTGGGGCGTGGCCTGCGGCGCGACGCGGCGATCCTCGAGCTACTGCGCGAGCGTTTCGCCCGTTTCAAGCGCGTGATGGCGCCGGTCAACGAGAAGCAGGCCGACGTGATCGAAGGCGGCGTCGTGCTGCCCAACCCGCGCGGCACGGCCCCGGGCCAATACGTCGACGCCGGTGGGCGGCTCTTGGTTTTGCTTCCAGGCCCACCCAGCGAGATGCAGCCGATGTTCGACGAGCAGGTGATGCCCGTGGTCCAGGCGCGATCGCATGGCGCGGTGCTGCGCCGTCTCGTGCTGCGCCTGGCATCGATCTCCGAGAGCGACGTCGAACAGGCCGTCGCCCCGCTGTACAAGACCTACCGGAACCCGCAGACCACGATCTTGAGCGCACCCGGCCAAGTCGAGCTGCACCTGAACGCCGAAGCCCCGTCACTCGCCGAGGCGGACGCGCGCAACGAGGAACTCGCGGCCGGGATCCGAGAGCTGTTGCCTGGGAGGATCTTCAGTGAAGATGGCCGCGAGCTTCACGAGGTGGTGGCCGGGATCCTGATCGAGCGAGGCATGACCCTTTCGATTGCCGAGTCGTGCACCGGCGGTCTGCTGTGCGCGCGCCTCACTTCGGTTTCCGGGTCGAGCGGCTTCCTCGACCGCTCATTCGTGACCTACTCCAACGCCTCGAAGACCGAGCTGCTGGGTGTCGAAGCGGAGCTGATCGCGGCGCTCGGCGCGGTGTCCGAGGATGTGGCGTGCGCCATGGCTCGGGGCGCTCGCGAACGCGCGAGGACGGCGCTCGGCCTGGCCATCACCGGCATCGCCGGGCCCGATGGAGGCTCGCCCGAAAAGCCGGTCGGCACTGTGTTCATCGCGATCTCCGGGCTTCCGGGAGATCCGGTCCGTCGCGCGCTGTTCCCCGGCGAGCGCGAGCGGGTTCGCTACCAGGCGAGCCAACTGGCTCTCGAAATGCTTCGACGTGGCCTGCTGGGCCTCACGGGCTGACGCTCATGGGCCTTCTCACCCTCATCGCCGCCTACTTGCTGGGCTCGATCCCATTCAGCTACCTAGTCGCCCGCCATTTCGGCGTCTCCGACGTGCGCAAGGTGGGCAGCGGCAACGTGGGCGCGACCAACGTCATGCGCGTGGCCGGGAGGACGGCGGGCGTGCTGGCGTTCTTGCTCGACGCGTCGAAAGGCGCCCTGGTCGCGCTGGTGGCGCAGCGGCTGAGCGAGGGCGAGACGCTGCCGGCGCTCGCCGCAACTGTGGCAGTGCTCGGCCACATGTATCCCGTCTGGCTCGGCTTCCGGGGTGGCAAGGGGGTCGCGACGGGCTGCGGGGCCTTCCTGCCACTCGTCCCGAAGGCCTCGCTCACGGGGCTCGCGGTGTTCGCCCTTACGGCTGCCGTGTCGCGTTACGTCTCGCTAGCGTCCGTGGCGGGCACCATCGCACTGGCGGTCGCCGCCTTCGTCTACGGCCCCCGGCCGGTCGCCTGGGCGGCCACGGCCATCGGAACGCTGGTGATCGTGAAGCACCGCAGCAATCTGGAACGGCTGCGGCGCGGCACCGAGCGGCGGGTGGGCGCCAAGCCGTGAACGTGAGCGTGGTCGGCGGCGGCTCCTGGGGCACTGCGCTCGCCGCTCATCTGGCCCGCTCAGGTCATCGGACGAGCCTGTTCGTGCGTGATGTCGATCTCTCACGCTGGATTCTGGAAACCCGCGAGAACTCCGCCTATCTGCCGGGGGTCGCGCTGCCCGAAACGCTGCTTGTGACGGCCGACCTCGGCAGCGCCTGCCGCGAGGCCGAGGCGGTCTTCGTTGTGATCCCCTCGCAGTATTGCCGCGAGATCTACGAACGGCTTCGCGAGGCGGCGCCGCGCGAGGCCAGCCTGGTGTCGGCGAACAAGGGCCTCGAGACCGAGACGCTGCTGCGCATGTCCGAGGTCGCCGCGCAGGTGGCCCCGGGCCGCGCCCTCGCCGTGATCTCGGGCCCCTCCTTCGCCATCGAGGTCGCCCAGGGCCAGCCGACCGCCGTGGTCGTGGCTTCATCGGACGCGGCACTGGCCGAGGCCCTCCAGCGTGCGCTCTCCACCCGGCGCTTTCGTGCCTACTCGAGCGACGACGTGACCGGCGTCGAGCTGGCGGGTGCTCTCAAGAACGTTATCGCGATCGCCGCCGGGATCGTGGACGGGCTGGGTTACGGCGCCAACACTGCCGCGGCCCTCATCACCCGCGGCCTGGTCGAGATCACGCGCCTGGCCGTCGCGCGCGGCGGGCGCGCCGACACGCTCGCGGGCCTCGCGGGGCTTGGGGACCTGGTGCTCACCTGTACGGGCGCGCTCTCCCGGAATCGCCGGGTGGGCCAGGCGCTGGGGCGGGGTCTGCCCCCGGCGGAAGCAACCCATGCCGCTCCAGGCATGGTCGCCGAGGGGATCCGCACGACGCTCGCGGCGTGCGCCATCGCCCAGCTCGCGGGCGTCGAAATGCCGATCGCACAGGCCATGAAGGCGGTGCTGTACGAGGCCAAGCCGGTGCGTGAAACCGTCGACGAGCTGATGTCACGCAGCCTCAAAAGGGAGTAGCATCTAGGGGTCCATGTTCCGACTGACCTATCAGGACGGCGACAGCCCCCAGCACTACAGCTTCGCGACCGGAGAGGTCCTGATGGGCCGTTCGCCCGAATGCCAGGTGGTGCTGAAGGACTTCGGCATCTCGCGCATCCACGCGAAGATCGTGGTCGACGACGAAGGCGCGATCCGGATCATGGACCTGAAGTCGAAGAACGGCACCACGGTGAACGGGGTGCCGGTCGTCGAGGCGCTGCTGAAGGACGGCGACAAGATCCTGCTCGGCAAGCTGCCTCTCAGCTTCGGCAAGACGCTCGAGGGCAAGGTCGTCCTCGACGACGAGAAACCGCTCTCGGAAGAGGCCGGCACGATCATCCGCAGCGTGGGCGAGTTGTCGAAGCTGCTGTCGGGAGAGATGCCCGCCATGGGCAGCGCGCCCGCCCCCGGCGCGGCGGCGAAAAAGGCGCCCGCCAGCGCCGAAGTCCAGGAGATCGAGAAGTCGAACCGGATCCTGAAGGTGCTGACCAAGGTGGCGGAGACCTTGATCGCGGTGCGCCCTGTGGAAGAAGTGCTGCAGCAGGTGATGGACATCATCTTCGACCACATCCCGGCCGACCGTGGCTTCCTGATGCTCCACGAGGACGGGCCCGAGAAGAAGTTGATACCGATGGTCATCAAGCATCGCAAGCCCGAATCGACGGACTCAGGCAAGATCACCATCTCAAAAACCATCGCCGACCGCGTCGTGAAGGACCGGGTCTCGATCCTCACCTCCGACGCCATGATCGACCCGCGCTTCAGCGCCGGCGACTCGATCCGCTTCCAGGGCATCAAGAGCGCGATGTGCGCGCCGGTGTGGAACAAGGAGCAGGTCATCGGCATCATCTTCGTGGACTCGATGATGCTGACGAACTGCTTCACGCTGAACGACCTCGACCTGCTGACCGCGCTCGCCAACTACGCGGCGGTCGCCGTGGAACGGGCGCGGCTGAACCAGAAGATCGTGGCCGAGGAGAAGAAGAGGGAGCGCCTGGGTCGCTTCCTCTCGCCCCAGGTGACCGCCCGCATCCTCGCCACTTCCGAATCGCAGAGCGCGGCGCTGGGCGTCCCCGAGGAGAAGGAGCTTTCGGTCCTGTTCGCCGACATCGTAGGCTTCACCAGCATGTCGGAGAAGATGAGCCCTGCCGCCGTCGCCCTGCTCCTGAACGACTACCTGTCACGCATGACCGACATCATCTTCAAGTACGACGGCACGCTCGACAAGTACATTGGCGATGCGATCATGGCCGTGTACGGCGCGCCCCTCGAGATGGTCGACCACGCGGCGCGCGCCATCAAATCCGCCCTCGAGATGCAGGCACGTCTCACCGAGTTCAACTCCGAGCGCAAGGAGGGCCCGCACCTCCGCATCCGGATCGGCATCAACAGCGGCCGCGCTGTGGCCGGCGAGATCGGGTCGATAAACAAGAAGGAGTACACCGTGCTCGGCGACGTGGTGAACACGGCGAGCCGGCTCGAGAGTTCGGTCGCCAAGCCCGGCATGGTGGTGATCGGCGAGAACACCCACGAGATGGTGAAGGGCCAGTTCAACGTGAACCCGCTGCCCAAGGCGACACTCAAGGGCAAGGAGAAGGAAGTCGCGGTCTTCGAGGTGCTGAGCGTCGTGGAAGACCCTGCCGCGACCCCGGCCCAGCCGGGGGCCTGAAGGCGTAGATGCCCTCCCGCGCGCCACTACGCCGGCGCGGCTCGATCCTGTTCTCGCTGCTGCTCCTGCTCTTCGTCGTGGGCGTCGTGCCGCTGCTGTGGACCTCGTTCACGCTGGTCTCGCGCAGCCGCGAGATCCTCGAACTCGACCAGAAGGCGATGCAGCTCGACAAGGCGCGCAGCCTGTCGCAAGAGGTCGCTGTCTACGTCGAGAGCCTGCGCTCGCAGCTGACCGCCGTGGCGCGGACGCTCGAGGTCGAGGCCAGCCAGTCCTCGTTCAGCGAGCGCGTGACGCGAATCGGCGACGCGAAGGCGCTCGAGCGCTACGTCGGCGGCAACTCTCGCTTCTACTCGTTCAGCATCGGCGACGCCACCGGCAAAGCGGCGCGCTCGGGCGCCCAGCTCCCGGAGCCCGCCATCGAGCAGATGCTGCAGGAGGGCTTCCTGCGTGGGCTCGAGGGCAAGCCGATGGTCGGCCCGCCGGTCTTCTCAGGTTCGCTCCAGGAGCCGGTAATCGTCCTCTCCGAGCCGGTCAAGCCGGGGGCCGTCCAGGGCGTCGTGCTGGCGGTCGCGAGCCTGGGCCCGCTCTGGGAGATGACCAAGCAGACGGGCGAAGAGGGCCTGGTCGAGGTCTACATCGTGGACAGCCGCGGCTACCTGGTGGCCCATTCCGATCCCGAGCGGCTCAAGGGCGACCCCGATTACTCGGGGGTCGAGATCGTCCGCCAGTTCCTCGAGGCCAAGGGCCGGGCGGCGGCGACTGTGCCCTTCGAGATGCCCGGCCCCAGCGCGGTCGTGAAAATGCTCGGCACCTACACCCGCGTGCCCGACGCCTCCGGCTGGGGCGTCATCGTCCAGGTGGACGAGGCGAAGGCCTACTACAGCGCGCTGCGGATGCGGAACCAGTCGATCGTGCTGGTGGCGATCGTCACGCTGCTGGCCCTGGTCCTCGGCACGCTGTTCGCAGGTCAGATCAGCCGGCCGATCCGGAAGCTTGCGGTAGGTGCGCTGAAACTGGCTGGAGGCGAGCACGGTACCCGTGTCGACGTGCGCAGCAGCAACGAGGTCGGCATCCTCGGCGAGGCCTTCAACCAGATGGGCGAGGAGATCCAGAAGGCGATCGATCAGGTGCGCCGGCAGGCAGCGGTCAACAAAGAGCTGTTCCTGGGTTCGATCCGCATGCTGGCCAACGCCATCGACGAAAAGGATCCCTACACGCGCGGCCATTCCGAGCGCGTCGCCTACTACTCGGCCGTGATCGCGAAGCACATGGGCATGTCGCCCGAAGAAGTGGAGAAGGTCCACCTCTCGGGCATCATCCACGACGTCGGCAAGATCGGCATCGAGGACAAGATCCTGCGCAAGCCGACTGCGCTCACCGACGACGAGTACGAAATCATGAAGCAGCACCCGAGCAAGGGCCTCAAGATCCTGGACGCAGTGCCGCTCCTGAAGCAGCTCGCCGGTGCGGGTCTCATGCATCACGAGAACGTCGACGGCAGCGGCTACCCCGATGGCCTGAAGGGTGACCAGATCCCGCTGCTCGGCCGAATCGTGAGCGTTGCCGATGCCTTCGACGCGATGACGACCGACCGGCCCTACTCGAAGGCCATGACGTTCGAGGCGTCGCTCGTGCGCCTGCGGATGCTGGCGGACAAGAAGTTCGATCCGAGTTGTGTCACGGCGATGGAGAAGGCGCACGCTGCCGGCGACCTGACGATGGCGAAGGCGCGCAAGGCTTCGATCGGGGCGCGCCGGCAGGGCGCCCCCGCCGTTCACTAGACGAGGGAGCGAAAGTGAAAAAGATCGCGCCGATTCTTATCTTGTTCGCAGCGCCGACAATCTTCGCGCAGGCGAATGCCGATGGCGAGACGCGCTTCAACACGGGACTCAGCCACATGCGGGAGGGTCGCCTCGAACTGGCCATCGAGGAGTTCAAGGGCGCGATCAAGGAAGATCCCAAGAACGCCTACTTCTACAAGGGCCTCGGCGTCGCCTACCAGCAACTGGCCGATCGCTGCAAGGACGAGTCCTGCCGCCGGGGGCCGCTCAAGGAGGCGATCGCGGCTTCGCGCAGGGCACTCGAGCTCAACCCCTACTACACCGACGCGCGCAACGACCTCGGCACAGCGCTGCTGCGCGCCGGGCAACGCGAGGCCGGCAAGAAGGAGTTGCTCTCGGCCTATGGCGATCCCACGAACCCCTCGCCCGAGATGACCGCGCGCAACCTGGGCACGGCGTACTTCGAGGACAAGAACTACTCCGAGGCGCTCAACTGGTTCCAGTCTAGCGTCAGTCGGAACAAGACCTATCCCGACGCGTGGCTGGGGATGGCCGATGCGCTCGTGGGGCAAGGCCGCGTCGACGAGGCCATCGTGCAACTCGAGAAGGCGGCCACGGAGCTGCCCCAGAACTGGAGCATCCTGCTGGCGCTGGGCGAGGCCTATTACCGCGCCGGCCGTTTCAGCGAGGCGCGCCCCCGGCTCGAAACCGTGGCCGGCCGCGATCCGACCGGTGCTTCGGGACGGCGCGCCGCCGAGCTCCTGCGCAAATTCCCCAGTTAGGCGTTCATGCCCTATCGGTCTCTGCTCCAGAGCCTGGTCGGCTGTGTCGACGGGGCGCTCGGGGCGTTGCTCATGGATGCTTCGGGTGAGGTCGTCGTGGAGGCGGGCACTGGCGAGGAGCGCCACCGCTTGATCGCCGCCTATCAAGGCATCGCGCTGATGCGTCTCAAGACGGCCGAGCTAAGCTGCGAGACCGGCCCGGTCCAGCACGTGTACTGCCGGTACGCGACGGGCCAGGTGATCCTGCGCCCGCTCAAGGACGGCTATTATCTCGTGCTCTCGCTTTCGTCCGCTGCCAACGTGGGCCAGGGGCTGCATCGCTCCGCCGAAACGCAGCGGCACGTGAACGCCGAGCTCTAGAGTTCGCGATGTCACTGATCGAGAGGCTGAGGAAGGGCCTGACGCGCACCCGCGAGGTCCTGAACTCGCCTGTCGAGGACGTGCTCCGTGGCCGTCGCCCACTCGACGCCGCCGATCTCGAAGCCGTCGAGGAGGCCCTGCTGGCCGCCGACCTGGGGGTCCCGGCGGTGCGCGAGGCGATGGAGGTCCTGCGCGCGAAGAGCGGTGCTCTCAAGGAGGGCGGCGTGGGCGCGATGCGGGCGGCGCTGCGTGAGGAGCTGAGGAAGGCCCTCGATCATCCCAGCCTCGCCGCCTTCCGGGCGAAGCCGTGGGTGGTCTTCGTCGTCGGCGTCAACGGCGCGGGCAAGACCACCACGATTGGCAAGCTGTCGCAGGCGTGGCGGGCGGAGGGACGCCAGGTGCTCATCGTTTCGGCCGACACCTTTCGGGCTGCCGCCGCGGAGCAACTCGAGGTGTGGGCGAAGCGCAGCGGCGCCGTGTTCCATCGCGGCGCGGAGGGCGCCGACCCGTCGGGCGTGCTCACCGACGGCCTGCGCATGGCCCGTGCTCGCGGCTGCGATGCGGTGCTCGTCGATACCGCCGGCCGGCTGCACACCAAGGGCAACCTGATGGCCGAGCTGGCGAAGATGGTGCGCGTGGCTGGGCGCGAAATCCCAGGGGCGCCGCACGAGACGCTGCTCGTCCTCGACGCGACCGTCGGTTCCAATGGACTCGCCCAGGGCCGTGAGTTCGCCAAGGCGGGCGGCGTCACAGGCCTGGTGCTGACCAAGCTCGATGGCACGGCGAAAGGCGGCGTCGCGGTGGCCGTGGTCCGCGAACTGGGCGTGCCGATTCGTTATGTCGGGGTTGGGGAGACGGCCGAGGACCTTCTCCCCTTCGACGCGGCCGCGTTTGCGGAGAGCCTCATCGGCTAGCCATACTTGCCCTCGTGGCGGCAGACGACGACGTCCGGTGGATGCGGCGGGCACTTTCCCGGGCGGCGCGTGGCGCGGGGGAAACGAACCCGAACCCGATGGTCGGGTGTGTGCTCGTCAAGGCCGGCCGGGTCGTGGCTGAAGGCTGGCACGCGCAGGCCGGTGGGCCGCATGCCGAAGCCGTGGCTCTCGAACGGGCTGGTTCCAAAGCGCGCGGGGCGACGCTGTACATGAACCTCGAGCCGTGTGCGCATCAGGGTCGGACGCCCGCTTGCGCCCCACGCGTGGTTGCCTCCGGCGTCCGGCGCGTCGTGGCGGCCATGCAAGACCCGAACCCTGTCGTGAGTGGCAAGGGCTTCCGGCTTCTGCGTCGCGCGGGGATTGCTCTGACTCGCGGTGTCCTGGAGGCCGAGGCGCGCTCGCTCAACCTGCGTTTCGCCACGGCGGCGCGGCTCGACCGGCCGTTCGTGATGCTGAAGGTCGCGATGACGCTCGACGGTCGGATCGCCACGGCGCGCGGCGACTCGAAATGGATCACGAGTCCGGCGCAGCGGCGCGAGGCGCGCGGCCTACGCAGGTTGCACGACGCGGTGCTCGTGGGGATCGGCACAGTCCTGGCCGACGACCCCCTGTTGCTGCCCGAGCCGCGCACGCGTCGTGCCTTCGTGCGCGTCGTCCTCGATGCGCGCCTGCGTTTGCCGCTCACCAGCCGGCTCGCCAGCTCGGCCCGCCGCTCGGCGGTGTGGGTGCTGACAGCCAGTCGCAGCGCTGCCAGGAGCCGTGCCCTTGTCGCACAGGGCGTCCGTGTGATCCGGGTCCCCGTCCGCAGCGGCCGCCTCGCGCTGGGCGCCACGCTCCGCCGCCTGCGGCGCCTGGGCCTCTGGAGCGTAATGGTCGAGGGCGGCTCCGAGGTTCTCGGCTCGTTTCTCGCCGCCGGCCTCTTCGATCAACTGGCGTTGTTCCGCGCGCCGCTGCTGCTGGGCGGCCGCGGCAGCCGCCCGGCGTTCGGCGGCCCGGACCCGCGGCGGATCGCCCAGGCCGTGCGGTTGCGTCTGCGCGATGTGCCGCGCGGGGCTTCCTACGAGCTCTGGACCCCGGAGCGCTAGCGTGTTCACCG
Organism: Acidobacteriota bacterium; assembly: GCA_032127875.1. Taxonomy (GTDB): domain Bacteria; phylum Acidobacteriota; class Vicinamibacteria; order Fen-336; family Fen-336; genus CADEEV01. The sequence goes on from JAQBHI010000124.1 coordinate 31,358, forward strand.
GCATCATCGAAGAGACCGGCACCGTTCGCAGCGCCGAGCGTCGCGGCGAACTCCTCCTCGTCGTTGTCGGCGCGCGCAAGATCCTGACGGGATTGCCGCTGGGAGGATCAATCTCGGTGAACGGCTGCTGCCTGACGGCGGTCGCCGTCACGACAGACGCCTTCAGCTGCGAGCTCACGACCGAAACGCTGGCGCGCACGGCCTTCGAGGAGCGCCTCGTTCCCGGCGCGCGCGTAAACCTCGAGCGGCCGTTGCGCGCCGACGGCCGCTTCGACGGCCACATCGTGCAAGGCCATGTCGACGGCGTCGGCCGGGTGACGCGCTTGCGCCGGCTCGGCGAGTCGGCGGAGCTCGTCATCGCTCCGCCTCGCGAGATCGAGCGTTACCTGGTCGAGAAGGGTTCGATCACCGTCGACGGTGTCTCGCTCACGGTCGCGAGCCTGGCGAACGACGTTTTTGGTGTGGCGCTCATCCCGTATACACTGAACGCGACGACGCTTGGGTACGCTCAGCCGGGCGAGGCGGTCAATTTGGAAGCTGACGTCATCGCAAAGTACGTCGAACGCCTCTTCCCGCGCTGAGCAGGCCGGCGCGCGGGGCGGCCCCGACCCTAGAGAACGAGAATGCCCTTCAGTTCGATACCCGAAGCCCTCAACGAGATCCGCGCCGGGCGGATGGTCGTGGTCTGCGACGACGAAGACCGCGAGAACGAGGGTGACCTGACGATCGCGGCGGAGAAGGTCACGCCGGACGTGATCAACTTCATGGCTCGCCACGCGCGCGGCCTGATCTGCCTGCCGATGACCGGCGAGCGACTCGACGAGCTGCGCATTCCGCTGATGGTCCACGACGGGGAGAACTCGGCCAAGTTTGGCACGGCGTTCTGCGTGCCGATCGAGGCGAAGCAGGGCACGACCACCGGCATCTCGGCCGCGGACCGCGCGCGCACGATCCTGGTCGCCGTCGACCCGAATACGAAAGCGGCGGATCTGGCGCGACCGGGTCACATGTTCCCGCTGCGCGCGATGCCCGGCGGCGTGCTGCAACGCTCGGGTCAGACCGAGGCCGCCGTGGATTTGGCGCGGCTCTCCGGTCTGCAGCCCGCGGGCGTCATCTGCGAGATCATGAACGAGGACGGGAGCATGGCGCGCGTCCCGCAGCTCGCGGCGTTTTGCAGGCGGCACGACCTCAAGATGATCACCGTCAAGGGCCTGATCCAGTACCGCATGCAACACGAGCGACAGGTCCGCAAGATGGCCGACGCCAAGCTGCCGACCAGCTACGGCGGCTTCCGCATCCACGCCTACGAGAGCCTGATCGACGGCGAACACCACGTGGCCTTGACGCTCGGCGAAATCGGCCCGGACGAACCGGTCCTGGTGCGTGTCCACAGCCAGTGCCTGACCGGCGATATCTTCGGCTCGTCGCGCTGCGACTGCGGCGAACAGCTTCACACGGCGCTCGAGCTGATCGGTCGCGAGGGCCGGGGCGTGTTGCTGTACTTGCGCCAGGAGGGGCGCGGCATCGGACTGCTGCACAAGATCATGGCCTACAAGCTCCAGGACGAGGAGAACAAGGACACGGTCGAAGCGAACGAGGCGTTGGGCTTCAAGGCCGACCAGCGCGACTACGGGATAGGCGCGCAGATCCTGCACGAGCTGGGCGTGCGCAGGATGCGCCTGCTCACCAACAACCCGCGCAAGTTCGTGGGCCTGGAAGGCTATGGCCTCGAGATCGTCGAGCGCTTGCCAATCGAGATCCCGGCCTCCGACGCGAACCGCCGCTACCTCAGGACGAAGCGCGAAAAGCTCGGCCACATCCTGCGCAGTGTCTAGGACGAGCACCGTTGGACATCGCGCGACGCGTTTGAATCAATGATTCAGGAATTCCTCAGAGGCGTTCCGCTGTTCCGCGACCTCGATGATGACGACCTGGCCCAGCTGCTCATGGCGGGCCGCGTTCGGCGCTTTGCAGAGGGGACGCCGGTGCTGACCGAAGGAGCCTCCGGCGGGGAGCTGCACGTGATCCACACCGGCAAGGTACGCATCAGCAAGGTCGTTCCGGGGGTGGGCGAAGAGGCCCTTGCCATCCTCGAGCCGGGCGACTTCTTCGGCGAACTCGAGTTCTTCGACGGAGCCCCGGCCTCGGCCCACGCCATCGCCCACGGCGAGTGCGAGATCCTCTCGATCCCGCACCAGGAGATGCGGGGTCTGATCAAGAACCGGCCCGAGTTGTCGGCCCGCTTCCTGTGGGCCTTTGGCGGCACCTTGGCGCGCCGCCTGCGCGAGACCAACCACAAGATGGCCATGCTCTTCGCGATCTCCCGCAGGTTCTGAAGATCACCCGTAACCCGTGGTAGCTGCAAGGCTTATTTGACAAGCCGCAGGCCCCTGGCCTAAGATCTTACGTTCTGTCGGGCGAGCGCCCGACGTGTGGGCAGGAGGCCCTCGCTCTAACGTGTTCGAGTCGCTCAGCCAGAGGCTTTCGGGGATTTTCCGGTCGTTGCGCGGCCAGGGGACCCTGTCCGAAGTCCATGTCGATGTGGCGTTGCGCGAGATTCGCCTCGCCCTGCTGGAGGCCGACGTCCACTTCAAGGTGGTAAGGAGCTTCGTCGACCGCGTCCGGCCGATCGCCACGGGCCAGGACGTCCTGAAGAGCCTGACGCCCGACCAGGCGGTCCTGCGCATCGTGCGCGACGAGATGGTCGGTCTGCTCGGCGGCGCCACGCCGGCGCGCCTCCTGAGCGCGTCCAGACCGCCTTCAGTGGTCCTGATGACCGGCCTGCAGGGTTCGGGAAAGACCACCACCACGGCCAAGCTCGCGAAGTGGCTCGCGAAGGGGGGGCATCATCCGTTGCTGGTCTCGACCGACATGCACCGGCCGGCGGCGCGCGAGCAGTTGCGAGTTCTGGGCGATCGAAACGGCCTGAAGGTCCATCATCCCGACGGCAACCAGCCGCGCGAGTTGCTCAGATCCGCCCTGGCCGAGGCCCGCGCGGTGGGCCACGACATGCTGCTGGTGGATACCGCGGGCCGGCTACACATTGACGACGCGCTGATGGCCGAACTCAGCGACCTCAAGGACCTGGCTCAGCCGAGCGAGATCCTGTACGTGGCCGACGCGATGACCGGTCAGGACGCTCTCCGCAGCGCCGAGGAGTTTCACCGGCGCATCGGGACCACCGGCATCGTGCTGACCAAGCTCGATGGCGACGCGCGGGGCGGCGCCGCCCTTTCCGCGGCGTCGGTCACGGGCTCCCCGGTCAAGTTCGCTGGCATCGGCGAAAAGCTCGACGAGTTCGAGGTCTTCGACCCTGCGCGCATGGTCTCCCGAATCCTCGGGATGGGCGACGTGCTCGGGCTGATCGAAAAGGTCGAAGAGGCGTTCGACCACGACCAGGCTGAGAAGCTGGCAGGCAAGCTGCGCCGCAACGAGTTCACGCTCGAGGATTTTCGCGAGCAGATGCGCCAGCTGCGCAAGCTGGGCCCACTCGACCAGGTGCTGTCGATGTTGCCCGGCATGGGCGGCATGAAGGACGTCGACGTCGACGCGGGCGAGCGCGAGATGCGCCGCTCGGCCGCGATCATCGACTCGATGACGCTCCGCGAACGGCGCGAGCCCGCTCTCATCAACGGCAGCCGCCGCAAGCGGATCGCGCGCGGCAGCGGCACCCACGTCGAGGACGTGAACCGGCTCCTCAAGCAGTTCGCCCAGACCCGCAAGATGATGAAGAGCTTCGGGGGTGGTGGCGGCAAGGCTATGAAGCGCCTGGCCGCGCGCATGCCCCAGTTTCGTTAGGGACGTCTGAAAGGAAACAAGTAAGAGCATGCTGGCAATCAGGCTGAGACGGACCGGGTCGACCAAGCGGCCCTACTACCGTGTGGTCGTGGCCAATTCCAAGGATTGGCGCGACGGGCGCTTTGTCGAGACCCTCGGGCACTACGATCCGCGCAAGGACCCCGCGGTCGTGAAGATCGATTCGGAGCGGGCACAGTACTGGATCTCGAAGGGTGCTCGGCCCTCGGACACGGTGCGCAGCCTGCTCAAGAAGCACCCGCCGGCCGCCAAGTGAAGCCGCTGCTCGAAGCCTTCGCGCGCGCGCTCGTGACCGAACCCGGGCGCGTCGTCGTCACCCAGAGCGTGGACGAGGAAGGCGTGCTCCTCGAGCTCGAGGTGGCGCCGGGGGACCTCGGCCGGGTGATCGGGCGGCGCGGGCGCACGGCCGAATCGCTGCGCGTCGTGCTCGACGCGGTGGCCGAAAGGCGCGACACGAACTGCGACGTGGAGATCCTGGATTGAAGCCCTGGTCCGAGTTCGTGACGATCGGCCGCGTGCTGAAGCCTCAGGGCCGCAAGGGGGAGATCGCCGTCTATCCCCTGAGCGACCGCGAGGATCGCTTCCCCAGCCTGCGGCGAGCCTTCGTCCCGGCCTCGGATGGGGGAGTCCGCGAGCTCTCCGTCGACGGCTGTTTTCCCCACAAGGGCGGCTTCGTCCTCAAGCTTCACGACATCGACTCGATAGACGCCGCGGAAACACTGCGCGGCGCCGAGCTGCGCATCGCGCCCGAGGAGCTCGCAATACTGCCCGAGGGTTCCTACTATCACCACGACCTCATCGGGTTACGAGCGGTCGACGAGCGCGGCGTCGAGGTTGGGCTCGTCGAGGAAGTCTGGGAGACGGGCGCCGAGGCCCCCGTGCTGATAATCCGCGGCGCCCGGGGCGAGACGCTCTTACCGCTCGCGACGCCGTTCCTGAGAAGCGTCGATGTGGCGAGCCGGCGACTCGTGGTGACGCTTCCCGACGTGGTGGAACTTGCGCATTGACGTGGTGACGATCTTTCCGGCGATGCTCGAGGCTCCCCTCGAGGCCGGGATCGTACGCCGCGCGGCGGACAAGACGATCGTCTCGCTGTTCGTCCACGACCTGCGCCAGTGGAGTGACGACAAGCACCGCACGGTGGACGATGCGCCTTTCGGCGGCGGCCCCGGCATGGTGATGAAGGCCGAGCCATTCTTCCGGGCCGTGGAGGAGATCCTGTCGGGTGGCGCTGCGCCGAAGACGCAGGTCGTGCTGCTGTCGCCGCGCGGCCGGCCCTTCGATCAGCCTACGGCCGAGCGCTATGCCGGACTCGACAGGCTCGTGCTGCTGTGCGGCCGCTACGAGGGCATCGACGAGCGCGTCTGCGATGGCCTCGCGACCGAGGAGCTGAGCCTGGGGGATTTCGTCCTGACCGGCGGGGAAGTGGCGGCGCTGGCGGTGATCGAAGCGACGGTGCGCCTGCTGCCCGGCGCCCTTGGCGACGAGGACTCGGCCGTCTACGATTCCTTCGCGGGCGGCGTGCTGGATTGCCCGCACTACACGCGGCCGGCCGTCCACCGTGGCCGCGCGGTCCCCGACGTGTTGCTCTCGGGCGACCATGAAAAAATCAAGCGCTTCCGCCGCAAACAGGCGCTGCAGACGACCCGCGCGCGGCGTCCCGACCTGTTCGCCAAGAGCCGCTTGTCCGCGCAGGACGAGGCGCTCTTGCGCGAGATCGACGAGCAGGTGCTTCAACAGGATCCCGAACCCGTACTGAGCAAGAGATAGGAATGGAGCGTATGAATCCGATCGACACCATCGAGGCCGGCGACCTGAAGCAGGGCCTGCCGCACCTCGCCGCCGGGGATACCGTGCGCGTGCACGTGAAGGTCAAAGAGACGAACCTCAAGGAGGAAAAGAGCGGCAAGGCCAAGGAGACCGAGCGCGAGCGCGTCCAGGTCTTCGAGGGCATCGTGATCGGCCTGCGCGGAAGCGGGGCCCGCGCCACGGTGACCGTGCGCAAGGTCTCCTTCGGCCAGGGCGTCGAGAGGATCTTTCCGCTCCACGCGAACACCATCGAGAAGATCGAGGTCGTGAAGCACGCGAAGGTGCGGCGCGCCAAGCTCTACTACCTGCGCGACAGGAAGGGCAAGGCGGGCCGCATGAAGGAGAAGCGCGACAACGCCTGACGGGCGCGCCTCGCGACGGCCGTTGTCGCGGGGACTTCTGCTGAAGCCGCGGGTCGTCATAGTCTTCGGACCAGGAGGAGGATGGCGACGGACGTTCACAAGGCCGGTCGGGCCCGCAAGCCACTCGTCCACCACGGAGTGGAGTTGCGCTGCACCTCCCGCTACGAGGCGGAGGCTCGCGCGGCCGGTCACCTGCGGGTGGCGGGCGTCGACGAGGTGGGCCGTGGCGCCTTGTGCGGCCCCGTGGTCGCCGGAGCGGTGATCCTGGGCGACGACTTCGACACGACGGGCCTGGACGATTCCAAGCGTCTCACCAAGGCCCAGCGAGAGCGCCTGTCGGAGCGGATTCGTAGCAAGGCGCTGGCCTGGGCGATCGGGGCGGCCGAGCCGCTCGAGATCGATCGCGTCAACATCCTTCAGGCGACCTATCTCGCGATGCAGCGGGCCCTCGCCGGGCTGCGCCTCCCGCCGGACTTCCTGCTGCTCGACGCGCTCAGGCTCCCCGGTGTCGACATTGCGCAACTGGGCGTCGTCAAGGGCGATGCGCTGTCGGTCTCGATCGCGGCAGCTTCGATCGTCGCGAAAGTGGCGCGTGACGCCGCCATGCGAGAGTGCGAAACGCAGTACCCTGGCTACGGCCTCGGGCACAACATGGGCTACGCGAGCGAGGATCATCGACAGGCCCTGCGCAGGCTGGGACCTTCGGAGATACACAGGCGCTCTTTCCAGGGAACGCAGCCGTGGTTATTCTAGAGGCGAACAACCGGGAGCCCAGGGGATAGCAGTGGCCAGAATCAACCCCATCAAGGTCAAGCAGGACGCCGACAAGCTGGAGAAGGCCGGCAAGGTCGATCAGGCGATCTCCCTGTACCGCCAGCTCGTCGACGACAATCCGCGCGACTGGAACACGATCAAGAAGATCGGGGATCTCTACGCTCGTCTCAACAAGAACCGAGAGGCGACCGAGGAATACGCGAAGGTCGCTGACTTCTACGCGAAGGACGGCTTCCTCCTCAAGTCGATCGCGATCTGGAAGCAGATCAACAAGCTGGATCCCTCGGCACTCGAGCCGTACCTGAACCTGGCCGATCTGTACTCGAAGCAGGGCCTGATGATGGAGGCCAAGAGCCAGTACCAGATCGTCGTAGACGAGTACATCAAGCGCGGCAAGGCGCGCGAAGCCGGCGACGTCCTGAAGAAAATGGCCGACATCGACCCGGCCGACCTGAAGGTCCGCAGCAAGCTGGCGGATCTCTACATGCGCGACGGGTCGACCGCAAAGGCCGTCGAGGAGCATGTCGCGATCGCCGACGAGCTCACCAAGAAGGGCCACCTGGTCGAGGCGTTGCAGGTCCTGGAGAAGGGCCTGAAGCTCGACGCCAAGAGCCAGAAGCTGCGCGGCGAACTGGCGCGCATCCACGTCGTGCAGAAGAACTACGAAAAAGCCATCCAGTACCTGGAGGTGATCGCCCGCGAGTCGCCCAACGACGCCCAGATGCTGTTCCGCCTGGGCGAGGCCTACGTGGGTGCCAAGAAGCTTGCGGAAGCGGAGTCGCTGTTCAAGCGGCTGCTCGAGCTCGACCCGAACGACACCGAGAGCCACGTCCAGATGGGCCGCGTGCATCTGCTCCAAGGCAACTCGAATGGAGCCTTCGACGAGTTCCTGCCGGTGGTCGATCGCCTGCTGGGCCGCAAGGAGGGCGACAAGGCGGCGGTGCTCCTGCAGCAGATCGTCCAGAGAGCCCCCGGCCACGTGAAGAGCCTCTCGAAGCTGGCCGAAGTCTTCCGTATGCTGAAGAAAGACAGCGCGGTCGTCCAGACCTACTCCAACCTGACCGAGGCCTACATCAACGCGGGCCAACTCGAGCAGGCCGCCGGTATTCTCGAGATCCTGGTCGGCATGGAGCCCCAGAATCAGCAGTACCAGTCCAAGCTGGAGTTCGTCCGTTCGAAGCGGTCGGCCCTCGGCGTGACGCCGGCGCCGGCGGCGAGCTCGGAGGTGGAGGAGATCGACTTCGAGGTGGATGCGCCCGCCGCCGCGGAGCCGCCCTTCGCCGGGTTCGAGGCGGACGATGTCGCCTCGTCAGCAGCGAAGCCGCCCGCCTCAGCTGCGGCGCCAGCGCGTCCGGCCGCGCCCAAGGCCCTGATCCGCCCGAGCGTCGAAGTGAGCGGTGCTTTGTCCGACGAAGACCGTGAGTTCATCGACGAGCACCTCGCCGAGGGCAAGGTGTTTCGCAAGTACGGCCTCATCGACAAGGCGGGAGACCAGTTCGAAGGGATCATCGCCCGTTTCCCCGATCACGTCGAGGCGCGCCAGGAGCTGCGCGACGTGCACCGGGAAAAGGGCCAGAGCGTGAAGGCGGCGGAGCAATGCCTGGCCCTCGCGGAGATCAAGCGGCTCTCGGGCGACGGGGCTGCCGCGGAAGCATTCGAGGAAGAGGCCCGTGTGCTGGCGCCGCAGTCTTTTCCTGCGTTCGCGGCCGTGGCGCAAGCACCTGCGGCTGCCGAGCCCGCGCTCGCGCCGGAGACAGCTGAAGCTGTCGAGCTTGAGTCGCCGGTGCTCGACGAGGTCGAAGAAGAGATCTTCCTCTCAGACGATGTCGACGAAGCAGGAATCGAGCCTCCTCCATCAGAGGAAGCGGAGCTGCCCAGCCTGGACCTGGGCGTCGAGGACGCCGAGGAAGAGCTGCCCCATCGTTTTCTCGACGAGCCGGAAGCCGAGGACGAAGCCGCCGCCCCCGCGGAAGCCGAGTTCTCGCTCGAAGCCCCAGCCGAGGAGTTGGCAGTCACGCTGCCGGAAACGGAGCCAGAACCGGAACCCGCCCCCCCCCCAGCCCCCCTCAAGGCGGCCCCTGCGAAAGCCGCTCCCCCAGCTCCAGCATCGGGGCTACCGGCAGACCTGCAGAAGGTGCTGGATGAAGTCGAGTCATACGTCTCGCTCGGTTTCGTGGACGACGCCAAGGAAGCCCTGCGCGAGGTCGCCTCCAAGTACCCGGGACACGCGGCGATCCAGGCCAAGATCGATGCGCTGGGCCTCGTGCTCGACGAGGAGCCGGCGGACGAACCACAGCCGGAGCTCGCGGCTGCGCCGCTCGAACCCGAGCCGGAGCTCTTCGCGGAGTTGGACCTCTCCGAGCCGTCGCCTGCAGCACCGGAGCCAGCCCCGCCGCCGGAACCCGAAGCTGTCGGAGTGGCAGCCTCGGTCGCGCCGCCGGACACCGGTGGCGGCATCGACCTTGGCGCTGAACTCTCCGGCTTGTTCGACGCACAGTCCGCCGTCGAGGAACCTCGGCCTGCCCTGGCCAGCACCGAGCTCGGCGACAGCGGCCTGGAGGAGATCTTCAAGGAATTCAGGAAGGGCGTCGACAAGCAGCTTGGCAAGGAGGACTACGACACCCGCTACAATCTCGGGATCGCCTACAAGGAGATGGGTCTGATCGACGAGGCCATCGCCGAGTTCCAGCTTGCGGCGAAGGACCCGAATCGGGTGCTGGAGTGTGCCAGCATGCTCGGCATCTGCTTCATGGAAAAGGGCATGCCCAAGCTCGCGGTCAAGTGGTTCGAAAAAGGCCTGGCAGCGCCCGAACGCAAGGACGAGGAGTACATCGCGCTGCGCTACGACCTCGCCATGGCCCACGAGGCCGACGGCGACGTGCGCGAAGCGCTCTCGCTGTTCTCCGACCTTTACGGTCAGGATGCCACCTTCCGCGACGTGGCCAGCAAGGTGCGGGAGCTGAAGGCCGCTCTCGGTTAGGCCGGCCGCCCTTCCCGTGGCGACGCTGCTCTCGATCGTGAGTTCGCTGCTCGTCGGCCTCGTCCTGATCGTGGCTCCCTGGACCGTGCTGTGGGACGCCAACTATCTACTGCAGCCGATGCCGCTGCTTCGCTCCATCCTGCTCAGTCCCTTCGCACGCGGCGCGGTCAGTGGCCTGGGCATCGTCAATATCCTGCTCGCGATCGACGAGGCCCGCGTGAGCCTCACCGGCGAACCTCAGTCTTGAACCCCTTCACCAACCCGTGGATCGAGATCCCGCTCGCGATTCTCGGGGTGTTGACCCTGTTGCGCCTGGCGCGGCTGCGATCCGCGCTGCGCTCTCTCATCGGACCCTTTTCCCTGGCGGCGCTTGCCTTGACGGTCGTGAGCGTGTCGTTCGCCGGGCGCTTGCCCGAGCAAGGCTGGCTGGCGGTCGCGATCCTGGTGCCGTTCGTGATGCTGTTCGTGAGGCTGGCGGTACTCGGCTTTCAGGGCCTGTTCCGCCGCAGTCAGGGCCAGGCCCCGCCCGCTCTGCTCGCGAGTGTCGTCGCGGTCGTGCTGTACGGAATCGCGGCAAGCACCATCGCGCACACGGCTTTTGGAGTGCAGCTCACGCCTTTCCTCGCGACCTCGGCGGTGGTCGGGGCCGTGGTCGGCCTGGCGCTCCAGGACACCCTTGGCAACCTGTTCACGGGCATCGCTCTCAGCATGGACGAACCCTTCCTGATCGGTGACTGGGTCAGGATTGGCGAATCGGAAGGCTGCATCGAGCAGGTCTCGTGGCGCGCCACGCGACTGCGCACCTGGTACGGCGACATGCTCACGATCCCGAACATCGAGGTTTCGAAGCGCACGGTCCTCAACTACAGCAGGCCGGCCACGCCGCACTCGCGGCTGCTTCACGTGGGCCTGGGTTTCCAGGTCCCGCCCAGCACTGTCTTCGCGGCGCTCGAACGAGCGTTGGGCGAAGTGCGTGGCCTGCCGGCGGAGCCCCGGCCGGTGGTGCGGCTCATCGGGTACCGGGACTTCGTGATGGAGTACGAGATCCGCTATTTCGTCTCCTCGTACGAGGACTACCAACGGGTCGAATCCGAGATCCTGCGCCTGCTCTGGTACGACCTCCACCGCAGTGGCATCGAGATCCCTTTCCCGATTCGTACCGTCTACTTGCACACGGTGCCGCCCCAGGCCGAGGCCCGCGTGTCGGTGGTGGAACGCCTGGAGCGCTCGCTGCGCGACATCGACCTGTTCCGGCCGCTCTCGGACGCCGAGCGTCGTACCGCTGCCGCGAGCTTCAAGCGCCACCACTACGCGCGCGGCGAGCGGATCATCGTCGAAGGGGAGCCTGGCAACAGTTTCTTCGTGATCGACACCGGCGAGGTGGAGGTGTTCAAGAACGTGGGTGGGGCGCTTCGCCCCATCGCACGCTTGCACGAGGGGCAGTTCTTCGGCGAGATGGCCCTGCTCACGGGCGCCGAGCGGGCGGCGACGGTGATGGCCGCCACCGACGCCGACATGTTCGCGATCGACAAGGCAGGTTTCCACGGCGTGCTGGTCGCGAACCCGGGCGTCGCCGTCGACATCTCGCGGATCCTCGCCGAGCGGCAGGGGGCCTTGACCAATGCCGTGATCGACGTCACCGAGCGCTTCGACGGCGGTCTAGCGCCCACGCTGAAGGACGATCTGCTGAAGCGTATCCGTGGCTACTTCGGCCTGTAGCTATAGCTAGCTAGCGGAAGAACTCGTTGCGGTCTCCGGAGACGACCTCGAGTGTGTGCACCTCGGAGTTGCGCAGCAGCTGCAGCGGCAAGCTCTCGCCCGGGGCGCGCTGCCAGATCTCCTGGTACAGCTCGCGCAGCGACGACACCGGACGACCCGCAACCGAGAGAAGTAGATCGCCACGGGCGATGCCTGCGCGCTCGGCCGGGCCACCGGCGACCACTCCGGTGACGAGCACGCCCCCGTCGAAGGGGTGCGGGAAGAACCCGATCCAGGCGCGTCTGTGGCCCGGCTCGCCCGCTTCGAGCGCCGCCCGGTTTTCGAGGAAGAGTTCGACGGGAATCGCGAGGCTGTAACGGCCGACGCGGGCAAGACCAAGGGAGACGATCCCGATGAGCCGCGCCTGTGCGTCGAAGAGCGGCGCGCCAGCCAGGCCGGGGTTGATGGCCGTGGTCATGATCGCGCGCTCCAGCCGATACTCCCAGAAAGCCTCGAAGGGCTCGACTGCGCAGACGTGCCCTGAGGCGCCCTTTCGCTCGCGCTCGGCGGTGCAGGTCAGGAGAAAAACGGGCAGCCCTGGAGCGACCGCTGAAGCGGAACCCAGCTGCGGGACCGGCAGAGGCTCGCCAGCGAGGCACAGTAGCGCCAGGCCCGTCTCATGATCGAGCGCAATGCGGGTGACAGCCCGCTCGCGGCCGTCGATGCCGGTCAGGTGGACGCGGGCCGCGCCCATCACGAGGTAGTGGGCCGTGAGCACGCGATCGGGTTCGACGGCCACCCCGGTGCCGAGCCGCTGTGTCCCCAGCATCGACGCCGAGGGGAGCGCAGCCGGGATCCTGCTCTCGAGGTGGACGATCGAAGCGGCGGCGCTCCGGGGTAGGCCCACCAAGCCGTCCATATCCCCCCTTGTCGCTACGTGCCCCAGGCCGAGCCAGCGATCGCCGCCAATTATAGGACTCCGGGTAGCTCCTCGAGGCGCGCGATGCGGCGGCTTGGCCGGCGCGTCCCGCGAGGCAGCGGCGCCCCGCGGTCCATCCAGACGAAGCGCACGAGCGCTGCGCGGGCGGCCTCGCCGTCGACGCGTGCGTCGTCGCCCACGTAGACGGCTTCGCGCGCGGTGACGCCGAGGGCGAGAAGAGCCGCAGCAAGGATGCGCGGGTCCGGCTTCGCGAAGCCGCAGCCCCCTGACGTCACGATCGCCGCGAAGAATCCCTCGAGGCCCGCGGCACGCAACCGGGAGCGTTGCACGCGATCGATGCCGTTGGTCACGATCGCAAGCCGATAGTCGCGCGCCAGCCGGCGCAGCACGGCACGGCAACCGGGCAGCAAGTCGCCGCGCCGGGACAGCTGAGCGATGAAGAGCCGATCCAGGCGGCTGGCATCCCGCGCCGGGGCGCCCAGGTGGACGAGCAACTGGCGAAAGCGCTCGACGGCCAGCCTGACCTGACTGATCTCACGACGTCGGTAGCGCTCCCAGAGCGCCTCGTTGATGTGGCGAAACGCGCTGAGAACGGCCAGCGACCAAGGCAGCCCCACCGCGTGGAGCGTCTCGCGCAGGGCGGCTTTCTGGGCGCGGTCGAAGTCGAGAAGGGTTTGGTCGGCGTCGAAGAGAACGGCGCGGAGCCGGGGCAGGGAGTGGGCTATTTGGCGCGGTAGGTGATGAGGCCGCGCTTCAGGTCGTAGGGGGAAACGCCCACGGTCACGCGGTCGCCGCCGATCACGCGAATCCGGTATTGTCGCATCTTGCCGTTGAGGCGCGCGAGAACCTCGTGGTTCTCGCCGCACTTCACCTTGTAGTTGCCGCCGGCGAACACCTCGGTTACCACACCCTGCAGCTCGATCAAGTCTTCCTTGCTCATCCACGCTCCCGCTTGACACTCCATTATCCGTCGGGCGCCCGGGCATGTCCAGAAGGCCCATTCTGGCAAAGGCGTCGCGAAGCGCCGTGATCTCGACGATGGCCGGCTGCACCCGTGGCAGCGCAGGTTGCGTCGAAGCACCGGTGCCTCGTCCTTCACGGTCGTCACGAGACCGACACTTGGACTGCGCACCTTAGAATGGCTCCATGGGGGAACCAGCGAGTGAGCGCTCCGCGCGTCAGCGTCGTGATCCCGTGTCGTGACGACGGGAGCTACCTCGAGGAGGTGCTGGCTTCGATCGCAGCCCAGACTCTGCCGGAGCGAGAGGTTCTCGTCGTGGACGACGGGTCGAGCGAGGCGCAGGCCCGGCAGCTCTTCGGCGCTTGGCGTCGGCGCGATGCCCGCCTGCTTCGTCTCCCGTCCGTCGGAGTCAGCGCGGCCCGCAACCTGGCCATCGAGCAGGCTCGCGGCGAATTCATCCTGCCTCTCGACGCCGATGATCGCATCGCACCTCGCTACCTGGAGAGGGCGGTCCAGCTTCTGGAGCGAGAGCCTTCCGTCGGCATCGTCGAATGCGAAGCGGAAATGTTCGGCGACGCATCGGGCCCCTGGAAACGCCCACCGTTTCGGATGCCGCACTATCTTCTGGGCAACACGATCGCGCCGGCGGCGCTGTTCCGCAAGGCTGACTTCGAGCGCACGCCCGGCTACAACCCCAACATGGTTCACGGCTGGGAAGACTTCGATCTCTGGCTGTCGTTTCTCGAGCTGGGCTTGGGTGTGGTGCGCCTGCCCGAAACCTTGTTCTTCTATCGCCAGCGCCCGCGGTCGCGCAGCCGCAAGCTCGCCCAGGATCGCCGCACGGCCTGGGCCTATGCCCGAATCCTGCTCAACCACAAGTGGCTCTACGCACGCCATCCGCAGATCCTGCCCCGGTACGGCGTGCGCATGGCCCGCGCGGCGCTGCGCGAGCTCACGAGATCCTAACAGGCGGGCCGGTCGCGACGAGACGCCCGCCGAGCGCGATGAACTCGTCCACGATGCGCTCCGAGTCGAGCTCGGCCCCGCTGATACTCTCGGGCAGCTAGGGGCGAAGCGTGGTAAGGGCACCCGCACGCGCGGATTCCAGCGTGTAGAATCCCCGAGCCATGGATGCCGTCCCGCCAGCGCTGCGTGCCTCGCGCAAGCTGCTCTTCATCGTCGGCTTCCCGCGCAGCGGTACGACTTGGCTGCGGGCGCTGCTGGCCGCGCATCCTGCCGTGGCGGCCCTCGAGGCGGAGTCCTACCTCTTCGACCGTGCGTATCTGGGCCATCTGGATGCATCGTGGAAGGCCGAGCGCGCTCACGCTGGGGGCGGTGGCAAGCCCTTCGCACTGTCCGCGATGCTGGATCAGCGCGAATTCGACGAGTTGCTCCGGCGCTTCGCCTCCTCGGTGTTCGACAAGATTGGGCAAGCTCTCCCCGGGGCCGAAGTGGTCGTGGAGAAGACCCCGACTCACGCGCATCACGCGCCGCTGATCCTGCGGCTGTTTCCAGAGGCCTATTTCCTGCACATCATCCGTGACCCGCGCGAGGTTTACTGCTCCACGCGTGCGGCGGCCCGTGGCTGGGGGCGCTTGTGGGCGAGTCAGGGTGCCGCCGACGTGACGCGGCGCTGGCAGCTGCTGCTCGACGACGCTCTCGCGATCGCGATCCTCACGCCGCGCTATCGACAGCTGCGCTACGAGGACTTGCTGAGCGAAACGTCAGGCGGGCTCGAGGCGCTTTTTGTCTGGCTCGGTCTCGAGCACGAGACGGCGCTGTGCCACAAGATCGCCCTTGCCTGCAGCCTGGACCGGTTGCGGGAGCGCTGGTCGCACAATCCCGCCTTCTTCCGGCGCGGCGCTGCCGAGGGCTGGCGCGATGAGCTGGGAGGAGCCGAGATCGCCCTCGTCGAGTTCATCGCTGGAGAGCGCATGCGCGCGCTGGGTTACGAGCTGGCAGTTGCGCCCCGTTGGAAGCCGCTGGGCCTGCGGCTGCGCGACGTCGTCGCCCGTCTGGCCTCGGGAGCGGCCCGCAACCTGCAAGCCCTGGCCGACGGGCCCTTCGGAAGCGGCGGGAGCCGGCCGTCCTGAGCCGAGTCAGGCCCTGGGCAGGGGCGGCGGCAGCCGGCCGCCCGCTCCAAGCCGCCGAGGCGCATAGCGCCGCCGCAGCTCCGACCACGCAGACGGTACAGTGAGCGAGATGCCGATCGCGGCCAGCGTGTCCCAAGCCAGGGCCCACGGCAGGCTTGACCACGAGCCGGAGCGCGCCGGTCGCTCGCGCAACCTCGCGCGCCAGAGGCGCGGCAGGTCCAGGACCGGCAGCGGGCGCGTGAGGAAGCTCCATTCGCGGCAGTAGAGGTAGCGATCGCGCAGGTCCAACTCCGGAGGCTCACCCCCGTGCCGCCGCACGAAGTCCTTCAAGTAGGCGAGCCGCCGTGCCGGGTCCTCGACGCTGCGAAAACGGATGATCCAGCTATCAGCGCGGGGCATCAGCAGGAATTGATTGCTGCCGTGCACACGGTATGTGCCGAGCGCCTGCCCGAGCGCGCCGACGGCGCCGAGATAGGCCGCTCCATAGGCCACCGGATTGTCGGCGCAGACCAGCCAATCGGCTTCCGGCAGCGGCGCCAGGGCTTGCGCCACCGCCCTGGTGATCGACATGCCGGACGTGGGGCTGAAGCCCCAGCCTGCGCCTTCGGCTAGCAACCTTGGAAGGACGTTGCCTCGGGCCAGCGGCGTCCTTGTGAGCAGACACCAGCTTGAGGCAGGGCCGGTCTGACCGTCTTCGTAGGCCAGCGCAAGGTCATGGCAGACGAGCACGGGACCTTCGCGATGGGCCTCGACGACCCGCGCCACCTTCTCAGGAAACCAGAGATCGTCTGCGTCGAGAAGGCAGATGAGCTCGCCGCGGGCCGCCGTGAAGCCCGCGTTGAAGGCCGAGGCCTGGCCGCCTCGTTCCTTGAGGACCGTTCGGATGCGCGAGCCATATCCCGCGAGGATCTCGCGCGACGCGTCGGTCGAGCCGTCATCCACGACCAGCACCTCCAGTGGCGTGTGGCTCTGGGCGAGGGCGCTGTCGATGGCGGAGGCGAGGAAGCGGCCGTAGTTGTGATTCGTGATGAGGGCGGTGACGAGGGGGCGCTCCGACAGGCTGGAGGGCGGGAGCACGGGCTACTTGCCGGTCTTGCGCCAGTCCACGAGGCCGGGGCGGGTCTCGGGCTGGCAATGCGGGCAGAAGTAGGCGTCCATGCCGCGCACGCCTGCGGTGCGGAGTTTCGCCCCGCAGCTCGGACAGCTTTCCTTCAGCCGCACCTTCAAGAAATCGCGGACCTTCACCTCGATCGGCTCGTCGCGAGTCGCGACCTCGGCCACGGCCGCCCGCATCACGTTCACGATCGCAGCGTGCAGGCGGAGCGCATCGTCGTGCGAGAGCGAACGACACCAGGTCTTCGGGTGCAGGCGCGCCTCGAAGAGGATCTCGTCGGCGTAGGCATTGCCGACGCTATCCAGGGCCTTCTTGTCGAGCAGGAAGACGCGCAGCTGGTCGCGGCGGCGGCGCAGCAGGCTCACCAAGCGCTCGCCCGTGAACTCAGGCGAGAGCAGGTCGATGCCCCCTGCCTGCAGGCCGGGGATCGCCTTCCAGTCGTCGCTCGCGATGAGATACGCCTTGCCCATCGTCTTGTCGTCCAGATAACGAAGCTCGACGTCGCCGAACGCGATGGCGAAACACAGTGAGCGCTCGTCCCTCTCGGCAGGCGTCGCGAAGCGGAAGCGACCGGCGAGCATCGGGTTCACGGCCATGTCGAAGCCGGCGAAGCGGAAGACCAGGAAGTGCGACTTGCGGAACACCTCGGACAGCGCGCGGCCGCGTAGCAGCGACAGGTTGCCGCGCACGGCGAAGCGCAGCACCACCGGCTCGCACACGCGCTCGGCCGTGACCGTCCGGCCGACGAGCCGCTCCCGCAGGCGACCTAAGACGTGCAGCAGGTCGGGCAGCTCGGGCATGGCATCAAGGCGCGGCTGCAGGCCCTGGCGCGAGGTAGTTCGAGAAGATCAGCTTCGGCATCGGCCCAGCCCCTGCTTCCACGACCGTGATCGAAGCGTTGCGGATCTTCGGCGGATAGCGCTTCGCTGCCGGCGTT
Source organism: Acidobacteriota bacterium (assembly GCA_032127875.1). Lineage (GTDB taxonomy): Bacteria > Acidobacteriota > Vicinamibacteria > Fen-336 > Fen-336 > CADEEV01. Next base: position 48,842 of record JAQBHI010000124.1, read on the forward strand.
CCGTCGAGTGCTCCAACGAACGCCCCGATCACCTCGCTGTGCGCCACGAGCACGACACTTTGGCCCTTGTGGCCTGTGCGCAGCGCCCGCACGGCCGCGAGCACGCGCTCGCCCATCTGCTGCATCGATTCGCCCTTGGGCGGTTTCGGATCGCGACCAGCTTCCCACTCCGCGCTGCGCCAGTCCCAATCGTCGGCCTCACCCTTCGGGTTGAGGCCCACCTCCAGGGACCTTATTCGTGGATCGATCACAACCGCCACCACGCCGAGAGCCGAGCGCAGGTCTTCGGCCGTTTCGCGCGCGCGACCGGCCGGCGAAGACACGATCCGTGTCACGTGAGCCTCGCGTAGCGCCTCGGCGGCGCCCTTCGATTGCGCATGGCCAAGCTCGGTCAGGCGATCCAGTTGCTCAGGCGGAAGCTCGGGCTCGGGATCGAGGTTCGAAAATGCCTGGCCATGGCGCACCAGGTAAACGCGCACGGCGTCGTTGGGAACGGGTCCGAGATCGGCAGGCGTGGTGGCAGCGGTCGCCAAGGCCAGCAGCAGGGCAAGGATCATGTCCGGAATGTTAGCCGTTTCGAAGGGCCGCTTGCGCGGACGCCGATGCGCAGGCGCTGCGGTTACGCCCCGTGCGCGAGCTTCTCGAAGCGGGGATTGCCCCGCAGCGGGTCGAAGTTGGGGTCGATGCGCAGCGGGCGTGAGGAGGTTGGGCCTCCTCAGCAGGGGTTCCAGCAGGTCCAGCGCCCTCTCGTGGTTCCCGACGAGGATGTGGATCCGCACGAGCTGGTGCTGGACGTAGTTGACGAACTCGGGGTAAGGCTGCTGCGTGATCGGGAGCGCAAGGCACTCCTCTCCCTCGCGGACCGCTTCGGCTTTCTTGCCCAGGTAGGCCAGCGCCAGGCCGACCTCGACGTCTCGCGCGGGGCAGTAGGCTGCCGCTGCCGTTTGCGTCAAGTTGCCGAACCCGTGGGCCGGGACTCGGCCGCCGCCGGATATCGCGTATGATGCGCCCCTTCTGAAAGAGGTGAACGTGAAGCTGCTCCGCGCCCTCGCCACCCTTCTCGCTGTCGCCGCGCTTCCAGCAGCCGCCGAGACCAACCCCTGGGCGGCCATCCGCAAGGAGCGCCTCCACAAGCTCCTGCCCGGCGCGATGCAACGGGCCGGGGTCGATGCCTGGCTCGTGCTTTGCCGTGAGAACGCCAACGACCCCATGGCGATGCACGTGGGGGGCGAGAACGCCGGGGGCCTGGTGGCATTCCTCTTTCTGCTGAAGGGCGAGCGCGTCGAGGCAGTCGCGCTGTCTCCCGCCGGCGAGGCCGTGGCTCTGCGCGACGTTGGGCTGCACGATCGGGTCGAGGTCCTCGAGCGAGGTCAGTCCGCGTATGCTGCCGCGGCCGCGGCAATCCGTGCTGCCGATCCGAAGCGGATCGCGGTCAACTCCGGGAACACTGTTCTCGCGGACGGGCTGTCCTGGACGCAGCGCCGCGAGCTCGAGACGGCCCTCGGGCCCGAGCTCGCCGCCCGGCTCGCGCCCTCGGAGGACCTCGTGGCCGAGTGGCTGTCCGTGAAGCTGCCGGAGGAGATCGCGATCCTGCGCCGAGCCGCCGCGCTCACAGAGCAGCTCGAACTCGAGGCGTACCGAACGATCGTACCGGGCAAGACCCGCGATGCCGACGTCGGCCGCTTCCTCAAGAAGCGGATGGCAGAGCTGGGTGTCACGGACTCGTGGAACCCGGACCAGAACCCGAACGTGAACTCGGGACCCGACCGGGGCCATTCCAACCCGACGGACCGTGTGATCCAGCCGGGAGACTTCATCCAGACCGACTTCGGCATCAAACTCGACGGCGTCTGGAGCACCGACATCCAGCGCTACGCCTACGTCCTGCGCCCCGGAGAAAAGGCAGCGACCGCCGAGGCCGTGAAGAAATGGGAGAACGCTCGCAAGGGCAGCCGCACGGCCCTCGCGGCGATGAAGCCCGGCGTGCGCGGCTACGACGTGGACAAGGCCCAGCGCGACTGGATGAAGGCGGCGGGCTCGGAATGGGTCATGTGGGGCACGGGCCATCCGGTCGGCTACTGGGCTCACGACGCGGGACCGTCGCTCTCGGGCGGCCAGTGGGAACGCGAGCCGTCAGGCAACCAGGTGCGCCGCCTGCAGCCGGGTCAGACCTTCGCCTTCGACGGCTTCTTCTCCTGGACGCTGCCCGAGGGCGGTACGAAGACGATCTCCGTCGAGGAAATGGCCGTGGTGACGGACAACGGAGCCGAGTACCTGATCCCGCCGCAGGAGGATCTTGTGCTCATCCCCTCGAAGTAGGGCGCTTGAGGACCGCTTGCGCGGCGTGCCAGCCGCACATGCCGTGGACGCCCCCGCCCGGCGGCGTCGAGGACGAACACAGGTACAGGCCCGGAATCGGCGTCGCGTAAGGATTCCACGACAGCGTCGGGCGCGCGAACAGTTGCGCCAGATCCTGCACTCCGCCGCCAATCGCGCCGCCGACGTAGTTCTCGTCATGGCGTTCGAGATCCGCAGGGGACATCGTCGCGCGTGCCAGGACGAGGTCGCCGAAGCCCGGCGCGAAGCGCTCGAGTTGCGCCTCGACGCGCGGGGCCATGTCGACGCTGGAACC
>JAQBHI010000125.1:0-11257 GCA_032127875.1 Acidobacteriota bacterium
GTAACGCTGCCCACGTCTGGAATCAGCTGGTTGCTGTCGGCATTGAACCAGTCGACGTTGCCCAGGTCGCCCAGGTCTCCCTTGTAGTAGACATCAGTCATCGTAGTCCTCCTCGTAGTCCGGCAGCGGTCCGCCGTTGGCTTCCTCGGCGAAGCGCATCGAGATGCGGGTCAGGTCGCGGTCGATCTTCATGTCCTTCACCTTGCCGACGAAGGAGTGCTCGCACGGCTTGTCGTAGATGTAGTAGGGCGCGGACTTCTTGACCACCGGGAACACCTTGTCCGCAGCTTTGATCTCCCTGACCGCTTTTCGGAAGTCGTCCAACGGATGGGCCTCACGCTCGCGCTCGCCGTTCGCGCACGGCGAGCAGGAGTATTCGTCGGTGCTCGGGTAGTAGCGTAGGTGTTTCCCGTCCGGCCACGTATCTCTGCAGCTTGCTTCCGCATACTCCTCGTCCGCACCGCAGTCCGCGCACTCGGGCGCGGGCTCTGTCTTCGCGGGCGCGTATTGCTTCACGCCGTCTAGCCTGCGCTGGCTCATAGGTAGGGCATCGCTTTCGCGGTCTCGATCATTGCCTTGGTCGGCGGGTTCTTGAGGAAGCGGCCGGTCTCTTCGAGTTCGGCCTTGGTCCAGAGCTTCTCGCTCATGGTGAGGTGACGGACGAGACCGGTGCGGGCGTCGACGAAGTCGTGCATCAGGGACTGCAAGCGGTAGAGCTGCTCGCCGTAGCCTTTCACCACGACGATGTAGCTGTAGCACCTGCCGGACTTGGACTTGAGCCAGCGGCCCGGTAGTTCGGCGGGCGGGGCGGCTCGTTTCTTCTTGCGCTTGATGACCATGCCGAAGTCTACCACACGATCACGGAGTTGGTCGGCTTTCGATCAGTTTCCGCACGATCTCCTGCAGGTCGGGCAGCTCCCGGACCTCGTCGCAGAACGCGATGGCGGCGGCCCACTTCAGGAACTCGGCCTGCTTGTGGTCGATCGTCTGGAACTCCTCCATCCGTGAGCCGTCGGCCCGCTCGATGGAGACGCACGCGATGCCGCGACCCTTGACGCGGAAGCCCTGCGGGTAGGTCATCCGCAGCTTCGTCTTGGGCGGTGCTTTCTTCTTCTCAGCCATCAGAAGTTCCCCTGTGCCTCTTCGGGCAGGTCGACGGTGCGCAGCGGCTCGGGCCACTCGGTGGCGCAGCCGAAGGTGTCGTCCCAGTGCTTGCGGCACTCCTCCAGCGTGGGCATCTCGTAGAGCGTGGGCCGGTCGACGGCCTCGACGGTTCCGTCCGGCATGCGGATGGCGTGGGTGCCGGACGCCTGGACGCGGCAGTCTCCGCCGGGCAGGCACTTCTTCAGGAACATGCCCAGGCGGGTGGAGTTGCTGCGGTGTCCGCGGTCCCACCTGCTGAGGTAGTCGCTGAAGTCGTCGCGCAGCTCGCTGCACCAGACGCGCGGCTGCCAGTCGGTGTGCCACGGGAGGACACGGCCCTCGGACAGCTTGTTGCTCCACCACTCCTGCGTGCCGGTCATCGTATGCGCCCGCTGCTCGGAGTGGGCTGCGGTCTGCGGCACGTTGGACAGGTCGAAGTCCTTCAGGTCGTAGTTGAGGAGGTAGTGCAGCAGGGCCTCGTAGCCGCCCGACTGCAGCTGCGCCTCGATCGCGCCGAAGTATTCCTTGTCCTTCCGCTTCTCGTCGCCCACGTCGAGCACGAAGAAGCGGCGGTCGAAGTCGCCGACGGGGACTACCCAGTCGTCGTTGCTCGCCATGATGAGGTGCAGGTAGTTTGGCTTCGGCTTGGCGTCGACACCCTTCAACTCGGAGATCATCGTGGGCTCGGTGATGATCGCCTTGAGCGTGCCCTCCTTGCCCTTGTCTCCTGCGCCGAAGCACTCGTCGGCGAAGAGCAGCACGCACTCCTGGAGGTGGGCGTTGAACTTGCCGGTGAGGTGCTCGGCCCTGGCGATCGGGAGGAAGTGACGGCCGAGGAGCTTGCCGAGGTGGTTGGCGAAGAAGCCCTTGCCCGTGCCCTGCTTGCCGCGGAAGACGATGGCCACCTCACCCGGTAGGTCGGGTCGTTGGATCAGTCGAGCGGCCCACCCGATCAGGAAGTCGAACAGCTCCTGCTTGCCCTGGCACAGGTTGTCGCGGACGTGGGTGAGGAACAGGTCGCAGTTGCCCGGGCGCGCGTCGTAGGCAAAGCCCTTCCACATGTTGTAGTGGTTGGTCATCGTCCGGCCCGGCGCGAAGACGACGGACTCGTAGGTGCGGCGCTTCGGGTGGCGGACCCACCACTGGCCCAGTGGGATCTCCGACTGGCCTTTGCCGCTCGGGTTCTGCACGATGATGAACTGGTTCCCGTAGTAGTTCTTGAAGTCGCCGAAGGACAGGTAGTCGATGACGGCCCGGTCCTCGTCGCGGTTGAACGGCTCGACGGATTCCTTGAGCACCTTGGTGTTGCCGCCCACCTGGACCACCGCGTAGTTGGTGTTGAGGTAGTCGAGCTGCGGGTCGACCGCGTAGTCGTGCGCGCGTTCGATCTGCCGGATGGCGTAGTCGTGCGGGCGGGACTGGTCGAGGACGTGGCCGCTGATGCCCCACTCCTTGTCGGTGATGATGGCGTAGATCGTCTGGTCGTCGATGTCGTTCCGCACCATCTCGCAGACGGCATACCAGACCGCGTCGCTGCGGTCCGAGTATTTGTTGGGCTCGTCCGGGTCGGTGCCCGTCGCGAGGATGCGCTTCAGGTTGTTGCCCAGCGGGAGACCCTCGAAGTTGTCGAGGCGCTGGACGTTGCCGTCGATCACGACCGAGTTCGCGGTGAACCCTGAGTCGGCGCTCTGCACCATCTGGCACTTGGTGAACGCGGTGATCGGGTAGACGAAGTCGTTCCAGACTTCGACGCGTGCCAGCTGGGGCGTGCGCCCCTTCTCGCGCTTGCGCTTGTCCGGGTGGTTGATGCTGCCGGGCAGCCGCATGATGCGGTCGACGTTGTGGCAGTGGTCCGCCCCATACTGCAGCTCCAGCTGCAGGTTGTAGAGCTTGGCGTCCTCGTAGAGGTCTTCCTTCCCGTTGATCGGTAGTGGATCGGCGAGGCGCCAGATGCACTGGTAGCCTCCCCCACTGAACACGACCGCGGTGGGCACCGGGACCATGGCGCCGATCATCTTCTGGATGCGGGCCTGCTCCTCCTCCACAGTCCGGCCCGGCTCCGGGTCCAGGTCGACGTGGGTGAAGCCCAGCTCCTTGACGTCCTTCCGGCTCGGCTTGTCGGCGATGTCGCCCATGATCGGGTTGAGCGTGTAGTAGAGGTTGCGCTTGGGGAAGCGCATCAGCCACAGGATGATCTGCTCCTCCTCGCCGGGGTGGAACGTGCGCCCGACGAGCTTGCGCTCGCCGTCGGTCGGGGTCTCGGATCGCTCGGGCCAGATGGCCACGAGGTTCCATGAGCCCTCGGGGCGCAGGCGGTGCAAGAAGTCGATACTCTCTTGGTAGTTGGGGGTGGGGTCAGTCATTTCGAGGTCAGGTAGGGGATCAGCTCCCGCTCTAGCGATGCCCAGCCGACGCAATGAAGGACGGTTGTGGACGTGAGTGTTGCGCGGTCGACTTCGCCGAGCACTTCGCACGCGACCGGGCCGTCGTGCAGGAAGAACTCGTTGGCGACCTGCGTCAGTGTGTAGGCTGTCCCACCTCGGCGGGCGCAGCGGCGGAGCCATACCTTCTGGGAAGGCAGCAGCTCATGGGTGAGCGTGACCGGGGACTCCGGCTTCTTCGGGAAGGCGGCGGTCTTCTTGCACTCGATCCAGACGCCGAGCGTGATGACGCAGACGTCAGGCATGCCGACACCGCACCGGTTCTCCACCGCCTCGGCGTTGAGGGTGCGCAGCATCTGCACGAGCTTCTTGCGGAGTGTGGACTCGCTACCCACTACGCTTCCTCGTAGTGGTAGACGTGGACTTCGAGGCCGTGGTTCAGCGCCTCCGTGATCATACTGCGCGTGCCCCTGGACTTACCGTCCCAGAACGCCACGAGGACGTCGGCGTTCTCCGCCATCTGTCGGTTGCGGATCGGTCCGGCGGCCTTGCCGTGCGTGTGCCAGTGTGCTGGGAAGACGTGGACATCGCCGCCGCGGGCGATCATCCAGTCGTAGCCCTCCATGTCCGCCCCCTTGCACACTCCGGAGACCAGGATGTCGTTCTCTGGGTTGATGAACTGCTCCATGATCTCGGTGAAGTTTGGGCCAGCGGAGTAGTCCCGGCCTCCTGCTACAATTACTCTGGTCATAGTTCTATCTCCTCGATCTCAACATCCAATTCTACCCCAAGAAGCACGATGCCGCGAGGGATTATTAGGCGGGCGCAGTCGTTGAACGCCTCGCCAAGTGGGCAGGGGCGTGCAGAGGCGGGCACAAAGTAGACAGAGGCGTGCGCCCACTCGGCCCTGGCTTTTTCGAAATCCCCCGTGCCGATTACGATTTTGTCCTCGCGCGTGACGACGTAGCCGCCGACGCTATTGGGCCAGCTCCCGATCGTGCGCGCCAGCGTGAGCCAGCGGTGGTCGGTCATCGACCGACGAGGGCGAGCATGCGCTCGACAGTCTCCCGGTCCTCCGGGAAGTCGAAGGTCACGTCGTTCTTCCAGTCGACGCCTGCCATGCCCTGGCGCAGCTGGTCGCGGAGCGGAGCTAGGGACTGCAGTGCGTCCATGCGCCCGAAGACGCGCTCCATTGTGGGCATGCTCATGCCCAGGCGGTTGCCCAGCTGCTTGAGCATTTCGGTCTCGCCGTCGATGGCCTCGCCGGACAGCAGTCGGAACACGGCCTGGAGCTTGCGCTCCTGCACGAGCAGCTGCGACATGCGGGCCTCGGGCGTCTGCAGGTCACGGGTCTCCAGCTGCTGGTTCATGCGGAGCGAGCGTCGGCTGTTGGTGTTCTTCAGCTCGTCGCGTTCGGAGGCGACTGCGGCCAGCTGCTCCTGCAGCGTGATGACCTGGGCGAGCAGCTCACGCTCGCGCCGGATCGGGTCTGGGCCCTTGGGCGAGACGTGGGCGAATGGGGACTTCTTGCGGAACGGGTTCTTCATGATTGCTCTACTCGTAGGTCGTCGAGGTCGATGTCGGTGTGCTTGCCACAGAAGGGGCAGAAGCGGATGTGAATGACGGGCGGGTCGTTGTCCCAGTCGACTATGAAGTCGACGAGGTCGGTAGGCACGGGGTAGTCCGGGTCTTCGCCCACGATGGCGATGAGGAACCGGGCGCTCATCGCGCAGCACGGGTCACGATTCATCGGGCGTTGTCGTTGTAGATGGCGAGGTTGCGGGCGTCGGCTCGCTGTCGCTTGGCGGACAGCTCACGGAGCGCGTCGCGGATCTCCTTGGCCAGCCGGTTCAGCTGCCACTCGTCCATCGACATCTCGATCTCGACTGGCTTGTCTGACTTGGGCGTGTAGGCCCTGAGCTTCGCCGTGGCCCTGCCGGACAGGCCGGGCTCGCCGATGGACATGCGTGCGTGCTTCAGTGTCTTACTCATCGTCGGTGTCCTCCTCGTCCTGGTAGAACTCCTCGTCGGGATCCCAGTCGCCTGGGCCGCGCGTGCGCTGCTGCTCCATCTTGGCCAGCCGCTTGTCGCGGTTGCTCTGGTGGTATTCGTGGATGTCTTCGTGCGTCGTGTCGTTCATGAGATCTCTCCCCAACTGGGGCCGGACTCTTTGTCCACTAGGTGTGGGACGTTGCATGGTAGCGCGTGTCGCATGATCTCGCAAGCGGCCTCCGCCTCCTCCATCGTGAAGCTGCCGTCCACCTCGTCATGGACCTGCAGCTGCAGCGAGTCGATACCGGCCTCGTCGATGCCTACCATGGCGAACTTCATCTGGTCACCGGAGCTGCCCTGGACTAGGCGGTTGAGCGCCTTGAAGATCCAGTCGTAGCCCTTGCCGCCCCAGAGCTTGGGGAAGTGGACCTTGCGCCCACCGGCCGTCATGATGTAGCCGTGCTTCTCGGCTGCCTCCTCGCAGAGCTTGGCGAGCTTCTTCATCCACGGGAACGCGGCGTCGAACTTGTCGATCATCGCTTGGCACTCGGGACCGGCGCCCAGGTATTTGATCTTCTTGCCGTTCTTCTCGAACTCCTTCCACTCGGTGGGCATGAAGAGCTTGGTCGCCATCGTGCCGCCGCCCATCCCATACATCCTGCCGAGCCCGATCTCCTTGGAGGCCGCACGGGCGATCTCGATGACGGAGGAGGTGAACGCGTGGAAGTCGGTGGTCGGGTCGTCGCGATACATCTGCGCTGCGATGGCTGCGCCGGGCAGGTTCTCCAGCTCCGCGTAGTGCGTGGCCCACCGGGGCTCCTGCGTGCCGTAGTCCAGGGAATACCAGTCGCGGCCCTCGTCGGGCAGGTAGATGCTGCGCCACATGGGGCCGATCTCCGGGTCGCGGCTCGGCTGCTGCTGGAGGTTGGGCTGCTTGCAGGACAGGCGACCGAAGCGTGCGCCACCCGTGCCTTCGTCCTCGTCCTCGCCGATCATCTGGTTGAACGTGCAGTGGATCCGTCCGTTCACCATGTCGCGTCGGATCGAGTGGCAGAAGGTGCCGGTCACCTTGTTCCACTTCTTCGCGTCCATGATCAGCTCGGGGATCGTCTTCGGGTCGCCCGGCTTGGACGGGTTGTTCTTCACGATCTCCTGGAGCATGGGCTTGGTCACGCTGTCGTTGCCGTTCTCGTTGCGGCACGGGTAGCCCATGTTGCGCAGGATCGGCACCCACACCGCGGACTTGTTCGTGTCGTCGCGGGAGAGGTTCACGCCGGTCAGCCGGGTGATCTCCTTGAGGGCGCGCAGCTCCTTGGACAGCGCCACGCCTTCGACGTGCTCCAGCTTGTCGAGGTCGATCCGCACGCCGCGCCGCTTCATCTTGACGAGCACGGCCTGGAGCTTGCACTCCATGTCGTAGATCTCGCGCAGTCCCTGCATGTCGATCAGCCGCTCCTGGATCTGGATCAGCTCGACCGGGAGGACCCCGTCCTGTTCTGCGTAGGGCCCGACCGCGCAGGCCGGGAGCTTCCACATGTCGGCCTTGGGGCAGAGTCCGTAGTAGGCGGCGAACTCTTTGAGGAGGGACTCGTCTTTGCCCGGCAGTCCGCGTCGCTCGGCGATTGCTTGGAGCGAGTATCGCATCTGGAGTTCGTCGAGGAGCGGCTCGGCAACCTGCACGTCCCGCATCGTCGCATGCGGGAAGAGTATGCGTTGTTCAGCAGCATAGTCCAGATCATACTGCAGGTTAGCGCCCACGATGTCGCCCGTGAAACGGGCAGCGTTGTCGCGGATGTAGGCTTGGGTCTGTTCGAGGTCAAGGTTGCCTCCACCCTCGTGGGCGATGGGGAGATAGAACTTGGGCCCGCCTTGGAGGTAGACGGAGAAGCCGGTGATGAAGCCGCCGGTCCGCACACCTGGGCCGCGCTCCTTCAGGTGCGGGTCGCAGGTCTCCAGGTCAAAGCCCACTCGCCGCGCACCGTCCCATGAGGGTAGGTCGGAGAGGCGAGGGGCTGTCCAGTCGGAGGTGGGGCGGAAGCGGGGAAGCTGCATGGGAACCTAGAGGGAGGTGCGTGCGAGGTAGGCGATGTCGTTGTCGCCTGCACTGGGGTCGATGACGGTATACTGCGCGCCGGGGAAGTGACGCCAGATCGTCTCGCGCTGGGCGGGGGTCAGGCTGCTCACGTCTGCAACCGCATACTGTGGTGGGTTCGCGCTGCGGCGCTGATGGATGAGCACGTGGATGTCGTTCGACACGAGGACGTTCCGCCTGTTGACCAGGACGTTGTCCTTGAGCTGCCGGGCGAACTGGGATGTCGCTTCCGGCGACCCGCTGATGGTGATGAGCTTCATGACTGAACTCTATCACACCATGTCGTCGTAGGCGCCAGCGTCTTTGAGAATCTGGGTGTAGGGTGCCTTCGACGTGGGGTGGCGCTCGATGATAGCGTCGGTTTGGGCCTGCGCCTTTTCCATCCAGTCGGCGGGGGCCGACGGCGGGCGGTCGTCCACGAACTTGTCGCAGATCATCGCGTCGCGGATCACGATCAGCCCAGCGATGGCCTTCGACACGTGGTGGATGCCGGAGTCGGGGTCGAGGTCCTGACCCTCGTGCCATGCGTCGAGGTGTCGTCCGCAGGCGTCCTGGTAGATGCTCGCGCGGACCCCGGCGATGCGCCAGTTGTAGGCGCCATACTTGCGGCTGCCCTCGAAGAGCGCGTTGCCCACCTCGTAGAGCACGGTGCGCGGGATGTAGGAGAGCGGCGGCTTCTTCGCGCCGCACCCGTCCTTCGGGTTGCTGTCCTTGACCTGGGCGTCGGTCAGGTCGAGACCCGCCTTCTCCATCGGCGAGCTGTCCGCGATCTCCTGCATGAGGTCGGTGCGGTCCCGCAGGGACAGGTCTTCAGCCATGTAGGTGAACCTCCCAATCTCTGCGTCGGGCCCGTAGTCGTGCAGGAAGACCACGTCCACGAATAGTTGGTCCACGGCCACGACGCGGGCGGAGCGTCCTACTCGCGAGGGCTTGCAGGAGTTCTTGATGATGACGATGTCGTCCACTTTGAATGTGTTCATGCGGTCAGTTCCTTGAAGCGCTGAAGGAAGAGGGCGCGAGCGTCGCGCCAGCCCCAGGGTGTGATCACGGCGGGGTGCGCGCTCGGCATGCCGGTGTGTTTCTTGGTGCCATACCAGGACAGCCCGAAGTCGCGGGCCTCGGTCATGAGCATGACGTTGTCCCAGTGCTTGACGGCCTCGGGGTGGTGGTCGCCGGGCAGTCCGAACGCGGCGCGGATGGCCTTCTCGAAGCGAGCTTCGAACGTGCCGAACTGCGGCATCTCGCTCTTGTAGGGTGAAGGCATGTCGCCCAGGTAGGCCTCGGCGGCGTCGTGCATGAGGCACTCCAGCGCGAGTCCCGGCGGGCACATGCGGCTCATGAGCACGCAGTGCTGCGCGACGGAGTAGGGCTCGTAGATGCTGCCGCCGAAGCGGTTGGTGTTCGCGAGGTGGTGGGCGATGTCGTCGATGCAGATCTGCGACGGGTCGGGGGAGTGACAGTCCACGCGCTTGTGCGTGAACGTCTCTATCCAGGTTGCGGTGGACGTCATAGCGTTTGGTAGTAGCGGTAGCGGTTGAATTCGTGGAGGGCGCTCTCGACCTCCGCCATCTCCCAAGGGACTAGGTCCTTGATGAAGCTCGGAGAGGCGGCGAGAAGCTCGCCCATCCAGTGAAGTATAGCATCCTCCGAGCGAGGATGCCCGAAGAGAAACTCACTTGGATCGTCGGACATCACCCAGCCCATGCCTTGGGCGACTGCGCGAGAGATGTGGGCCCACAGGTTGATGTCCAGGGCTTGATCTAGCACGCACGTGTGCCGCAGGTCGGTGCAGACCTCGTAGGCCACGGAGGGCCACATGTAGTCGTAGGTGTTGAGCTTGGCGTGGAAGAGCTGCATCGGGAAGGCGTGCCTCTCCGCGGTGATGCCCAGCTCCCGGGCGTCCTTGACGAATGGGCGGATGAATGCCAGGGCCGCGGCCTCGCGCTCACTGGTAATCCCCGGGAGGTTGCCGTGGATCATGGGGCCCACGCTCTTCATCTCCGCCAGGATGCGCCGCTCGTTCCACGGCTCTTCGCGGAGGAGGTAGGGACGGAGGATGGTGCCCGCCGGGATGTTGTTGAAGTAGCGGAACGCCACGCACGCGAGCACGGACCGCTCGGGGTCGTCCGCCACGACGTCGCGGATGTTCTCGCGGAACCAGCGGGTGACCTCGTAGTCCTCCCGGTAGATCGTGCCGTGCCGGACCAGCTGCATCGTGATGTCGTCGTGGCCCAGGCCGATCAGCTCACGGCCGTGCTTCTCCTGGCGGGAGACGGCGAACGCGAAGAAGTCCCCGAGCCTATCCAAGGAAGGCCACCTCCAGTAGGGCTACCATGTCGTCCACGGTCTCGCCGTAGAGAGAGCTGAAGATCCAATCGGAGTCCTTGCGGTCGTGGACGATGAGGATCTCCACGTCCGCATGCACTAGCGGCAGCGGCTCGGCGGTGAGCACGTGCTTGCCGCTCTTGGCCCACAGCTCCAGCGCGCCCTCCTGCACGGTGTCGAGCACGACGAGGCATTCGGCCATGCCGGGCGTGTCGGTGAGCCACGCGGAGCCCACGACCATCTCGTCCCGGTTCGTGACCGGGTAGCAGGCTTGGTAGTTCTGGACGATCTGGTCGATGACCTTGGCGTAGTGTTCGGTGCGTAGTGCGATGATCATGGGAGCCTCTTCATGAAGCGGACGTCGCCCCTCCCGGGCGTGTCCAGGCAGTCGTAGTAGAGCCAGCACTTCCTGCGGTAGGGTCCTGTGAACATGAGCGTGATGCAGCCGCCGGGCTCGATCCCGACGATGCCGTGCGGGTCGTCATGTCGACGTTTCGTGAAATAGTCGACATGTCGGTAGTGGGTGTTGATGAGCCGGTCGCCGTCCACCGTGCCGCTGACCTCAGTGTAGCTCCCCTTGAGCACGAAGGCGATGAACGACCACGGGTGGTCGTGCATCTCCCGCACCGGGTTGGGCTCGGTGTGGAAGTTGATCTTGATCTCGAACCACGGCGTGCGGAGGAAGCAGAACGAGTCGAATTCGCCCGGCTCCGACCAGCGGGCTAGGGCCCAGTCGCTGCAGCTGTCGTCGATTCTCGATTTGAAGATTCGCATTTCCAGTTCCTCCAGTGGTGGTAGCTGATTGCGGTGAACACGATGCCCCACACCCAGATGGACGTCATGCCCATGTGCATGCCGAGCGCGATCCACAGGACTTCACCGACGATTCGGAGGAGCCACCCGATGTGGTTCTTGCGACCGACGAAGACGAGTCCCATGATCAGGAAGATCGTGGCAACATGCCCCAGGACGTCGGTCACGTGATGTCACCCCGCTCGATGCCCTCATCGACCTCGCCGTTCATCTCCTCCATGATCCGCTGGGCGCGGAGCTGCTCCTCCTGCTTGCCGAGCTGGCCGCCGACGTAGCCGAGCGCGGCGCCCGCCTCTGCCAGGGCACCGGCAGCTTCCTGCAGGGCGTGCGGGATGCACGGGTAGCGGTCCGGCGGTCCCTCGGTGTAAGCCTGCGCGGAGCACCCGCATTCCTTGACCTTCATCTCGCCGTGCTTCTCGCGCTCGCCACCCTTGAGTAGCTTGGGGCGGTTGGTTCCTCTGTCACTTGACTTGCTCATAACTGATGCCTTCGGGGGGTTTTGGGGGCTGAA
>JAQBHI010000126.1:0-77295 GCA_032127875.1 Acidobacteriota bacterium
CATGGTGCGTCCTGAACGAATCCGTCCACGGGGGCGGGGCCGGTGCTGTATCAGACCAGCGGGTGCAAGTCCCGCCGCGGTAAGCGCCGAGCGCCGCGTAGCAGGCTCCGGGCGGGGTGGCGAGATCCTCCCGTCTGAGCGGAGCGTCAAGAGCCCTGGCGGGGCCGTAGGGTCCCGGGTGGGGAAGCAAACTTGCGGGCCCAATGCGTAAGCGTGAACTTTGCAGCCTCGTGAGATAAGAACCCGAAAGGGTGGAGTGGCCGAGCCGGTCATGTCGCGGCGAAGGCAACAGACTGCGTCCGACATCGGATGGGCGCAGGACACTCCCGGGGTAGGGAAGAGGGCACGTAAGGAAGGCCTGATGCGGAACTGGGGAGACCCTCCTCGGCGGCCCACGTTGGGCGAAGGCGGCGCCTATAAGCCGAAGGCGAAGGGGCGTCGTGCCGAGAGGGAGTCCGAGGGGCTCATAGTACCGACGAAGGCGGTGACAAGCCGCTGGAGGGAGAGGGCCTCACTTTGGTCGTGCCTGTGACCGGAGGTAAGCGCGAGGGCATGCCCGCAAGGGCCAACAACCCGACGGACAAAGTGCGACAACTCCAGCGCAGGCTGTACGTGTCTGCCAAACGTAGCCGGACGCGACGCTTCCACGCGCTTTATGATCGGATCTGCCGGGGTGACGTCCTGGGGGAGGCGTGGAATCGGGTCAAGGCGAATCGAGGGGCTGCTGGCATTGACGGGGAAACGCTGTCGATGATTGAGCAGCGGGGCGAGAGGGAGTTTCTCGAGGACGTGCAACAGTGCCTCAGGACGGGCGAGTACCTGCCGCAACCGGTGAGGCGGCAGTACATTCCGAAGCCAGACGGGACGAAACGGCCGCTAGGAATTCCGACGGTGTGCGACCGAGTGGTGCAAGCGGCGACGAAGCTTGTCATCGAGCCGGTGTTCGAGGCCGACTTCAAGAAGAGCTCTTATGGATTCCGGCCAAAGAAGAACGCGACGGAAGCGCTGGAGACGATCCGCCTGCATGGGGGTCGCGACTACCGATACGTGGTGGACGGCGACATCAAGAGCTACTTCGACCAAATCTCCCACGACAAGCTGCTCAAGCTGGTGGAGCGGCGGATATCGGACCGGCGGGTGCTGAAGCTCCTGCGGCAGTGGCTGAAGGCGGGTGTGATGGAGGAAGGAGTGGCGCGAGGCACCGATCTGGGAAGTCCCCAGGGCGGCGTGCTCTCTCCGCTTCTGGCCAACATCTACCTCGACGCGCTCGACGGCATATGGGAGCGTCGCTGTCGACATCTGGGAATCCTCGTGCGGTATGCCGATGACTTTGTCGTGCTATGTCGCACGCGGGCTGACGCGGAGGAAGCGCTACGCCGCGTCGGAGTCATCTTGGATCGGCTGGACCTGACGCTGCATCCGGAGAAGACACGCATCGTCGAACTGGGTCTTGGCAAGAGAGGATTCGTCTTCCTCGGCTGCTGCCTGCGAGTGGTGCTCTCGCATTTCAAGCGGCGAGAGTATCTCTTCCGGTGGCCGTCAGCGAGGGCGATGAATCGAATCCGGGCTCGGATCCGGGAGTTAACCAACCGCCGCCGCTGGGCGGGGATGAAAGACATCCGGGATGTCATCCGGGTGATCAATCCTGTCCTGCGGGGCTGGGGCAACTACTTCTGCACGGGTAACGCCTCGATCAAGTTTCAACAGGTCGATCGCTTCGTACATCAACGGCTGGTCCGGCTTTTGGCCCGCCGCGGTGGCGATCGACGGAAGCCGTTCCGGGTAAAGAAGTGGCCACTGCTGCGCTTCGTGAACGAGCACGGACTCCATCGTTTAGTCGGGACGATCCGCTATCCAGGCGAGGTGCATGCGACATGAGAAGACCATCGGTAAGCCGTGTGCCGGAAATCGGCACGCACGGTTTGAAAGGGGGGATCAGGAACCCGGGCTCGCAAGAGCACCGCGCCTGATCCCTACCAATGGCCGACCCCTTCACGCCAAAGGACGCAAACGTGGACGTGGCCGCGGTGATGGAAACGATTCGCGAGCGCATCCGACGGCGGGCGGATGCCTTGCCCCTGGAAGAGGCCGTCGCCCGGCGCCTGCGGGCGCTTGCGGACTCCGATCAGCTGGATCCGGACCTGCTCGAACACTTCCTGGCGGGGGACGCGCGCTGGAATCTATCGCCAGACTACAGGATCGTGACGCATCGCCGTGGCCCTGCCGCGAGCCTGGTCGTGGCTGCGAAGCGGCTGGTGCGGCCGTTCGTGCGGCTCTACACCGACCCGATCTTCGAGCGCCAGGCCCAGATCAACCTGTACCTGCTCCACGTCATAGAGACGCTCCTGGAGGAGACCACGCGGCTGCGTCGGGAGCTGTCGAAGCCGAAAGGCCATGAGACCTAGGCAGCGAGCGGCGGATTCACTCCGCCGCGAGCGGCTGGGGGGGAGCGCGAAGCGCGCGGGGGGGTGCGCCGTGCCGTTACCCCCCCGTTTTTCCGACGAGAAGGCGGCGGATTCACTCCGCCGCGCGCGGCTGGGGGGGAGCGCGAAGCGCGCGGGGGGATGCTTGATTCGGTACCCCCCCGAGATTGTCTATTGAGGCTGGCGTTCGTCGTCCAGCGCTACGGCCTCGAGGTGGCAGGCGGCGCGGAACTTCACTGCCGCTGGCTTGCGGAGCGCCTCGCGCGGACGCACTCGGTGGAGGTCTTCACGACCCAGGCCCTCGACCACGTGGGCTGGACCCACGGCTATCCTGCCGGCGCGGCGAACGTGAACGGCATTCCCGTCCACCGCTTCGCGGTCGCGCGCGCCGCGAGCCCGCGTACGGTCGCCTCGCTCTCGAACCGCGTCTTCAAGCTACCCCACACCCGCGAGGACGAGGAGGCCTTCGTGCGGGCGCTGGGGCCCGAGTCGCCCGACCTCGTGGCGGCAGTGGTGGCCGCCCGCGAGCGCTTCGACGTGTTCGTGTTCTTCTCGTACCGCTACTACCACAGCTATTACGGCCTACCCGGCGTGCGCGAGAAGGCCGTGCTCGTGCCGACCGCCGAGGAGGACGACGCCCTCGGCCTCGGCGTCTATGCCGAGCTGTTCCGCATGCCGCGCGCGATCGCGTTCAACACGCCGGAGGAACGGGGGCTGATCGAGGCCGCCGCGGGCGGCACGAGCCTGCCGGGCCAGGTGGTGGGGTGCGGGCTCTCGCTGCCCGAGGCCCAGATGGCTCCCGAGGCCGACCAGCGCTTCGGCCTCACGCGACCCTTCCTTCTCTACCTGGGCCGGATCGAGCCGAAGAAGGGCTGCGGGCTGCTCTTCGCCTACTTTCAGACGCTGGCTCGCGACTTGGGCAGCGGACTCGACCTGGTGCTCGCGGGTCGCGCCACGATGCCCCTGCCGGATCACCCCCGCATCCGCCACCTGGGCTTCGTGACCGAAGAGGAGAAGGTCGGGCTCCTCAAGGGCTGCGCTGCGCTCGTGATGCCGTCTCCCTACGAGAGTCTCTCGCTCGTGTTGCTGGAGGCCTGGGCGCTCGGCGCTCCGGTGCTGGCGAACGGCCGCTGCCGGGTACTGCGCGGGCAGTGCCTCCGCTCGGGCGGGGGACTGGCCTACATCGGCTACGAGGAGTTCGCCGCGGCCGCCGGGCTTCTGCTCAAAAGGCCCGATCTCGGGGCTGCGCTGGGCCGCCAGGGTCGTGCCTACGTCGAACGCGAATATGCCTGGGAGCCCGTCCTCGCCAAGCTCGATTTGGTTTTCGCGGAGGCGCTCTCCCCCAAGCCGCTCGCGCCCGAGTGAGTCGGCCGCTCGCCGCGGCTTCTAGCTCTTGCCCTTGAGCTCGAGGTCGAGGTGGAGCGTGAGGCGCTCCAGCTTCTTGTTGCCGACCAGCTTCAGCGTCAGCGCGTCTTCGACGATTTCCTCGCCGTTCTCACCCTCGAACACCAGGTGCAGTCGCAGGCCGGAGGCGCCTTTCAAGAGTCGGGCCGGAACGTCGACAGTGTTCTTGCGCCGCAGCTCCTGCTTGGAGTCGCGCTCCGAGACGAGCATTTCCCGCAGGCGCCTGTCGGTGCTCCGCTCGTCCCGGGTCGCCACGGTTGCCGGCTTCGAGGTGCTCGTCATCGCACGCAGCCGCTCCAGTTCGCTCTGGATGTCGATATGCCCCTTGGTCTCGACCGCGCGCACCCGGTACTTGTCAGTGTCCTCCTCTGCAAACTCCACGTGAACGTCCTCGCCGTGGCTCGCACCCGCCAGGTGCGACAGCGGGTCGCCGGTAGCGGGCCTGCCCGATGGCTCGGCCGATAGCGGCACGAGCGGCGGCGGCACGCTGGGCGGAGCACTCGAGCCGCGCTGCGGCGCCGGCGCGGTCGACGCCGCGACGGCCAAGCGAGGCGCATCGACCGCCAGCTTTTTTCGCGTCGACTGGATCGCCAGCCGCGAAACGCCCTTGAGCGTCTCGAAGACGCCGACGCCGTGCAGGGCCGCGGCCTCGAACCACGGGAAGCGTTTCGGGTTCAGGGCCTCGTTCAGCTTCTCGACCGTGTGAATGTTGCGAATGTCGCGCTTGTTGTATTGCAGCACGAGCGGCAGCTGGTCGACGGTCAGGCCCAGCTCGGCCAGGTTGGTCCCGAGGTTCGTGAAGGATTCCAGGTTCGGCTCGAGCGCCGCGATCTGGCTGTCGGCCACAAACACGACGCCGTCGACACCCCTCAGGACCAGCTTGCGCGTGGCGTTGTAGAAGACCTGGCCGGGCACGGTGTAAAGCTGCAGGCGCACCTTCATCCCGCCGATCACGCCCACGTCGATTGGCAGCAGGTCGAAGAACAGCGTGCGGTCCGTTTCGGTTTCGAGGCTGATCATCTCACCGCGCGACTGAGGCGCCGTCTTCTGATGGATGAACTGCAGGTTGGTGGTCTTACCGCACAGACCCGGGCCGTAATAGACGATCTTGGCCGTCATCTGCATCGTCGTGTAGTTGAAGAAGACCACGGTGAGCCGAGTTTAGCACGCTAGAAA
The DNA here is from genome assembly GCA_032127875.1 of Acidobacteriota bacterium. Lineage (GTDB taxonomy): Bacteria > Acidobacteriota > Vicinamibacteria > Fen-336 > Fen-336 > CADEEV01. Next base: position 5,004 of record JAQBHI010000126.1, read on the forward strand.
CCAATGCCGGCTCCAACGGAGAAGCGCTCGGTCATCGGCAGCAGCGCCTCTTCGGGGAGCGTGATCTTGCGGTACTCGCCCTTGACCAGCAGCAGCCCGAGGTTCACCTTCACCCCTAGCACGAAGTTGCGGACGATCCCGTTGTCGCTCCGTCCGCGGTCCGTCTGCCGATAGCCGCCGACCCCGAGGCCGGCGTACGGAACGATGCGTCCGAAGGCGGGCGCCACGAGCGCGCTCCCCACGGCCGACAACTGGCTCTGCTCCTGGATCTCGCCGAGCACGCGCGCGCCCTCGGCCTCGAAGTGGAGGATCTTGAAGAGGGTCACGCCGAAGGCCCCGCCGGCGCCCCCGGCCCACGCGTCCCCTGGCCTGGCGATCGCCAGGAAAGCCGTGACTTCAGCAGCCTGGGCCTGGGAAAACCCGAAGAGGCTGACGCAAGAGAGCACGACGAGGCACCGCTTCATCTAGATAAGTCTAGAAGATACAACGAGTTGTTTCAAGGCGAACGGGCTGGCCGGGCTACTCGACCTTGACGCGCCGGCCCTTGCGGGCTTCAGGGGCCGGGCGAGCTTCGTTGATGCGCTGGAGTTGCCACTGGCAAAGCAGGATCATGCCCTCGAGCACCTGGCGGCGTAGCTGCCGGGCTTTCCTGCGGTCGAGGCCCGCCTCCTCGAGGATCTCGGACAGCAGGCAGCACGCCTTCTTCGAGCGACTCTCATCGCGAGCCATGTTCCTCCTTGGTGCCAAACGCCACGCGCAGGCGCTGGCCCTCGAAAGCGGCGCCCAGCAGCCGGCGTGAAGCAAGCGTGCGCGGCAACGTGATGTTGCGGCGCTGGTTGTCGACCTGAACCACCAGGTCCTCGCCCCGGGTCCAGACTTCGATCTTGTCCTTCTCGGCGAAGGCCAGCTTCAGATACAAGGCGTAACCCTTGCCTTCCTTCTTGACCTCGAGCGGCTTTTCTTCGTAGAAGACCACTGTCGGGTCGTCGTCCCCGAAGACGTCGCGACCGAACTCCTCGAGCAGCTTCAAACCGACCATCTCCCGGTCGAATAGCCGGGCCGAGAGAAACGGCAACGGATCGAAGGCCTGGCGCGCGTCGGCGAGGTGTCCAGCCTGGATCGAGAACCAGCGGTCGAAGTAGCTCGAGCGAGCCTGTTCCGGCAGCACGCGGTTTGCGATCACGCAGTCGACGGGGAAGCCGAACAAGCCCAGGTACGTATGCAGGCGTTGCGACTCCTTGATCACCATTCGCTCGGGGTTGAGCACCAGGCGGATCGAGCTGGTCTTCGGGTCGCGCAGCAACGGTCCCATGCCTTCCATCTGCTGGTAGAGGGCCTTCACGGCGCCGAAGACCTCGTCCGAGGGCAACGGCATGTCGGTCATCCGCTGCGCCACCGGGCGCACCGAGCGCACCACCGTGCGCTGGATCGGGAAGATGCGCTGAAAATAGAAGTTCAGCATCTCGGGCACGCCGAGCATGCGCACGGTTTCGCCGGTCGGAGCGCAGTCGACGATGATCACGTCGTAGCTGCCGCTCTCGGCGTGGCGCTTGACGCGCAACAGGCTGAACAACTCCTCCATACCGGGCAGGATCGCCATCTCCTCGGCGACAGCGTCCTCCACGCCCTTGAAGGTCATGAAGCGCGTCAGCCAGTCGTGGATCACGCCCCAGTGGCTCGACAGCTCTTGGTTCACGTCGATCTCGAGCGCGTCGAGGTTCTTCGCGATGCGCACCGGCGCGGAGCCGGCCTCGACGTCGAAGGCGTCCGAGAGGCTGTGGGCCGAGTCCGTGGAGATCACGAGCGTGCGCTTTCCGAGCCGCGCCGAGAGCACCGCAGTGGCCGCGGACAGGCTCGTCTTGCCGACCCCGCCCTTGCCCGAGTACAACAAGATGCGCATCGTCAGGAAACCCTGGCCCGTCGGCGCGGGCGGCCAGCGCTGGGTATCTCTCCGAAGATCGCCGCGGCGACTTCGGCCAGGCCACGCAGGTCGTGCACGTCGGTCTCCAGCTCGGGAACCAGCACCGGGACCTGGCCGAGATCGACCTCGAGCCGTGCCAGGCTCTTGCGCTCCGCCCTGGCGACCAGGCGCTGTTCGCCCAACATGGCTACCAGCTTCTCGGTCAGCGACCTGGAGAGGGCAGGCGCCGGCCCACGGCCCGGCGCCGGAATGGCCTCGTCGGGATCGGGATGGAGGCGGTTCACGACCAGACCCACGAAGGGCATGCTCTTTTCCGCGAGGCGCCGGTGGAAATGCAGGGCCTCGTCGAGTGTGAGGCGCGCCGGGCTCGCCACCAGGACGAAGCCCGACGCAGGTTCTCGGAGCAGGGCGAAGACACGCGCCGCCCGCTCCTTGAAGCCATCGTACATGGCTTCGAAGGCGAGAAAGAACTCGGAGAGATCCTGCAGGAATTGGAGGCCGAGGTAGCGGTCCACGAGGCCGAGCACTGCCGCGCCGGTGCGGGTCGCGACCTTGAGCGTCAGGCGCCCTGCCGCGAAGTACGGCTTCAGGACGAAGCGCAAGATACTGGCGTCCAGGAAGCTCATCATGCGCTCCGGGGCCTCCAGGAAGTCGAGCGCATGACGCGTCGGCGGCGTGTCGAGGATCACCAGGTCGAAGCGCTCGTCCGCCGACAGCTCCAGCAGCTTCTCCATCGCCATGTATTCGTGCGTGCCAGCGAGCGCCGCCGACAGCTGTTGGTAGAAGCGGTTTTCCAGGATGCGCCGGCGTGCTTCGTCGCTGCTCGCAAAACGCTCTACGAGCGCATCGAAGGTGCCCTTCGTGTCGAGCGTCATCGCCCACATCTCGCCTCGGACCTTGAGGCCGAGGCGATGCAGCGGCAGCAGCCGCGGCTTCTGCGAGAGCTTGGAGAGGCCGAGGCTGGTGGCGAGGCGCCGCGACGGGTCGATGGTGCAGACGAGAACGCGACGGCCGAGCAGGGCCGCCCGGACCGACAAGGCGGCCGAGGTCGTCGTTTTGCCCACACCCCCCGCCCCGCACACGACGAGAATGCGGCGCTGCTCGAGGGCGGCGCCCAGACGCGCGGCGGCTCGCCGCTGCGCCCTCACGCGGCCTCGAGGCGTTTCACGAGAAGGCGTAGGGCGTCCGGGCCGATCGGGTCCCCGAACAGGTAGGGCAGCGAGACCAGCGGGGCCTGGATGTCGCGCCGCAGGCGCTTTTCGAAGAACTGCGTCAGCTTGCGCCGGCGGATCTGGCGCCGGGCGGCGGCTAGTGCCGCGCCCAGATCGGCGTCGCGAGCGAGCCGGCCGCTGGCTCCCTGGGCGCACAGGCGCAACACGTCGGCTTCCTCTTCGTTCGTGAAACGGCGCTCATGGGCTGCATTCAGCACCGTCGCCGCGCAGCTGATGCCGAGCTCCTGCGTCGCGAGCCGGTAAAACCAGGCGGCCTCGACGGCGGCCATTTCCTCCGGGATCGCGACCACCACCAGCGCCGTTCGCCGCGCATCGCGCAACAGCGTGAGAATGCGCCGGGCATTCGCGCCGATTGGCCCGACGGGGACGGCCGCGGCCGCGGCCTGGGGCACTCTCAGGAACGAGAGGCCATGGCCGGTGGCCGGGGCGTCGACGATCACGAGGTCGAAGCGTGGCTTGCGCGACCAGCCTTGCGTCTGCTCCTCGAGCAGCATGATCTTGCCGAGGACCATCAGCTCCTTGAGGCCCGGCGCGGCCGCGAAGAAGCGGTGATAGATCGGGCTCGCGAGAACGCGCCGCGCCAGCGCTTCGATCTTCACGACATGGCCGACGTATTCGTCCATCACGGCCTGGGGCCGGAGGTTGACCGTGAAGAGATTGGGTCGCGCCTGCGTGATCGAGCCGCCGGAATCGCTCGAGCCCAGGTAGCCTGCCGCCTCGCGGGGCGTATCGATTTCCACCAGCAGGGTGCGCTTGCCCCGCTCGGACGCCGCCAGCGCGAGCGCTGTGCCGGTGACGCTCTTGCCCACGCCGCCCTTGCCTGAGAGCACGAGCAGGCGCCTCTCGAAGAGCTGGTCGAGGATCACGCGGCTGGAGCCTAACATGCGGCGAATCGAATAGAATTCCGAGGCTTCCATGACCAGCCAGCTGCCCGCTGCGGCAAAGCAGAAGCCGCGCGTCGTGATCGTGATGCCGGCCTACAACGCGGCCAAGACGCTCGAGGACACGTTCCGGGCGATCCCCGCCGGGTATTACGACGAGATCGTCGTCGTGGACGACCACAGCCGCGATGACACCACCGGACTCGCCGAGCGTCTCAACCTCAAGGCGATCCGCCACCCGCACAATGTCGGCTACGGTGGCAACCAGAAGACCTGCTACATGGAGGCGCTGCGCGACGGCGCCGAGATCGTGATCATGCTCCACCCCGACGGCCAGTACGACCCGACGATCCTTCCCGAGATGGTCAAGCCGATCGCGGAAGGCCGGGCCGAGATGGTGCTCGGCTCACGCATGCTGACCCCCGGCGGCGCCAAGCGCGGCGGCATGCCGCTGTGGAAGCGCATCGCCAACCGCTGCCTCACGAGCCTCGAGAACCTGGCGATGGGCCAGAGGTTCAGCGAGTGCCACACGGGGTATCGGGCGTACAGCCGGCGCTTCCTGGAGACCGTGCCGTTCCTGCGCAATTCGAATGGCTTCGTGTTCGACACCGAGGTCATCTTCCAGGCCGTGCACTTCGGGCTGCCGGTCGTCGAGGTGCCGGTCTCGACCCGTTATTTCGACGATGCCTCGTCGGTCGGCTTCCGGGCGGGCGTCGTCTACGGTCTGGGCACGTTGTGGACGGCCACCCGCTTCCTGCTCCACCGAGCCGGGCTCGTCGAGTCCCCGAAGTTTCGGCGCTAGGCGCCGCTCAGTCCCTCGAATGCCGGCTTTGGCCGTGCCACGAACCATCTCGTTCAAGCGGAACATCACCTGCGCGCGAGCGCCGCCACCCATGCGCCGGTAGCTCTCGATTTGAACCGCGTCAGCGTCCGGGCTCGTGTCCGCGGCGATCGGCATGCGGTAGCTTGGCACTCGGGCTCCAGGGCGCCCTTTGAGCCCGTCCCGCCATGGCGGCTCCTGTCCGAGCTCAGCGTCCAGCGACGAAGAAGTGGCCCGCGTTCTGGGCGTAGAGCCGGCCCTCGGCATCGATCGAGAGTGGCGTGTAGGCAGAGCCCAGAGGCCGTTCCAGGAATACGCTCCTGCGCAGCGTCCCGTCCGAACGGATCGCGTAGAGAAAGCCGTCCTCCGCGATCCCGAAGACGTCGCCATTGCGATCGAGCGCGGGGGCGTTGATGCACCATTCGAAGCCATTCGGATTGAGAAAATGCCAGTCGGGTGCGAGCGTGTCGCCGCGCAGCTGTGTCACGAAGTACTGGCCCTCGAGCGGATCGGTGGCGCAGCTTCCGCAGTAGGAGCCGACGCCGCCGTAGTGGTTGTCCTTGACCACGATGCTGTAGCCGGCGCCGGTCGCGCGCACCGCCGGAGTAGTGTCCCAGCCGAAGTCGTAGGCCGCCAGATAGCGACCGTTCGCGTCGAACTTCATCAGATGGCCGCGGGAATAGTTGTAGCGTGAGAACGCGCCGTAGAGGATGCTGCCGTCGGGTGCCACCACGGGTGAGGAGGACGAGAGGTCGGTCACTTCGCCGTCGCCGAGGCGGTTCGTCAGTGGGTTGACGCCGAGGCGGGAGCCGCTGCGGCAGCCGCCTGCTGCGCCGTTCGGCGGCAGCACACCTCCGCCCGAAGCCGGCACGCCGCAGCCGTCGGCGAAGCGCTCGCGCAGGGTCGATGTGAAGCGCGGCGACAGGTCGGCGTTCACGGCGACCAGGGAGCCGTAGCGGGCGTTGAAGTGCGCGCGGCTCACCGTGTACACCGTCCCGTCGTGCCCGATCACCGGCCCCACGTTGACGCCCGGCCGCTGAGAACCGCAGGCGGCGCTCGGCGGCGTCGCGTCGGCACTTGGGGGCCAGGGCAGCGGCTCGGTCGTGAAGCTGGTCAGGCACTCTGCGCGAGCGCCCGGCGCTCCGCTGACGATGTCGGCGTAACGGGCGAGGCTGGCACGCCCATCGCTCGTTACCCGCACGAGCCAGGCGTCCTGTACATCGCGCCGCCAGGGGTCGGCGGGATCGAGCCGCAGGGCGTTGTAGTAGATCTCGCCATTCGCTGTGGCGGCGAGTGGTCCGGAAGCGAAAATCCGGGGATCCAGCGAGGCGCCGAACGGATTGATGCGCGTGACCAACGAACCGTCGTTCACGTCGAGCTTGATGAGCGTCCCAGCGGCGCCGGGAACGTACAGGAATCCACCGGCGAGGGCGCCCTGATTCACGGGTTCCCAGCGCAGCACGCCGCCGGGAGGCACGGGCTTCCAGTCCGAGCGATAGTTCCAGATTTCGCTCAGGCTTCCGTTCTGCCAGTGCAGGCGCTTCCAGTTCCACTCCTGCGAGGCCCAGTTGTCCGGGCCCGTGTACGTGCCGGACTTCGTCATCAGGAACACGTCGTCGCCCGAGGCCAGCGGCACCGGGTAGTGGACGAGTAGCGCCCCGCGGCCCGAGGTCTGGATCTCCTGTGGCACGAACGGATCGACGACCGTCTCGAAGAGCAGGCGGTCCGGGCTCTGGGCAACGACATCGAGGGTGCCCGTGTGTTGCGGGTTCTGGCCCCATTGCGGCCAGGCCACAGGACCCGAGACGGGGGGCGTCCCGGCGCTCTCGTTTCCGCCACAGGAGGGCATCAGCAGAAGGCAAAGGACGCCGATCGGGGCTCGGGTGTTCATGGCGGGAAAGCGTACCTCATCCGGGGGAGTTGATTGAACAGGCCGGATATTCATCTTGTTGATCGCCGAGCGATGAAGTGTGCCGGCTCTCGTGAACCAGTGCTGGACAGTCGGAGGCAACTCTGCTCGAATAGGCGAATAAAAGGCGAAACATCAGAAAAACCGTGTACGTCGAGCTCCATGCCGCTTCGGCCTTCTCGTTCCTGCGCGCTGCGTCCCTGCCTGAAGAGCTCGTGGCGCGCGCGGCGGAGCTGGGCTATCCAAGCCTGGCACTCGTCGATCGCGACGGCATCTCGGGCGCGCCGCGTTTCTTCAAGGCCGCGAAGGCCGCGGGCATCCGGCCGATCGTGGGCGCCGAGTTGAGCCTGCGCGGCGGGGGCGCGCTGCCGCTCGTCGTCGAGAGCCGAGAGGGCTACCAGAACCTGTGCCGGCTCATCACGCGCATGAAGGCCGGCGTGCCGAAAGGCACGGGGACGCTCGAGCTTACGGCCCTGGAAGGCAACGTCGCCGGCCTCGTGGCGTTGCCGGGAGTCGGGGCGCTGGGCCACCCGCCCGACACCGATCGGCTCGCGCATCTGCTTGCGGCTTTCGGCCCACGCAGCGTGGCGATCGAGGTGCAACGGCATCGCCGCCGCGAACAGGAGGCCAGGAACCGGGCGCTGCTCGACATGGCAGACAGCCTCGGCCTTCAAGCCGTCGCGACGAACGGCGTGCGGCATGCGCTCTCGCAGGGGCGGGCGCTGCTGGACGTGCTCACCTGCATCCGCGAGAAGCGGACGCTGGCCACGGCCGGGCGCCTGCTGGCCGACAACGCCGAGCGCCAGCTGAAGGCGCCGCAGGCGATCGAGGCGCTCTTCCGCGATCGCCCCGAACTGCTGCGCAACGTGGCGGCGCTCGCCGAGCGCCTCAGCTTCACGCTCGACGATCTTGGCTACCGCTTCCCCGAGTACCCGGTGCCGGCGGGGGAGACGATGCAGTCGCACCTGGCGCAGGCGACCGACGCCGGCGCTCGCGAACGTTACCGGCCGTACCACGAGAAGGCCCGCCGCCAGATCGAGCGCGAGCTGGCGTTGATCGGCAAGCTGGAGCTGGCCGGCTACTTCCTCATCGTCTGGGACCTCGTGAACTTCTGCCGGCGAGAAGGGATTCTCGTTCAGGGTCGCGGCTCGGCGGCGAACAGCGCCGTCTGCTACAGCCTCGGCATCACGGCCGTGGACCCCGTCGGCATGGAGCTGCTCTTCGAGCGTTTCCTGTCCGAGGAGCGCGGCGAGTGGCCCGACATCGACCTCGACCTGCCCAGCGGCGGCAAGCGCGAGCGCGTGATCCAGTACGTCTACGAGCGCTACGGCGAGCGCGGCGCGGCGATGACCGCCAACGTCATCACCTATCGCGACCGCAGCGCCTCGCGCGAGATCGGCAAGGCGCTCGGCATCCCGCTCACGGAGATCGAGCAGCTCGCGCGTTACATGCGCCGCTTCGAGTTCGTGGACCCGGACGACACGCTCGCGAAGCGGCTGCGCGAAGCGGGCTTCGACACGGGCGACTCGCGCATCCGGCTGTTCGCACGGCTGTGGGGCGAGATCCAGGACCTGCCGCGGCACCTGGGCCAGCACTCGGGCGGGATGGTGATCGCACAGGGCGCCCTCGACAGCGTAGTGCCGCTGGAGCCGGCCTCGATGCCGAGCCGGGTGATCGTGCAATGGGACAAGGAGGACTGCGCCGACTTGGGGATCATCAAGGTCGACCTGCTCGGCCTCGGGATGCTGGCGGCCCTCGAGGACTGCATCTCGATGTTGCGTGGGCGCGGCGTCGAAGTGGACCTTGCGCACCTGCCGCAGGACGACCCGAAGGTCTATGCGATGCTGCGGGAGGCCGACACCGTTGGCCTGTTCCAGGTCGAGAGCCGCGCCCAGATGGCGACGCTGCCGCGCCTGAAGCCCGAGCGCTTCTACGACCTCGTGGTCGAAGTCGCGATCATCCGGCCGGGACCGATCGTGGGCAAGATGGTCCACCCGTACCTGGACCGGCGCGCCGGGCGCGAGGGGGTCCGCTATCCGCATCCGTCGCTTGAGCCGATCCTCGCCCGCACGCTGGGCGTGCCACTGTTCCAGGAGCAGCTGCTGCGCATGGCGATGACGGCGGCCGGCTTCACCGGCGGCGAGGCCGAGGAGCTGCGCCGGGCCATGGGTTTCAAGCGCTCGCAGAAGCGGATGGCCTCGATCGAGGCGCGGTTGCGCGCGGGCATGCTGCGGAACGGCATCACGGGCGAGGCCCAGGAGCAGATCGTGCGCTCCATCGCCTCGTTCGCGCTGTACGGGTTTCCCGAGTCCCACGCCGCGAGCTTCGCACTCATCGCCTATGCCAGCGCCTACCTGAAGGCCTACCATCCGGCGGCCTTCGTGGCGTCGCTGCTCAACAACCAGCCGATGGGCTTCTACCATCCGACGACGCTCGTGAAGGACGCGCAGCGCCACGGAGTGCGCTTCGAAGCGGTGGACGTGACGCGAAGCGACTGGGACGCGACACTCACGGACGGCGGCGTGCGTCTCGGGCTGGGTTGTGTCGCGGGCCTGCGCCGCGAGGCGGGGGAGCGGATCGTCGTCGAGCGCGCAGGCGCAGCGTTCGCATCGCTGCAGGATTTCGTCGACCGCGCCTCGCTGCGCCAGGACGAGTTGCGGATCCTCGCCGAGATCGGCGCGCTCAACGCCTTCGGACTGACTCGGCGGAGTGCCTTGTGGCAGGTGGAGCGCGCGGCGCGCCCGCGCGGGCCGCTGCTACGCGACGTTCCCGAGGTGCTCGATGACTCACCGCTGCCGGAGATGACGTTTCCCGAGCGCCTGACCCGGGATCTTCGCGGCACGGGGCTCACGGCCGGCCCGCACCCGATGCTGCTCTATCGCGAATCGCTGGTGGCGCGCGGCGTGAGGCGCGCGGTCGAGTTGTCGCGGCTCGAGGACGGTGCGCGTGTGAGCGTGGCAGGCGCCGTGATCTGCCGGCAGCGGCCCGGTACAGCCAAGGGCTTCCTGTTTCTGACGCTCGAAGACGAGACCGGCCTCGCCAACGTGACGGTGCGTCCCGACCTGTTCCAGCGGGCGAAAGGCGTTCTGGTGAACACCGGAATTCTCGAGGTCGAAGGCATCTTGCAAAACCTCGAAGGTACGTCGGTCCGTGCGCTTTCCGTCCGGCCTCTGGGCAAAGCCCCTATCTCGATGTCACGGAATTTTCGATAGCCCTTCAGGCGCTGGGAACGGTTTCGTCCCCGCCGGCGTGTTCCAGGTACGACAACATGCCGCCCGCGAGCAGCGCGGTGTAGTCCATTGCCAACTCGAAGTTGTCCTCGAACACGTCCAGCAGGCCTTCGATCGTGCCGTGAAGGGCTCGCACGGGCGTCAGGGTGGTGGCCGAGAACCAGTGGCGGACCTCGGCCACCGCCTCCATCGCGCCGATCGCGTGGGGATGGCCCACCTCGAAGCTGAGCTTGTGCGCCTGCGAAGCGCAGCCGACACGACCGTCGACCACCAGCAACACGTAGGGGGCGGGATCGGCCTCTGCCCACAGTGAGACGCCGGCGTCGAAGTGGACCTCGGTGAGGCCGCGAGACAGCTCAGCGAGGGCGTTGATGCTGCCGCGCGCGAAGGGCGTCATCTGGCGTAGAAAATGGATTCGTTCCACGAAGTCGAGTTGACCCGAGGCAAGATCCGTCGGCGGGGGTGAGGCTGGGAACTGCTGCGGCCCGACGCGCTGTTGCACCGAGATCGCCCAGCGAGAGAGGTATTGGAGCGTGCGGTGCACGATCACGAAGTGGTCCTCGCAGACCTCGAACAGTGCGTCCGCGTCGAGCTCCAACGTGAAGCTGTCGACGTCCGCGATTCCAAGGTAGCCTCGGCTGTCCCGGGCGAGCACCGCCAGGGCGCCCATCGGCGTTCCCGGTCCTGCGCCGGCGACCGGGGTGCCCCCCCGGGAGGCGCGGATGTAGCCATCGAGCACGAACTGGATCCGGCTGACGGGTTCGCCCTCGCGTTGCACGACCGCGTCCTTCGGGAACGACCGCTCGCGGAGCAGCTCCGCGAGCGCCGCCAGCGAGTCGTTTGGCAGCTGTGAGAAGGCCGGAACCTTTTTCAGATAGAGGATCCGCTCCAGCGTGCCGATCATCCCGCCCCGTTCAGGCACGTTGCAGCTTTGCGCTCACGCCGAGCAGGTCGAGGGCCCGCTCCAGCGCGCGTGACACGAAGAACTGCTTTTCCGCTGCCTGCAGCGCTTCGAGCCGGGGCCGGAACGTCGTGAGCCCGAGTTCGGCGATGTGATGCGCTGCCAGGCAGCGTAGCGACTCGCTCGCCTCTTCGAGCATCACGCCCAGCAGCGCCTCGTAGGGGAGGGTGCTAGGCGCGTGGAAGGGCCGCGCCCGGGCCAGGCGCTCGGCATCGGCCAGGTCGTCGTGCAACGAGAGCACGGCATCGCGCAGGGGCGGAAGCAGCAGGTTTTCGAGCAGCTCACGGCTGCTGGCGCGGATCCTGGCGTTGGCGCTGCTGCGGCCGCGGTAGATGCTGCGCAGGTCCTCGTGCCGGAACTGAAGCCCCAACAGACGGAACAGCCGTTCGACCGCGTGCGCCTGCTTGTCGCGGAGCAGGCAGACTAGAAGCTGGTGCGTTCGCGTGAGGCGCGTGCCGTCGGACGCGGCTCCCGCCTGGAGCGCGAGGCGCCAGTCGATCACCTTGAGAGCCGCCTGAAGAGTGGCGGTGGTGGCTCGGCCGAGGATGGCCCCGTCCAGCGGCAGCTCGGGAGCGTTGCTGTGGATCCGTCCGAGGCCGCGCAGGATCTTGAAGCGGACCATGCCGTCGGGCTCCGCCTCGAGCTGGCGCAGCAGCAGCGGGGCCGCGTCTTCCGGCGGGAAGGGGCTGATCGTCCGCGGCACGTGCCGCCGGATCTCCTGCGGCAAGCCGTAGTCGGCCGAGGCCCGTTCGAGAAAGGCAAGGCCTGCGGGGCCGTGCGCCAGGAAGGCCCCCCGCGCGGCGGCGCGCACGCTGCGTTGCGCCAGCATCGGCAGCAGCGCGGGGAGGAAGCGCTCGTCGGGCATCGCCGCCATGGCCTGGGCCACGTCGCTCAGCACTTCGCCTTCCGGCGCCTCGGACAGCTCGAGCAGCGTCGCGACGAAGACCGCATCGGGCTGGAGGCGGATGGCTTGCGCAAGAGCCGTTCCGGCTTCCGGCGACTGGCTGTCGAGCAGCTCCGTCAGCGCTCTCTGGGTTTCGTCGGAGACCCAGCCGCCGGAGACGAGCCCGACCAGCGCGGCAGCTCGGACCCGCGGGCTGGAGTCGTGGCTCGCATGCTCGAGAGCCACCCTGTCGGTCTTGATCGCCACGCGCGCCCGAAGTGCGGCGGCGCGGATCTCGGGGTCGGCATCACTGAGCAGGCGGTCCGCGATGGACAGGAAGTCGGTGCGCTTCGCCGTGGTGAACAGCGCCAAGGCCCGCAGCGCGACGGCCTTGGATGGGTGATAGAGGATCAGTGCCGGAATCAGCCGCGCCTTGCCCTGGGTTTCGAGCAGGTCGAGGGCCCCCACGACCTCGGCGTCGTCGCTGCTGTTGAGGGCCGCGAAGATCGCCTCCAGCGAGCCCAGGTCGAGTTCCGGCACTTCGGCGCTGGTCACGATCGAGCCCTGGCGCAGTGCCGTCCGAAACAGATCGAGGTAGTTGTCCTTGAGGTCGCTGGCCGTCACTATCCAGAGCGTGGCCAGGATCAGCAGCGTCAGGGCGAGGAAGGCGCTCTGAGAGATGAAGGCCACGGGCGTCAGGATCAGCAGCGATGCGAGCGCCTGCCCGCCGCGTTGGCAGGTGACATCGATGAACGGCTTGGCGCGGGCGCGGATCGCGTCGGGCAGCGGAACGTAGAGCAGCTCGGTGGCGGTGCGATGCAGGGAATGGCGCAACGACCCGTCGGCGCCCTTCAACCACAGCGCCGCGGCGAGCCCGCCGCCCACGAGCAGAACGCTCGACCCCGCGATGAGCAGGGCGGGCAGCACCACGAGTGCTCGGTGCACGCCGAGCCGCCGCAGCAGCCAGCCGACCAGCGCCACCTGTACGATCAGTGCGAGGGCGTTGAGCAGCAGGTACACGCCCGCGAAGAATTCGCCCAGTGCTTCTCCGGGCACGTACTTCACGACCGCGCTCTTGAACAGGTAGTCGGCGAGCGTCACCGCCATGGTCGAAGACAGCACCAGCCCGGCGAGCGGGCGCGCGTAGGGATGGCGCAGGATCAGCTTCATCGAGCCGGACAGGGAAAGCGCCATGCTCGGTGCCGGGGCCTGGGCGGTGGCCTTCGAGAACAGCGAGGGCCCCAGGCTCGAGACGAAAAAAAAGGCGGCGCTGGCGAGGATCAGGTGCCGGGAGGGCAGCGCCGCGGCTATCACGCCGGCGATGCCGGCGCCGAGGATCGCGCCCAGCACGCTGCCCGTGCCGATGATCCGGTACAGCCGCTTGGCCTGCGTGAGGTTGTAGATCTCCGAGAGCACGCCGTAGAACTGAACGGTGGCGACCGTGCCGAAGAGCCCGCACCAGATATACAGCGTGTACAGCAGCCAGCGCCCCCGCGGGACTTCGCTCAACTCCCAGAGCACGAAGTTGGCCAGGGCGGCAACCAGCAGCAGCAGCGACAACGTCGTGCGGCTCGAGAGCCGGCCCAGTCGCGGCGCGGGCAGCCGGGACAGCGCGAAGGCGATGGCCGCGATCGCGATGTACATGAAGGGCAGGCGCGTCGCTGGAATGCGCGCCAGGAACAGCGCGTCACGCGCCGTTTCGAGGAGGGTGTGACCCGCCAGGATCCCGAACAGGGTCACGAAGGCTGCCGCCGCGCCTCGTCGCTCCTCTGGCCGGACGTCACCCAACGTCGACAGCATGTACGGGCGATTTTACGACGATTGGCTGCGACTGCCCCGAAGCGTCTCGGGGCGAGTGCGGAGCGGGCGGGGGGGTGCTTGGCAGCGCACTCCCCGGGTCTGCCGACTAGAACGTCCTGGCGAGGTCGAGGGCGCTCTTGACGTCGATACGTTTGAAGGACAGACCGTTCTTCGGGTCGGTGATCGGGGCGCCGGTGCTCTTGAGGGCCGCCTCGATCTGGCCCGGCGAGAGGTCAGGCCGGGCCTGGAGCAGCAGGGCCGCGGCACCGGCAGCATGCGGGCTTGCCTGGGACGTCCCGAGGAAGGTCGAGGTCCCGCCCCCGCGTCCCGCTGCGCTGATCGCGGCGCCCGGCGCCAGCGTGCCCTGCATCAGCGTCGCGAAAGAGAGCCGAGCCTGAACCGAGGTGTAGAGGAGCCCCGTGGCCGTGTTCAGGACGGCCGCGACGATGTAGACGTAGGGCAAGGCCTCCGAGCCGAAGTGCGCGAGGAACAAGGCACTCGCGGCGGTCTCGAAGAACACCGTGGCGAGGCCCATCGCGAAAGAGTGCCCGAGCATGAGCGAGGCGGACTGGCGCTCGCCGGGCTCGACACCCAGGGCCAGAGCCACTCGCCCTGCCAGCGAAGCCATTTCGACCTCGTGACGAAGGTGCGACGACGCCTCCCGCAGGCGCCGGCGAGAGACTATACGCGATAGAATCGCGGCGATGGCGGCAAGTGCGAAGCGCGCGGCAGCGGCCGACGCGGATCCGGATTTCTCCCCGAGCCGCTACATAGCGCGGATCAGCCTGGACACCGGCAAGGAGATGCCCGGTCCGATCGACCCCGAGGAGTTGCTGGTGCACGCCCACCGCGACCGGCATCCGGTCGAGGTGGCCGCGCAGTTCGTGGCGAACCGCGTCGTCGGGCTGACCGGCAAGGAAGCCGTCGTGCGTCGCGGCCTGAAGGCCTTCAACACGCTGGGTCGATGGCTCGTGAGCGGCGTGGGGGCCGCCTCGGGCAGCCGCGCCGTTGCGGAGCGGGCGAAGCGGCTGATCGGCGTCGTCGATCCCGGATTCGCCTTCCGCTTTCGCGAGCCGACGCACCTCTCCGACCGGCAGCTTCGGGAACGGGTGAGGAAGCTGCAGGGCGATGCGGCCGTGCGCCTCAAGGCGCGGGGTCGGAACCCGCGGCTCCGGATCCTCATGACGGGCGCCACCGGCTTCGTCGGCAAGGAGATCCTCAGCCAGGTCGCTTCGGACCGGCGCGTGGCGGAGCTGGTCGCGGTGCTGCGCCCCGAAACGCTCCGCGATCTGAAGACGAAACAGGTCCTGAAGGTGCTCTCGCCGGCGGAGCGTGGGGCGCTGCTCCTGAAACGGCTGCGTATCACCGGGACCCGCGCGCAGCGCTTCCGCTTCGTGGCCGGCGACATCGAGAAGCCCAACCTCGGCATCGCGGCCGGCGAGATCGCCCGGCTCCGCAAGACGCTCACGCACGTGATTCATTGCGCCGCGAGCGTTTCCTTCGACGACCCCTACGAAAGCTCGTTCCGAGCCAACGTGCTCGGTTCCCTGAACGCGCTGCGCTTCTCGCTGCAGATCCAGCAAACGCCCGGCTCCGCCTTTCTCCACCACGTCGCGATCGAGACCTCCTACATCCACGGCCGGAAGAAGCGTTCGATCGCCCAGGAGCGCGCGCTGGTCTTCCCGCGGCACTTCTACAACAACTTCTACGAGCTCACAAAGGCGATGGCCTCGATCGAGACCGACCGCTTCCTCGTGGCGCGAGGCTTGCGAGTCGTGCAGCTCTTGCCTTCGATCGTGATCGGCGAGGCCCGCACCGGGAACAACCGCGGCGACCTGAAGGTCGTGAACGCGCCGATCAACGCCTTCGGCCGCGCCAAGGAGGCGGTGGATCGCTCGCACGGGGATCTGCTGGGCATGCCGAAGGCGCGCGTCATCGCTGCGCTCGCCTGTGTCTTTCCGGGCGACCCGAGCGCGGAGATGAACCTGGTCCCGGTCGACCGCGTCGCCGCCGGGATCCTGGCGGCGCTCGGCGTGAGCGCGGCCATCGGCGTGCGCATCCACCTCGCCACCGACAACCGGATTCCCTCCGAGGACATGCTACGCATCGTCCACGAAGAGCTCGGCGTGCAGGTGCGGCTGGCCGACCCCACGCTGTATCGCAACCTGACGATGCCGCTCGTGAAGACCGTCTTGGAACGCGTCGGCGAGCCCAGGCTGGGGGCGGCCCTGGAGCGGCTCTCGACGATCTTCGGCGCCTACGGGGAATGGGGTCAACCCGTCCACGAAGTCGGCAACGACGTGCGTCTGCTGGGCCTTGCGCTGCGGCGGCCCGACACGCGCCACGCCTTCCGCATGCTGTGCCGTCACAACCGCTACGTCCAGGAATACGGACGCGTGCGCGACGCCGACGAAGTCGCGCGCCGGGAGCATGCCTGGGAAGAGGCGATCGACGCCATCGAGCACCGGACCGGGCGCCAGGCGTCGGCGATCCCGGCGGGGGAGTTCAGGGAGCTGCTCGTCGAGGAGATCGACCTCAAGGGTTTCGAGCGACGTCAGCCAGTACGCAAACGCGGAGGCGACGAATGAGGGAAGAAGAAACGATCTTCGAGCGGCTGAAGATGCGCGGCGAGGAGATGTTCCAGCAGGTGTCCGGCGAGCTGATGAACAACCCACGTTTCGTGGCCGCGATGCGCTCGGCGCTGCGCGGCAAGGAGAAACTCGACGAAGCCTCGGCGCGTGCCCTGAAGGCCATGAACGTGCCGACGCGGAGCGAGTTCAAGAAAGCACTTCGCCGGATCGAGACGCTCGAGGCGGAGCTGGCCGCGCTCAAGGCCAGCAGCAAGCCGGCGTCGAAGCGGCGCCAGGCGAAGAAGGCGCGCTAGCTTTCATGCGCCGGCTGGCTGTCACGGGCGCCGGATCCTTCCTGGGCGGCAGACTGTTGCGGCGGCTGATCGAGACGCGCGGCGCCGACAAGCTCGTGGTGATCGACATCGCCGCTCCGCCCGCGACGCTCGAGGTCCGGCACCACGAGATCGACTTCACGCAGCCTGCCTCGGATGAGCGCTTGTTGCAGGTGCTGCGCGAGGAGCAAGTGGACAGCGTCGTGCATTTCGCCTTCTTCACGAACCCGCGCCGCGACAAGAGCTACGCCCACGAGCTGGAATCGATCGGCACCTTGAAGCTGATGGCCGCGGCGGCTGCCGCAGGCGTGTCCCGCGTCGTGCTCCGCTCGTTCACTGCCGTATACGGGGCGCGCGGCCAGAATCCGAATTTCCTGACCGAGGAGCGCCCGCTGCAGCCGAATTCCGCGCTGGCCTGGGCGCGCGACAAGTTCGAGGCGGAGCAGCACGCGGCCTCATTCGCGCGGCGCTATCCCGAGATGGCGATCAGCGTGCTGCGCTTCGCGCCGCTGTTCGGGCCTGGCGTTCGGAACTTTTATACGCGCATCTTCGACAACCGCGTCGTGCCGACGCTGATGGGCTTCGACCCGCTCGTGCAACTGCTGCATCCCGACGACGCCTTGGATGCCGCCGAGGCGGCCCTGGAACGGGGGGTGGCCGGCGCCTTCAACATCGTCCCGCGAAGCGCGATTCCGCTCGCCTCGATCCTGCACCTGGGCGCCAAGGTTCCGCTTCCGGTGCCGCACCCGCTCGCGTACGCGCTGTCCGACGCGCTGTGGGCGGCGGGTCTGGCCGAGGCCCCCGGTGCGTTCCTCGACTACGTGCGCTATCTGTGCGTCGCCGATGGCGCGCGGGCGGAGCGCGAGCTGGGCTTCCGGCCGCGTTACAGCAGCCGCGATGCCCTGCTCGCCTATCTGCGCTACCGGCATCCCGAGCCGGCTCCAGGGACGGCGGAGGCCACCGCGTGAAGGCCTCGGCAAAGGTGGTGTCGATCCGTAGCGGCAGGCAGAGCTCAGAGGCCGAGAGCTTGCGAGAAAAGGTGCGGGCTCTCGAAGACGAGCTGCGGCAGCTCGCGCAGAAGCAAGGCGTCGTCGACCGGGAAGGCGCGCTGGTGGCGATCGCGCGGATATTCCAGGCGGGCACCAAGGGCCTTTCCTGGGAAAACCTGGCGCGCGCGCTGGCCGCCTGGCATTTCTCCTGGCACTCGGAGGAGGTCGACGCTTTCGGCTTCGACAAGAAGTTCATGGAGACGCTGCGGCCGATGTTCGAGTTCCTGTACACGGTGTGGTGGCGCGTCGAGGCCAGCGGTGTCGAGAACGTGCCGAGCCAGGGCGCCGCTCTGATCGTCGCCAATCATTCGGGCGTGCTGCCCTACGACGGCCTGATGATCAACATCGCGGTGCGCCACAAGCATCCGGCCCGCCGCGAGTGCCGGATGCTGGCGCTCGACATGTTCGCGCTGCTGCCGTTCCTGGCGCCGCTGCTTTCCAGGAGCGGCGCCGTGCGGGCCAATCAGGAGAACGCCGAGCGGCTGCTGCGCGGCGGCGCGCTGGCCGGAGTATTCCCCGAGGGTGTCAAGGGAGTCGGCAAGCGCTTCAAGGACCGCTACAAGCTGGCGCGCTTCGGCCGGGGCGGTTTCGTGCGCCTCGCGCTGCGCACCGGCGCGCCGATCATTCCCTGCGCCGTGGTGGGCGGCGAGGAGATCCATCCGGTGCTCGCAAAGGCCGACTGGATCGGCCGGCCGTTCGGTCTCCCGTACTTTCCGATCACGCCCACCTTTCCGCTGCTGGGACCGCTCGGCGTCGTGCCGCTGCCGACGAAATGGAGCCTGGATTTTGCGGACCCGTTGTCCGTGGCGAAGTACGGGCCCGAGGCCGCCGACGATCCGATTCTCGTCAATCGGCTGGCAGAGCAGGTGCGCGGGACGATTCAGCGCATGATCGACGGGCGTCTCGCGAGACGCCGCTCGATCTGGGTCGGGTAGCACCGGCGGCGCCCTGCTGGACATGTGAGGGTCCGGCAAGGCCCACTGCCTAACTCCAGCGCTTACCTGAGCTTCCTTTCCAGCATCTCCAGCGAGCCGGAGAGGGCGCGGCCGACCAGGGAGCGCTGCGGCTGGCGTGCCGGGATGGGGGGCACCGCGGCGGGATCGCCCAGCCGAATGCCGTGGCGCTTGAGGACGCGCGCATAGGCTGCATGGTTCTTCTGGAAGCCTTGCAGCACGGAACGATAGCCGTCCTCGGCCACGACCTTGCGCGCGCTCATGCGCATGATGTTGTAGGCGAACATGCGCATGTCGTCGCGGGTGGGTTCGATCAGCAGGATGTCCACTTCGGGATGCTCGGCCTGGTAGCGCTCGAGACCGTATTGCATGCGGCCGTGGAGCATGATGCGCAGCGCCTGGTCGAGGACGTAGTTGAGGCCCTTGTTGCTGAGGTGGCCGTGCAGGGGGCCTTTCGGCCCCACGTTGAGGATCGGCACGATCGGGTTGATGCAGATCACCAGATTCGCGCCGTGGCGGATCGCCAGGTTGATGTGAGCGGTCTTCTTGACGCCGCCGTCGACGTAGTCGCGGCCGCCGATGCGCACCGGGCGGTACAGTCCCGGCAGCGCCGTCGAGGCCTGGACGGCTCGCGAGATCGGCACGTTGCGGTGACCCTTGTCGCCGAAGGCCACCGCTTCTCCTGAATCAAGATCGACGCCGACTACGAACAGCGCCCGGGCGAGTTCGTCGAACCGGTCGCTCTGGCCGCGCGAGGTGAAGACGGCCTGCAGGAACTCCTGGATGCCCGAATTGTCGAGCAGGCCGGCAGGCAGCAGTTCCAGCATCGAGAACACAAAGTCCGAGAGGTTGCGCCCCGGCTCGCGGAGGGCCGTGCTGAGCGCCTCGCGCACGACGCGGGGCGCCTGCATCGAGCCCCGCGCCAGGTCGGAGAGTCCGAGCCTGAACAGCGGCGCCGACGACATTCCGAAGGGGGAGCGAGACGCGACCTCGTCGTACATCTCGCGCGGCGCGATGCCATTGGCGAGCAGCGACGAGACAAAGGCGCCACCGCTGACCCCGACGTAGAGGTCGAGGTCGAGGACGCTGCGCCCCAGGATCCCTTCCAGGGCGCGCAGGCAGCCGATCTCGTAGACCGCTCCGGTGACGCCGCCGCCGGCGCAGACGAGGGCGATCTTGCTGGGTTTCCCGCGTGAGCGTCTCGCCTGCACCTTGTGTCCGGCCAAGCCCACCTCCGTTGTCGCGGCGCGAGTCTACGCGAGGCGGCCTACTTGCGGCGCTTGAGCGCGTCGATCTTGCGGGAGAGCTCTTCGACTTTGCGCGTGAGCTCCGCGATCTCGCGCCGGCTCGGGATGTTGAGCGATGCCAGGGTGTGCTGCACGGCCTGGCCGACGCGCTTGCCCGCGGACGCGCGCTCCTTCTGGATGCGGGCCTGGAGCGCCTTCAACTGGGCGTCGAGACGCTTGCCCGCCTTCTTGCGCTCGCGTTCGAAGCGACCCTGGAGATCCGCTACGATTCGGGCCGCCTCTTTGCCGCTGAGCTTGTTCTTTTTCAGCAGTCGCCGCACTTGCTTCTCGGCCTGCTGCTCGACCGAGACCACGGCCTCGACCGCTTGCTGCCAGGCGCCGCGCGCCACCTCGGCGGCAGTGCGGCCCGTCGTCGTAGCCTCGGCCTTCAGCTTCTTCTTCGTGTTCTTCTTCGCCATTACTTTCTCCTTTTTCGTTTCTTGCCTCGGCGCACCGGCTGCTTCCTGGGCGCAGGGCCCGGCGCGGCCAGGTACGTCTCGAGGGTCATCAGTCGTTCCCTGAGCGAGTGCAGCGAGAGGCTGACTCCGCCCTCGCGTTCGCTGCGCTCCAGCAGGCTGTGGAGCGCCTGTTCCAGACCCCGCTGTGCGTCGGCCACGACGCTTTGCACGGAGTGTGCGATCTCCTGCCGCAGGCCAAGTGCCTCTTCGAAGGACAAGAGTTGACGCGACAGGAGGCCGGAAACGATGCGCTCGGCCTCCTCGCGCGCCCGGACCGCGACGCTCGGCTGTGGCGCTGCCGGCTTCCCCGGGATCGGGGCGGCGGTGAAGCGCACCAGCCGCGCCAGCACCTGCCGCGGGATGCTCGCGGTGCGTTCCTTGACGCCTTCGAGTACGACCTGGGCGAGCACCAGGTTCGTGATGTCCTCGCCCGTCTGCTGGTCCTGCACCAGGATCTCGTCGCCTGAGGCGACGCGCGCGGCGAGGTCCTCGAGCGTCACATGGCGCTTGGCCGCCGGATCGTACAGCTTGCGGTTGGCATAGCGCTTGACGACCCGGGGGCGGAGTGCTGCTTGCCTTGCCACGACACCAATATAACGCACTGCGTCATGGATGTCAACAGTCCATGACGCGAGGCGTCAGGAGGCGGGCGTCGCGTCCAGGTCGAGGGCGAGGGGCGCGTCCTCGCCGAGCCGGCGTCGGCGCAGCGCCCGGCGGATCAGGATCCCGCCCAGCACCACGCCGCACAGTGCGGCGATGGCGGCACACAACGCCGCGAGGCCCAGCGAGTTGATCAGTACGCCGGCCAGATCGAAGACGGGCTTCTCGACCTTGACCCAGGTGATGGTTTCGGTCACGGCCTCGTTCACGGCTTGGCTCCCCTGCTGAGGACTCTAGAGGGAGGCGCATTCCGGGTCAACTGTCGGGAGGGGTTCCGATCGAGGCCCTCGAGATACCGGCCGACGCCCCCCAGCAGGCTCTTGGCGATCTGCTCCCGACGCACGGAGGTCTTGAGCAGCTTCTCTTCCGCCGGGTTCGAAACGAAGGCGATCTCGGCCAAAACGCTTGGCATGTTCGCGCCGATCAGGACATAAAAGGGCGCCGTGCGGACGCCGCGGTCCTGCATGTCCGGGTAGCCGGGCCGAAGGTTCTCGACCATCGATTCGTGGACCGAGCTCGCGAAATCGCGGCTCTCGTTGATCTTGCTGTTGAGCGTGATCGCCTTCACCAGTCCCTGGAGGTCCTTCATGGTCGCGGCGGAGATCGAGTTCTCGCGGGCGGCTACCTCTTCCGCGTGGGGGTCGGCTGCGAAATTCAGGAAGTAGGTCTCGATGCCGCGCGCCTTGGAGTTGCGGCTGCTGTTGGCGTGGATCGAGAGGAACAGATCGGCGCCCTTCGAGTTGGCGATGGCGGTTCGTTCCTCGAGCGGGATGAAGACGTCGCTGTCGCGGGTCATGACGACCTCGGCGCCCAGCTCCGACTTCACGAGGCGCGCCAGCCGGAGCGCGACGTCGAGGACGAGGGCCTTCTCCTGCAGCCCGCTGCGGCCGATGGTTCCAGGATCGTGGCCGCCGTGACCCGCGTCGATGACGATGCGGCGCGCCGTCAGGCCGAGCTGGCGGGCGAGGCTGTAGGAGCCGGTGCGATTCATCTGCGGCGGCTGGGGTGGCGCCGTGGGGGAGGGCGAGGGTTCCAGACTCGCGACGAGCGTCGTCGGTGGCGGCGGGACGGGCGTCGGCACAGGCGCCGGTGTCGGGCCTGGGGCGGGCGTCGGAAGCGGGCTCTGGGCGGCTGCCGGAGTCGTGCTGGGCATCGCCGCCGGCGTGGGGGATGCGGTCGGCGCGCCAGCGCCATCCGCAGTTCGCCTCTCCGCGGCGAGGCGTTCCTCGACCCAGCGCTCGATACCTTCGGCCGAGTCCACGTCCTCGATCTCGGAAATCACTACCGATCTTGCCGACGCTCCAGCGGGAGCCGTCGCATCGGCTGTCGCGGTCGATTTGTCGGCCGTCGCCGTGGCGGGCGGATCGCCGCGCACATCGATCACCAGCCGGGCGGGGTTCTGGAGATAGAAGACCTCGTGGTCGTTGACGTCCTTGAAGTCGAGCACGACCCGGACCACGTTCTCCCTGTTCTGGCCGACCCGAACCTGCTCCAGCAGGCCGTCGCCGACCGGGAACACGCGATCGGTGAGGTTGGGGTGAAGGCGGGCGCCCAGCAGGTCGATCCATAGCCGTTCAGGGCCATGCAGCCGGTCCTGACGCACCGGCACTTCCTTCTCCAGGTCGACCACCACGCGCGTCGACGAGTCACCGCTCCAGGAGCGAAGGTTGAAAACCGGTACCAGACCGCGCGGCGGCGCCGGAGGCAGCGCCGCCGCCCTCTCGGTCGAGGTTTTCTTGAGGGAGGCTTTCACTGCCGCGGCGCGGCTCGAGTCGGGGAAGGCGCCCAGGTACAGCTTCGCCGCCTCTTCGATGCGTTTTTTGTCCCTGCCCTGGATCGCGATCTGGAACGCGCTGTGCAGCGCCCTCTCCCCCAGGCTGCTGGAGGGATACTCCGAGACGAGCATCCGGTAGGACTTCACGGCGTCGTCGCTGAAGCGAGGCGTCTTGAAGCGCACCGCCATCTCGCGGTAGAGATCGCCCACGGCGAGCAGCGAGTCGTCGCAGTACGGGCTCTGCGGATATTTGGCGACGAGCGTCCGGTATTTGAGGACCGGCTTGTCCCACTCGGCACGCCTGGCCTTCAGCGTCGTCGAGCCGGCGAGCCGCGCTTGCGCCGCCTTCGCCTCGGCGAACAGGCTGCGATCCGGGCGGCCGCTGGCGCCGTGCGCCGGCAGGGCGCCGAGGACGAGCAGGCCGGCGCAAAGAACCCGTGGCGCGTTCGAAATGAGCGCTCGCCTCACTTCTGCCAGTTGTCGACTGTCTCGTAGTATTCGGGGGCCACCAGGATGTCGCGCGGCTTGGAGCCGTCCGCGCCGCCGACGATGCCGTCGCGCTCCATCATGTCCACCAGCCGCCCGGCACGGGAGAAGCCGATCCGGAAGCGCCGCTGCAGCATGCTGGTCGAGGCCTGACCGTTCTGGACGACGAAGCGGACGGCATCGTCGAACAGCTCGTCGCGGTCGTCCATCTCGACCGCTTCGCTCCTGCGCTCCTCCTTTCCGACGCTGTCGTCGTAGGCCGGCTTGTCGACCTTGCGCAGGTACGAGGTGAGCCGCGCGATCTCCTTCTCGCTGACGTACGCGCCGTGGATGCGGGTGAGGCGCGCGCTGCCGGGCGGCAAGAACAGCATGTCGCCCTTGCCGAGCAGTCGCTCGGCGCCGATCGAATCGAGGATGGTGCGGCTGTCGACGCGGGCCGAGACCTTGAACGAGATACGCGAGGGGAAGTTGGCCTTGATCAGGCCCGTCAGCACGTCGACGGAGGGGCGCTGTGTCGCGAGGATCAGGTGGATGCCGACGGCGCGCGCCATCTGCGCGAGGCGTGTGATCGATTCCTCCACCTCGCGGGAGCTGACCATCATCAGGTCGGCCAGCTCGTCGATGATGATCACGATGTAGTGGAGCGGCAGCACCTCTTCGCCGTCGGGCCCGCTCGCCTGGGCCTTCTCCGCGCGGATGATGTTGTTGAACTGTTCGATGTTGCGCACGCCTTCGGAGGCGAGCTTGCGGATGCGCTTTTCCATCTCGCCGACGGCCCACTTGAGCACATTGGCGGCGGTCTTCGGGTCGGTAACGACCGGCGTGAGCAGGTGCGGGATGTCCTCGTAGACGCCGAGTTCGAGACGCTTGGGGTCGATCAGGATCAGGCGCACTTCGTCGGGCGTCGATTTGAACAGCAGGCTCGCGATCATACAGTTGAGCCCGACGCTCTTGCCCTGGCCCGTAGCGCCCGCAATCAGCAGGTGTGGCATCTGGGCCAGATCGGTGATGTAGGTGTCGCCCTCCACCGTCTTGCCCAGCGCCATCGTGAGCCGCGACGGCGCCTTCTGGAATGCCTCCGATTCCACGATGTGCCGCAGCGAGATGGTCTCCCGGACCAGGTTGGGGATTTCGATCCCGACGGTGCCGCGTCCGCTCATGCGGTCGATGCGGATCGACTCGGCCTGCAGGCCCAGCGCGAGGTCGTCGGCGAGGCCGACGACCTTCGAGTACTTGATGCCGGCGTCTGGCTTGAATTCGTAGGTCGTGACCACCGGACCCGGGTTGATGTCCGCGACCTTGCCCAGCACGCCGAACTCGATGCACTTCGCCTGCAGGACCCTGGCCCGCTCGTAGAGCGCTTCCTGGGCTTCGCCATCGCCAGCCTTGATCTCGTCGAGGATCGAAGTCGCCGGGAGCGTGAAGTTGCCGCGCACCGCGGGCGTAGGGCTCTTCGCCGGCTTCCTGGCGGCCCTGTGTGGTGTGGGCGCTGGCTCTTCGGCTTTTTCCGCCTCGTCGATCAGGGCCACGAAGGGCAGCGGTCGTTGCCGCAGGGGAGCGGCCGGGCCGCTCGCCAGCAGTACGTCTCCGGCTGCCTCGTCCGCGTCGTCGAAGTCGGCCCCGTCTTCTTCGCCCGCAGGGCCCTTCAGCCTGCGCACGCGCGGCACCCCCGGATCGCCGTTCTGCGTCTGCGCGTGCTTGCGGATCACCTCGCGGCGCATCTTCTCCTTGCGGCGGGTCTCGAGGTAGTGAGCCCAGGCTGTACGAAGCGCCTGCACGCGAGCACCCACGATGGCGGCGACCCCGGCCAGCAACGCCGCGAACGAGAACTGCGTTGCGAGGATCAGCGATACGAACAGCAGCGTCGCGACGACGATGTAGGCGCCGGTGCGGTTGAAGCTGCCCGTGAGCAGCGCCCCAAGCGCCTCGCCGACCGCCCCGCCGGCCCGGATGCTTTCGCTCTCGATTACGACCGCCCCGAAGCTGAGCGTGAGCAGCGATGAGAGCGACAGCAACAACAGCGTCAGGCCGATGGCCTTGGTGTACGGCGCCTCGATCGGTTTGCACCAGAACAGCTTCCAGCCGGCGATGCCCAGGATCATCGGGATCAGCAGCGCGGCCATGCCGAACAGCTGCGGGATGAGCAGCTCCGCGAGAAAGGCGCCAGCGGGCCCGATGAAGTTGCCCGCGGTACCGGCGGCGCCGGCCTTGAAGAAAGGCACGGGGTCGCGGGGCGTGTAGGTCGCCAGGCTGATCAGCAGCATCAGCGCCAGGGCAAAGGCGACGAGCCCGAGGAATTCGGCGAGGCGTGTCGAGGACTTTGTGTCGTTCGCCATCAGATCTCCATCACGACGGGGATGACCATGGGACGCCGCTGCGTCCGCTTGCGGAAGAACCGGCGCAGCTGCTGGCGCAGGCGCTCGCGGGTGAGCATCGGATCGCAACGCTCCGCGGAGGAGCGCGACTCGACGCTTTCGACCAGGAAGCGGCCTGCCGCCTCCAGCAGCTCGGCGCTCCCGCCCGCGTCGACGAAGCCGCGTGTCACGAACTCGGGCGCCTGCGTGGCGCGCCCGGTCTGCTTGTCCAGAACCAAGACCGGCACGACGATGCCGTCGGCCGAGAGCTGGCGGCGGTCGCGCAGCACCACGTCCTCGATGCCGTCGCCGCCGGAGCGGTCGAGCAGCACGCGGCCCGCCGCGATGCGCGCCTGCTTGTGGCCGCGCCCTTGGCTGAAAGCCAGCACGTCGCCATCCTCCGCCAGCAGCACGCGATCTGCGGCAAGCCCTGCCTCGCCCGCGAGCCTGGCATGCTGCGCGAGCATCCGGTACTCGCCGTGGATCGGCACCAGGTACTGCGGCCGCACCAGGCGCAGCAGCTCGAGCAGGTCGTCGCGGCCGCCGTGGCCGGAGACGTGGACGCGGGCGACACCCGGATGCACCACGTCGCAGCCGCGCCGGAACAGGTTGCCGATCAGCCGCGAGACGACGCGCTCGTTGCCGGGGATCACGCGTGCCGAGAGCACGACGGTATCGCCCGGGCCGACAGCCACGTCCTTGTGCTCGCCGACGCTGATCATCGACAGCGCCGAGAGCGGCTCGCCCTGGCTTCCGGAAACGAACAGGCACATCGTCTCGGGCGAGCGCTCGCCGACCTGGGCCGCGGGCACCACGTCGGACTCGGGGATGCGCAACAGCCCGAGATCGCGCGCCACCTCGCTGTTGTCGAGCATGCGTCGGCCCACGAAGCTGACGCGCCGTCCGTCCGCTCGAGCCACGTCGGCGACGCGCTGCATGCGCGGGATCGAGGTCGCGAAGCAGGACACCAGCACCCGCCCGCGAGTGCGCTCGAAGACCTGCTCGAAACCCGGGATCAGGTCGTCTTCACAGCCCGTGCTGCCGCGCTGCTCGACACCGGTGCTGTCGGAAAGCAGCGCGAGCACGCCGCGCTCGCCCCATTCCGCGAGTGCCGCGACATCGGTGCGCTCCTCCGGCTTGGCGTCCCCATCGATCTTGAAGTCGCCGCTCGCGAGCACGACGCCGGCCGGGGTCTCGATCGCGAGCGCCAGCGAATCGCAGACGCTGTGCGCGACACGGATCGGGTGTACCCGGAAGGGCCCGATCGCCTGCGGCTGGCCGGGACGCAGTATCCGCAACTCGGCGCTCACGCCCCGTTCGCGCAGGCGCTGGCGTGCAAAGCCCAGCGTGAGCGGGCTGCCGTAGACCGGAGCGGGCGCCGCTTGCAATGCGAAGCAGAGAGCGCCGATGTGGTCCTCGTGGCCGTGCGTGAGCAGAATTCCGTGAAGCGACTCCGGCTTTTCGGCGAGATACGCGAAGTCGGGAACGATGGAGTCGACGCCCGGCATCTCGGCCCCGGCGAAGAGCACTCCGGCATCGACCAGCAGGCGATGTCCGGACCACTCGAGCACGAGCGCGTTCAGGCCGAACTCGCCCAGCCCGCCCAGCGGGATGAGACGCACGGATTGGTCGCCGGTCACAGGGTCTTTGGCACCCGGATCGGGGGCTTCAGCCTTCGGTCAGCTTCGACGACAAGGCGGCGAACTCCACCACGGATAGCGTCTCGGCCCGCCTTGAGCCCGCGATCTTGAGTAACCTCAAGTTCTCCTTGAGGTTAGCATAGCTATCTTGCAGGTTATTTTCAAGGGTCCGACGGCGGCGGGCGAAAGAACGCTGGACGAGGCGTTCAAAGGCCGCCAGATCAGTGACTTCCGCTCGAGGCTGGGCTAGAAAACGCACCCTCAGCACCGCCGAGGAGACTTTCGGTGGCGGAGAGAAGGCCTCGGGAGGGAAACGCAGCACGATCTCCACGTCGGCGAACAGCGCGAACATCACCGACAGGATGCCGTACTGCTTCGGCCCCGGGGGAGACGCGATGCGCTCCGCGACCTCCGCCTGGAGCATGGCGTGGATGTCGGTCAGATGGCCGCGCAGCTCGAGCAGCCGGCGCAGCAGCGGGCTCGAGGCGTAGTACGGAAGGTTGGCGGCGAAGCGGCTGCCACGTGGGACCAGACCGGCGAGCTCGAGCCGCAGCGCATCGCCCTGGACGACGCGCACATTCGCCGGCGCTCGCGCGGCCAGCTCCCGGGCCAGGCCGGCGTCGAGCTCGACGCTCACGACCTGGCGACAGCGCTTGGCCAGCGGCAGCGTCAACGCGCCGTTGCCGGGGCCGATCTCGAGAAACGTCTGATCCGCGAGCGGCTCGATCGTGCGCACGAGTTGCTCGACCGCGGCGGCACACAGGAAATGCTGCCCGAGCTTGCGAGGCATGGAACGTCGACTATGTTAGTCTCGAAGCCCATGGCGGAACGGCTTCACATCGCGTTTGCGACCTCGGAGATGGTCCCGTATATCAAGACCGGAGGCTTGGCCGACGTCTCGGCCGCGCTGCCCAAGGCGCTCGTGAAGCTGGGTCACCGCGTCAGCGTGTTCCTGCCACGCTACGGCCCGATCGCGTTTCCGCCGGGCGAGTTCGCGGGCTCGGTTCACGTCCCGGTGGATGCCCTTCCGCGCAGCGCGGGTTTCTACCGCGCCACCAACGCCGACGGCGTCGAGATCGTCTTCATCGAGCAGCCCGACTTCTACGACCGGCCGTTTCCGTACGGCGTCGGCAACCACGACTATCCCGACAACCGGCTGCGCTTCGCGTTTCTAGCGCGTGCGGTCTGCGAATACTTCCGCAGCCGCGGCGAAAGGCCCAGCCTGTTCCATGCGCACGACTGGCAGACGGGGCTGATTCCCGTCTATTTGAAGTCCTTCTACTGGGACGACCCGACGCTGCATCGCTCGAGCTGCGTGTTCACGATCCACAACGTCGCCTACCAGGGCGTGTTCGGGCTGGATACCGTCGGCGTCATCGGGTTGCCGTGGAATCTCGGCACGCATGGCGCCCTCGAGTTTCACGGCAATGTGAGCTACATGAAGGGCGGCGTGATGTTTTCCGAACTGCTCACGACCGTGTCCGCGCAGTATGCGCGCGAGATCCAGACCCCCGAGCTCGGCTACTCGATGGACGGCCCGCTGCGTGGGCGTGGCGCCGACCTCAGCGGGATCCTGAACGGCGTCGACTACGACGAGTGGGACCCACGCGTCGACAGCCACATCGCGAAGCACTACTCGGCGAAGGACCTCGCGGGGAAGGCGGCCTGCAAGGCGGACCTGTCGCGCAGCATGGCGCTGCCCGAGTTCCCGGACCTGCCGATCCTCGGGATCACCTCACGGCTCGTGTCGCAAAAGGGCTTCGACGTGGTGGTCGGGGCGTGGTGGGACCTGCTGCAGAGAGGCCTGCGGCTGGTGGTGCTCGGCTCGGGCGACGCCGCCGTCGAGGACGGCTTCCGGGCCCTGGCCGCGCGTGCGCCGGACCGCGTTGCGGTGCGCATCGGCTACGACCCGGTGCTCGCCCACAAGATCGAGGCGGGCGCCGACATGTTCCTGATGCCCTCGCGCTTCGAGCCGTGCGGCCTGACGCAGATGTACAGCCTGCGCTACGGCACGGTGCCTATCGTGCGCACGACGGGCGGGCTAGCCGACACGGTCGAGCCCTGGGATGCCGGGGCCGGAACGGGAACCGGCTTCCGCTTCGAGCACCCCGATGGCACGGGCATGATGTGGGCGATCGACCAGGCGCTAGCGACGTACCAGGACAAGCCGGCCTGGCGAAAGCTGCAGCAGAACGGAATGGCGCGCGATTTCTCGTGGGAGCGCTCGGCGCGCGCCTACGTCGAGCTGTACCATCGCGCAATGGCGAAGGCGTGAGGCTGGCAAGGAGAGCATGAAGCGTGGCAAACAACGTTGAGACGCTGAGCGACGCGAACTGGGAAACGGACGTGCTGAAATCTCCAGTGCCCGTGCTGGTCGACTTCTGGGCCGACTGGTGCGTGCCGTGCAAGACGCTGCTGCCAACTGTCGAGGCCATGGCGGCTCAATTCGCCGGCCGGCTCAAAGTCGGCAAGATGAACGTCGAAGAAAACCCCGACGTGCCGTTCAAGTACAGCGTCACCACGCTGCCGACGCTGCTGGTCTTGAAGAACGGCATGGTCGCCGAGCAGCGTATCGGGCTGATCTCGAAGGACAAGCTGATCCAGTTGCTCGAACCGCTGCTGTAGCGGGCGTCCGGCCGATCGAACCGGTCAGTCGATCTCGATCAGGCTGTCGCGGCGCGAGACGCTCGTGGGCGAGAGGGGCTCCGGCTCGGGGGTGGGCAGGCTCTGGGGAGGCAACGTTGCCATGGTGAGCTTGGCGCCGGCCGGCGCTGGCTCGGCCGCCAACAGCTCGCGAGCAGCGGCGGCGAGTTCGGCCTGCGTCGGCACGCTGCCGCGGGCATGCAGCCGCACCCACTGCCGCAGCACGCCGTCCACGTACAGGTAGCGCTTCTTGAGCATGCGGATCGCGTCGACGCCGACGAGCCACTGCAGATAGTCTCGGACTGCGCCCGGGGTGCGGCCCAGGCGCGGGACGATCGCCGTCAGATTCAGGCCCTCTTCCTCCGCGATGATGCCGAGAGCCGCCTTGCAGATCCCGTAGCCCCGACTGCGCAAGAGCAGCGTCTCGTAGGTCTGCCGGCAGGCGCTTTCGAGGCGTCTGCCCAGCGCCATCTCGTCCGCCCACGCCGCCGCCACGTCGCCGCGTTGTTCCGTGAGCGCTTCGAGCAGTATCGAGACGTAGCGTGGCCAACCCCGGCTGAGGCGCGCGAGAGCGTCGGCGTCGGCCGGGGAGTGCAGCTCCGGCGCGATCTCGTCGCTCGTGAGCGGCCTCGCGCCGAGGGTCTCGAACGACCAGAGCTTGCGGGCGGCGGTCGGAAACGACGTCGCGAGGATCGTAGCGCGCTTGCGGGCCTTGAGCGCTGCGGCGAAGGGATCCTGGACGTGGCGAAGCCCCGGAAAATAGGAGAGCGAGCGGATCTCGGTGGCCTCGTCGAGCAGCAGCACCACGGGCCGACCCTCGGCATCGTCGAGCGTCGCCCACAGCCGGAACAGGGCGTTCGTGGCTTCCACGCCGTGGAGCCGGCCGGAGTCCGCGATGCGGCGGATCTCGGTCGCCTGCGGCAGGCGCCGGCCCAGGCCCTCGGCGGGAATCGCGCGCAGCGCAGCGATCGCGAAGCGTTCGGGCGTCGAGCAAGCACCCATCAGGTCGAGGTAGATCGGCACGGCCCCTTCGCCGGCGAGCCGGTCGGCCAGTTGCCGCAGCAGCGTCGTCTTGCCCGAACCCGGCGGGCCCGTGAGCACGAGCGGCGCCCCGAGGCGCGCGCGAGCGAGCAGCGCCGCCTCGAGGTCGGGCCTGGAGAGGGTAGCCACGAGGGCGCCCGCTAGCGCCGCGGCAGCATTGGGACGCGCACGCCCCGTTCGTGGGCCACGTCGATCGCGCGCTCGTAGCCGGCGTCCACGTGGCGCGCGACACCCATGCCGGGATCGCTCGTGAGCACGCGCTGCAAGCGGACCGCGGCCTGCTCGGTGCCGTCCGCCACGATCACCATGCCTGCGTGGATCGAATAGCCCATGCCGACGCCGCCTCCGTGATGCACCGAGACCCAGCTGGCGCCGCCCACCGCGTTGATGAGCGCGTTCAGGATCGGCCAGTCGGCCACGGCGTCGGAGCCGTCCTTCATGGCCTCGGTCTCGCGATTGGGCGAGGCCACCGAGCCGGCATCGAGGTGGTCGCGCCCGATCACGATCGGGGCCTTGACGCGGCCCGTGCGCACCAGCTCGTTGAAGACCAGCCCCAGCTTCGCGCGCTCCCCGTAGCCGAGCCAGCAGATGCGCGCCGGCAGCCCCTGGGGCTTGACGCGCTCGCGCGCCAGGCTGATCCAGCGATGCAGCGGCTTGTCGTCGGGGAACGTGGCGAGCACGGCATCGTCGGTCACGGCGAGGTCGGCGGGATCGCCCGAGAGCAGCGCCCAGCGGAACGGCCCCCTGCCCTCGCAGAACAGCGGCCGGATGTAGGCCGGCACGAAGCCGGGGAAGGCGAAGGCGTCGCTGACGCCGACCTTGTGCGCCACGGCCCGGATGTTGTTGCCGTAGTCGAAGACCACCGCGCCTTGCTTCTTGAGATCGAGCATCCCGCGCA
Organism: Acidobacteriota bacterium; assembly: GCA_032127875.1. Taxonomy (GTDB): domain Bacteria; phylum Acidobacteriota; class Vicinamibacteria; order Fen-336; family Fen-336; genus CADEEV01. Next base: position 36,785 of record JAQBHI010000126.1, read on the forward strand.
CGTGCTCGCCCATGCTGCGTCGTGCCTCGGCCATGTAGCGCTCGGGATCGCTCTTGCGCAGCGCCAGGGCCGCCTCATGGCTCATGCGGTTCGGCACGTAGCCATTGAGCGGATCGTGGGCGCTGGTCTGGTCGGTCACCAGGTCCGGTACGATTGCGCGACGCGCCAGCTCCGGCAGCACATCAGCGGCGTTGCCGAGCAGGCCGATCGAGAGTCCGAGACCGGCCTGCTGCGCCTCGCGGGCCTGGGCGAGGGCCGCGTCCAGCGAAAGGGCGCTCACATCCAGGTAGCGCGTCTCGAGCCGGCGCTCGATGCGTTGCCGGTCCACCTCGATTGCGATCATCACGCCGTCGTTCATGGTCGCGGCCAGCGGCTGCGCCCCACCCATGCCGCCCAGGCCCGCCGTGACCACGAGCCGGCCCCGCAAGCTGCCAGCGAAGTGCTGGCGCGCCGCCTCGGCAAAGGTCTCGTAGGTGCCCTGCAGGATGCCCTGCGTGCCGATGTAGATCCACGAGCCGGCCGTCATCTGGCCGTACATCATCAGGCCCTTGCGATCGAGCTCGTAGAAGTGCTCCCAGTTCGCCCACGCCGGCACCAGCATCGAGTTCGAGAGCAGCACGCGCGGAGCGTCTGCGTGAGTGCGGAACACGGCCACCGGCTTGCCCGATTGCACCAGCAGCGTCTCGTCGTTGCCCAGCGCGCGCAGGCTCGCCACGATCGCGTCGTAGCACTCCCAGTTGCGCGCGGCCTTGCCGATGCCGCCGTAGACCACCAGCTCCGCTGGGTTCTCGGCCACTTCCGGGTCCAGGTTGTTCATGAGCATCCGCAGCGCCGCTTCCTGCAGCCACGACTTGCAGGAGATCGCGCTGCCCCGTGGCGCGCGGACCTGACGCCCCGCGACAGCGGATGTCGTCACATCAAGTACCGCTGGTTCTTGGTCGTGTCGTCGTTCTCGAGATCGGCAGGCGAAGGCTTGCCGCCCCGGATCACGCGCAGCCGGCTGCGTTCGCGCGGTGGCGAAGGCACCCGCCGCCTGGCGAGAAAGCGCTCGAGGGCGCCGACCCCGAGCAGGATCACGGCCACCAGACCCACGAAGATCGGCCAGGAACGCAGCTCGATCGAGACGCCGATGAGGGCCGCGATCCCGATCGAGGCGCCGAGGATCGCGAGGCCTGGAGCCCATTCGGCGCGGCGTGTCGTCAGGAAGCGGCCCATTGGTCTACACAAGCGTACCGCAGATCGTGGCGGCGTCGCTCGCCAGTTGCCCGGACTCGACCAGCTCCGCGATTGCCTCGATCTCCGGCGCGAGCAGCCGGTCCTTGTCGTAGGCCGGGACCCGCGAACGGACGCGCGCGACCACGGCCTCGAGCGCCGGCGAGGTCTGCAGCGGGCGGTGGAACTCGAGCGCCTGGCAAGCCGCGAGCGCCTCGATCGCCAGGATGCGCCGGACGTTGGTCACCACCTGCGCCGCCTGGCGCGCCGCAGTGGCGCCCATCGACACGTGGTCCTCCTTGTTCGCCGAGGTGGGAATCGAGTCGACGCTGGCGGGATGCGCCAGCGACTTGTTTTCCGAGGCGAGTGCCGCGGCCGTCACGTGGGCGAGCATGAATCCCGACTGGATCCCGCCCTCGGGCGTGAGGAACGCGGGCAAGTCCGAGAGGCTTGGGTTGACGAGCCGCTCGGTGCGCCGCTCGCTGATCGCTCCCAGCTCGGCCACGGCGATCGAAAGCAGGTCGGCGGCGATCGCCACCGGCTCGCCGTGAAAGTTGCCGCCGGAGAGCAGCTCGCCGGTCTCGGCGAAGACCATCGGGTTGTCGGTGGCGCTGTTCATCTCGATGCCGATGCTGCGCGCGATGAAGCCGAGCGCGTCGCGTACGGCGCCGTGGACCTGCGGCATGCAGCGCAGGCTATAGGCGTCCTGCACCTTGCCGCAGCCGCGGTGCGATTCGCGCAGCGGGCTGTGCGCGAGCAGCGCCCGCAGGTTCGTGGCCGAATCCGCCTGGCCAGGATGCGGCCGCGCCGCCTGGATCCGCACGTCGAAGGCGACGTCGGTGCCCTTCAAGGTGTCCAGCGTGAGCGCGCCCACGACGTCGGCGGTGCGGGCCAGACGCAGGCTTTCGGCGAGCGCCAGGCCGGCGACGGCCGTCATGAGCTGCGTGCCGTTGATCAGCGCCAGGCCCTCCTTGGCCTGCAGCTCGACCGGCGCGAGCCCCGCGCCGCGCAGCGCCTCGGCCGAGCCCAGCTCGCGCCCCTGGAAGCGGCTCCGACCCTCGCCCACTAGGGCCACGGCCAGGTGCGCGAGTGGCGCCAGATCGCCACTGGCGCCGACGGAACCTTGCGAGGGAACGACTGGATGTACGCCGCGGTTGAGCATCGCGATCAGCAGCTCGAGCGTCTCCAGCCGGACACCGCTGAAGCCCTTCGCGAGCACGTTGGCGCGCAGCAGCATCAGCCCACGCGTCTGGGCTTCGCTCAGGGGCGGACCCACGCCGGCGGAATGGCTACGCAGCAGATTGAGCTGCAGCTCCTTCAGGCGGCTGCCGGGGATCACGACTTCGGCGAAGTTGCCGAAACCGGTGGTGACACCGTAGACCACGCGGCCGGCGCTGACGGCATCGTCGACCACCCGGCGCGCCTTCAGCACCGCCGCTCGGGCGTTCGGCGCGAGCGCCACGCCCTGGCGCCGCAAGGCCACCTGTTCCAGGTCCTCGAGGGTGAGGCTGTGGCCGTCCAGTGCGAGAGCTTCGCCGGAGATCGTCATCAGCGGGGGCGGCAAATATATATCACCTTGCGGGTATCTGGGACCGGCGGCTAGAATGCGCCGTTTCAACCAGTCCCGAAAGGAGTCGATGCCGAACATCGTCATCGCCGGTGCGCAGTGGGGCGACGAGGGCAAGGGCAAGATCGTCGACCTGCTCTGCGAGCGCTTCCAGGTCGTCGCGCGTTTCAACGGCGGCCACAACGCCGGCCACACGGTGATCCTCGGCGACGACAAGTTCGTCTTGCACCTGATCCCTGCCGGCATCCTGCATCCGGGCATCCTGTGCGTCATGGGGCACGGCATGGTGATCGATCCCTGGGCCCTCGAGAAGGAGATCGCGAGCCTGCTCGAACAGGGCGTCGAGGTGGAGGACAACCTGGTGATCTCCGACCGGGCGCACCTGATCCTGCCGCACCATCGCATCCTGGAAGGGATGGCCGAGGAGGCTCGCGGCAAACGCAAGATCGGCACGACGCAGCGCGGCATCGGGCCAGCCTACGAGGACAAGGCCGGCCGGCGCGGGATCCGGGTGGGCGACCTTGCGAGACCCGAGGCGCTCGCGGGCAAGCTCGCAGAATCACGCCGCCACTTCGAGACGATCTGTCGTGGGGCGGGGAGCAAGCCGGAGCTGGACTGGGACGCGCTGATCGTGGATCTCACGGGCTTCGGCCAGCGCCTGGGGCCGAAGATCGCGGATGCGGCCCTGGTGCTCTGGCGCTCGATGGCCCGCGGCTATTCGGTGTTGTTCGAAGGCGCGCAGGCAACGCTGCTCGACCTCGACCTGGGCACATATCCCTTCGTCACCTCGTCTTCGGCGGCTGCCGGCGGGGCCGCCACTGGGCTCGGAGTCCCGCCCACCAGCATCGACAGCATCCTGGGCATCGCCAAGGCGTACACGACACGTGTCGGCGCGGGGCCACTGCCGTCGGAGATCGGCGGCAGTCTCGAGGAAGAGATCCGCAAACGTGGCGCGGAGTATGGGGCTTCGACCGGCCGGCCGCGGCGCTGCGGCTGGTTCGACGCCGTGGTCACGCGCTACTCGGCCCGCGTGAACGGCTTCGACTCGCTAGCACTCACCAAGCTCGACGTGCTCGACCCGCTGGCCGAGATCCAAGTCTGCATCGGCTATCGCTACGAGGGCGAGCTGATCGAGGACTTTCCGGCGGACCTGGCTGTGGCCGAGGCCTGCGAGCCCGTCTATGAGACGCTGCCCGGTTGGGTTGGGTCGACGAGTGGCGTGCGCGACTTCGCGATGCTGCCGGCCGGGGCGCAGCGCTATGTAGGCCGGCTCTCCGAGCTGGTCGGCTGCGAGATCGGCATCGTGTCCACCGGCCCCGATCGCCTCGACACAATCCTGCGCGGCACGAGCACGATCGCCGGCTGGTTCGAATAGCCGCCCGCGGGCGGCGTGCTACCATTTCCAGATTCTTGCGAGAGCGCCCGTAGCTCGAAGGTCGAGCGAGAGGCTTTTAACCTCTGGGCGAGGGTTCGATTCCCTCCGGGCGCACCATGTCTTTTCTGAAGTTGGCCTGTCGCGGGAGGTCGCCGAGCGAGCCGGCTTACATGCCGGCTCCTTTCTGGTTAGTCTGGCGCTCCGCTGTCTATCGTGCTGGACTCGGCGGCAGGGCGTCGGCGGCCCTCTGGAGGAGCGCTGTATTGCGCGCGATGGCTTCGGCCACGAGCGAGGTTTGTTCACGTGCCAGCGGCCAGTCAGCCTGCTCGGCCGCCTCGGTGATACCCGGCAGCGTCATCGCAGCGTAGGTGTAGCGCGGAGCAAACAGCAGGTGCTTGAACCAGGGCCGCCCCGGGATGCCCCCGGGTGAGAGCCAGTTGCGTTCGAATTGCCGAAGCGCATCGTTGACGCGGGCAGTTTGCTCGGCGCTCAAGGCTCCGCCCAGGAGACCGGCCGCGACACGCTGGTTCAGGCGGCGCCCAGCGCCCTGAAGCGCCTGGGCGTGACTCGCCAGCCCCGCCAGGTCGAGCTCGGCGCTTGCACCCTTGATTTCGGCGAGGGCCGTGACGAATGTGCCGAGAGCTGTCGCATAGGCCTCGGCGTCGAGTGGCGGCACTTCGGCATTCGCCAGGCGCAGGGCCATCGAGCCCCAGAGCTGCGACATCAGGACGTGGTATTTGAAGCCCGGATCGCCGATCCGCGACACCCAGTAGTGGTCGTCGTAGGCGGAATGGTAGACGCCGTAGGGACCGTCGAAGCCCATCTCGACGACCGGAAGCCCCAGGAAATTCAGGAAGACCGTGTGGTCGGAGCCGCTGCCGATACGGGTCTTGACGAGCGCGGGCTGCTCGTCCGTCTTCGCGTCCGCCTTCTCCGATCGCGTCCAGGCCTCGAACAGCGAGACGCCTGAGGGGTCCGAGAGCTCACGCGTCAGCTCGACGATCATCGGCGCGAGCGAGCCCTGTGCGCTCACGCTGAGGTTGGGGCCGGAAGACGCGGAGTCGACGTTCAGATACGCGACGGCCTTCTGCTGGAGAGCGTCTGCGAACTGCTCGCCCCACTCGGTCGAGCCCGTGAGCGTCACCTCCTCGCCGTCCCAACTGCAGAAGACCAGCGTGCGCCTGGGCCGCGTGCCTTCTTGCTTCAGCAGTCCAAGGGCCCGTGTCATCTCCATCATCGCCGCCGTTCCGCTGGAAGGATCGACCCCGCCGAACACCCAGGCGTCGCGGTGATTGCCGAGCACGACCCACTCATCGGGGTTGTCGCTGCCACGAATCCGACCCTCGACCACGAGGTTGGGCTGGATGTCCGTCTGCATCTCGACCTTGACGTGGAGTTTCGCCGCTTCGCCGCCGAGGCGGTACGCGATCGGCAACGCGCCCTTCCATTCCTTCGGGGCTTCGGGGCCGCCCAGCGCCTCGAGGATCGGCTGGACGTCGCGATGCGACATCGGAACGGCGATCAGCTTGGGCACGGAGGCCGCTTCTGCGATCGGGATCCGTCGCGCGCCGGGCAGCGAGGCCCAGCCCGGCGTCAGCGGATCTCCCGGCACGATGAAGTCGAAGGCGATGCCGCCGCGCTGGAGGTGGCTCGCCGGGCCCCACGGGCCCTTGGGGAACACCTCGCCGCGGCCGTAGCCGTCCTCGGCCGGATCGGAGTAGACGATCATCGCCAGGGCGCCCTCGCGCTGGGCGGTGAGCGCCTTGAAGCCACGGTAACTGTACGGGTTCGAGTAGCGGACGATCACGATTTTGCCGCGCGGCTCGATGCCCTTGCTGCGCAGCAGTGCGTAGTCCGCAGGATTGCCGCTGTTTGCGTAGACCGCTGGCGCGGTGACGTCGCCCGAGGCGGAGAACGACAGCCAAGCGCCGCTGATGTCCAAGCGCTGGGAGTCGGGGTCCTCGGGGACCGGGTCCTCGCGCAGGCTGGGCGTGTAGGCGTGGGGCGCGAGCATCTCGACCTTGACCTCCCGCGGGTTGGACGAAAGCACGTCGTAGCGTCGGATCACGACGTCCTCGAGCCCCTGCAGGCGCCACTGTTCCGCGACGTAGTCCGCGAGATGGTTGTTGCGCTTGGAGGTGGCGACGTGCGGCTCGGCCGTGAAGTAGCGATGCCAGGCGCGCGCGCGCTCGGCGTCGGGGAGCTCGCGGAAACGACGCTCGATCGCGCGCTCGAGATGCGCGGCGTGTGGTGAGTATCCGCGCAACGGCGTCGGCTCGGTGGCCGGCGCCGAGGCGCCGTGCGTGAGAAGTACGACGCCGAACAGTAGACACGCGGATCGAGGTCGCATATGGCCGGAAGAATAGCCGTGGCGGCGGCGGTCGTTCAAGCTGCGGTATAAACTCGAAGTCATGAAGCTCGCGTTCGGCGTGTTGATCCTGGCGCTCGCCGCGCCGCCGCAAACGCCGCAGCATGGCCATGGCGATCGCTTCGGCAATCCCTCGAACCTCGACGCTTACATCGCGGCTCTCGAGGATCCGGCGCGCGATGCCTGGCAAAAGCCGGACGCCGTGCTGAAGGCGCTCGGCCTCGCCCCCGGGCAGACCGCCTGCGACATCGGCGCGGGCCCCGGGTACTTCTCGCTGCGGCTCGCGAAGGCGGTCGGCCCGACCGGTCACGTGTGGGCCGTGGACGTCGAGCCGGTGATCCTGGCGGCGCTGCGCGAGCGCGTGGAGCAGGCGGGGATCAGGAACCTGACTCCGGTGCTCGCGATCGCAAGGGATCCGCTGCTGCCGCCTTCGGCGTGTGACCTCGCCCTGATCGTGAACACCTACCATCATTTTCAGGACGGCCCCGACTACCTGCGGCGACTCGCCCAGGCGCTTAGGCCCGGCGGCCGGATCGTCAACATCGACTACCAGAAGAAGGAAACACCGGTCGGCCCGCCGCAGTCGCACCGCATCTCGCGCGAGGAGTTCCTGGCCGACGCCGCGCGGGCGGGTCTAACCCGGGTCGAGGAGCCGGAGCTGTTGCCCTATCAATACGTCGTCGTTCTGAAATTGCGCGCGCACTGACGTGCTGCTCGTGACCATCGCTCTCGCAATCGCCGCCGACGCCTCGCTTTGCGTGGCCCGCCCGGGCGAAATCGCCGACAAGGTCGCCTACGCCTGCGGCCGTCGAGCGTCAGATAGGCGTCGAGGATCGACTCCGCGGTGAAGTCACAGACCTGTCGAGATGGCCCTCGGACACCGACTCGGAACTGAGCGTCCAGTGGCGCTGCGTTTCCGACCGTTCCCTCGGGTGCGCGGGCTTGGCGGCGGCGTTCGTGGCCAGCTTCAGGCCGCGACCGGGGCGGAGCGGCTCATGCCCAGGCGCAGCGACAGCGTGCACTCGCGCCGGTGCGGATACTCGGCCAGCAGCGCGTCGCGGCGGCGGCGGGCCTCCGCGAGGTCCGCCGTGCCGAGCGAGAGCCGGATGCGTTCCTTCTGCCAGCCGGGTAGATGAACGGTGAAAGCCACCCAGTAGAGGCGGCCGTTGCGCCATAAGTGATGGTTGGGATCGGGCACGGTGGTCTTCTCCTCTCGAAGAAGACAACCGGAGACGCGGGGCCGCCGCGCCGGACACTTCACTTGCCTCGGCTGCGCTCGAGGCCACATCTTCCAGCCTGGCCACGCGGCCGGCTGGAACGGCACCTTGGGATGTCCGCCCAGGTTGCCGGGCCCGCAAACGGCGGGTCACTCCGGATGTCGAGAAGAAATATGCACCCGTCGAGCCGCTGATGCAAGCGGCGGCTGTGTCATAGGGGAGGCCTATTCGAGCAGGACCCAGAGCAGGCCGAGGGTCACCAGGCTCAGCAAGGCGCCGAGGCTCCACAGGCCGGTCGCCGGAGCCGTGACGGCCTCGTGGGCGCGCTTTCGCTCGGCCTTGCTTGCGCCGCAAACGCAGCACTCGCTCCGGCGCGGCACCCGCTCCTGGCAACGGGGACAGATCCAGTAGTAGCGGCGTGAGCCGCGCGCCTCGTCCATTCGCTTATCCAAGCCGACGTGGCCCGGTCTTTGGGAGGGAATGCGTGTTTGTAACACACTCGGTTCGCAAGGCACAACTGCTCCATCCGGCGCGGCGCATCGATTCGCAGAGTCCCCAGAGTTCCTCTTCGCCCTTGCCGCGAAACGAGCAGGGCGTTCGCCTTGCGCTTGCCGACGAAGGCGGCGTCGAGGCCCGCAGCCCCGGGGCGGCGGCGAGCCAGAGGGCGCTGTCGGCGCCTTCCGCGGGCGTGTTGGTGAAGAGCCGGGCGTAGGCGGAGGCAGCCCGGGCGGCGAAGCCGCCGGCCTTGGCGAACAACTCCGTGTCGACGCCACCGGGGTGGATTGCGTTGGCGGTGACTCCGCTGCCCGAGAGGCGTCGCGCGAGCGCCCAGGTGAGCCGCCGATACCTGCGCTGGCGCTGGTCACGAGCATGGTTTTCCCGCGCAGGTCGGCGGCTATCGGCGTCACGCTCGCGGATCCTAGCTTGACTCACGCGCCTGGCGTCCGCGACGATGGGCCATGAACGTCAAGATCCTGGGGATTGCCGGGAGCCTCCGCACGAAATCCTACAACCGGGCGCTGCTGCGTGCCGCGATCGAGGTCGCCCCCGCCGGGATGCAACTCACCAGCTTCGAGATCGCCGGGCTCCCCTTGTACAACGCCGATCTGGAGAGCGCAGGGGTGCCGGAGCCCGTGACGGCGTTGAAGGCGGCGATCGCAGCCGCCGACGGGCTGCTGATCGTCACGCCCGAGTACAACTATGGCGTGCCGGGCGTGCTGAAGAACGCCATCGACTGGGCCTCGCGGGCGGCCAAGGGCGAGAAGCCGGTGATGAATGGGAAAGCTGCCGGCATTCTCGGCGCGTCGCCCGGCATGACTGGAACCGCGCGCGCCCAGGCCCAGCTGCGCCAGGCATTCGTCTTCACGCAGACATACGCGCTGCAAGGACCGGAGTTCCTGGTCGCGAGCGCCCACGAAAAATTCGACGCCGAGGGGCGGCTCAGCGACCCTCCGACGCGGGAGCGTCTCGTGAAATACCTGGAGTCGCTCGCGGCCTGGACCGAGAGGCTGCGCGGATGGTGAAACTGCGCAGCGTCGCCCGCGTCGTGCTCGCTCGCGACACTTCCGATGGCGCCGGCGTCAAGCTTCGGCGCAGCCTCGGCGGCCCCGAACTGGATGCGGCCGATCCCTTCCTGCTGTTGGACGAATTCCGCTCGGAGAGCGGCGACGACTACGTGGCCGGGTTTCCCGATCACCCGCACCGCGGCTTCGAGACGGTAACCTACATGCTCGCCGGTGTGATGCGCCACGAGGACCACAGTGGAAACCGCGGCGAGCTGGTGCCGGGGAGCGTGCAGTGGATGACGGCCGGGCGCGGCATCATCCACTCGGAGATGCCCCAGCAACGCGACGGCCTGTTGTGGGGCTTCCAGTTGTGGGTGAACCTGCCGGCGAAGGACAAGATGACGGCGCCGCGCTACCAGGAGTTCGCGCCGGACAAGATCCCCGTCGTGAAGCGCGCCGACGGCGCGACGGTGCGGGTCGTGGCGGGCGAGTCTGAAGGAGTCCGAGGCGCGGTCGTGGGCATCGCGACCAGGCCGCTCTACCTCGACGTGAGCCTGCCGGCGGGCCGGAGCTTCGAGCAGGCGACTCCGCAGGCTCATACCGGCCTGGTGTACGTCTTCGAGGGCGAGGGCGAAGTGGGGGTGGGGGACGCGAGCGCGGGCAAGCAGATGACATCCGGCCAGCTTGGCGTGCTGAGCGACGGTGAGGCGCTGCGCGTCGTGGCCCGGGAGCGCAGCCTGCGCTTCCTGCTCCTGGCCGCCCAGCCGTTGCACGAACCGGTGGTTCGTTATGGCCCGTTCGTGATGAACACACGCGAGGAGATCCACCAGGCCATCCGCGACTTCCGAAGCGGCGCGCTCGGAGGCTGAGGCTGGAGCCAGCGGCGGCGTGGCTGGTCCAGAACGCTGAGCTGCTGCCGATGCGAGGTCTGGCGCTCGATGTCGCCTGCGGCTCGGGCCGCAACGCGCTCTGGCTCGCCCAGCGCGGCTTGGACGTGCTCGGCCTCGACCGTGACGCGTCGCGACTCGAAGTGCTCCGAGGTCTGGCCGCAGCGCGCAGCCTGCCGCTGCGGACGGGGCTCGTCGATCTGGAAGCCGGCAGGGACATCGGCCACGGCCAGTACGCCGTGATCGTCGTCTTCAACTACCTCCAGCGTCCCCTCTTTCCAGCGATCAGGCGCGCGCTCGCGCCCGAGGGACTGCTGGTCTACGAGACCTTCACCACGGCGCATGCCGCGCGCGGCAAGCCGACCAACCCGGATTTCCTGCTGAGGCCGGGCGAACTACTGGAGCGCGTCGCCTCGCTCCAGGTCCTCCGCCACCGCGAAGGTGATTTCGAAGGCCGAAGCCTGGCGTCGGTGGTCGCCCGCCGCTAAGCCAAAAGCACGATCTTGCCGACGACCTCGTTGGACTCGAGCAGCGCGTGGGCGGCCGCGGCCTCGGCGAGCGGAAACGTCGCATGGATCTTCGGGCGAAGCTCTCCGGCTTCGAGCAGCGGCCAGACGCGCACCCGAAGCGCCGCCGCGATGGCGCCTTTCTCGGCGACGCTGCGCGGGCGCAGCGTCGAGCCCGTCACCGTCAGGCGCTTGCGCATCAGCGCATCCAGGTCCAGCTCCGCCCTGGCGCCGCGCAGATACGCGATCTGCACGAGCCGACCGCCCTCGGCGAGGGCGGCGATGTTGCGCGGCAGGTAGTCGCCGCCGACCATGTCCAGGATCACGTCGACGCCCTTGCCGCCGGTCAAATCGCGCGTCACAGCGACGAAGTCTTCGAGGTTGCGGTCGATGCCACGTTCGGCTCCGAGCTTTTCGCAGGCTCGGCAGCGATCGGCCGAGCCCGCGGTTGCGAGGACCCGGGCGCCGAAGGCGCGCGCCATGGAGATCGCCGTCGTGCCGATGCCGCTGGCGCCGCCGTGCACGAGGAAGGCTTCGCCGGCCGTCAGCCGGCCGCGCTCGAAGACGTTCGTCCATACGGTGAAGAAGGTCTCGGGCAGCGCCGCCGCCGCCAGCGCGTCGTAACCGCGTGGGATCGGCAGGCACTGCGGCGCCGGGGCCACCGCGTACTGGGCGTAGCCGCCCCCCGCCAGCAGTGCCGTCACGCGATCGCCCGTGCGCCAGGGCGCGGCGGCCGTCCCGAGCGCGACGATCTCGCCTGCGACCTCGAGGCCCGGGATGTCGCTGGCGCCCGGCGGCGGCGAATACAGGCCGCGACGCTGCAGGACATCGGGTCGATTGACGCCGGCGGCCTCGACGCGGATCAAGACCTCGCCGGCGTGAGGCTCGGGCACCGCCCGCGTGGTGACCCGCAGCACTTCGGGCCCGCCGGGGCTCACCACTTCGATCGCGCGCATCGCGGCCGGCACGGAGAGCGTCATGCCTGCTCGTGCTTCGCTCGAGGCGCGGCCGCCTGGATCCGGATCAGGCGCTCGTATACCAGCCCGATCGGGTGCAGCCCGTCCTCCCAGCGCGCGATGGTGCGCGGCGACACGCCGATGCGCCGTGCGAAGTCGCGCTGCGAAAAGCCGAGCTCGGCACGGATCGCGCGCAACTCGTGGCCGGTCATGGCTCGAGTACCAGCCGGCCCTCGGCGTTCTTTTCGATGTTCACCCGCTCCATCGTGAAGGCATGGTAGCCGCCCGAGAGCCAGAGCGGCAGCATGTCGTCGTAGTGCGCCGAGGCCGGGATCCCGGACTGGCCCATTGGCAGGATGCTGAGCGACCGCTCGAGATCGCCGAGGTCGGTGATCTGCCGCATCGAGGGCCCATCGCGAACCTCGAAGTCGGCTTCGTCGAACTCCATCTTGTTCACGGTCGAAGTGTGTCCGGGTACGGCGAAGCTGCCGCGGTCGAAGTAGGCCGCCAGCAGCCGAGAGCCGCGGCCCAGCGCATGCTGGAACGTGATCGTGTGCAGCCGGCCCCAGCGCCAGCTCGCGGGATCGTCACCCAGTGTTCGAAGCAACTCGCGAACCGCGGCAACGAAGCTGGTCCGCAGGATCTGGGAGCGATCCTCGCGCCCCGGCGTGTCGATGCGATCGAACCAATGCTCCGGGCCGTGTCTCATCACCTGCTCCAGCATGATCGCGGACACGTTCGCATGGGAACGATACGCCCGCGCGAGCTCGGGGCCGAACTCGTCCTGGAAGATCGCGTAGAAGAGCCTGCGGTAGAACACCGAGAACAGCGTGGGCGCGGCGCGCTCGGCTTTCATGTCTCCGTCCCAACCGCGAAGCTGGCCGAGCGCCGCGGCGACCACCGCGTCGGCGGGCCCGTCGCCGAAGGCTGCCTCGATCGCCGGCGTGATCTCGCGCGCCGAGACGAGCAGCGTATCCATGTGCATCTGCCTCACGTCGTCGAGCGAGTGCCGCGGCCGCGACTCGATCATCTCCTGGATGCGCCGGTAGCGATCGAGCGGCTCCCACTGCGACGAAATGTAGTAAGGCGAGCTGGGGACGGTGGGGTTGTTCGCGGAGGCGAGCCAGCCCTCGGCCGGGTCGAACGAGGAAGGATTCTCCTCGAACGGGATGAAGCCGTCCCAGTCTTCGGAGCCGTCCCAGCCGCTGCGAATCGCGCTGCCGTCGAGCCTGCCCCGAAGCCGCGGGATCAGGCCGGTCGTCTGCAGGCCGATGTGGCCGGTCCGATCGGCATAGGCCACGTTTTGCGAAACCGCGCCAAAGTGACGCACCGCGCCGCGGAATTCGTCCCAGTTACGCGCGCGATTCAAGGCGTAGATGGCTTCGATCTCGTTGCCCTCCGGCGCAAAGTAGTTCCACTGGTAGGAAAGCGCCTCGGCCTGGCCCGGCAGCAAATCCGAAACCAGCGGCCCATGGGGTGTGGAGCGAATCGTCAAAGGCACGGGAGCCGCGCCCCTTACGCGGATCTCTTCGCGGCGCTCCTCGAGCTTGACCCACTCGCCGCGGCTCATCACCTCGCCCGGCGAGCCCGGCCGTAGCTTTTCGGCGAAGAAATCGGCGCCGTCGAGCATCACGTTGGTGAAGCCCCAGGCGATCTCGCGATTGTGGCCGAGGATCACGAACGGCAGGCCCGGGATCGTGACTCCGGTCACGTCCTGGGTAGGCGTCTTCAGATGCACTTCGTACCAGATGCCCGGCGCGCCATGGCCGAGATGCGGGTCGTTGGCGAGGATCGGTGCGCCGCTGGTCGTCTTCGACGGGCCGAGGACCCAGTTGTTGCTGGCGTGCAGCGAGGGAACGCTCTCGAGCAGCGCGCGCTCCGCAGGCGAAAGCTCGAAGAGCGGGAGGCTCGCCGCCGGCCGCGGGGTCATCGCGCGCGGGTGTGCAGAGGGACTCCCGCCGAAGTCGAACGGAAAGATCTCCGCCAGTCGTTCCGGAGGCAGTCGCGCGGCGAGCTTCGTGTAGAGCGGGTCGAAGTGCCACGACATATTGAGCCCCCACGACATGTAGCCGAGGATGCCGATGAAGTCGTCGGCTTTGGCCGGCTCGAAGTCGAGTCCCAGAATCGCGAACTCGGGTGGCAGCCGGCCGTGCAGGGCGGCGGCCGAGGCATTGACGCCGCGGGCGAAGGCCTCGACCCCCTGGCGAGCCTCGGGTCGTGCGCGCGCCAGCATTGCGACGCCGACACGGTGCAGTTGCATGGTTCGAAACAGCCGATCGGTCTTGAGCATGGCGGGGCCAAACAACTCCGAGAGGCGACCCTGGCCGAGATGCCGGAGCAGCTCCAGTTGGAACAACCGATCCTGCGCCGTGACAAAGCCGAGCGCGAAGTAGGCGTCGTCGTCGCAAGCCGCGAAGATGTGCGGCACGCCCCACTGGTCGCGCACGATCTCGGTGCTCGCTCCGATGCCCGTGGCGGCGAGCGTCCCGTCGATCTGCGGCAGGGCGCGCCGGCCCAGATGGCGCAGGCCCAGGCCGAGCCCGGCCCCGGCCAGCAGCAAGGCGACGAGGACAAGGGCAAGCCAGCGCATTGGCCGCTGAGGCTACCACCACTCGGCGCGAGCCGGCCACCCCGCATGGTAACGTAGCCGCGGATCAGTTTCGCATGAGGGGCACGCTGCGACTGCCGAAACCGTTCTCGATGCGCCACGGCGGCAGCCTCGCGCAGGTCGAGATGGTCTACGAGACCTGGGGCGAGCTCACGCCGCAGAAGGACAACGCGGTGCTTCTCGTCACCGGCCTCTCGCCGGGCGCTCACGCCCGCTCCTCGGCGGAGAACCAGGCGCCGGGCTGGTGGGAGGAGATGGTCGGCCCGGGCCAGGCCATCGACACCGAGCGCTTTCACGTGATCTGCGTGAACTCGCTCGGGAGCTGCCACGGCTCGACCGGGCCGGCTTCGATCGACCCGGCCACCGGTCGTGCGTACCGGATGAGCTTCCCGGTGCTCGCGATCGAGGACATTGCGGGCGCCGCCCACGAAACGGTGAAGGCACTCGGCATCGGGCGGCTGCGCGCGATCGTCGGGCCCTCGCTCGGAGGCATGACCGCGCTCGCCTACTCGATGCTGTTTCCCGACGAGGTGCACGCGCTGCTGACGATCTCGTCGGCGGCGCGGGCCACGCCCTTCGCGATCGCGATCCGCTCGGTGCAGCGCGAGGCGATCCGCTCCGATCCCGAGTGGAAGGGCGGGGACTACTCGGCCCCGGGCCCGGTCACGGGCCTGCGCCTGGCCCGCAAGCTGGGGCTCATCACCTACCGCTCGGCCAAGGAATGGCGCCAGCGTTTCGCCCGCGAGCGCGTGGAGGTGAGGGACCCTCAGCAGGGAATCTTCGGCGTCGAGTTCGAGGTCGAGGCCTATCTCGAGGCCCATGCCAGGAAGTTCGCGGGCAGCTTCGACCCGAACTGCTATCTTTATCTATCCCGCTCCATGGACCTGTTCGACATGGCCGAGCACGGAGGCACGGTGAAGGCGGGGCTGGCGCGGATTCGGGCGGCCAAGGTGCTAGTGGTCGGCGTCGAGACCGATTTCCTGTTTCCACTCGATCAGCAGCAGGAGCTCGCCACCATTCTCGCCGCTCAGGGTCGCGACGTGAGCTTCGTGGCCCTGCCCTCGGTCCAGGGTCACGATTCGTTCCTGGTCGACTTCGACCGCTTCTGTCCCACGGTCGCCGGCTTCATGGCGAAGCTCTAGTCGACGTAGCCGGCCGTCGTCAGGACGCTGCCCTTCCTGCCCACGAGCTGCACGTCGACCGTGTGGCGTCCCGGCGGGAGCAGCGGCTTGACGAAGGCCAGGGCGTAGTAGCCTTCGAGTGCGCGTTCGAGGCGGGCCATGGCCAGCTTCGGGAAGTCGTGGGTCTTGGCGTAGAAGCCGCCGGTGTCCTCAGCGAGTTGCTGCAGCCCAACCTCGAGCGAGTGGTAATCGGCGTCGGTGATGTCGAGCGAGAACACGACGACGCGGGCGTCTCGGAGCGCGCGACGCGCCTGGTCGTATTCCGGCAGCATCGAGAAGACGCCGCCGGACAGCCGTCCGAGCCCCCAGCCGAAAAAGGCCAGAGACTTGGTGCCCGGCAGAGCCTCGAGCGCCTTCGCGAGAACCAGGAAGCCCTGCTCGGCGCTCGAGGCGTTGCGCGCGGCCGCACGATCGTAGGCCGTGACGAGCGACGGTTCGCCGGTTGCCAGCAGGCTCGGTTCCTCGTCGAAAAGGATCGAACGCCCGATGATGCGGCGCAGTTTGTCCCGGTCGGCGGTGAAGTCGGTCCAAAGACGCAGGTGGGTGTCGAAGGAAGCCACGGCAACCCGGTCCCCCGGTTCGAGGCTGCCCAGCAGCTTCAGCGCATGGTTCTTCATTTGCAGCAGGCCCGACAGCCGCGAGGCCGAGAGGTCTTTTTGAAAGAAAAACACGAGCTGTCGGCCGGCGGGCGCGGCGCTCGCGCCGCTTGCGGCGGCCTGCTCCGGCGTGAGGCCCTCGGCGTACGGCGTCGTGCCGGAAACCCACGTGAGAGAGTCCACTACCGCAGGCTTGCCGTCGACGCTGAGCCGCAAGTGCTCGGGGAGCAGTCCCACGAGGGCTGCTCCCTTGTCGTCGACCACGCGCAGGTCCATGAGGACTCGCGAGACGTCCACGCGCTCCTCGAACTGCCCTTGCGGCAGCGACTCGTCCGGCTCCTGCGCCGTCGCTGCGGCCGACGCGCACCAGAGCAGCGCCAGCGCGAACGCGGCATGCGACTTCACACGGCGCCTCCCGAGGGGCCAGCGTTGCGCGCCCGTCGCTCCGCCAGCAGCAGGTCCACCATCCGCCCGTAGCTTCTCACACCCTCGGGCGCGCCCTGCGATCGCAGATAGGCGTCGTTGACGCGCTCGCCGGCCTCGCGCAGCGGCCCTTCGTAGCGCGCCGACCAGGCCGCGATGGCGGCGACGTCGCGCCGGACAGCCTGGCTGCGCTGAGCCTCGATCTCGCGCGCCGCGGAGGGCTGTGCGGAATCGACAGCCGCGAGCACGTGGAAGCCCGCGATCAGCGCCCCCGAGTAGCGAAACTCGAGGTCCGGATGCAGCCGACAGGCCAGATACCCCAGGAAGTTCGCCTCGTCCTCGCGCGCAAAGCCCTGGGCGTGGGCGACTTCGTGCGCGGCGCTGAAGGGCAGCTCGGCTTCGGGCAGCGTTGCGTTGACGAGTGGCTCGGCGCTGAAGGGCAGGTAGATGCCGGCGATACCCAGCCTGGAAAACAGCGGGGAAGCGAGGGCGGCCTTGGGCCGCGGAGTTGGACCCGCGAGTGCCGGGAACCCGGAGGCGAGCGCGCGGCTGCCGACGCCAACCATGGCGAGCGTGGCGTCTCGCCCCGCGGCCAGGCGAAAGACGCCCGTGGCATCCTCACTGCGACCGGCGCGCAGAGCGTTGGCCTCCGCGACCAGCTCACGCGCCAGGCTCGCGAGCTCGCTGGGGGCAGCCGGTCGCATCGCGAGGGCGCTGGTGCGGGCGAATGGCAGACGCCGATAGTTGAGTCCCCAGACGCACAGGAACAACGCGTATCCAATTCCCGCGACGAGCAGCAGGCGCCGAGCGGCGGCCGCCAGCAGCACGCGCCGCGGTTGGCTTGGGTGCCGCAGCCGACCCGCGAGCCTCGCGAGCGCCAGCAGCGCATAGGCGGCGCACACAGCCAGCACGGGTTCACCCAGCGGGAACGGGACGAGGGCAGTGGAGGCCGTCAGCAGGCGCGCGAGATGGGGATACACCCCGCGCGCGTAATGCGCTTCGACCTGCGCCGGAAACGCGCTGGCCGCGGCTTGCAGGAGAAGTGCCGCAGCGAGCGGGAGAGCAATAGCGAGCCGAGGCACGCGAGATCCTAGCGCGCGTGTCGCTTCAGCGGCTTGGATGTTCAAAGTTCTTTTCCGAACCTTTGGGCGGAATGCGTCGTCTTAGAGCCTGTGAAGCAGATGTCGAAGGGGACGAGGAGGCCTGAGATGAAGCGTAGCTCTTTGATTGTCGCACTGGCGCTTGGAGTACTGGCCGCGGCGCCGCTGGCGCAGGCTGGCGAGGCGCGGGCCAAGAGGCTCGCAAGCCAGCAGAGCCTGGCCATCGTCATTGCGCAAGCTCGCTTCGAGTTCGAGCGCAGCCATTCCGAGCTGGGGCTCGTCGGATCGGCGGCGGCTCTGGAAGCGGCGGCAGACAGGCAGTTGCCGAGTCAGCCGCGCTACGGCCTCATCACGGGACTGCCGCTGGGCCTGCCGAACGTGTTTGCCACCACGACTGCATCCGTCGGAACACCGCTTCCTGCTCCGGCTCGTTGAACATCTCGTGGTAGAGGCCGGCCCAGCGGACGTACTCCACCAGGCCAGCGGGGGCGCCCCTGGCCCAGCGCTCGGCGGCTTCGGGATCCACCAGGCGGTCGCTTCCCGAGGACATCAGCAGCAACGGAACTCGCAACGAGGACGCTGTCCGAAACGTGTCTTCGACGGCCGCGAGCATTGATGTGAACCAGCGCGAGGACACCCGCCTGCTGACGAGCGGATCCCGCCGATAGGCCTCGACGACGGCCGGGTCCCGCGAGACGAGTTCGGGATTCACGCTGTTGGCAAGGCGCAGTCGCGGCGCCAGCAGCGAAAGGGCCCACGCGGCCGCCCCCAGCAGCGGCCCCGGTCGCGACGAGGGATGCACGCCGAGCAGCGGCGATGACACGATGGCGCCCGCCACAGCCGCGGGCGATGCAAGCACGCTGCGCAGCACGATCAGCCCGCCCTGCGAGTGCCCCACCAGAAGCAGCGGGAGCGAGGGGTGTTCGGCGCCTGCCTTGGCCCGCAGCAGGGCGAGGTCTTCGACGAACTCGTCGAAGCGCTCGACGTGGACGCGGGCACCCTGGCTGCGGCCATGGCCGCGATAGTCGAAGCCGAGCACCACGAAGCCGCGCTCCGCAAAGTACGAGGCGACGTGGAGGTAGCGGCCGGAGTGCTCGCCAAGGCCGTGCACCAGCAGCATCACGGCTTGCGGATGGTCCGGGAGCCACTCACGCCAGAACAGCTTCAGGCCCTCGCGGGTTGGCAGCCAGCCGTCCTGTTGCGGCACGCCGATGGTCACGGTGTCGGGTCGGCTTCGACCTTGAGGTCGACGCTCCAGTCGGAGCCGCTCGAGCGCGACCCGCCGCCGAGGAGGACCGTTTCCCGCTCGGATGCCTGCGTCGCGCTGGCGCCGACGTGAAGCCATTCGCCAAGGCGGCCCGACACGACGCTGTCGAGGCGCCGCTCCCGCACCGAGGCCGCCACGCGCAGGGCGTCGCGCGCGACGGCGATCTCGAGCGTCACCAGTGAGCCGGCGAGACGGGGCAGCACCCAAAAGCCAGTATCCGCGTTCACCCACGCCGTTGCTGTGACGACGGTCGATTGAGGCCCGACGATCGCCGTCGGCACGGGAACCGAGTCGCCTACCCGGATGAAGGCCGGCTGGTTCTCGAGGGCCTGTAGCCGCTGCACGTCCTGACCGGAGGCCTGGCTCGAGTTCTGGCTGAGGGCGCCGGTGACGCGCGTCCGGGAGCCGGACGTGGTGACAATTGCACCGTCGGGCGACACGCGCACGCTTCCCGCGTTTGCGGCAACGGTTCCGGAAAGCTGACCCTCGCGCGTCTCGCTCGCCGAGTTGGTGGCCTGGCGGACGCTGATCCACAGCCTGCGCGGCGCAACGTCCAGCTGTGCCACGACCACCCGAATCTGCGCCATCGCCGCCGGCGTCGCGCGAACGACCAGCCGGTTCTGCATGCTGGTGACGGCACCCTCGGGCCCCGCCAGCGGCAGAAGCGGCGCGACCAGCTCGTCCGCGGGACGATTGTGCACCGTCAGGACCTCGACCAGTGTGTCCTCGCCGGCTGCGAATCCGCTCGTAAGCAGCAGCAGGGCGATCAGTCGCATGGCCAGGCGCATGGGGGCGACGTTAGACCCCCCGCCCGCCGTGGTCAAGAGCGCGCGCGCTGAACGAGCGCGACACCGGCGACGAGGACCGCGCCGCCCGCGAGCGTCGCCGCGCTCACCGGCTCGCCGAGCAGGGCGACTGCCGCAGCCAGCGTGACGAGCGGTTCGAGGTACAAGAACGCCGCAACACGCGAGGCCTCGATCCGTGCGAGGGCTGCGTACCAGAACCAATAGCCGAGCGCCGAACAACACACACCCAGGAAGAAGACCGCGGCCCACCCGGCGGGGGTGAGTCGCAATAGCTCGCGCCAGGCGTGTGTCGCGACGAACACCGGCAGCAGTAGCAGGGCGCCCGCGCTCATCGCGCCCGCAGTGGCGCTCGTTGGGCCGAGGCGGACGAGCGTGCCGTGGCCGATCACGGAGTAGAAGGCCCAGTTGAGCGTGCTGAGGAGAATCAGCAGGTCGCCACGCGTCGAGGGCAGCGCAGCGAACGCCGAGAGCGAGCCCCGGGTCACGACCCACGCCGCACCCAGAAAGCCAATCAGCAAGCCGAGCAGCTTGCCCGGTCCAAGGCGCTCGCGCCGCGCGAAGATGGAGAACAGCGCCGCCCACAGGGGCGTGAGGCCGATCAGCCAGCCGGTACTGATGGCGCTGGTCAGGGTGAGCGCATAGGCCTGGAGCAGTTGGTGAAAACTCACGCCGACGAAGCCCAGGAAAAGCAGCGCCGGCCAGGCGGCACGCGCTGGCAGCAAGCGCTCGCCGCGCGCGGCGAGCAGCGCGCCGAGGGCCGCGGCGCCGATGCAGGCGCGCGCGGAGACCAGCGCGAGCGGGGAAATCTGGCCGACGAGGAACTTCGTCGCGACGAAGGAGACGCCCCAGAACACTACGGCGATCATGACTCCCAGCCGCGCCGGCATCGAGGCAGGGTAGGGGCGGCGGCTCGGCCAGTCAAAGTAAGATGGGCGGATGCACTTCCGCGTGTGCCGCGAGTGTGGCGAGGAGTATCGACCCGAGGTCGTCGTCTGCAGCGACTGCGGGGGTGCCCTGGAGGACCACTACGAGGGCATTGATCTGGCGCCCGACGGATCCGATATTCGGGCCGCGGCGCCGCTCGTCGAGCTCTCCGCGGGACCCCTGGTGCCCCTGGCGACCGCGGCTTCGGCGGCCGAGATCGAGCCGTTTGGACGGATTCTCGGGGAGGCTGGAATCCGCTTCGCCGTGCGCGGGTCGATAAGATCGTTCGAGCTGTTGGTCGCGGCCGACGAACACGATACGGCGCTCGCCGCGCTGGAGGCGGGTGCTGGAAGAAACGCGGCAGCCATGGAGACGATCGCGTCTTGCCCGGCCTGCGCAACGGCGGTAACTCCGACGACGCTCGAGTGCCCGGAGTGCGGGCTCGGCCTGGGTGCCGAGGATGCCTCGCAGGCGCCGCGCTGCAGCCGGTGCGGAGGGCCCCTGGTGGGCGGTGTGCCCTGCGCCGCGTGCTCTTCCGGCGAGTGAGGCGATGCGCTCGTTGCGGCGGCAAGTCACGGCGTTCTGGGGGGGTCCCGCAGGCGGGCGCGAAGTCCTGGCCATCAGCTATCCCCTGATCCTCAGCCAGATGTCGTTCACGGTCCAGGTCTTCGTGGACCGGCTGTTCCTGACCTGGTATTCGTCCGAGGCCGTGGCGGGGGCGGTGACCGCGCTGTTCACGACCTGGACGCTGATGGGCCTGTGCCTGGGCACCGGCGAATACCTGACGACGTTCATCGCTCAGTATTTCGGCGCGAAGCGCTTCGACAGGATCGGCCCCGCCATCTGGCAAGGCATCTATTTTTCGCTCGCGGCGGGCGTCGTGATCGCCGCCGTAGCGCCTCTGGCCGAGCCGATCTTCGCACTCGCCGGCCACGCTCCGCTCGTGCGGGCCTACGAAGTGGAGTACGCCCGCATCCTGCTGATCGGGGGCTTTCCGATCGTGCTGATGGCCACGCTTTCGACGTTTTTCGCGGGCCGTGGCGAGACCCACATGGTGCTGATCGCCAACATCGTCGTCACGCTCGTGAACGTGCTGCTCGACTATTTCTGGATCTTCGGGCGTGCGGGTTTTCCGCGCGCTGGTGTCGTGGGCGCGGCCTGGGCGACGGTGATCGCGCAGGCCGTCGGGGCACTCATCTACCTCGCCATCATCCTGGGTCGCGAGCATCGCGAGCGTTTCAACACGCTTTCCGGCTGGCGCTTCGAACGGAGGCTGTTCGGGCGGCTGCTGCGCTTTGGGCTGCCGGCGGGTCTCCAGTACTCGCTCGAGCTGGGCGCCTTCTCGCTGTTCCTGATGATCGTCGGCCGTATCGGCACTGCCGAGCTGGCGGCAAGCGGCATCGCCTTCAACCTCAACATGATCGTGTTCATGCCGACGATCGGCCTCGGGATCGGCGTGTCGGCGATCGTCGGCCGCTACCTGGGAGCCGATCAGCCGCAATGCGCCGAACGAGCGACATGGTCGGCGTTCGCGATCAGCCTCGTCTACATGTCCGCCTGTGGCGCTCTTTACGTGCTCGCCCCGGGGCTGCTGCTCGGGCCATACGCCGCCCACGCCGGCAGCGACTTCGCTCACGTGCAGGAGATCGCGATCGTGCTGCTGCGCTTCATCGCGGTCTACTCGATTTTCGACATGTTCAACGTGATCTTCGCTGCCGGGCTCAAGGGCGCGGGCGACACTCGCTACCCGCTGGCGCTCACGGTCGTGTTGTCCTGGGTCGCGATGCTGGTCCCAGCGTACGTCTTGTGCCTGCGCGGCGGTGCAGGTGTCTACACCGCCTGGGCCACGGCGAGCGCCTACGTCGTTCTCTTGGGGTTGTTGATGATGCGCCGCTTCCGTGCGGGGCGGTGGAAGGCGCTGCGCGTGATCGAGGCGCACGTGCCGGAGCTCGACGGCGCTTCGCCGCAGGAGGCGGCCTGAGCATGGAAAGCCTGGCGCTCGAGGCATTCCTCACGCTGTTCGTGGTGATGGATCCGATCGGCCTGGTGCCGGTCTTCCTGGCGCTGGCGGGCGATCGCCCGCTGGGCGAGCAGTGCCGGATCGCGCGCAAGGCCGTGCTGGTGGCTGGTGGCCTGCTGGCTACGTTCGGCCTGGCTGGGGCCTGGCTGCTGCGCAACCTCGGCATCAGCATGGACGCCTTTCGCGCCGCTGGCGGCAGTTTGCTGTTCCTGATCGCCGTCGACATGGTCCTGGCACAACACGAGCGTGAGACCAAGGAAGAGGAGGAGGAATCGCGTTCCCGCGCCGACATCAGCGTGTTCCCGTTGGCAATCCCCATGATCGCCGGCCCGGGTACGCTGGCGAGCATAATGATCCTGGCTGCGGAGTCGCGCCGATATCCGTTGGGACTGACCATGGTGCTCGGAATCGCCGGCGTGGTCTTGGCGCTGGGCTACGCGGCGCTTCGGCTGTCGGCTCCGCTCGGCCGACTCCTCGGCAAGACCGGCGTCAACGTCGTGACGCGCGTGCTGGGCGTGCTGCTCGCCGCGCTGGCGGTGCAGTACATCGCCGATGGCGTGCGCGGTCTGTGGGGCACGCCGTGAGCGGCCCATGAATCGTCGCGGGGGAGGCGGCAGATGCCGATGAAGACGCGCCGGCCGGGAAGCGCGGGCCCGAGCGTTTCGGCCCTGGGTCCGGACTGCATGGGGATGTCCGAGTTTTTCGGAGCGCGTGACGATATCGAGTCGCTGGCGACCATCAGGCCGCCGGAAAGCCTCGAGTCAGCGCATCGATAGCGACCGCATGCCTGCTGGCCGTCCAAGCGGCAGACGTGCGTCCTCAGGGCAGCTACTAGTATGGGGCCATGAGGCAGGCGCCAGTCGCACCGAGGCCAGGCGCCTGGGCGTGTCTGCTCATGATCTTGGGCCTGGGCTCGGGGTCTGAGCTTCGAGCCGGGGAGCGCATGCGCGTTGAGACATCGCGAGCGACCTTGGAGTTCGAGGCGGGTGATCTCAACCCGGGCGAGGCCGAGGCCTTCGCCAGGCTCGCCGACCGCGGAGTTGCGGACGTCGAGTCGCTGGTCGCTTCGGGGTTGCCGGCCTGGGCGCGGCGTGCCGGTCGGATTCGCTTCCTGGTAAGCTCGCAGATTCGGATCTCGCGTACCAAACACGGTGTCGTATACCTCCCGTTGGAGCGAGTCAAGAACAGCTCGGCTCCCTACCTCCACGAGACGGTCCATGCACTCGTGCCCTCCCGGGGCAATCGCACCTGGCTCAGCGAAGGCCTCGCCTGCTACCTCGAGAGCCACGTCAGCGAAACCCTCGGGGGCTACGACGCCCACGTCTTCACGCAGGCGGGCAACGGCGGCATCCACGCGGCCGCGCGCCGCACCCTGGCTGGCGCGCCCGGCCGAGCCGTTCTGCCCTGGGTGGGGGGCTACGGCGATCCCCCGCGGCTCGAGGAAGACCGATCCAGGGTGGCGCGACCTTTCTACGTCCTCTCGCAGTCGCTGACCAAGCACCTGGTCGAAGTCGTGGGACTCGAGGCCATGATCCGGGCCGTCGTCACAGGGCGGGGCGACCTCGGGGAGTGGAAGCGAGGCTGGCTGGCCGCACTCGGCTAGCCGCTCGCCTCGGCCCCGCCCGTGCTGAGAGCGGGCGGCTAGGGCGCGCTCGCCGGGGCCTGTGAGTTGTCCACGACCACTCGGCCGTTCTTCATCACCCAGCGCACGCCGTGGACGATCGCGCCGACGTCGGCCAGCGGATCGCCCTCCACGGCCACGATGTCCGCGTAGTACCCGGGAGCCACGGCACCCAGCTCCTTCTCCTTCCCGAGCAGCGCCGCCCCGTTCGTCGTCGCGGTCGCCAGCGCCTGGGCGGGAGTCAGGCCTGCCTTCACGAACCATTCCAGTTCGCGGGTGTTCTCGCCGAAGCCGGTGAACACCGCGTCCGAGCCCATCGCGATTCTCACGCCCACGCGGACGCAGCGCCGCAGGGTCTCAAGGTTGCGGGCGATGTAGTCGTCGAGTCGGCTCACGACGGATGCGTCGTAGCCGTACTCGTCCTTGTGTGCGATGTAGTACCGGTTGTGATCGACGGTCGGCACGTAGAAGGTGCCGCGCCTGGCCATCTCCGAGATCGTGGCGTCGTCCAGGTCGGTCGCATGCTCGATCGAGTCGGCTCCGGCACGCACCGCGTCCCGAGCGCCGTCGGGGCCGTAGGAGTGGATCGAGATGCGCTTGCCAGCTCGATGCGCCACGTCCACCGCCGCCTTCATCTCCTCGAAGGAGTAGGTCTGGAACCCGGTGACGTCTTGATCGCTGCCGGTGGACCCGTAGAGCTTGATCCAGTCCGCGCCGGCCGCGATCTGCTGGCGGGCCACCCGTTGCACCTCGGCCACGCCATCCGCCTGGCCGAGGTCCGATGCGAAATGGCTGGGCCAGTAGGGCGCGCTGCTGATGTGCAACCCGTAGCCGGCGACGAACATCCGCGGCCCGAGCATCGCGCCGCGATTGATCAGCTCCCGCATGGCGACGTCGGTAAACTCCCACGAGCCGAGATCGCGAACCGTGGTGACGCCGGTCTCCAGGGTCCGCCGAGCGTTTTCCTGAGCGAGGTACACAGTGACGGCGGGGCCGAGGCTTCCCAGTTGTGCCCACGGCGGGCTGCCCACGCTCGAGTCCCACCAGAACGTCATGTGGGTGTGCACGTCGATCAGCCCGGGGATGCCGGTGAAGCGACGCAGGTCGATGACTGTCGCGTTCGGCGGGACCGCTTCGTCGCCTGAAGCGACGTGGCGGACCCGCTCACCCTCGACCACTACGACGGCGTTCTGGGTAACGCCTCCGCGGCCGTCGATCAGTCGCCCGAAGCGGATCGCGGTCACCTGTGCGTCGGCGTTCGCGGCACCCCAGGCAACGAGCGTCGTGAGGCAGAGAATAGAGGGGGATGCCGAGCGCATTGGTCTCCGAAGAGTCGTGTGATGTTCGCGAGATACTACGCCCCTTTTCGTGGAGCCGTGTAAGATTCGGGCGATGCTCGCCGCGGTCAGCACGCTCGCGATCGGCGTGCTGCTCGTGGCCGCCCCGCGCTGGTCCACGGACGCGCCGGTGCCCTTCTGGATTCAGGGGGAAGGCGGCCGACAGCGGGACCGCGACCTGGTGCGCCGGGCGCTCGGCGTGTGGAGCGACGCGACCGGAGGCAGCTTGCGCTTCGAGGAGAGCGAGCTGCCGCCGGCACGCGGGATTCGCGTGGTCTTCACCCGCGATCTGGCGCACTTCGGCTTCACGATGCCGAAGCTCGACGGAGACGGTCGAGTGCTGCGCGCCGACGTCATCGTCGTGACCGACCCGGTGGGCGACCCGCTGCAGAAGCAGTTGATCGTCTATCTGACCGCGGTCCACGAGCTGGGCCACGCGCTGGGCCTCCCGCACAGCGACCGGATCGGGGAGATCATGTACGCGTTTGGACACCCGATGGACCCGGAGCGCGTGTTCTTCGGGTATCGCAAGAAGCTGCGCTCGGCGGAAGACATCGGGGGGCCCGAAGCCACCGGCCTGAGTGAGGCCGACCGAAGGGCCATTCGCCAGCTGTATCCGGCGCCTGAGCCCTGACTCGCAAGAAAACGCCGCTTATTGCGGCGCGCAGCTCGCCGAGGCGAGCGTGAAACGCTGGCCGGTCCGCTGCTGCACGAGCACGCAGCGCGAGGCGCGCTTCACCAGCTGAAACGCCTCAGGCTTGCCGGCCAGGCGCCCGCTGAACGGCAGGCCTCGTTCGTCGCGGGGCTCCTGGCGTTCGAGGAGCAGCATGCTGTCCTTCGTGAGCGCGTCCTCCGCGAGCGTGACCGGGGCTCCGTTCATGGCTTCGCCGAGCGTGCGGAGCAGTTCCGCACGGCTCTGCGGTGTCTCATCCACGATCAGCGCCGGCACGTCGCGCGCCGACAGGCTCGCGCAAGCCGGGCAGACAAGCAGTCCGGCGAGTGCCAGGCTTCGGATCACCGGCGCAGGATGCGGTTCTCGAGCCAGGGCGATTTGTACAGCCGCCCGTCCGACGCGGCCGTTCCCGCGAGGGCCTCGAGTTCCGCCACTCCAGTTGCCGCGCCGGGGCAGCCCTGGTGGACGCTGTAGCTCAGCGCCACGGATAGCCGCCCCTCCGCCGGATCCCCGAGCGCGTGCGCGAAGTCGTCGGCGACGGAGCAGCCGGGCAGCAGCACGCCGGTCTTGCCGGCTGCATTCGCGGGGGAGAAACCGTCGGCATAGTCGCCGAACCCCTGGGCGTTCACGCCCTGGAACTGGATCGAGAAGTAGGTCGTTCCGCAGTTGTCCTTGGGGTAGAAGCCGTACGGCTTGCCGCAGGTGGTGGAACCGATCTGGACCACCTCGACGCCAACGCCCCGCAGGCCGTTGAGGATCGCTTCGCTCGCCGAGCAGGTGTTCGGGCCAGTGAGCAGCAGCACGCGCGACAGATTGAGAGTCGGCAGCGGCCGGCCCTGCGGCCCCGAAAACCCCTGAGACGTGGAGTGGAAGGGGAGCGAGGCCAGGCGTTCACCCGTCACCGGATTGGTGGTTGGATGCTTGTCGTTGAAAACCTGTGTCTCGAAACTGGCCCCGGTGGTAGGTCCCGGCCCAGCGATCATGTACGCGACTTCGCTCGCGATGTCGAGATAGCCGCCGCCGTTGTAGCGGATGTCGAGGACCAGGCCGGCCACATGGGCCGCAGAGAGCTGTTCGAAGGCGCTGATCAACTGCTGCTCGGCAGTCGCGATGTGATCGTTGAACAGCATGTACCCGATCGGGCCCGTGGCTGTCTTGAGGGTCTTGACGCTCTGCACCGGCGTCGAGGTGACGGTCGCAGACAGCAGCGTCACGCTGCGCGGAGCCCTGGCGCCGGGATCGAGAATCGAGAAGACGTGTGTCTCGCCGGCCGCAGTCGGAAACAGGCCGGCGTTCAGCGTGTCGGCGCTCGCGCCATCGCTCGCATTCTTCACGTCGACGCCGTCGACCTCGAGTACCTGCGCCCCGCGCGCCAGATTCGCTGGCGCCGTGGTCGCAGGCGAGTGCGGTTCGGTGTACGCGACCGTGACCTGCCGCGGCGGGCTCGCGGCCAGGATCGCGAACTGCGCTCCGTATCCCGCCTCCACCCCCGATTGCGACAGCGCCACCCACTCCGCGGTCGGATAGGTGAAATGGAAGCGATCCTTGGGGTTGCCCGAAGGCGTGGTCGCCGAGGTCTTCAGCAGGCGGAAGTACTCGGCCGTCGTGCGCGAGGCGGGGTTCTGATCGGGGACTTCGGCATACCAGAGGTACAGCTCATTGGTCCAGGAGCGCAGGAAGTTGTTCTCGGCGAGGGTCGAGCCCTGCCTGTCACGGAAGGCTGCGCCGGTCGTCGGGTCCGTGCCGGAGCGCGGGGCGGCGCACTGTGCCGCGAACGTCCCCGAGGTCGGGAAGACGCCTTGGGTCCAGGTGGTTGGCTCCGGAGTCGTATTGCTCCCGCTGCCACCGCAGCCTGCGAGCGCGACGCAGGCGAGCCCTGCAAGCACGCCTGTCCTCTTCACTGGGGGCACTCCGGAAGCGGCGAACGAGACGGGCATGGGGAGTCGATCCTGGCGACTACGGCATCCTTAGTCGGTCGCATGCTGCCGCTAGGGCGCCGGGCGGCGCACCCAGATCGGCGACGACCAGGCCTGGTGGCCATCGGCCTGGGTCACGCGCACGTAGTAGCTGGTCTCGCCGGAGAGCGGCGGCTCGTCGCTCATCGAGAACGTGAGGCGGCTCATGTCGTCCCGGGCCACACGCCGGTCGCCTTGTGGCTGGGCCGGGTCGTACAACAAGAAGACGCCGTCGCGGCCCTCGGGATTCTGCTCGATCCGCACGGCCGCAAAACTGTCGACCTGGTTGCGCACGATCTCGACGTGGTCCAGCAGCGCCGTGCCCAGCACGCGGACGCTCATCTGGATCGACGCCGCGGACTCGATGCGCGAGCCCATGGGCGCGCCGTTCGCCGTGAACTCCAGGACGATGCGGGGACCGCTGGTCGCGTAGTTGCGGCGGCTGCGGACGGCATCGTAGATCGACTCGCGGTCGAGGCGCTCGGCGAGCACCGCGGTGAGCCCGCCCTCGCCGGGCGAAAGGTGATGGGTGTCGCTGGCCGCCATCACACCCACGTGGCGTCCGAGCCGCAGCGCATCCTGATACTGATGGCCCGGCACCTGGCGGCGGCCCTCGTGGGGATTGCCGTAGTACTCGAAGCGGCCGTGCCACGAGGCGATCTCGAAGTTCGGCTCGAGGACCTCGTCGAAGGTTGCCCCGGGGTTCCAGCGCCCCCAGGTCGCGTTGGCGGTGTGATGCGGCGACATCATGCCGGGGTGCTGGCGGACGAAGGCGTACAGCTTCTCGATCGTATCGCCCTCGGGTGACGTCCAACTCAGGACCGGCCCGCCGTCGTCGGGATGCAGGATGACGCGGTGGCCGTAGGCGGGCCCGGCCGTCCATTCCCAACCGCTCAGGCTCACGAAGCGGCCGGCGTCGGTGAAGGTGCGCGCCGTCAACTGGATCTCGGCGCGTTCGGTCGGCTGGAGCCGGCCCATCTCGGTGTGGTCGCTGACGACGGCGAAGTCGAGCCCGAGCGGATCGCGGGAGAGCACCAGCAGTTGGTCCGGGAGGCCGGTCTTGGCGTCGCTCAGGATGCTGTGGCTGTGGGGGTCGCCGAAGAAGATGCCGTAGCGGCCGTCGGCGCTGCGTGCCGTTCTCGGGGCCGGCCCGGGCGTCTGAGGCTCTCCGATTTCGTCGGCCCGGAACGCCTCTTCGGGCGTCGGCCCGATCGGCGCCGGCGCATAGTTCTCCGTTGGAGGCACGAGTCTTCCAGTGAGTACCACGTTGGGGTTGCCGAGAGTGTTGTACGCGTCGACGTCGCCTCCCTGGGAGCGGGCCTCCTCGCCGGGCGCCGGTAGCGCCTGGGCCTGCCAGGCGAGGCGCAGCGAGCCGTCCGGCGCCATGGCTGCCGACGGGAACTCGTCCCGGCCCGGCGAGAACGTCGTGAGCTGCAGCTCGGCGGACCAGGAGGCGCCGTCGTGGACGCGGGCCCACAGGTCGAAGTTGTGCGCGCCGGTAGCGTCGGTGCGCCAGAGGATCCACGCCCGGCCCGCCCCGTCGACGAAGACGTGCGGATAGTTTTGCGTGGCCTTCCAGTGCCAGTAGGGCTCGACGGCGTCGCGCGGCGTCTTGTTCTTCAGCCCGAAGCTGACCTGGCCCGGGAGAGCGCCGGGCCAGGGAGAGGGCGGTGCGAGCCAGACCCCGTCGCGATACGCACGCACGAACGCGTCGCCGGAGTGACGGTCGCTCCGGAGCGTCTCGCCACGGTGGCCACGCATCGAGTTCCAGGCAACCCAAAGCGTCCCATCGCGAGCACACGCGAGCGAAGGCGAGTCGTCGATGCCGGCGTCACGGGTCACAGGCTGGGGGAGTTGCAGGCGCGGCTGCCCGTGAGCGCCGGCGCGAGCGCGCGCGAGCCAGACGTCGTAGTTGCCGGCGCGCGTCGAGTCCCAGGCGAGCCAGACGCCACCGTCGGGCGCGCTGGCGAGCGCCGGACGGCGGTCGGATCCGTCGCTTGCGAGATCGAGTGGCGTCGAGAACGCGTTGCCCTGCTGCGCGACCAGTTGCAACGAGAATCGGCCTCGACCGGCGACTTCCCAGGCCACCCACAAGCGGCCCGTAGCGTCCGCCACGGCGACCGGATGCAGCGTATCGATGCCCGCGGGCGACACCCGCCGCTCGGCGCCCCAGCGCCCGGCTTCGTGGCGCCGCGCGTACACGGCCCAGCCTCCGGCTCGCCGCCCGTGCCAGAAGACCCAGGGCCGACCCTGGCCATCGAAGGCGAACTGGGCGCCGCTCTCGTTGCCCTCTCCCGTCGCGAGCGTTTCGGGCGCCGACCAACCGTGGCGGTCTCGCGAGCGCACCACGATCCGGTCGCGATCGGCCTGCATGGATGTGTACGCCACCCACAACCGGCCGGCACGATCGAAGCCGGCGCTCGGGTACTTGTCGAAGTGACCGGGAGACGACAGGCTCGTGACGTCGGCGAGCTGCGGGCTGGCGAACAGCGGGGTCGAGCGCTCGAGCGCGGCGCGCAGCGTGCTCGGCTCGTGGCCGGTGGCCCTGGAAGCGGCAAGCAGAACCCCGGCCGCCAGCACGGCGCGCGAGCAGCGCGACAGCTTCATCCGGCCATCTTACGTCGGGGCCAGGGCTGCCCACCATCTCTGGCGGGCAAGCCCTGCGCGGTACCGGCAGGCTACTGGAAGCCAGAGTTTGTTTGGCCCGACTGGCAGGGGTACATGCCGCTGCGCTGACCTGGAGTCACGCGCCGAACCCTCGAACTGTGTCCCAGTCGTAGTATCTTCGGCGCTCTGGAGGGCACAGCAGCGCATGACTTCTGGTCAGTCGACCTGGGACGCCGTGGTCGTCGGCGCCGGCCACAACGGCCTTACCGCCGCCGCCTACCTGGCCCGCGCCGGCCTGCGCACGCTGGTGCTCGAGCGTCGCGAGATCGTGGGCGGTTGCTGCGTCACCGAGGAGATCCACCCCGGCTGCCGCGCCTCGACGACCTCCTACATCGCCAGCATGTTGCGGCCCGAGGTGATCCACGAGCTGGAACTGGGCTCGCACGGGCTGCGCATGCTGCCGTGCGATCCCGCGCTGTACGTGCCGTTTCCCGACAAGAGCTACCTCGCCTGGTGGTCCGATCCGGCCCGCACGCTCGCCGAGATGCGGGCGCACTCGGAGCACGACGCCCGGGTCTTTGCGGAGGTCGACGCGCGCCTCAAGAAGCTCGCGCGCTATCTGCAGCCGTTCTTCATGGAGCCGCCCCCCGACGTGCATGCGCGGGGCCTCGCGGGCCTGTTCGAGGCCGTGCGCGTGGGGCGCCGCATCAAGGGCATCAGCGGCGCCGAGATCGCCGAGATGATCACCTTCCTGACCGGGAGCCTCGGCGAGTTCCTCGATCGTTACTACGAGTCCGAGAAGGTCAAGACGCTGATCCTCGCGAACAACGTCTACGGCAAGCACGGCGGTCCCTACCAGCCCGGGACGGCGATCGGCCTGCTCTTCCACCTGCTGAGCAGCGGCGACCACGGCCTGCAGGGCTTCTACGGCCACGTGATGGGCGGCATGGGCTCGATCACGCAGGCACTGGCCGCCGCGGCCCGCAAACGCGGCGTCGAGATCCGCACCGGCGCGCCGGTGGCGCGCATCGAGGTGGCGAACGGCAAGGCGCGCGGGGTGACGCTCGAGGATGGGGCGGAGATCCGCGCCCGGCTCGTGGTGTCGAACGCCGACCCGAAGCGCACGTTCCTCGGCATGCTGTCGAGCGGCGATCTGCCGGCCGAGTTCCGCGAGGCCGTGTCGGCGATCCGCATGAATGGCCCGTGCGCCAAGGTCAACCTGGTGCTGTCCGAGGAGCCGAAGGTCATCGGCATGCCCCAGGACTGGTCGAAGAGCCAGCGTGCGCTCTTCACACTGGTGCCGTCGCTGGAGTTCGCCGAGCGCTGCTACGACATCGCCAAGCTGGGCGAGATGCCCGAGGAGCTGTGGGTGGACTGCGTCGTGGCTTCGAATGCCGACGACAGCCTGGCGCCTCTCGGCAAGCACGTGATGACCTGCTTCGTGCAGTACGTTCCGTACAAGCTGAAGCAGGGGAGCTGGGACGAGAAGCGTGAGCTCCTGGGCGACGGCGTCGTCCGCAAGATCGGCGAGTACGCGCCCAACGTGCCGGCTTCGATCCTGGCGCGCCAGGTGCTGACGCCCCTGGATCTCGAGCGCACGTACGGCCTCACCGAGGGGAACATCTTCCACGGCGACTTGTCCCTCGACCAGCTCTTCTTCATGCGCCCCGTGCCCGGCTGGTCGCAGTACCGCACGCCGATCGCCGGGCTGTACCTGTGCGGCGCCGGCGCCCACCCCGGCGGCGGCGTCACGGCGGCGCCGGGCCGCAACGCGGCCCACCAGGTGCTGAAGGACCTGGGCCGGAAGCCGTGAGCTCGCGAACCGCCGACATCGTCGTGATCGGGGCCGGGGTGATCGGCGCTTCGATCGCCTTCCAGCTCTCGCGCCGTCGCGCGGGCCGCGTCCTCGTGCTCGACAAGGGCGACGTGGCGAGCGGCGGCAGCGGCCGCTCGTCCGCCCTCGTGCGCATGCACTACAGCCACGCCCCCGAGGTGGCGCTCGCCAAGGCGAGCTACGAGATCTTCGTCGCCTGGCAGGAGATCCTCGGCCTGCCGAGCCACTTCAGGAAGACCGGCTTCATCCGCATCGTGCCCGAGGGCGAGATCGAGCGGCTGCGCAAGAACGTCGAGATGCACCGCTCGTACGGCATCGATGCGCGGGTGCTGTCGCGGGACGAGCTGAAAGAAGTCGCGCCGGCCTGGGACTTTTCGGACGTCAGCGCCGCGGCCTTCGAACCCGACTCGGGTTACGGAGACGGCGCCGGGGTCGCCGGAGATTTCCTGCTGCGGGCGCGCGAGGCCGGCGTCGAATATCGCTCGGGGACGCGGGTCTCGTCGCTCACGGTCGAGGCGGGGCGCGTTCGCGGCGTCGTGGTCCCCGACGGCGTCATCGAAGCGCCGCAGGTGGTGGTCGCCACGGGCCCCTGGTGCCGGCCGCTCGTCGCCGCCGCGGGCTTCGACGCCCCGATCGAGAGCGAGTTCCACGAGGTCGCCCTGCTCAAGAACCCGCCCGGCCTCGATAGCATCGGCCCGGCGGGGATCGACTCGCCGACGCAGACGTACTACCGCAGCGAGAGCGGCGGCCTGACCCTGATCGGCGATTTTTACGGCAAGCGGGGCGTCGACCCCGACGGAATCCCGATCGGAGCCACCCAGGAAGGCATGCTGAAGCTCGTCGAGCGGACCGCGCGCCGGATCCCCGCTCTCGCCGACGCCGGCCTGTTCCGCGGCGTGGCTGGCTGCTACGACATGAGTCCCGACGCTCGGCCGCTGATGGGCCCGGTCCCCGGAGTCGAGGGACTGTACCTGGTCGCGGGCTTCTCGGGGATGGGCTTCAAGATCTCGCCAGCCGTCGGCGTAGTGATGGCCGAGCTGCTGACCGGCGCGCCGACCAGCGTCGACATCACGAGCTTCCGGCCCTCGCGCTTTCTCGAGGGCCAGCCGATCACAGCGCCGTACGAGTACGCGAGCGACTGAGTCTCGGAAAGCGACGCGAAGGGGTTGGGGAGGCTGGTGCGCACGCTACCGGCATGTCGCCCGGCCGTAGCAGAGTGGCGACCCTGGAGGGATTCGAACCCTCGATCTTCACCTTGAAAGGGTGACGTGCTGGGCCTCTGCACCACAGGGTCGTGGGGCCCGAAATCGGATCGTAGTCTAGCACGCCGTAGTTGCCGGACTCGGGGTCGCGGGGGCTGTGCCCCGTGGCTACGCGGCCTTGTCGAGCGAGCGGGCGTGCCGGCGCAGTTTCCGTTCGACCGGCTTGGCTGCCGGCGGGTGCGAGGCGTCCAGCTCCAGGATTTCCTTGAACAGCAGGGCGCTCCCGAGCAGGAGCAAGGTGGCTACGGCGGCTTCGATCAGGATCGTCACGGTTCTTCATCCTCCGCCCGTGACGGTACACGCAACCACTGCCCAGTCAGGTCCGCTATTTCGCTTAATCTTCGCCTGGCGTCAGGCGGGCGGGCGCCCACCCCGGCGGGCGCCGGGGTTACCACCACCGGTTGGGCGGGGCCGAGCCTCACTCACCACGATGTTGCGGCCACTCATCGTCAGGTTGTGGAACTCGGCGATCGCTTTCTGGGCTTCCTCGGCCGTGGCCATCTCCACGAACGCATAGCCCTTCGAGCGGCCGGTATCGAAATCGGTGATGACGCGGGCGCTCGTGACCTTGCCGCCCGCCCGGCCGAACAGTTCGCTCAACTCCTGTTCGGTGGTTGCGTAGGGAATGTTTCCCACGAACAGTTTCGTGCTGGGCATACGGTACCCCCCGTGTTCCCGCCTCTTCCGGTAAGACTTCGCACTGCCTGGATTTGGGCGGAGGCTACTCCCCGCAAACAGCGCTGTCAACGAAAAAGTGCGGTCTTCAGGCGGGCGCGGCTGGGGCGATCAGAAGCGCCACCACTCCGCCGCAATACAAGATGATCGAAACGGAGACCTCGAGCCACAGCGCGAGGACAATGACGCCTTCGAGCGTGCCGTAGAGGCCGGCGTGGTGAACGAGGTTCTGCACATACCAGGCGAAGCCGGCCTTGGCGAGCTCCCAAAGGGCCGTGGCGAGCAAGGCGCCGGCCAGGGCGTGGCGGGATAGCAGCCCCCGCACGGGCACGAAGCGGTACACGATGAAGAAAAAGCACAAGGTGACGAGCACGGGCACTACCTGGGTGAGCGCCAGGACGCGCAGGGTATGGAACGCGCTTCCCATGACCCCGACGCGCAGCAAAAAACCCTCGAGTGTTGCCATGACGAGGGCGAGGGCCAGGCTTGCGAGCAAGCCGACGCCCGTGATCAGCACCATCGCGAAAGGCGCCAGGTTGCCGCGGGCCAGGCCGCGCAGCAGGCCCTGGCCCTCGACCTCGAAGACGCGATCGAGCGCCGAGAAGAGCGACGCGAAGCTGCGCTTCGACGTCCAGGCCAGCAGCAGGATGCTGGGCCAGGTGAGGTCGTGGGCCCGCTCGATGAACGCGCGCAGCGCGAGCAGGCTTTGCTGGTCGAGCTGGATGATCACGCCGCGCAGCAGATAGAGCGTGGCCCGGTAGGCCGCATCGAACGAGCCCAACACCGCCACGCCCACGTTGATCACGAAGATGAGCAGCGGCAGAAGCGACAGCAGCGTGTAGTAGGCGACGGCGGCGGCCCGGTCCGGGCCGTTGTGGTCGAGGAAGCGTACCAGGGCCCGCCAGGCCAGGCGGAGCGCCGTGAGGATCAAGCCTTCTTCTGCGGTCGAGCCGGGCGCATCTCGACACGCGAGAGATGGGCGCCGTCACGGGTTCGGAGCAGGTCGAGGACGGTGCCCGCGACGTCGTCGGCGCTCAGCATCCAGGAAGTGTCGCCGGCGCGGGGCATGCTCGAGAAGCCGGTGTCCACCGAGCCGGGCGCGATCGTGGTGACCTTCACGCCGCTGTGCCGGACCTCGAGCATCAGGCAGCTCGCGAGGTGGTCGAGCGCCGCCTTGCTCGCGCAATACGCCGACATGTTCGCGATCGGGTTCTGGCCCGCGAGCGACGAGATCATGAAGATGTGGCCGCCGCGCTTCGTGAGCTGAGGCAGCGCCGCGCGCGTCAGGCGGAAGACGGCCGTCAGGTTGGTGCCGAGGATCCGCTCCCATTCCTCGTCGGAGGTCTCGGCCAGCGGCGAGAAGCCGCCGACGCCCGCGTTGTTGACGAGGACCTGCAGCCCGCCATGCGCGGAGACTGCTGCATCGACAACGCCCTTCGCCGCGGCGGGGTCCTGAAGGTCGGCGGCGTGCACGATGGCGGAGCCGCCGCCGGCGGCGATCTCGCTCGCCACGGCGTCGAGATCCTTGCGGCTGCGTGCCACGAGCGTCAGTCGCACGCCGGCACGGGCGAGAGCCAGCGCGACGGCGCGGCCGATGCCGCGGCTTGCCCCCGTGACCAGTGCTGAGGCCGATTCCAGTTCCATGGCGCCCAAGTATAGCGGCTCCGCCGTGTTGAATTGCGCCGGAGCCTGACCCTATATTGCAGGAGCAGGCATGGAATACAAGGACTATTACAAGAGCCTGGGTGTCGCGAAGGGCGCCTCGGACAAGGAAATCAAGGCGGCCTACCGGAAGCTCGCGCGCAAGCACCATCCCGATCTCAACCAGAACAACAAGCAGGCGGAGGCTCGCTTCAAGGAGATCAACGAGGCCAACGAAGTGCTTTCCGACCCCGAGAAGCGGCGCCGCTACGACCAGCTCGGGGCGGACTGGGACATGGTGCGTCCCGGCACCGGAGCCGGCGGGACACGCGGTGGCTTCCATGTGCGCAGCGAAGGTTTCGACGTGGGCGGCGCGGGCTTCTCCGATTTCTTCCGCACCTTCTTTGGCGGCGACGTCGAGGGCTTCGAGCAGAGCTTCGCACGCGGCCGCACGCGCGCCGCCGCGCCCGCGGCGGTCGAGATCGAACAGGAAGTGGAGCTGCAACTCGACGAGGTGTTGCAAGGCGCGAGCCGCGAGTTCTCGATCAGCGAGGGCGCGCGCAGCCGGCGCGTCGAGGTGAAGATTCCCGCCGGCGTGCGCGAGGGCTCGCGGGTCCGCGTCGCGGGCGAGGGCGGCGGCGGCGGTGACCTCTACCTGCGCGTCAAGCTAGCACCGCACCCGCAGTTCGAGAGGCGAGGCGACGACCTGGCGGTGCGCGTTAAGGCGCCGCTCAGCAGCGTGGTCCTGGGCGGCGAGGTGCAAGTACCGACGCTGGAGGGCCCGGTGGGCATCAAGATCCCGGCGGGGACCCCGGCCGATCGTTCGTTTCGGCTGCGGGGCAAGGGCCTGCCGCGGCTCGAAAAGAAGGGTGAGCGGGGCGACCTGCTGGCCTCGGTCGAGCCGCTCGTGCCCACGGAACTCTCGCCGCGCGAGCAGGAGCTCTTCGAGGAGCTGAAGCGTCTGGGGCGCTGACTCGTTGACCCTTGGAGTCGCGCTCGGATATAGTCGAGTTAAATGGGGAGGGAAGGCGCATGAAATCCAAGTGGGGGCTTGCCCTCGCAGCGGTCACGTTGGCGTCGCTTTCGGCGCTTTCGCCGGCACACGCGGCGGAGCGCCCGGCAGTGGCGATCATGGACTTCGAGTATGGTTCGATCGACAACTGGTGGGGCCAGTACGACATCGGCAAGGGCATGGCCGACCAGGTCGTGGACGCCCTGGTGAACGACGGCACCTTCCGGGTCATCGAGCGCAAGAAGCTCGACACGGTGCTTGCCGAGCAGGACTTCGCGCAGTCGAACCGGGCGGATCCCAGTGCCGCCAGCCTGGCCAAGATCGGCAAGATCAAGGGCGTCAAGTACGTCATCGCCGGCTCGATCACCAAGTTCGCGACCGAGGCCCGTGGCGGCGCCGTGCGCATCAAGGGCATCGGCCTCGGCGGCAAGAAGACCAAGAGCGAGGTCAACCTGACCGCGCGCCTGATAGACGTGACGTCGGGCGAGATCGTGGCCTCGGTGAAAGGGCACGGCGAGTCGAGCAAGGGCGGCGGCGCCAGCTTTTCGAAGGGCGGCTTCGGGGCCGGAACCGGCTCGGACGAATGGCGGCAGAGCGGGCTGGGCGACGCCCAGGAGAGGGCGTGCAACGACTTCGTGGCACAGCTCGTCTTGAAGAAGGATCGCCTCCAGTAGCAGCCGTTTCTCCCCAAGATCGAAGGCGAGGGCCGTCGCCGCTGGTGGCGGCCCTCACGCATCATGTCCGAGCCCGTCCTCACGGTCGCGAACCAGCTCACCATCCTGCGGATGGCGCTCGCGCCGGTTCTGGTCGTGATGGTCCTCTCCCGCGAGTTCGGCTGGGCGCTCGTGCTGTTCGTCGTGGCCGGGGTCACGGACCTGTTGGATGGCTACATTGCCCGGCATGGCCACCAGAAGACGACGCTCGGGGCCACCATGGACCCGATCGCCGACAAGATCCTGTTGGCTTCCTCTTTCGTGGCACTCACGTGGGGCGCCGAAGTCGTCGTCCGGATCCCGGTCTGGCTCACCGTGATCGCGTTGTCGCGCGACGCGATCATCGTTCTCACGGTGGCCGTCATCAATCTCACGCTCGGGCGCCGCATCTTCCTGCCGTCCCTCCTGGGCAAGCTGTCGACGCTGTTGCAGCTTCTGACCGCGGGCGTCGTGCTGCTCCTGAATGCGACGGGTAGTCCCTTTCCTCGGGTGCACTGGCTTTTCGTCGCGACGCTCGTGGCCACGGTCGCCTCGGCCTTCCACTACGTCTACCTCGCCTCCGTGAGCCGCGCCGAGAGCGCTTCGGTGTGAGGGAGTTCTTCAAGGGCCGGGGAGCCCGCTTGGCGCTGCTCCTGGCGGGGGTCGCGCTGGCGCTGCTCGCGCTGTGGGCCCTGGCCGGCCCGCTCACGCCCTTCGCCGCGGCGCTGGCTCTGGCGTACTTCCTGAACCCGGCGGTCAGCGCCGTGGAGACGCGCTTCGCCCGCTGGAGCTGGCTCAGCCGCAGGCTGCGCCCACGCACGCTGGCGGTAGGCCTGCTGACGCTCGCCGTGCTCGCGGTCGTCGTGCTGGTGCTGCTCGTCGTCGTGCCCACGGCCTACCACCAGGTGGCCGACGCGGTGCGCAAGGCCCCCGACTACTGGCGCGTGCTGCGTGCCAGGATCGAGCCGCTCTACCAGCGGCTGAACCTGCAGTACCCGGAGCAGGCAGAGGAGGCGCGCCAGCGGCTGGCGGAGGCCTTCAAGAGCCAGGCGCCGCGCATCGTGGGCCCTGTCACGCGGGTCGTGACGAGCATGTTCTCGAGCCTGCTCGGGTTCGTGCTCACGATCCTGAGCCTGCTGATCATCCCCGTGTTCACGGTCTATCTGCTCTTCGACATGAACCGCATCCAGGCCGGGATGCGCGAGCTGGTTCCGCACCGGCTGCGAGGCTATGTGTACTCGCGCTCTGGAGAGGTCGACAAGCTGCTGTCCGCCTTCGTGCGCGGCCAGGTGAGCGTGGCGCTGATCCTCGGCGTCTTCTACTCGATCGCGCTGACGCTGTGCGGGGTGCCGATGGGGCTACTCGTCGGCTTCGTCATCGGCTTCTTCAACCTCGTCCCGTTCATGTCCTACGTCCTCGGCTTGCCGCTGGCGCTCACGCTTTCCTGGGTCGACGACCAGAGCCTGACCCGGCTCGCGGTGGTCGCCGCCCTCTTCACCTTCGGCCAGTTCGTCGAGGGCAACTTCATCACGCCCCGCATCGTGGGTGACAGCCTGGGCCTGCATGCGGTAGTGATCATGCTGGCGGTGCTGATCGGCGGCTCGCTCTTCGGCTTCGTCGGGATGCTCCTGGCGATGCCGGTTACCGCCAGCCTGTCGGTCTTCTGGGCCGACCTGCGGGAACTCTACCTGCGCTCCGACTTCTACGG
This sequence comes from Acidobacteriota bacterium, assembly GCA_032127875.1. Classification (GTDB taxonomy): domain Bacteria; phylum Acidobacteriota; class Vicinamibacteria; order Fen-336; family Fen-336; genus CADEEV01. The sequence continues at coordinate 76,320 of JAQBHI010000126.1, forward strand.
CCGCGGCGCCCCGCCGCCGGCGGATTCGGCCGACATCGGCCACTCCTAGGCGATGCTCGAGGAGACCATCGTCGACTGTCCCGCGTGCGGCGAGCCCGCCGCCCTGAGCGTCGACACCAGCGCCGGCGAGGAGCAGAGCTACTTCGAGGACTGCCCCGTCTGCTGCAAGCCGATGGAAGTCTTCGTCCGCTGCCGCCCCGGCCAGATCCTGTCGCTCAGCGTCACGAACGACTAGATCCCGAGCTTCTTCCTGAAGTACGCGAGCGTGACGGCCAGGCCCTGGTCGAGCGGGACCTTGGGCTCCCAGCCGAGCAGGCTGCGGGCGCGCGTGATGTCGGGCTGGCGGACCTTGGGATCGTCCACAGGCAGCGGCTTCAGCACGATGCGACTGCGCGAGGCCGTGAGCGCGATGATCGTCTCCGCCAGTTCGCGGATCGTCATCTCGCGCGGGTTGCCGATGTTCACGGGATCGGCCGCGTCCGACATCATCAGCCGGAAGATGCCTTCGATCAGGTCGGAGACGTAGCACAGGCTGCGCGTCTGCGTGCCGTCGCCGAAGACCGTGACGTCTTCGTGGCGCAGCGCCTGCGACAGAAACGCCGGGATCGCCCGGCCGTCCTCGACGCGCATGCGCGGACCGTAGGTGTTGAAGATGCGCACGATCCGGGTCTCGACGCCGTGGAAGCGGTGATAGGCCATGGTCATGGCCTCGGCGAAGCGCTTCGCCTCGTCGTACACGCCGCGCGGCCCCACCGGGTTGACGTTGCCCCAGTAGTCCTCGCGCTGCGGATGAACGAGCGGATCGCCGTACACCTCGGAGGTGGACGCGATCAGGAAGCGCGCCTGCTTGGCCTTGGCGAGCCCGAGCGCGTTGTGGGTGCCCAGGCTGCCGACCTTCAGCGTCTGGATCGGCACGCGCAGATAGTCGATGGGCGAGGCGGGGCTCGCGAAGTGGAAGATGCAGTCGAGCGGGCCT
>JAQBHI010000127.1:0-13685 GCA_032127875.1 Acidobacteriota bacterium
ACGTGAACCTGGTCGTCTTCGGGGCGAGCGGCGCGCTCGACCTCTCGGCGTGGGCCGGGGTGAGCTTCTTCAAGGTCGAGGCGGACGTGCTCCAGAACGTCGTCTATTCCCAATCCTATCCCTACGACGAAGTCACGGTCACGAGTGCTCCACAAGCGAAAGTGAAAGACAGCCCGCTCGGCTGGAACGCCGGTGCGAGCCTCGACTGGCGCTTCGCGTAGAATTTCGGCTTCGGGATCCAGGGAGGCTATGCGCGGGACAGGGCGAAGTTCGCCGTGGCCAACGCGCCGGCCGCCGAGGTCGATGCGGGCGGCTTCCAGACGGGAGCCGGGATCCGTCTTTACTTCTAAGCCAAGCGCGTCGCGCCACCGAGGTTTGCGAGCGGTGGCGCTCCTGAACTCCGTTGACTAACCATTAGGCGATTCCTTGTATTCTTTCGACATGAAGACCTGGCTTCGATCGGCCCTCGTTCTGCTGACGGTCGCCTGCGGGCCTTCCGGGCCGAGTCGCCTGGCTGGAGTTCCGGCCGGCACCTGGGGTGGCGACGACGCGGGTTTGATCGCCAGAGCCACGGAAGCCCCCATCCACCTCGGCTGCACGAAGGGAGACGTGGCGGGGCCCATTCCTCTCGACTCGGAGGGACGCTTCGACGTGGCCGGCCTTTACAACGTCGACGCGTATCCGGTGGATCGCGGGATCCTCCACTTGGCACGCCTCTTTGGGCACATCGACGGCCGAAACATGACGCTCGCCGCGCGCCTGACCGACACCGGGCAAGCTCTCGGACCGGTCGCGCTCCGGCTTGGCCGCGAGCCCTCGATGCGAATATGCCCGATCTGCCGCCCTCCGGCCGCGGCTCGCTGACGAGACCCGGCGCTTGCTCGGGCGACACGTGGGGTATCGTCCCCATCACGACGCCCTCGCTCGTCCGCATCTGCGTCGGCAGCTGCGAATTGGCCTCCGCGCCATCCTCCGAACCACTGATCTTGGCGAGGAACTAGCCGCCGGCCTGCAGATAGCGGCTTGGCAGGGCGTGGCCGAGTTTCGGCGCAAGCGCGCGCGAGGCCGCGACGACCTGCGCGAGATCGACGCCGGTCGCGATGCCCATGCCGTGGAGCATGTACAGCAGGTCTTCGGTCGCGAGGTTGCCGCTCGCGCCCGGCGCGTACGGGCAGCCGCCGAGGCCCCCGGCGGAACTGTCCACCGTGGCGATGCCTTCGTGGAGGGCCGCCAGGACGTTGGCGAGCGCCGTGCCACGCGTATCGTGAAAATGCACGGCGAGCGCCGGCGCGCCAAGCGCGTCGCGCAGACGCCCCATGAGATCCGTCACCTGCGTCGGGACACCCACGCCGATCGTGTCGCCGATCGAAACCTCGTTGCAGCCCGCCTCGACGAGTCGTCGCGCGACCTCGAGGACCTTCTCGGGAGCGACCTTGCCCTCGTACGGACAGCCGAAGCAGGTCGATACGTAGCCACGAACCCAGACGCCATCGCGCCGAGCCCCAGGCACGAATTCCTCGAAGCGAGCGAAGGACTCGTCGATCGAGGCGTTGATGTTCTTGCGGTTGAAGGTCTCGCTGGCGGCTGTGAAGATCGCGATCTCGCCCACACCCGCCGCGCGAGCACGCTCGTATCCGGTGCGATTGGGAACCAGCACGAGCGTCCGCGTGCCGGAGCGCTTCGCGATCCGCCGGAACACCTCCTCGGAACCGGCCATCTGCGGCACCCACTTCGGCGAGACGAAGGCGCCCACCTCGACCACCGGCAGCCCTGACGCGATGAGCGCGTCAGCGAAGCGGATACGATCGTCGACTGGGAGCGCCGCGGCCTCGTTCTGCAGGCCATCTCGCGGACCCACCTCGACGACGCGGACGCGGGCCGGCAGGCTCAAGGCGCCACCTCGCATCCCGCGTGGATCATTCGAGCTCCACCAGCACGGCGCCGGGCGCCACCATGTCCCCGACCCGGGCTGCGATCCTCTTCACCCGCGCGTCCCGGGGAGCGCGGATCGCATTCTCCATCTTCATGGCCTCGACGATCAGGATCTCCTCCCCCTTGACGACCAGCTCCCCCGCCGCCTTCCTCACCGCGATCACCTTCCCCGGCATCGGGGCCTCGAGCGCACCGGTGGCGTGGCGTTGGGCGGCCCGATGACCCTCGCCCAGCTCCTCCAGGCGGTATGCCGCGCCGCGCCAGAACAGATGAAACGCATCGCCATCGCGCACGCAGTGGAACGTCTCGATGGCATCGCCGCGCCGCAGCACGAACGTGCCGGGGCCAAGGGGTCGTACGTCGAGGCTCGCGGCCGCCCGCGGATCCACCTCGAGCTCGGTCTCGCCCCAAAGCAATCGAATCATGCGAGCCGCCAGGCCCCGAGCGAGGCCCAGGGATCGGCCGCCGTCGGCGCTCCGGGTCCCTTGGAGGACAGCCGCGATCGCTGAAGCGCCGCGATCGCCGCCGTCAGCGCCTCCGGTGGAGGCGGTTGGGGGCGGCTGAAATCGGCCAGATGCTCGTCCAGGAAGCCCGTGTGCAACTCGCCTCTTCCAAACGCCGGATGCGCCAGGATCGCCTGCAGTCGCGATAGATTCGTCACGACGCCGAGCACTGCAGTACGCGCGAGCGCTGCGCGCATGCGCTCGATGGACTCGGTGCGATCGCGGCCCCAGGTGACGACCTTGGCGAGCATCGGATCGTAGTCCACCGTCACCTCTGAGCCCGTCGCGATTCCGGAGTCGGTTCGAATGCCGGGGCCCTCGGGCGGCGCGAAGAACAGGATCCGGCCGGGCGATGGCAGATCGTCGTGGTCCGGATCCTCCGCGTACACGCGGCACTCGAGGGCATGGCCCCGTGTCACGATCTCTTCCTGTCGAAGCACAACCGGCTTGCCCGCGGCCACCTGGATCTGGAGCCGCACCAGATCGAGCCCGGTCACGGCCTCTGTCACCGCGTGCTCGACCTGAAGCCGCGTGTTCATCTCGAGGAAATAGAAGCGGCCCTCCGGATCCAGCAGGAACTCGACAGTGCCGGCGTTCACGTAATGCGCGGCGCGGGCCGCGGCCACAGCCGCGGCGTAGAGCGTAACTCGCTGCGCCGCGTCGAGCCCGGGGCTCGGCGACTCCTCGATCACCTTCTGGTGCCGCCTCTGGATCGAGCACTCGCGCTCGTGGAGATGAAGCGTCGTCCCGTGGCCATCGGCGAGGACCTGTACTTCGACGTGGCGGGTGCGCGCCACGAAGCGCTCGAGGACCATCACGTCGCCCCCGAAGGCGGCCGTGGACTCGCGGCGAGATTGGGCGAGGGCCGCGGCGAATTCAGCTGCGCTTCGGACGACACGCATGCCCTTGCCGCCGCCGCCCCGCGAGGGCTTGAGCATCACCGGCCAGCCGATGCGCGCCGCTTCGGCAGCCAGGGTCGAATCCTGCTGGTCGTCGCCGTCGTAGCCGGGAACGACGCTCACTCCCGCCGCGGCCATCAACCGCCGTGCGCCCTGCTTGTCGCCCATCGCGTGATGCACCGGACCAGGCGGGCCGATGAAGGTGAGGCCGGCGGCGGCCACGGCGTCCGCGAAGTCGGCGTTCTGGCTCAGAAAACCGTAGCCGGGATGGATCGCCATGGCGCCCGTGCGCTGTGCGGCGGCGATCAGCGTCGCGATGTTCAGGTACGAGTGCCGTGCCTCGGCCGGCCCGATCGCGACGGCCTCGTCGGCCTCCCGAACGTGGAGCGCTTCACGATCCACCTCGGAGAACACCGCTACGGTCGGGATCCCCATTGCGCGGCAGGTGCGGGCCACGCGCACCGCGATCTCGCCGCGGTTGGCGATCAGGATCTTCCGAAACGGGCTCACGCCAGCCAGCCGGGCTTGCGCTTCTCGAGGAAGGCGCGCATGCCTTCCTGGCCCTCGGCCGAGATGCGGATCTCCGCAATCGCTTCGACCGTGTAGCGCTGCACGTCCTCGACCCGCCGGAAGGCCACTTCGCGGATCAGCGCCTTGGCTTCGGCCACGGCACGGGGCCCGGCCTTCAGCAACTCCTGGACGCGCGCCTCGACCGCGGCGTCGAGATGCTCGGGCGGCACGGCCGCGCGCACCAGGCCGATCTCCTGAGCCTTCACGGCTTCGAAGCGCTCGCCCGTCAGGAGCAGCTCACGAGCTGCCGACTCGCCGATCTTCCGCAGCACATAGGGCGAGATCACAGCGGGCAATATGCCCAGCCGGACTTCCGTGAACCCGAACTGCGTGCCGAGCGCCGCAACCGGGATGTCCGACGCCGCGACCAGGCCGGCGCCACCGCCCAGCGCGGCACCATGGACACGTGCGACCACGGGCTTCGGCGACTCGTAGACGGTGAAGAACAGATCGGCCAGCGCTTGCGCCTCGCGCAGGTTCTCGTCGCGGCTGAAGCCGCCCATCGCCTTCATCCATTGCAGATCGGCGCCGGCGCAGAAGGCCGGTCCACGCCCGCCCAGCACGATCACTCGCACGGCGTCGTCGTCCTTCAGCTCGAAGAGCGCCTTGCGCAACTCCGTTACCATGAGCCCGTCGAAAGCGTTCCGGACGTCGGGACGATTCAGCCAGACCCGGACGACGGGCCCGTCGCGCTCGACCTCGATGCGCTCGTAGTTCACGAGGCCGAGTATGACATGCCGCCCGAACCGCCGTAATCGCGCGAGCGCTTGGCCGCGTCTACATCCGGAAGACGCCGAACTTCGCCTCGGGAATGGGCGCGTTGAGCGCGGCTGAGAGTCCCAGCACGAGAACGTTGCGCGTCTGCGAGGGCGGGATCACGCCGTCGTCCCACAGCCGCGCGCTCGAGAAATAGGGATTGCCCTCTTCCTCGTACTTCGCCAGGGTCGGAGCCTTGAACGCTTCGACCTCGGCTGGCGTCAGCGTCTCGCCCTTGCGCTCCAGCTGCTCGAGCTTCACCTGCGCCAGAACCGAGGCGGCCTGCTCGCCGCCCATCACCGAGATCCGGGCGTTGGGCCACATCCAGAGCTGCCGGGGCTGATAGGCGCGGCCGCACATACCGTAGTTCCCTGCGCCGAAGCTGCCACCGATCACTACCGTGAACTTCGGCACCGGCGTGTTCGCCACGGCGTGCACCATCTTGGCGCCGTCCTTGGCGATGCCCTTCTCCTCGTACTCGCGGCCCACGATGAAGCCTGTGATGTTCTGCAGGAACAACAGCGGGATCTTGCGCTGCGAGCACATCTCGATGAAATGGGTCGCCTTCAGCGCGCTCTCGGAGAACAGCACACCGTTGTTCGCGAGGATCCCCACCGGGTAGCCGAGGATGTGCGCAAAGCCGGTCACCAGCGTTGCGCCATAGAGCGCCTTGAACTCGCTGAAGCGGCTGCCGTCCACGACCCGCGCGATCACCTCGCGCACGTCATAGGCCTTGCGTGGATTCCTCGGCACGATCCCGCCGAGCTGCTCCGGGGCGTACAGCGGCTCCGCGGCTTCGCTCAGCTCCCAGGGCAACTGCTTGCGGGCTGTCAGGTGGCCGACGATCTCACGCGCGGTCTCGAGGGCGTGCTCCTCGTCGAGCGCGTAGTGGTCGGCAACACCCGAGCTGCGGCAGTGCACGTCGGCCCCGCCCAGCTCCTCGGCCGTCACGATCTCGCCGGTGGCGGCCTTCACGAGCGGCGGGCCGCCCAGGAAGATCGTACCGCGGCCCTTCACGATCACGGTCTGGTCGCTCATGGCCGGAACGTAGGCACCACCGGCCGTGCAGGAGCCGAGGACGACGCTGATCTGCGGGATCCCCGCGGCGCTGAGCCGCGCCTGGTTGTAGAAGATCCGCCCGAAGTGGTCGCGATCCGGAAACACCTCGGCCTGCAGCGGCAGGAAAGCACCGCCCGAGTCCACGAGGTAGATACAGGGCAAGCAGTTCTCTGCGGCGATCTCCTGCGCGCGCAAGTGCTTCTTGACCGTCAGCGGGAAGTAGGTGCCGCCCTTCACGGTCGCGTCGTTCGCGACGATCATCACCTCGCGGCCCCGCACGCGGCCGATGCCGGTGACGATGCCAGCCGACGGCGCGGCGCCTTTGTAGAGGCCATGCGCCGCCAGCGCGCCGATCTCGAGAAACGGCGTCGCCGGGTCGAGCAGCCATTCGATGCGCTCGCGAGGCAGCAGCTTGCGCTGCTCGCGGTGGCGCTGCATGGCGTCGTCCCCGCCGCCCGCGCGGGCCGCCGTGAGCCGCTCGCGCAGGTCGGCCTCGAGTGCGTCCATGGCGGCCTTGTTCTCGCGAAACTCCGCCGAGGCCACGTCGATCTGGCTCTCGATCACCGGCATTGGGGCGAGTATATGACAGCCTTCGCGCGGAGGTTTCTTTGGTGGGAGCGAACCAACCCCCGGGTTCGCGCGGAGCAAGCCGGAACGCGGGGCCCGCAAAACCGCCACCGCTCCCTGCTGCGAAGCAGGGGGAGCGGCGGTCGTGACCGAGGCAAAGGGCGGTTCCCTCCCCCTACGTGGGGAGGGACAGGGTGGGGGGTCGATGATTGACTGGCCGACTGGGGCGGAGTGCTTCGCGCGCGCGGGGGCATGGTTCCGTACCCCCCGAGCTGCCTACAGGATTGTGCGCTTCTCGAACGAGCGTGTTCCCAGGAACACGAACAGCGCCGTGAAACCGAACAGGCCGGCGAGGAGCATCGGGGCAGGCATGTGTGCCACGTCGGGTGTGACGGCCATCCGCATCGCCTCGCTCATGAACACGAGAGGGTTCAGCAGGAAGACGTACTTGACCGGACCCAGCACCGAAAGCCCCATCCAGGGATAGTACGCGCAGCCGAAGAGCATCAGCGGGCCCAGCACCACAGCAAAGAGCAGGCCGCTATAGCGGGGCTGGACGTGGGTTCCAAGCGTCAAGCCGAAGGCCGCGGAGAGCAGGCCGGAAAGCACGACCAGCGGAACCAGCAGCTCCCAGCGCGGACTCACCTCGACGCCCGCCACTTGATGCATCAGCAGCATCATTGCCGGCAGCGCCAGGGTTCCCGCCGTGCCGGCGTGAATCGCACCGGCCACCACCTTCTGAAGCGAGACGCCGAGCACGGAAATCGGCGCGAGCAGTCGCTCGTCCACCTCGCGGCTGCCCCCCAGGTCGATCGACAGCGGGATCAGCACACCCTGGACACCGGCCATCAGCATCGTGATCGACATCAGGCCCGGAACCATCACGGTGCGGAACTCCGGCGCCACCAGCTGCAGCCGCGGCAAGATGTTTCCGAAGACGAGCACCACCAGTATTGGCTGCGTGAGTGTGGCCAGCAGCAGCGGCATGGCATTGCGTCCCGCCACTATCAGGTCCCGCCGCAACAGCGCGAGAAACGCCGTCATTCGCGCAGCTCCTTTCCGGTGAGGTGGATGTAGACGTCCTCGAGGCTCGGCGCCATCAGGCTCACGTGGTCGAGGTCGGCGCCTGCCTCGCGCACGGCTCCGAGCACACGGTCCAACAGGCCATCGCCGGGGTCGACGAACAGGCGCAGGCGTTCCTTGCCCTCAGCAACGTCGGGGCTCTCGACCTTCTCGGTTCGGACGACTCCGGCGAGCTCGCCCAGTACCGGCGCCAGCGGCACCGAGGTGCGTGTCCAGAGGTCCAGAATGGCGCCCCCTGGCAGCGACTTCTTGAGGTTCGCCGGCGTGTCGAGGGTGAGGATCCGGCCGTGGTCCACGATCGCGAGGCGCTGGCACAGGCGATCAGCCTCTTCCATGTAGTGGGTCGTCAGGATGATTGTGACGCCGCGGCGATGCAGAGCCTGCAGCGTCTCCCAGAGCGAGCGGCGTGCCTGTGGATCGAGGCCGGTGGTCGGCTCGTCCAGGAGCAGCACCTGCGGGTCGTGCATGAGGGCGCGCGCGATCATCACGCGCTGCTGCATGCCGCCGGATAGCGTCAGGGGCTTCGCCGAGGCCTTCTCGGCGATCTGCAGCTCTGCCATCAGCCGTTCGGCGCGCGCCTCCCGCTCAGCCGCCGGCAGGCCAAAGTAGCGGCCGTGGAACGTGAGCACCTCGCGCACCGACAGCTCGCGGTCGAGGTTGCGCGTCTGCGGCACGACGGCGATGCGGCGACGCGCTTCGATCGGCCGCTTTACGACGTCGACGCCGTCGACGAGGACCCGGCCGCTGGTCGGGCGCACCAGCGTCGTGATGCAGCCCAGGGTCGTGCTCTTGCCGGCGCCGTTGGGCCCGAGCAGGCCGAAGAACTCGCCGGGTTCGACGCTGAAGGAGAGCCCGCGCACCGCCTCGACCGCGGGCGCCTTGCCCTTGGCGGGGTAGGTCTTCACGAGCTTCTCGACCACCAGGGCCGGGGAGATCGTCACGCCGCTACTCGTTGCCCGTCGCGCACCACCACGCGCCCGTTCGCGACGACCGTCCTGACGGCGCTCACTCCGACGCGGAGCAGATCGAGCAGGCGTTCCGAGCGCAGCACCACGAGATCCGCGCGCATCCCTTGCTGCAGTCGACCGGTGTCTTCGTGCACGTCGAGAGAGTACGCTGCATTCACCGTGACCGCGCACAGCGCCTCCTCCAGGGACAGGCCCATCGCGAAACAACCGATGGCCATGGCAAAGGGCAGCGAAGGCGAGAGGCCGCCGCCGGGGTTCGCGTCGGTCGCGAGGGCCACGGCGACGCCGGCCTCGATCATGGCCCGCGCGGGAGCGAAGCGTCCGAGCCGCAGATAGAACGCGGCCGATGGCAGCAGCGTCGCCACGCAGCGCGAGGCTGCCATCGCCCGCTGGCCCGCTGCCGAGACGAACAGCAGGTGATCGGCGGAGCGCGCGCCGAGCTCGGCGGCGAGCTCCGCACCACCGCTCCAGGTCAGTTCGTCCGCGTGGACGCGAAGCTTCAGGCCGGCGGTGCGAGCCGCTTCGAGGATCACCCGACTCTCCGCCAGGGTGAAGACGCCGGCTTCGCAGAACACGTCGCAGAACTCGGCGAGTCGGAGCCGCACCACCTCGGGGATCATTTCCCGCACCAGGATCTCCAGGTAGCGGCCGCGCTGCGCGCGATGTTCGAGCGGCACTTCGTGGGCGCCGAGAAACGTCGAGATCACCCGCACCGGGTGCGAGGCGGCGGCTTCGCGGATCGCCTCGAGCGAGCGGATCTCAGCGGCGGTCGTGAGACCGTAGCCGCTCTTTACCTCGGCGGTCGTGGTGCCCTGAAGCAGCATCTCGTCGAGCCGCGAGCGCAGACCCGCGACCAGCTCGTGCTTAGGCGCCGCGCGTGTGGCTATGACGCTGCGGACGATGCCGCCTCCCTGCGCCGCGATCTCCTGGTAGCTCACCCCCGCGAGGCGCTGCCGAATCTCGTCGTCGCGATCGCCGGCGAAGGCGAGATGCGTGTGGCCATCTATCAGGCCCGGGATCACGGCGGCGCCGGCAGCGTCGAGAAGCGTGGCGGCAGGAGCCACCGAACAGGCGGCAGCCAGCCCGGCCTCCGGCCCTGCGTACAGGATGCGGCCGTCCGCAGCAGCCAGCGCCGCCCGCTCGACCAGGCCGATCTCGCCCAGCGCCACGCCCACGCGCAGGGCGGGGCCCGCAAGTGTCGCGAGTCGTCCGATGTTGCGGACGACGAGATCGGCCGTCGGCAAGTGCCTAGTGTCTCCTGGTCTCGAGGCGAGCGCGGAGCTCGGCGGCCGACAGGCCCTCGAAGCGCAGGACCTTCTCGCGACCGCTCGCGCCGCGCAGGATCTTAACCGACGATGGCGCCACGCGGGCGGCCTTGCCGAGCAACCGCTGGAGCGCGCCGTTCGCCTCGCCTGCGATGGGCGGCGCCGTGAGGCTGACGCGCAGGGCGCCTTCGCGGACGCCTTCGATCGCGTCTCGAGGCGCGCGAGGCTTGACGCGAACACGCAGGCTTGCCCCGGCTTGGTGCTCGCGCACGTCGAGAACACCCGCCCGCAAGCGGCGCCTACGCCTCTTCCCGCCGCTTCAGGAAGCGCAGGTTGTCCTCGACCTCGGCCTCTTCCTGCAGATCGAGAATGGTGGTGAGCCGCGTGAGCAGGGCGCGGATGTCGGAGCGGATCGAACTGCGGTGCGCGCGCAGGTCCAGGATGCCGCGCTCCACCTCGTGGGCTCGGGCCTGGGCCAACTCCAGCAGCCTGTCCGCTTGCATCTCGGCCTCCCTCACCACGTTCTCGGCCTGCTTGCGGGCTGCCTCCTTCAGTTCCTCGGAGACGCGCTGCGCCGTCAGCAGCGTGTTCTTGAGCATGGTTTCGCGCTGGCGGTGCTCGTCGATCAGCGCGCGCAGGCTCTGCACCTCCTGCTCGAGGTTGTCGCGCTCGCGCTGGGTCGCGGCCACCTCCTCGGCTACGAGGCTCAGGTAGGTCTTCACCTCCTCCTTGTCGTAGCCGCGCAGCTTCTGCTCGAAACTCTGCTTCTGGATGTCCATCGGGGAGATCTTCATCGAGGCCCTCCCTTCAAGGAACCCTGAGCCGGACGCCCATGTCGAAGAGAGACTGGACGACGGCATACTGGGAAAAGATCACGAGACCGAACAGCACCAGGAACGCGATGTCGAGTGGGAAATACTTCAGGCTGACCGGCAGCAGGCGGCGGATCAGGCGCAGCGGCGGCTCCGTCGCCATGATCAGGAACTGCACGATGCGGTTGCGCGGGCTGGCGTCGACCCAGGAGACGATGGCGCGCGCGATCAGCACGTAGCTGTAGGCTTGCAGCGCGAAGCCCAGGGCCTGGGCAAGGCCCTGAAGGACGTTTCCCAGGACGAACATCAAGCACTCTTCCTCTCTCCGAAGATGGCGGTGCCGACGCGAACCTGGCTGGCACCCTCCTCGATCGCGACCTCGAGATCGTGGCTCATCCCCATCGACAGCTCGCGGCTCAGGATCAGCCCGGCCTGCTGGGCCCGATCGCGGTACTCGCGAAGGCGACGGAAGAAGGGTCGAGCGTGTTCCGGGTCTTCGGTGAAGGGGGGCAGTGTCATGAGGCCATCGACCCGGACCGCCTTCAGACCGCGAAGCTGCTCGAGCGTCGGAAACAGGTGTTGCTCGTCGACGCCCGACTTGGTTTTTTCCCTGCCGAGGTCGACCTGGACCAGGACGTGGACGATCTTGCCCAGGGCGGCGGCCTGATGCTCGAGCTTCAACGCGAGATCGACCGAGTCCAGTGAATGGATCTGGTCGAAGAGCGCCACGGCCTTCCTTGCCTTGTTGCTCTGCAGGTGACCCACGAGGTGCAGGCCAGCGCCCCCGGCTCGCAGCTCATCGAGATCCTTCCACTTGCCCTCGGCCTCCTGGACCTTGTTCTCGGCGAAGTCGCGCAGGCCGGCGTCGAAGGCCTCGCGCACGGTCGCGGCGGGAAACATCTTCGAAACCGCGACGAGACGGATCTCCTCGGCCTTCCGGCCCGCGCGCGCCGCCGCCCGAGCGATCCTGTCGCGTACGGCGGCGATGCGATCCCGCATCACTTCTTGGGCTTGAGATAACCCAGCAGGCCCTCGGCGGCCTGCCTGTTCTGCCCCGCGGGCGGGTTCGAGGCGAGGTACTTCTCGAGAAACGCTACGGCCTCGGCCGGCTTGTTCTGGGTCACCGCGATCGTGCCCAGGTAGTAGTTCGCCTCCGTCAACTCGGGATCGTCAGCCAGGGCCTTGCCAAGCGCGGAGGCCGCTTCTTCGTACTGGTTCGAATTGAAGAGCACGACCCCCAGCTGGAGTTGGAGCCTGCCCTCGCCGGGATACTCCGCGGCCGCCTTCTGGATGACCTCGAGCGCCTGGTCCATCTGGCGCGTGACCATCAGCAGGTTCGAGAGCCCCACGTATCCCTCGCTGTAGCTCGCTTCCACCTCGATCGCCTTGCGGTAGGCAGCCTCGGCGGCGGCGTTGTCGCCCTTGCGCGAGTGCAGCTGCGCGAGGTTGTAGTGGATCTGCGGCACCGACGGGTTCTTGACCGCGAGCTCGGCAAAGGCCGCCTCGGCCTCCGCCAGCTGGCCCCCCTGCATCAGGTCCACCGCGGCCTTGAACGGCCCCGCAAGGCCGCCACCAGCCGCCTCGGCAGCGGCGGCAGCGGCGGCCTTCGCCGCCGCCAGGCTACGGAGCCGGATCTCGGGAATCGGCGTTGCGTCGCCCAGGTTGACTCGAGTCTCGATGAAGCCGCCCTGGAAGCCTTCCTTCTCGGCGGTGAAGCGGTACGTGCCTGGTTGGAGCCCGACCTGCGTGTACTCGCCCTTTTTGTTCGTGTTGACGGTGATTACGCGAGTCACGCCGCCCTGGTACTCGACCTTGACGCTGACGTCAGCGAGGGGTTGGTCCTTGTCGTCCAGGACCCGGCCGCGGGCAGTGCCGGATTGCGCCTGGGCCGAAGGTGCTGCGATCGTCAAGAGCGCCAGGGCGCAACTCGCGAACAGGAAGCGCTTCATCTTCGATGATCCTCCGGGGAACGTGGGCGCAAGCGGCGCCCTTCTCATCCCTCAGTATACCCTCGCCCCCCGCGAGGGGCATGCAGGGCACCGTGACCCTCAGCATCGCGTCAGGCAGGCAGCGCGGCGACCTCGGAGCGTAGCGCGGCCTCGACATCCCTGAATTCAGCCAGCACCGAATGCACGAGGGGCGCCGCGTCGGCGTCTGCGCCCAGTTCCTCGAGGTGCCTGCACAGCTCGATCATGCGGGGGGCGCCGATCAGCCCACACTGCCGCCAGCGTGAGCCGCATCAGGTCCCCCATAATCTCATGGAGATGACACGCCCGCAGAGCCTCCGCCGTGGAGCCGCGCTGATGGTGCTCTCCGCCTTTTTCTTCGCGGCAATGGGACTCGCCGTAAAGCTGGCCGCCCGCTCGTTGCCGAACCCGACGGTGGTATTCGCGCGCAACCTGTTCGGCTTGCTGGCGCTCTTGCCGTGGCTGCTACCCCTGGGCGCCGCGGGCCTGCGGACCACGAAGCTGGGCGGGCACCTGATCCGGGCTCTGGCCGGGCTCGCATCCATGTATTGTTTCTTCCATGCCATCGCGCACATGCGCCTGGCCGACGCGGTGCTGCTCAACTATTCGCTGCCGCTGTTCATGCCCGTGATCGCCTTCGTCTGGCTCGGTGAGCGGATTCCCTCCGGCCTGTGGCGCGGCCTCGGGCTTGGCTTTCTCGGCATCCTGCTGATCCTCAGGCCGGGGTCGGGACTCTTCGAGCCAGTCGCCTTGTTCGGCGTCGCCTCGGCGGTCCTCGCGGCGCTGGCGCAGGTCGGCGTGAGGCGGCTCACCGAGACGGAGCCGGTCACGCGCATCGTTTTCTATTTCTCGGTGATCTCGACGGGCATCTCCGCCGTGCCCATGCTCGGCCATTGGCCGCGCCTCGAGCCACGCCTGCTCGGCCTGCTGGTCCTGCTCGGCGCGCTCGCGACTGCCGCGCAACTGCTGCTCACGCGCGCCTACGCGCAGGCCCCGGCCGCACAGGTCGGCCCATTCATCTACGCCTGCGTGCCGTTCGCGGCAATCCTGGACGGCGTCTTCCTGGGCGAGTGGCCGGACGGCACTTCGATACTCGGCTCGCTGTTCATCGGCGCCGCCGGCATCCTGGTGTTGAGGCTGGGCCGGCCCCCTGCCGCCTCGGCCTAGGGCTGTTTCAAGATCTCGCTCGCCCGGTCGACCTCGGCCGCAAAGCCTGCGAGCGTCTGGCCTACGACCACGGCCTGCTCCTCGGCCTCACGCCAGTTCCGTAGCTCGATCGCCTCGCGCACGGCTGGCAACGTCTT
>JAQBHI010000128.1:0-14055 GCA_032127875.1 Acidobacteriota bacterium
AGCGAATCAGGCAGTTCGAGCCGTCGCCATAAACCGTGTTCTTGACGTAATCCGCACTCTGCGGCCATAGCCAGACTACTTGGGTGACGGGCTGTTGCCTGGTGAGATACCCGGAAGCGGTAACCGTGATGGGATCGGTACCCTGAAGCTGTGCGTCGACCGAGACGCCTGTGATCCCATCGAGAATGGCATCGGCTACGACGGGTGTTGGGACGGTTGTGGGCGCCGCGTGGGCGAGCGGGTGGTTGCTGCCACACGAAGCGAGGAGCAGCATCGCCGGGACAGCGACGGCGAGAGGCGAAACGCGAGGGCGCGACTTCGTCAATGCGGGTCCTCTTCGGTGAGGCGCTCTCAGAGGCTCCGTCTCTTTGCAACCCCCGCAACAAATTGCGCCGGGGCTGCAGAGCCTCCCGTGTGCCCCTGTTCGTTGCCTCACCCTGTATCACCTCCCGTTCTATGCGTAAATACAGGCCATGATGCATGTTGATCAGAACAACGAGCAGCGACAGGACACGCGAGGAAACGGCGAGATGGCTCCGGCTTCACCTCGCACGGTGGAAGTCGCAGGTTCGAATCCTGCAGCGCCCACCACCAATGACCTCCCCCGCCCCGTCGACTCCGCAGCGGACCTACAAGTACTACGACCTGGTGATGGCGGCGTTCGTCACCGTGCTGCTGTGCGGGAACCTGATCGGCGCGTCGAAGGTGGCGACACTGTTCGGCTTCACCTTCGGCGCCGGGGTGCTGTTCTTCCCCATCAGCTACGTGTTCGGCGACGTGCTGACCGAGGTCTACGGTTACGCGCACGCACGCAAGGTGGTCTGGGCCGGCTTCCTGGCGCTGATCTTCGCCGCCTTCATGAGCGTTTGCGTGCTCGCCTTCCCGCCGGCACATGGCTGGCCGCACCAGGCCGCGTTCGAAACGGTCTTCGGCGGCACCTGGCGCATCGTCGGCGCCTCGCTCGTCGCGTATTTCTGCGGCGAGTTCTGCAACTCGTTCGTGCTCGCCAAGATGAAGATCCTGACCTCTGGCCGCTTGCTGTGGATGCGGACGATCGGTTCGACGATCGCGGGCGAGCTGGTCGACTCGCTGGTTTTCTACCCGCTCGCCTTCTACGGCGTGTGGTCCGACCACCAGGTGCTGCAGGTGCTGTTCACGAACTACGCGCTCAAGGTGGGCTGGGAGGCCGTGATGACGCCCTTCACCTATCGCGTCGTCAACTTCCTGAAGCGCGCCGAGAACGAGGACTACTTCGACCGGACCACGGACTTCACGCCTTTTTCGCTCAGTACCTAGTCGTGCTACCTCGTCTGGCCGGCGGGCTTGGTCCGCGCAGCGCGGGCGAGCTCGTCGTCGATGATCTCGGCAAACACCTCGAAGGGGCGCGCGCCCGAGATCAGCCGGCCGTTGACGAAGAAGGCGGGCGTGCCCGAGATGCCGTAGCCCTCGGCCACGGCCTTGCCCGCTTTCCAGAGCGGCTCCTTCTGGCCGCTGTCGAGGCAACTGTCGAAGACGGTCTGGTCGAGGCCCAACTCGCCCGCGTAGCCCTTGAGCTCGGCCACCTCCAGCTTGCCCGAGGCGGCGAAGAGCCGATCGTGCATCTCCCAGAACTTGCCCTGGTCAGCGGCGCACGCGCCCGCCTCGGCGGCCTTCGCCGCGAGCGGGTGCATGGGCAGCGGCATGTCGCGGTAGACGAAGCGCACCCGATCGCCGTAGACCTCGCGGATCCTCTCCACCGTAGGCGCGGCGCGGACACAGTAGGGACACTGAAAGTCGGAGAACTCGACGATCGTGACCGGCGCGCCCTTCGGCCCTCGCGCGGGGCCGTCTCCGGGGTCCACGGCGAGGCGGGGCGGCTCGAGCAGAACCTGGACGCCGGCCTTGCTCTTCAGCTCCTTCAGGAACGCCTCACGCCGCTCGACGAGCCGTTGCTGTTTCAACTGCTGCTCGACCTGGGCCTTGACCTCGGCCTCCGGCTTGTTCCCGAAGCGGGCCTTCACGCTCTCGTACGTGGACTGGATCTGCTCCGGCGTCACGCTGGCAGCTTTCTCCTGGACTTCCACGCGCAGCAGCTCATCGGCCGTCGTGTGGCGCGCCTGGACCTCGCGCTTCAACACCTCGTCGGCGATCAGGCTGTTCAGAGCGCGTAGCCGCGTCTCGTACTCCTGCACGCGAATCTGAAACAACGGCATGCGGGCCTTGGCGTCCACCTCAGCCGACGAAATCGCGCTGCCGCCGATCGTGGCCGCCGGGCCCTCGGGCGCCGGCCGCTCACCGGAGCTCGACAGGGGCGCCGCAGCGCACAGCAGCGCCGTCGCGAGAGCCACCCTCACCAGATGCGGCAAGCTTTGTCTCCCCGGACCATCGGCGCCTCCGCCGGGCACGCGAAGGCCTGCTGGAACTCCGGCATGTTGGCCACGACACCGTTCACCCGGAAGCGCGGCAGCGAGTGCGGGTCGGTTTGAACCTGCAGGCGCTCGATCTCGGGCCTCGCCTGGGCGCACCAGACCTGGCCCCAGCCCAGGAAGAAGCGCTGCTCGGGTGTGAAGCCATCGAGACTCGCGGCCGGCTGGCCCTTGAGGCTCTCCAGCAGCGCCATGTAGGCGATCCGCACGCCGCCGTTGTCGGCGACGTTCTCGCCGAGCGTCAACTGGCCGTTCTGCTTCAGGTCGTCGGCCACGGCGTAGGCGCCGTACTGGTCGACGACGCACTGGGCACGCGTCTCGAACTGCTTCGCGTCGGCCTCGGTCCACCAGTCCTGCAGATTGCCGTTCGCCGCGAACTGACGGCCCTGATCGTCGAAGCCGTGGGTCAGCTCGTGCCCGATCACCGCGCCGATGCCACCGTAGTTGACGCCGTCGTCCATGTTGCGGTCGAAAAACGGCGGCTGCAGGATCCCGACCGGGAAGTTGATGTCGTTGAGCAGCGGGTTGTAGTAGGCGTTCACCGTAGGCGGCGTCATGCCCCACTCGCCGCGGTCGACAGGCTTGCCGATCTTCGCGAGCTGGCGCTGCAGCTCGAAGGCGCGCGCGCGCGACCGGTTGCCCGCCAGGTCGCCGCGCACGATTCTCACCGAGCTGTAATCGCGCCACGTATCCGGGTAGCCGACCTTGTTGGCGATGGCCGCGAGCTTCTCGAGCGCCTTGCCCTTGGTCGTGGGGCTCATCCAGGGAAGCGACTGGATGTCGTCGCTAAGCGCCTTCTCCAGGTTGGCGACCATTACCGCCATCCGCTTCTTGCCCTCGGGTCCGAAGGTCTTCTCGACATAAGCCTGGCCGAGCGCCTCGCCCAGGGCGGCGTCGGTCGCGTCGACACAGCGCTTCCAGCGCGGGCGCAGTTGCGCGGCCCCGGTCAGCGTCCTGCCGAAGAACTCGAAGTCCTCGTTCACGAAGGCGGACGACAGGAAGGGGGCCTCTTCGTGAACCACGTGCCAGCGCAGATACGTCTTGAGCCTCGGGAGATCAGTCGAGGCCACGACCGCCTCCAGCGCTTTCAGGAATTCGGGCTCGGTGACGTTCACTTCGTTCACGACCGGAGCGCCGATGCCCTCCAGGTAGGCGCTCATCGAGAAGCTCGGCACGAGCGCCGCGAACTCCTTGCCACTCATCAGGTGGTAGATCTTCTGAGGATCGCGCTGGCTGACCGCGTCGAGCGCCCCTTTGGCGAGGGCAGTCTCGATCGCCACGACCGTGTCGGCGTTGGCCTTCGCGACGGCCGGAGCGTCACCGAGCAGGCCGAACATCCGCGCCACGTGGGCCAGGTACTTGACGCGCAGCTCCTTCGATTTCGCGTCGTCGCGGAAGTAGTAGTCGCGATCGGGCAGCCCCAGGCCGCCCTGGCCGACGATGGCGAGCACGCGGGTCGCGTCCTTGAAGTCCTGCTCGGAGCCGAAGCCGAAGAAGACGCCCGTGCCGGCGGCATGCAGCCCAGCGACGAGCGCAGGCAGCTCGGCCTTGGCCCTGAGGGTCGCCAGCCGATCGAGCTGGGGCTTCAAGGCCGCGGCGCCGGCCTTTTCGATGGCCGGCTCGTGCATGCAGGTCGCGTAGAAGTCGCCGATCTGGCGCTGCGTCCCGGAGCGCTGGGGATCCTCCGGGCTGGCGGCATCCAGGATCGCCTTCAGGGTGTCGCGATTGCGATCGGCGAGCGCGTTGAAGGTGCCCCAGCGTGCCTGATCGGCCGGGATCGGGTTGGACTTGTGCCAACCGCCGCAGGCGTATTGGAAGAAGTCGACGCAAGCGTCGACGCTGGTATCCAGTGACTGCCGGCTCCAACCGCCGATGCTCTTCGCAGGCTCGGCAGCGCCCGCGACCACGGCCAGGCCCAAGCCAGCTCCCAGCAACAACGCCCTTGCCCCGTATCGCTCTCGCATCGCCACTCCTTCGTTCGAGTCCACCAAACCCCCATTTCATCACAAACGGATCGCCGCGGGCAAAGCGTCGTCAGATCACCAGGGAGTCGCCCAGGCCGCGACGTACGGCTTCCGCCACGACATGGTTCGCGACGGCAGCATCCTGAATCCCGACGCCGGTGAGGTCGGCGAGCGTGATCTCGTCGTCGCGGGTGCGACCGCTCTTGCGGCCTGCCGCGATCGCGCCCAGCTCCGCGTGCACCCGCTCGGGGCTGAACAGGCCGGCGGCCACGGCGTGATGGATCTCGCCCAGGCGCAGGCACTGGTCCAGGGAGTCGGCCACCACCGTGTCGGCGCGCGCCACAACCGCGGCCTCGAGCTCCTGCTTGTCGGGCCCATCCGAGCCGACCGCGGTCAGGTGCTGCCCCGGCCGTAACCAGGCAGCCCGCACAACCGGCTCGCGGGCCGGTGTCACGGTCACGACGATATCGGCGGCCTCGACGGCCTCGCGCGGCGAGGCGACGGCGTGGGCCTGGATGCCGAAGCGCTCGCGCACCTCGGCCACGTATTCGCGGGCGCGTTCGGGCGATCGGCTCCAGGCGAACACCTCGCGCACCGGCCGCACTTCGCGCAAGGCGGCGAGCTGATAGCGCGCCTGGCTGCCGGCCCCGATCATCGCCACGCGCGACGCGTCCTTGCGCGCGAGCAACTCCGCGGCCAGCGCCCCCGCGGCGCCGGTGCGCAACTCGGTCAGGTACGCGTTGTCGAAGAGCACGGCGCGGAGAAAGCCGTCTTGTGCATCGAAGACCAGGCTCAGACCGCTGCCGACCGGCAGGCCCTTCGCCGCGTTGCCGTAAAAGCCGGCCGCCTCCTTGATGGAGAAGAACGGCGTGCCGTGGAGCCAGGCGCCCTTCACGTGCACCTCGCCTTGCGAGGCCGGGATGTCGAGGCCAATCACTCCCGGCAGCGTCGCCTCTCCGCGCGCCAGCCGCACGAAGGCGTCGCGCACCGCTTCGAGCGCGGCGCGCGGCGCGATCAGCTCGCGGATCTCAGGCTCGCGCAGCACCAGCACATTCATGGCGTCAGGATTCTAGTCCGGGGGGTGCGCATCCTGCACCCGCGCGCGTCGGGCTGGCGGCCACTCGTCTCCCGACGCTTCCTCAAGTAACATCGGCGGCTGTCATGAATTCTCGACGACGGACAGGCGCGATCCTGCTGCTGCTCGTGGGTGCCGTGTTCGCGGGGCTGCTGCTGATGCAACACCACGGCGAGCCCGGCGCCGTGGGCGCGGTGAACGAGCTGTGCGGCAACGGACAGACGAGCGGCTGCGAGATCGTCGCGCAGAGCGAATACGCGTCGTTCGCGGGCATCCCGCTGGCTGCCGTCGGCCTGCTCTTCTACCTGGCGCTGGCGGCGCTGCTCCTGCTAGCGCCGGCGGCGGGAACTGCGGCCGCCGCCGCCGCCGGACGGCTCGCGCTCGGCGCGACACTCGCGGCCCTGGCGCTCGACCTGCTACTCCTGGGCCTGCAAGGCTTCGTCATCAAGGCCTTTTGCAAGCTCTGCCTTGCGACCTACGCAGTGAACGCCGGCGTGGCGATCGCGCTGTGGCCCGCCCGACACCCGAAGGATGGCCCCGGCGCGCTGGGGCGCCTCGCGATCATGGCCTGGGCGATCGCCGCGACGGGCATCGCCGGCGGCGTGTTCTCCTGGAACGGCGCGCTCGTGGCGCGCGCCGCCAACCGCGCGGGCACGCTGCTCGGCGCGACGGGGGGCGACGCTGCGCTGCGGGCCGAAGTGCAGCGCCTGCGAGATACCTTGGACGATCCGCAGCAGTATCAGGAATACTTGACCGCCAAGTCGGAACGCGAGTTCGACGCCGCGGCCGTGTACAGCTTCGAGCTGGCCGGGGTGCCCGTCAAAGGTCCTGCTGACGCTCGCATCGAGGTCGTCGAATTCTCCGATTTTCTATGTCCATACTGCCGGGCGATCGCGGGAGCCTTCAAGGACTTCCTGCCCCAGTCACACGGGCGAGTCAGCGTGCGCTTCAAGAACTACCCGCTCGACAAGGAGTGCAACGCCCGCGTCAAGAATACGATCCACGTCGGGGCCTGCTGGCTGGCTCGGGGCGGGCTCTGCGCGGAGCAGCAGGGCAAGTTCTGGGCGTATCACGATTGGCTCTTCGAGAACCCACCGCGCGAACCCGACCGTTCCGACGTCGTGAAGCTGGCCACCGAGGCTGGACTCGACCCCGGGGCGCTGGGGGCCTGCCTCGACGCCCCCGGCACCGACGCCCGCCTCAAGGCCGAGATCGAGGAGGCCGAGCAGGCGGGTGTCAAGGCCACGCCCACGCTCTTCCTGAACGGGAAGAAGTTGCCCCGTGTCAACGATTTCCTGGTCATGGTCGAGAGGGAATCAGCGCGCCTGGGCCTGCCGCCCCTGGCAAAGTCACCGGCCGCCAAGTAGAACATCTGGCGGGCCCCGAGCGTACGTACTGGGTTGACGCTCGGTTTGAGCGATGGGAAAATTACGGTTTGGAATCTATGACGACTTCCTCCTTTGTGTTCGACCTGCCTGAAGGCCGGCCCGCGGGCGTCCGCCGTGAGCTGGAGGCCCGGAAAGCCCGCCGACGACTGTATCCGGTCTCACTGCTGTACACCGCCTATGCAGCCGTGCTGCTTTTCGTGGCCATGCGCAAGGAGACCCGCCTGAGTGCCCTGGCTTTCTTCGCGTTGGGTGGCGCGGTCTGGACGGCCGTCGAGTACTGGGTGCACCGGTATGTCCTCCACGGCCGCTTTCCGGACGGTCCCGGCTTGTTCCAGCGCTTCTGCCACAGGTCCTTCGATCACCTGCACATCGAGCATCACAGGCGGCCGTGGGACGGGAACCACGTGAACGGGACCATCAAGGACACGCTGCCGCTCGTCGCACTGCTGGCCGCGCTCAGCTACCTGTTCCCGTTTCACAGCGCGCCGATGCTGATCGCCGGTGTGCTGCAGGCCTATGTGCTCGAGGAGTGGATCCACCACTCGGTGCACTTCTGCAACTTCAGGGGCCGCTACTTCCAGTACATCAGGCGGCATCACCTGTACCACCACAGCCCCCGGGGCTCGAACGTGGGCTTCGGCCTGACGAACGGCTTCTGGGACGTGGTCTGGCACACGCGCATCCCTGAAAACGAACGTCGCGCGTTGTACCAGAACCTGCGCTCTCAGTAGGGAATTCGGGGGGGGTACCGACCCATGCACCCTCCCCCGCGCGCATCGCGCTCCCCCCAGCCGCTCCGCGCCGGAGTAGATCCGTCGCTCCGCTGTCAAGAACGCCTCCACCTGGGATCTTGACATGTAGCGCGGCGCATTCGAATATGGGCGCGTTCCGATGAGCGAAGAGCCGAGCCTCCGCGACATCATCTATCGCTGGCACCAGATCATGTTTCGTCTCGACGAATTGGACGAAATGGTGACGATCGGCCTCACCGAGGACGAAGCCGGCTCGATCGATGAGGAGCGCGCGGCACTCGCCGGGGAACTCAAGCGGGTCGAGGCCCAGCTGGGCGCCCCCGGTGTCGACGGTCTGCGAAACGGGCACGAGCACGACCGCGCCTATGCGCGCCAGAGCGCCAGGTGGACGAAGAGGCCAGCTCCTAGTTGCTGCTCGGAGGTGCAGCGGCAGACTCCGGTCGCCGTTCACACTACAATCGACGCCCTGTGTTGAGATTCCGAAGCTTGCTCGGGCTTGTTCTCTGCGGAGGGCTCGCCGCCTGCGGCGGCAGCGACACGCTGGCGTCGGCGGACGCGCAAGTCACGGGCGGGGGCGACTGGCCCATGTACGGCCACGACACCGGCCGCAGCAGCTATGGCCCAGACGAGACGACGATCGGGGTTGCCAACGTAGATCGCCTCGCGGAGCGCTTCCGCGTTGAAGTCGGCATCGGCGAAATCCCGTCTTCCAGCGGGCCCGTCGTCGCGAGTGGCCGCGTGTACGTCGGCAGCAGCCTGGCCGAGGGGGACAACTACTTCTGCTTCGACGCCAGCACCGGGGCGCGAGTCTGGAGCGCGAACGTCGGCCATTCACCGCCGTTTCCGGGCAACGTGGGCATCGGCTCGACGGCCGCGGTAGTGGACGGCCTCGTGGTCGTCGGCGGCGGCGATCCCGCCTACTACGGCCTCGACGCGGCAACCGGCGCGATCCGCTGGCGCCACGACATGGCGCAGACGGAGGAGGCTTTTGCCTGGTCGTCGCCCTTGGTGGTCGACGGCCTCGCCTACGTCGGCATGTCCTCCCGCTACAAGGCGGTGCGGGGCGAGCTCCGGGCGCTCGACGTTCGCGACGGCAGCGTC
The DNA here is from genome assembly GCA_032127875.1 of Acidobacteriota bacterium. Lineage (GTDB taxonomy): Bacteria > Acidobacteriota > Vicinamibacteria > Fen-336 > Fen-336 > CADEEV01. The sequence goes on from JAQBHI010000128.1 coordinate 8,686, forward strand.
AGGGCGCGACAGTACTTCGTCCCCGAAGGGCGCCTGGGAGCGGACATCTGGAACTCCCCCAGCCTGAGCCCTGACGGCAGTAGCGTCGTCGTCGCCAGCGGCAACGACTTCGGCGGCTTCGACGGACCATTGACACGGTCGATGGTCGCGATGGACCCCGCCGATCTCGCGATCCAGGCGAGCTACCAGGTTGCCGCCTTCAATCAGGACCTGGACTTCGGTACCACCCCTGTGTTCTTCCGGGATGCCCAGGGGCGCAGCCTCGTGGGTGCCAACGAGAAGGACGGGCGTTTCTTCGCCTTCGAGTTGCAGAGCCTGGGCCAGGGCCCCGCCTGGCAACGGGCCACGGGGCTGCGGGTGGGCGTGATGCCCGGGTACGACCCCAACACGGGCCCCGGCGGCACGCTGTTCATCGTCGGGGACAACGGCGTGCTCTTTGGCGTCGATCCCGCCACGGGCGTCGACAGATGGCCCCCGGTTGCCGTCGGCCTTCCCAACGGAAACCTCGCCCTCGCCAACGGCCTGGTGTTCATGGGCGCCGGGGGGGGGCAGGTCGCGGTGATCGAGGCGGAGACCGGCGACATTCTCAGGGTGTTGAGCCCGACGACTACGGGGCCGACGTTCTCGGGCTTCGCGCTGTCCCGGGGCATCCTGTATTGGATGTCGGGGCCTTTCCTCAACGCCTGGGCGGTGCGGTGAAACGCGGGGCGCTGCTGCTCCTCGTGCTGCTTCCCGCCTGCGGCGAGAACACCGGTACGTCGGTGACGGCATCGGAGGCGGCGGCCTCGGTGTCCGCAGTCGTGGAAGCCAGCCCCGTAGCTCCCACGACCGACCCGGAGCGCCCGATGCTGGCGGCGTGGACGGTCGTGATCCGGAACAGTGGCAACGTTGCCGGGAGCGTCTCCTTCGTCAACTCAACGTTGCGCGATGCGAATAGCGGCGCCCAGGCCTCTCCGCGCGGCATGCTTTCGCTGGGTGCGGCGGACATCATCGGCCTCGCGGGCACCAACCGCGTGCTGGCCGGGGGTAGCTTGAGCGTCCCAGTCAGCATGCAATATGCGCTGCTCTCGGGAGGCCGCGAGGCCGTGCTCAACGTTGCGGTTCAGGTCGTCGACGACAACGGCCACCGACTCACCGCGACCGCCCAGGCTGATATCCGGTAGGCCGCGAGCAACGGTCGCTGGAGAACTCACCGGCGAGGCCCGCTGCCGCTGCCGCAAACGCTCACGCTCTTCGGCAAGTTCGAGGGCGCTCTGACGCTCGCGGCCGACATCGCCGACGACGCGGCGGCCAAGACCCTGACCGGACAGCTCGAGAGCGGGCTCGGCAATGGAGGCATCACTATCGACGAGCCGGACCCTCCCCGGGGGGCTTGATCCGGGAGAAGCGGCCGGTAACGATCCCCTTGCCCTCCTCGACAGTGATGTACTGGTTGACCGGCAGGTCGCGAAGCAACTGCTGCTCTCCGCTCGGCCAGAGAACCTCGAGGACGTCCACCTTCGTCTGCGGCCCGAGGCCGAACAGGATGCGCGGATCCTGCGCCGAACAGTAGCTGAGGCCGCCCTTGGCCTGATCGTAGCTGAGCAGCGGACCGGCTCTCACTTTCAGCTTCGCACCGGTGCCATCGCGAATGCTCTTGACGCCCACCAATCGGATCCCGAGCCAGTTCCCGCTGCGGGCGCCCGAGTTCCTGAATAGCTGCCCGGACTCGCCGTTGTTGTTGACGAGGGCGTCCGGGAAGCCGTCGTTGTCGTAGTCGCCGACGGCAAGGCCCCGGCCCACGCGAGGCGCGCGAAAGGCCTCGGGCTGCGTGGCGGTAACGTCGGCGAAGCGCCCGGCGCCGAGGTTTCGGTAGAGCCTCTTGACCTCGGCATGGGTCACCGCGGCGTGGTAGATCGCGATGTTGTCGAGGATGTGGCCGTTCACGACGAGCAAGTCGCGGTTTCCGTCGTTGTCGGCGTCGAAGAAGTGGGCGCCGAAGCTGCTGTTCAGGATGTTCGTCGTGCCCAGCCCCGAGGTGATGGTGGCGTCGGTGAACAATCCGCCCCCTTCGTTCCTGTAGAAGCGATTGAGCTCGGAGTCGAGGTGGCTCACGTACAGGTCGATGTCGCCGTCGCCGTCGACGTCGGCAGCGGCGGCGCTCATGCCCGCTTCGGTCTTGCCGTCTTCGCTGAACCCGGCTCCCGAGCTGTAGCTCGCGTCCTCGAAAGTGCCGTCCTGCTTGTTGAAGTAGATGAAGTTGCGCTGCGTGTCGTTGGCGATGAAGACGTCGGTCCAGCCGTCGTCGTTCAGATCGACGAGCGCAACGGCGAGACTCTTGCCGTCGGGGTTCACGAGCTTCGCCTGCTCGGTGACGTCGGCGAAGGTGCCGTCTCCGTTGTTGCGATAGAGCTTCGGTGAGGTCCCGGGGAAACTGTCGGGATGACAGTAGGCTCGCAGCTTGGGCGTCGGATCGCCGCAAACGACGTTGTGCTCCATGTCGTATTGGACGTAGTTGGTAACGAGCAGGTCGAGCTTGCCGTCGCGGTCGTAGTCGAACCAGCCGGCCGCCGTGCCCCAGGCGCCCAGGTTCGCCACGCCGGCCTTGTCGGTGACGTCCTTGAAGCCGCCCTTCCCGGTGTTGTGGTACAGCAGCGAGCGGCGATAGCCGGACACGTAGAGGTCCGGATAGCCGTCGTTGTCGTAGTCCCCTGCCGCGACGCCGAACAGGAACAGGCCCGGGCCCACCGCGAGGCCGGCCTTCACCGTAACGTCGGTGAAGGTCCCGTCGCCGTTGTTGCGGTAAAGAGCGCCCTGGGGTGGGGTTGGCGGCTTGAAGTGCGGGGTGGCGCCGCTGTTGACGAAGAACGCGTCGAGGAAGCCATCCTGATCGTAATCGATCCAGCCGACGCCGGCTCCCATGGTCTCGACGTAGAGCTTTTCCTTCGAGGCGGCGCGCTCGTGCCGGAAACTTATGCCGGCCGCCCGCGATACGTCGTCGAAGCGAACGCCGAAGGCAGGGGCCGCCGCCCACACCGCGCCACCGGTCGCGAACCCCACGCCGGCAGCGAACGCGGCCCGACGTGCCGTGCGAGCCAGGCGAAGCAGACCGGTGCTGGTGGACACGGCCGATTGTTCCACAGTGTCGCTGTGCTGCGTCGAGATTGCTGTCAGCCTCAGCACGCGTGCCAGCGAACCCGCTACGGCTCGTGCCTTGCGAGCGCCAGCGCCCGCGCGTAGCTCTCGTCGTCGGGTTCCAGGGCGACGGCTTTTTCGAGTGCCTCGAGCGCGCTCTGTCGCTTGTCGAGCGCCAGATAGACCTGGCCCAGGCTGTAGAATGCCTCCCCGTCCATGGGATTGACGAGTGTCGTCTGGACCAGCGCGTTGCGTGCGCCTTCCAGGTCGTTCTGCTTCGCGAGAATGCGCCCCAGCACGTAGAGCGCGTCCGACCGATAGGGGTTGTACTCGAGCGCCCGGTCGACCGCCTCCCGGGCCACGTCGTAGCGACCGGCCGAGTACAGGATCTTGGCGAGCAAAGTGCAGGCGGAGTCGCTCTTGGGGTCGTGCCTCAGAGCCTCCTGCAAGAGCGCCAGGGCCTCGTTGGGGCGGCCTCCGCGGGCGTGCTCCCCGGCCTCGCGGACCAGGTGATCGGACTGGGCGCGATTCTCCCGCGCAGCGTGGCCTGCCTTCGCGAGATCGGCGAAGCGCTGGCGGACGCGGGCGGCCTCGTCGGCCCGGCCCGCGCAGAGGTAGGCCCGGGCCAGCAGCGAGACCGACTCGGAGTGCTCCGGCTCGGCGGCGATGATCTTCTCGAGATGCTCCGCCCCGGCTGCGCACTGAGCGTCGCGCACCAGGATGCTGGCGAGCAGGAAGCGCCCCCTCGTGTTCGCGGGCTCGAGGGCCACCACCCGTTCCGCATCGGACAGCGCCCGCGCGACATCGTTGCGCTCTGCGTAGATCGAGGCACGAAAGTGGCGAGCCAGAGCGTTCTCGGGCTCTTTCGCGATGGCCTGGTTGAGCTCCTCCAGGGCGACGTCGTTCTCGGCGCGCGCCATGTGGACGCTGGCCAGGAGGACGCGTGCGGCCGTGTTTTCCGGATCGATCCGGAGGGCGGCCAGGAGGGGGATCTCGGCTTCGTCGTGTTTCTGCAACTGGATGTCGATCCGGCCCAGGGCCATGAGCGCTGCGGGGCTTCCGGGGTGCGCCTCCCCTGCGCCCCGGAGCAGGCGTTTGGCTTCGTCGAAGTTGCCGAGCTGGCGGTAGCATTCGGCCAGGCTGAGCTGCGCCAGCTCGTAGTTCGGACGCAGCTCCAACGCCTTCCGGAACGCGGCGATCGCGTCGGACATCTCCTCGGCCGTGCGATGCGCCTCTCCCAGCTCGAGCCACAGGGCAGGGTCGCCGGGGGCGAGCGCGGCAGCATCGCGGTAGCGCGCGATCGCCTCCTCGGTTCGGCCCCCGGCCAGAAGCGACCGGGCCTGTGCTGCCAGGGCCTGCGCCGGCGCCGGCTCGGCTTGCGGCGACGCCGGCCGGGCGCTCGACACCAGGCCCAGTGCTACCAGCGCCGCGAGCAACCCGGCTCTTCGAGAGCGTCGCGGTGTCATTCGCGGCCTCGCTCCGCCTCTCCGCCGGCGAGCAGCTCGGCGGGAGTGAATCCCGCCTCGGTGGCCAGGGAGAGGCTTCGCTGCGGAAAACGCACCGGAAGATTATACGGGACGCCGTCGCCGCCCCCAGCAGGTACACTACGTCGATGCCAGGCAAGCTCTTCGCTTTCGCTCTCGCTCTGCTGATTCCGGCGTCTCTCAGGGCCGCGGAAGACCTGACGCTCGACGACGTCGTGACGCCCTCTACGGTGTTCGTCAAGGACGCCGAGCCGGTCCGCTTCGCCTTGCTGGGCTTCATCCAGTTCAAGACGCTCGAGGAACTCTTCTCGTACATCGATCACGAGGCGGGCCGCTGGTCGTTTCCGAGCGCCGTCGCCCGTCAGGGGTTTGGCGACGGCCTGCCGCGGCGCGGTGTGGAAAGCCGGCTGGTCTCGATGAGTTACGAGAGGCCTCTCGAACTGCTGCTGACCCACACCCGCGAGCAACTCGATCAGGCGCTCACCGGCAGGAGCGCCAGCACGGCGCCGATCTTCACGGGACGCCACTGGCGCCTGGACGCGGCCGTCTACCGGCGGACGTTTCTGGACATCCAGCAGCGCTGGAAGACGTCCCTGAACTGCTGGAGCGCCGCGGCCACGATTCCGGCGCGCGTGTTGTCGAACTGGTACCCGATCGAGGAGGGCATCGAACTGCATGGGGCCCTCTACGATTCCACGGAGCATTTCTGGCAGGCCGTGAAATTCCATCCGGACGTCCGCAACGCCGACCTGGTGGGGCTGCTCGACGAAAT
>JAQBHI010000129.1:0-6904 GCA_032127875.1 Acidobacteriota bacterium
GGCGGCGCTGCTCGAGAGCAAGCCCTTCTGGCGCGACGAGGCGTGGGTCGCGTCGCTGTCCGTCGAGCCGCTCGATTGGTCCATGCGCGGCCCAGGCAAGGCGGTGCCTGTCGGCTTTCTCGCGCTCACCAGGCTGGCAGGCCGGCTCCCTGTAGCCCCCGAGCTTGCCCTGCGCCTGTTGCCTTTTGCCGCGGGCGTGGCCGCAATCCTCGTGCTGGCCGCGCTGGCACGGCGCCTGGGAGGCGGTCGCACGAGCGCGGCCGTCGTGCTCTGGATCGGCGCCGGCCTGCCGGCCTTCGTCTACTATTCACGGGAGCTCAAGCCCTACGCGCTGGATCTGTTGTTCTCCGGGCTCGTCCCGCTGCTCGCGATCGCGACGCTCCACTCTCGCGCCGCGCCTTCCCGTCGCGGGGCTGCGTGGCTCTGGCTCTTCATGGTTCTAGTGGCCGCGCCGTGGCTGTCGTTCGGGTCGACATTCTGCGTCTCGGCGACGCTCGCCGTGGCCAGCCTGTGCTGGTGGCGTCGCGCCCGTCGCGCGGCGCGTGAACGCTGGACCCTGGCGGTACTGCTATGGCTGCTGTCCTTCGCAACGGTATTCGTGTTCGCCCTTCGGAGCCAGGCGAGCAACCCGCGCCTGCTCGACGCGTGGGCCGGCGACATGGCATTCATCACCAGCGCAGCGCCGGCGCTGCGGGTGGTGCGGACCTTTTCCAGCTACGCCCACACTTCGCTCTCGTACCTGTTCCCCGGCGTCTGGCCTGCGGTCGCGCTGTTGATCCTGGTCGGTTTCGTGGCCTGGCCGGGCACCGGCCGCCGCCTCCTGGCTTTGCTGTTCTGCGTGACCGCCGTGGAAGTCGTGGCCGCGGCACTGCTTGAGCGCTATGTCGTCACTCAGGGCCGGCTGCTGCTGTTCGCAGCCCCGACGTACGTTCTCTTCGCGGCGGCCGGGCTGCTGCGGTTGGGGCGACTACTGGGACCATCGGCCGGGCCGTGGCTGGCCACGGGAGTTGCAGCTCTCGCCTCCTGTTACTGGAGCGTGCTGGCCATCGAGCATCGCATTCCGCCCTATCGTGACGACCCAAGCCTGTACTTTCGCTTCGACGTGATCCACGACGTGGACGCCGTCATCGGGAACCTCCAACTGCTCGCGAGCCCAGGGGAGCCAGTCTTCATCTCCCGCTACTCGGGCGAAGCCTTTCGCTTCTATAACCACGGCCGTGTCTCCGACGCCACCGTGTGCACCCGCCTCAACTGCCGGAACGAAGGACCGGCGCTGCAGGCCTGGATCGAGACGGTTCAGCGACGCGGCTGGATGGTGCTCCTGGACGCCGACGACGTGCCGGGGCGCCGGGAGATCGTCGAGAAGGCCGGCTGCGACATACGCATTGCGACCCAGGCGCGCGGGGCAAGGCTCTGGCGCCTCACGCGACGCGCGCCCCAGGTCACCAGCTGATGCGTCACTCGTCGATCTCGAGGGTGTGTCCGCGGAGCCTCTGGCGCCAGCGGATATAGAATCCGCGCGCATGCTGATGGCGGCCGAAGGCGCCGTGGTCGTGAGCCGCAAGGGCGAGGCTCGCGTTCTGCGCGGCCACCCGTGGATCTTCCGGTCCGACATCGAGCGCGCCAAGGAGCTCCCCGCCGGCGCCGTCGTGCACGTCGTCGGCACGACCGGCCGGCCCCTGGGCTTCGCGTTCTGGTCGTCCCGGTCCGAGATCCGGCTGCGCATGTTCGAGCGGGGCGCCGAACTGTCGCCGAGCTTCCTGCGGGACCGGCTGGCGGCGGCGCACGCCTTCCGCGAGGGTGTGGTCGCCGGGGCCGAGGCGTACCGCGTGGTGCACGGCGAGGGCGACCGGCTGCCATCGCTGATCGTCGATCGCTACGGCGAATACGCCGTGATCCAGACGCTGTCGCAAGGCACCGAGCGCCTCAAGGACGAGATCGTCGCGACGCTCGTCGAGCTGATCAGGCCGAAGGGGATCCTGGAACGCAACGACCCGCGCGTGCGCTCGCTCGAGGGACTCGAGCCAAGAGTGGGCCTGCTCTACGGCGAGGTGCCGGAGCGCGTGGAGATCCGCGAGGGCGGCGTCGCCTTCGAGGTCGATCTGTGGCGCGGGCAGAAGACTGGCCTGTTCCTCGACCAGCGCGAGAACCACCTGATGGCCGCGGCCTATGCGCGAGGCCGGGTGCTGGACGCCTTCGCGTACAACGGTGGGTTCGCCCTGCAAGTGGCAAGGGTCGCCGAGACCGTGATCAGCGTCGATCTCTCCGCCGAGGCCCTGGCGACGCTTCGGAGCAATGCCCAGCGGAACGGCCTGACGAACGTCACGACAACGGACGCCAACGCCTTCGACCTGCTGAAGGAGCTCGACAGCGCCGGCGAGCGTTTCGATACGGTGATTCTTGATCCGCCGGCGTTTGCCAAGAGCAAGGACGCGGTCGAGAAGGCCCAGCGCGGCTACAAGGAAATCAACCTGCGCGCGCTCAAGATCCTCCGCCCGGGCGGGTTCTTGATCACCTGTTCGTGCTCGTACCACGTCCGCGAGGCGGAGCTCGAGGAGATCCTCGCCATGGCGGCAGCCGACGCCGGCGCTACGGTGGCGATTGTCGAGAAGCGGCGCCAGGCGCGCGACCATCCGGTGGTGCTGGGCGTGCCCGAGACGTATTACCTGAAGTGCTTCGTGCTCCGGAAGCTGGCCTGAAGGCTCGCGTTCACGTCGTGAGGCGCGGCGGCGCGCTGGATCTGCGCGTGGACGGAGCGCTGATGTCGTCGGTCCAAACCGGGGGCCCGACCACCCACCCGGTCTGGGAGGCCATCGGCGCGCCGCTCGTTGCTCTGCCAGAGAACCAGCGGCGCTCCATCCTGCTGCTCGGCCTCGGTGGAGGCGCCGTGGCCCGCGTGGCACGCGCGCTTGCGCCCCATGCGCGGATCGTCGCGGTGGACCTGGACCGCGAGGTCGTCGCTGCGGCGCACCGACACTTCGGCCTCGCCGAGCTGCGCGTCGACGTGGTGGTCGAGGACGCGCGCGCCTTTCTCGAGCGCGATCGTCGGCTCTACGACGCGATCCTCGAGGACCTGTTCCTGGGTGTACGCCGCACGCTGCGCAAGCCCCAGTGGCTGCCCGAGCCCGGCCTGAGGCTCGCGCTGGCGCGACTCGACCCTGGCGGTTTCCTCGCCTGCAACACCATCCACGAGCGGGCAGCTCTCACGCGGGCACTCCTGAGCCATCGCCCGGCGCTCGTTCAGATCGCGGTCGAGGGCTACTACAACCACATCCTCGTGGCCGGCCCAGCGCGTTGGTCGGCGGGATCGCTGCGCCGCGTGCTCGCCACCGAGCCCCGCCTGGGCAGGACCCTGCCAAGGCTCTCACTCCGAACCCTCAGACGAGCGCCGGAAGGCAACGGAGCGACCGATTCACTCGGGCGCGGAGAGACCGGGGGGGAGTCCGAAGGGCGCGGGGGGGTGCGTGGCTCTACCCCCCCGAGTTCGGACTAGATCTCGTCCGAGGCATCACTAATGCCTTCGAACAGGATCGTCGACAGGTAACGCTCGCCGGTGTCGGGGAGCATCGCGAGCAGGACCGAACCCTCGGGCGCCTTCTCCGCGACCTTGCGCGCCGCGGCGAAGGTTCCGCCCGACGAGATGCCGCAGAAGATGCCTTCCTTGAAGGCCAGCTCGCGCGCGGCGTCGCGCGCCTCGATGTCGGTGACCAGGACGCACTCGTCGTAGATCTTGGGATTGAAGACCTTCGGCACGAAGTCTGGGTTCCAGCCCTGGATCTTGTGCGGCTGCCACTCGCCCTTGGAAACGATCGGTGCGCCCGCGGGCTCGGTGTAGATGATCTTGATGTCGGGCCGCGCGGTCTTCAGCATCTCGCCAGCCCCGGTGATCGTGCCGCCGGTGCCGATGCCGCTCACGAAATAGTCGAGGCGCTTGCCCGCGAAGTCGCGCAGGATCTCGGGTCCGGTGGTGTTCCGGTGATACTCCGGGTTGGACGGGTTCTCGAACTGTTGCGGCAAGAACCAGCCGTGTTTCTTCGCCAGCTCCTCGGCCTTCTTCACCATGCCGGTGCCACGTTCGGCGCCGGGCGTGAGCACGACCTTTGCCCCGAGGCCCTTCATCAGCTTGCGCCGTTCCATGCTGAAGCTATCGGACATGATCGCAACGAAGGGATAGCCCTTCACCGCGCAGACCATCGCGAGAGCGATGCCGGTGTTGCCCGAGGTCGGTTCGATGACGGTCTGCCCCGGCTTGAGCGTGCCGCGCCTTTCGGCATCTTCGATCATCGCGATCGCGAGACGGTCTTTGACCGAGCTCATCGGGTTGAAGGCCTCGACCTTCACGTACATCGTCGCTCGCTTGGGCGAAAGGCGGTTGATACGGACGATCGGGGTATTGCCGATCGTGCCAAGGATGCTGTCGTGGATCATGGGGTCCTCCTTAACACGGTGCCTCTACTTCAAGGACTGACGATGCTAGCACGCGCCGCGTTCCCACGACATCGGACGTTGGCACGGATTGTTCCCGCATATTAGACGCTCATATAACTTGACAATAGCGTGCTCAGTCCATATATTTTGCCTGGAGGTGTCGGGATGCGCTTGGACCAGTTCACCGTAAAGGCCCAGGAAGCCTTGACTTCCGCCCAGACGGAGGCTGAGAAGGCCGACCATCCCGAGGTAACCTCAGAGCACCTGCTGCAGAGGCTGCTGGGACAGGAGGGCGGTGTAGTTCCTTCAGCCCTCGGCAAGCTCGGCACGAGCCTGCCCGCGCTCAGCGCAGAAATCGATCGTCTCGTCGCGTCGCTACCCCACGCGCAGGGCGCGGCAACCCATATCTCTCCCAAACTCGACGCCACGCTGAAACAAGCGCTGCGCGAGGCGGAGTCGTTGAAGGATCAGTACGTCTCGACCGAACACCTGTTGCTGGCGCTGCTCGAATCCAAGACGCCGGCCGGCGAGGCCCTGAAGCGCTCGGGCGTCACGCGCGACGGCCTGCTCAAGGTGCTGCGCGAGGTCCGCGGCAACCAGCGCGCCGACGACCCCAACGCCGAAGACCGCTACCAGGCGCTCGAGCGCTACGCGCGCGATCTCACCGACCTGGCACGCAAGGGCAAGCTCGATCCGGTGATCGGCCGCGACGACGAAGTTCGTCGCGTGGTGCAGGTCCTGTCGCGGCGTACCAAGAACAACCCGGTGCTGATCGGCGAGCCCGGCGTCGGCAAGACCGCGATCGTCGAGGGGTTGGCACAGCGCATCGTCTCGGGCGACATCCCGGAGTCGCTGAAGAACAAGCGCGTGGTCGCGCTCGATCTCGGCGCTCTCGTGGCGGGGGCCAAGTACCGTGGCGAGTTCGAGGACCGCCTGAAGGCCGTGCTCAAGGACGTCCAAGAGTCGCAAGGCGAGATCATCCTCTTCATCGACGAACTCCACACCGTCGTGGGCGCGGGCGCCGCCGAGGGCACGAGGGACGCCTCCAACATGCTGAAGCCGGCGCTCGCTCGCGGCGAGCTGCGCTGCGTGGGCGCCACGACGCTGAACGAATATCAGAAGTACATCGAGAAAGACGCTGCCCTGGAGCGGCGTTTCCAGCCGGTCTACGTGGGCGAGCCCGACGTGGCCGGCACGATCGCGATCCTGCGCGGCCTCAAGGAGCGCTACGAGGTCCACCACGGTGTGCGCATCCAGGATTCCGCCCTGGTGGCCGCGGCCACGCTGTCGAACCGCTACATCGCCGACCGCTTCCTGCCCGACAAGGCCATCGACCTGATGGACGAGGCGGCCTCGCGGCTACGCATCGAGATCGACTCGATGCCGACCGAGATCGACGAAGTGGAGCGCCGCATCGTCCAGCTCGAGATCGAGCGCACCGCGCTCAAGAAGGAGAAGGACAAGACCTCGAAGGAGCGTCTCTCGAAGATCGAGAGAGAAGCGGCCGATCTGCGCGAGCGCTCCGCCGGCATGAAGGCGCATTGGCAGCAGGAGAAGCAGGCGATCGGCACACTGCGCGCGCTCAAGGAACAGATCGAGAAGACCCGCTTCGAGGCGGAAAAGGCGACGCAGGCCGGCGATCTGGGCCGGGCCGCCGAACTGCGCTACGGCACGCTTCCGCAACTCGAAAAGGACCTGGAGTCGGCCAACCAGGCGCTCGCCGACCTGCAGCGGAACCAGCGCATGCTGAAGGAAGAGGTCGACGCGGAGGACGTGGCCGAGGTCGTGGCCAAGTGGACCGGCATTCCCGTGCGGCGGATGCTCGAAAGCGAGGTGGAGCGGCTGCTGCACATCGAAGACCGGCTCCGGCTGCGGGTCGTCGGTCAGGACGAGGCGCTCTTGCTGGTCGCGAACGCAGTCCGCCGCTCGCGGGCGGGCCTGGGCGATCCGCGGCGGCCGATGGGCTCGTTCCTGTTCATGGGGCCGACCGGTGTGGGCAAGACGGAGCTGGTGCGGGCCCTCGCCGAGTTCCTCTTCGACGACGAGCGGGCCATGGTCCGCATCGACATGTCGGAATACATGGAAAAGCACTCGGTCTCGCGCCTGATCGGCGCACCGCCGGGCTACATCGGGTACGACGAGGGCGGCCAACTCACCGAGGCGATCCGCCGCCGGCCGTACGCGGTGGTGCTCTTCGACGAGATCGAAAAGGCGCACCCCGACGTGTTCAATATCCTGCTCCAGGTGCTCGACGAAGGCCGCCTCACCGATGGCAAGGGCCGCACCGTCGACTTTCGCAACACGGTCCTGGTGATGACCTCGAACGTCGCCTCGGACTACATCCAGGAGATGGCGCACCGCGGCGGGATCGACAAGGACAAGCTCATGGAGTCGTTGCGCCGGACCTTCCGGCCCGAGTTCCTGAACCGGATCGACGAGATCGTCACCTTCCAGACGCTGGGTCCGGAGCAGATTC
>JAQBHI010000130.1:0-21489 GCA_032127875.1 Acidobacteriota bacterium
CCTCGAGGTGCATCGAGACGGCCTTCCGGACGTCGTCCACCAGGATGTGCCCGCGCCGCGCCAGGATCACCTTGGGCACCTGCGGGTCCCGCACGTCGTGGATGAAGATGTCCTTCCACTGGCCCGTCTCGGCCGGGACATCGGAGACATACAGCACCATACCGGGGACGAGGTTGTCGTCGCTGAACACGCGCGGCTTCACGCCCGCGCGCGCCTTGTTGACGATCAGCGCGAACATCGTCTGGCGGTGGGCCTGGTTCGCCGCCGGCAGGGCCACGGCCATCACCCAGAACGTCACCAGACTGGCGGCCAGCGCCAGCGCCAGCACCGGTCGCAGCAGTCGGGACGGGCTCACGCCGCTCGCGCGCAGCGCCACGATCTCGCTGTCGCTCGCCAGCCGCCCGAAGGCGAGCAGCACGCCGAGCAGGAACGCCATCGGGATGGTGACCGCGAAGATGCTGGGCAGCAGGTACAGGAAGATGCGGAAGATCGTGCTCGGGTCGGCGCTGCGGCCGATCAGGATCCCCAGCAGCTGCGTGATGCTCTGAAGCAGGAGGATGAAGGTGAAGAGCAGCAGGCCCAGGCCCGTGGGCGGCAACATCTCTCTCACGATGTAGCGGTCGAGGAGCGTGGGGCGCCACGCCCCTTTGAACTTCATTCCCAGTGATCGTAGCATGCAGCCTCCGGGGGGTGCTCTCGTGTCGGACATCGAGTCGGTCCAGAAGGAAGGCCGCGTTTTCCAACCGCCGCAGGCCTTCCGGGAACGCGCCCACATCCAGAGTCTCGAGCAGTATCGAGCCCTGTACACGCGCAGCGTCGACGACCCCGAAGGCTTCTGGGGCGAGCAGGCCGAGAGCCTGGTCTGGCAGAAGAAGTGGGAGCGCGTCCTCGAATGGAAGGCGCCGTTTGCGAGGTGGTTCGTCGGGGGACAGCTGAATCTCTCGGAGAATTGCCTCGACCGCCACCTCGTCACGTGGCGTCGCAACAAGGCGGCCATCATCTGGGAGGGGGAGCCAGGCGAAACGCGGACGCTCACCTACCTGCAGCTCCAGCGCGAGGTCTGTCGCTTCGCCAACGTGCTGAAGCAGCTGGGTGTCGCCAAGGGCGATCGGGTCGGGATCTACATGCCGATGATCCCGGAGTCGGCGGTGGCGATGCTGGCCTGCGCGCGCATCGGGGCCGTCCACAGCGTTGTCTTCGGCGGCTTTTCGGCCGAGGCCGTGCGCGACCGGATGAACGACGCTCAGGCCAAGCTCATCGTCACTGCCGATGGCGCCTGGCGGCGCGGCAGCCTGGTCCAGCTGAAGGCGAGCGTGGACGTGGCGATGCAAGACATTCCGAGCGTGAAGAACGTCGTGGTCGTGAAACGCAGCGGCGAGGAGATCCCCATGAGCCTGGGCCGGGACCACTGGTGGCACGAGCTGCTGGAAGCGGCCTCGGCGGTGTGTCCCCCGGAACCGCTCGACTCCGAACACCCGCTCTTCATCCTCTACACGAGTGGCACCACGGGCAAGCCGAAGGGCGTCGTCCACACGACTGGCGGTTACCTGCTGCAGGCGAGCCTGACGTCGAAGTACGTGTTCGACCTCAAGGACGACGACACGTTCTGGTGCACGGCCGACATCGGCTGGGTGACCGGCCACAGCTACGTCGTCTACGGCCCGCTTGCCAACGGCGCGACGAGCCTGATGTACGAGGGCGCGCCGAACTGGCCCGAGCCCGACCGCCTCTGGAGGATCGTCGACCGGCACCGGGTCAGCGTCTTCTACACGGCGCCGACAGCGATCCGGGCGTTCGTGCGCTGGGGCGAACAGTGGCCGCGCAAGCACGATCTCACGAGCCTGCGCCTGCTGGGCACGGTGGGGGAGCCGATCAACCCCGAGGCGTGGATGTGGTACCACACAGTGATCGGCGCCGAGCGCTGCCCGATCGTGGACACCTGGTGGCAGACCGAGACCGGCGCGATCATGGTGACGCCGCTGCCGGGGGCGACGCCTACGAAGCCGGGCTCGGGCACGCTGCCGTTCTTCGGCGTGGTGCCGCAGGTCGTGGACAAGGACGGCCAGCCGGTGCCAGCCGGCGTGGGCGGCTACCTGGTCATCAAGAAGCCCTGGCCCTCGATGCTGCGCACGCTCTTCGGCGATCCCGAGCGTTACGTCGAGACCTATTGGAAGCGCTTTCCCGGAAGCTATTTCACGGGCGACGGCGCACGCTGCGACGCGGATGGCTATTTGTGGATCATGGGCCGAGTCGACGACGTCATCAACGTCGCGGGGCATCGGCTGGGCACGGCCGAGGTCGAGAGCGCGCTCGTCTCGCATGCGCAGGTCGCCGAGGCGGCCGTGGTGGGCCGCCCCGACGAGCTCAAGGGTCAGGCACTGGTGGCCTTCGTGACCGTGCGCCAGGGGGTGCAGGCAAACGAGTCCGTGCGCGCAGCGCTCAAGGAGCACGTCGTGAAGGAGATCGGAGCCATCGCTCGGCCCGACGAGATTCGCTTCTCGGAGGCGTTGCCGAAGACGCGCAGCGGCAAGATCATGCGCCGGCTACTGCGCGATATCGCAGCCGGCAAGGAAAGCCTCGGCGACACCACGACGCTCGAGGACTATTCCGTCCTCGCGAAGCTGCGGGAGGACGAGGAGTAGTGGATCGCGTCACCGTCTATGCCCCGGGTTCCGCCTCGAACCTGGGACCGGGATTCGACTGCCTCGGCCTCGCGCTCACCGGCCGCGGCGACACCATTACCGCCGTGAAGACCTCGGAGCCAGGCGTGCGCATCGCGCGCGTATCGGACCCGCGCATTCCGACGGACCCCGAGCGCAACACCGCTGGCATCGCGGCCGCTGCCGTGTTGCAGCACTCCGGAGAGGGCTTCGGCCTCGAGCTGACGATCGAAAAGGGCCTGCCGCTCTCCGGCGGACTGGGAGGCAGCGCGGCTTCGGCCGTGGGCGGGGCTGTAGCCGCCCAGGCGCTGATGCGAAAAGGGCTTTCGCGCGACCAACTGTTTGCCGCGGCACTGGCAGCCGAAGCCGTGGTCTCCGGGAGGCATGCCGACAACCTGGCGCCATCGCTGTTTGGAGGCATGGTCCTGATCGCCGGCACCGAGCCCTTGCGTATTACTTCTCTCAAGGTCCACGGCAGCTTCTCGTTCGTGCTGGTGACGCCGGACTACGGCGTCTTGACCGCGGAGGCCCGCGCCGTGCTCCCGACGCAAATCAGCCGCGGGGACGCAGTCGCACAGGCTGCCCATCTGGGAGCCCTGCTGCTCGGCTTCGAGCGCGGGGACGCGGAGCTGATCCGCGACGCCATGATCGATCGCATTGCCGAGCCGGCGCGGGCCAAGCTGTTCCCGGGTTACGTGGAGGCGCGTGCCGCTGCCCTTTCGACGGGTGCGGCCGGCGTGGCTGTGAGCGGGGCCGGACCCACGGCGCTGGCCGTGGTGGCCGGCGGCAACGCGGAGCCCGTGGCGAAGGCGATGGTCGCGGCCTATGCGCATGCCGGGTTCGCCGCCATCAGCTATCGCTCGCGCGTGGATCGGGCGGGCGCGAGGATCGTCGGGTGAGCCAGCGCGTCTCGTGCGACAGCTGCGCGCGCGTCTTCGGGGTGGGATCGGTACGGGCGCAGTGCCCGTGCGGCGGGCTGCTGAGAGTGACCCAGAGCCCCAGCCACAGCGGAGCTGCGCTGCGGCGGCGTTTCGCAAAGCGCCCGGGCAAGGATCCGCTCGTCGCGGGCAGCGGCGTTTGGCGCTATCGCGAGCTGCTGCTGTCTGGTGGCGCGCCGATCATCACGCACCCCGAGGGCAACACAGCTCTTTATCGACGGCCAGCACTGTCGCGCTATGCGGGGGTCGACGACCTGCAACTGAAGCACGAGGGCGAAAACCCCACGGGCTCGTTCAAGGATCGCGGCATGAGCGTGGCCGTGACGCAGGCCGTGCGCGCCGGAGCGACGGCTGTCGCCTGTGCTTCGACCGGCAATACCTCCGCATCCATGGCCGCGTACGCGGCTCAGGCCGGACTAGAGGCGCTCGTCTTCGTGCCCGCGGGCAAGGTCGCGGCCGGGAAGCTGGCGCAGGCGCTTGCCTACGACGCCCGCACGCTGCTGGTGCGCGGCGATTTCGACGCCTGCCTGCGACTGGTGCGCGAGGCCTCTGAGGCGCTCGGCCTCGCGCTGCTCAACTCCATCAACCCCTGGCGCATCGAGGGCCAGAAGACCATCGTGTGGGAGCTGCTGCAGCAGCGTGGCTGGGACGCGCCAGACTGGATCGTGGTGCCGGCCGGCAACCTCGGCAACACCTCGGCCTTCGGCAAGGCGCTGCGCGAGGCTCGCGCGCTGGGTCTGCTACGGCGCATGCCGCGGATCGCCTCGATCCAGGCGGCGGGCGCCAACCCGTTCTTCAAGAGCTACCGTGCCGGTTTCAAGCGCCGCTTCAGGGTGCCGGCCGAAACCATCGCCACCGCGATCCGGATCGGCGATCCAGCCAGCTACGAGCGCGGCGTCGAGGCGATTCGCGAAACGCGGGGCGTGGTCGCCGCCGTGAGCGATCGGGCGATCCTCGAAGCCAAGGCCGCCATCGACGCGGCGGGCATCGGCTGCGAGCCCGCGTCGGCAGCCTCGCTCGCCGGCGTGAGGCAACTTGCCTCGCGCGGCATCGTGAAGCCGGGGCAGTCGGTCGTGGCCATTCTCACCGGCCACGTGCTCAAGGACCCCCAGGCGATCATGGACTGGCACCTGGCCGGCGGGCGCCATCGAAACAGGCCGACCGAGATCGAGGCGAGCGTGGGCGCCGTAGAGCGCCTGCTCAAGCGTTAGGCCGTATCGCTGGGCGTAGCGGCGGGGGAGGGCTGCTTGGCCGTCGCTAGAATCAGCTTCTTGTCCGTCGCCTTCTGAACGGCGCCGGCGTCGAGGGGGATCACCAGCCCGAAGGTGCTGCCCTTGCCGAGTTCTGACTCGACCCAGATCTGCCCGCCGTGACCTTCGACGATCAGTCGGCAGATGTACAGGCCGAGCCCCGTGCCGCCAATCTTCAGGTGCTCTCCGGAACGCACCCGCGAGAACTTCTGAAACAGCAGCCCGATCTGCTCCTGCGGGACGCCGAGGCCGTGGTCGATCACCTCGATCAGCAGATGCTCGGCACCACGCAGCCGGCAGCGGACCGTGATCGAGCCGCCGTGCGGCGAATACTTGACCGCGTTCATCGTCAGGTTGTTCAGGACCTGCCGCAGCCGGGCCGGGTCGGCCACCACTCTCGGGAACTGCGGCGGGATGTCGAGCAGCATCGAGTGGTCCGAGAGTCCCATCGGCATGGCATCGAGGATGAACGGCCCGAGGTCGAACTCGCTCCAGCTGAACTTGAGCAGGCCGGTTTCCATCTGGGTGATCTGCAGCGTGTCGTTGGCGAGTGCGGCGAGCGCGTCCGTCTCGGTAATCACCGTGCTCATGAACTCCTGGCGGGCCTCGGGCGGCAGATCCGGCTGTTCCATGATCAACTCGGCGAAGCCGCGGATCGCCATCAGGGGTTTGCGGAAGTCGTGCGCGACGATCCCCACGAACTCGCTCTTGATCTGGTCGTACTCCTTGAGCTGGTCGTTGGCGCGCTTCAATTCCTCGTGCAGGCGCAGGTTCTCGACCGCGACGGTTGCCTGGCCGGCGACCGCCATCAGCACGTTCAGGTCGTCGTCGTTGAAGGGAGCGCCGCTCACGCGGTCGGCGGCCAGCAGCAGGCCGTGGATACGCGGGCCGTTGGCCATCGGCACGATCAGCACCGAATGCAGGTCGAGCTCGCCGGAGATCTCGGGTATGAGCCGGGTGTCGGCCTGTGCGTTGTTCGAGACCAGCGGCCCGTTCTTGCGGAAGTTCCAGCGCGCGCGAGCTTCGTCGTCGACCGGGAATCGGGCGCGCTGCACCTGTTCACGCGTCAGGCCGAAAGCCTCGTGCTGCGCGACCATGTGCCGGCGGTCGCCGTCGAAGAGCAGCACCAGGCCCTTCTTGGCCTTCACGATCTCGGCGCACTGGCGCGAGAGGTGCGCGAACAGGGGAGTCGGCCCGCCGGCCAGGGAGAAGGCCCAGGAAATCTTGTAGAGCCCGAGCAGCTCCTGGACCTTGCGATGGAGCTGGCGGCGATCGGTCTGGGCCCGTAACAGGTTGCCCGCGCGCAGGTCCAGTTCGCCGGCGTCGAGCGGCTCGCGGACCATCTCGTCCGCCTCGACCAGCGAATCCGGATCGTCGCGGCCCACCAGGATCAGCACGCCAAGGTCGGCGCCGAGTGCTTGCCGCACCGCGCGCACGCCGCCGCCTACAGGCGGGTCGGAGTAGCCCAGGGAGGCGATCAGCAACTCGGGCGTGCGTTCCACGATCGTCTGCACGACGCGCCGCCCCGGCTCGATGATCGTCACGCGGTGGCCGGCGGCGCGCAGCATCTTGGCGACCGCCTCGCCGCGTTCGGCGTTCTGGTGCAGCACCGCGACGTGGCCGACCGCAGGCGAACGACCCAGGATCACTTGGCGGCGCTCTCGCTTTCGCTCGGCTTCTTGCGCCCGACGCTGGTGAAGAGGCCGACGATGGAGCGCACGGCCGCGCGGGCGATCGGCTTCACCAGGTAGGAGTCGGCGCCGGCGGCGCGCCCGGCGGCAAAGTCCTTCATCTCGCCGCGCGCCGTCACGAAGACGATCGGCAGGTGCTTGTCGACGTTGCGCAGCGCCTTGCAAACCTCGTAGCCCTCCATGTCCGGGAGGCCGACGTCGAGGATCACCAGGTCGAACGGCTCCTCTGCGTCCACGGCCTTGAGGCATTCCATGCCGCTCGCCGCCTCGACGACCGTGAAGGTGTCGCCGGGCTCGGCCTCGAGAATGCTGCGGACCAGGGTGCGAGTCGGGGCGTGATCATCGACGATGAGAACTCGTTTCGGCATGTTGGGAAGGGATTCTACCACCGGGAAGGCGAGAGGCTCCCGAGTCGCGGTCAGCGCGGGCCGCAGGCCCGCGCTCGCATTGCGGTTGCTTGTCCATTCGCAGCTTCCGATAAGATATGTTACACAAGTTACCGTATTAGTTGACATATATTGATCGACCGCGCTAGCATTGGCCAGAGTGACTATGAAGCCGGCTCGAGGCCGTCCCCGCCTGTCTCCCGAGGGCGTGAAGGCTCGGATCCGGGATTACTGCCGTCGTTTCTCCGTGAAAGCCAATGCCGAGGGCTTTCCGCCGTTTCCCTCCGGTAAGCGCGAGACGGCCCAGCATCGCGAATGGATGGCGCTGTACAGGATGCGTCGCCGCCACGCCACGGCTCCGGCCCGCGAGGTCCGCTCCATCCTCGCCACTCAGCAGGGCGTGTGCCGTGTCTGCGGCCAGCCGCTCGCGCCCCCGGACGCGATCCTCCACGAGCGTCCCGGAGGCGACTTGCCAGGAGCACTCCACTCGAACTGCCATCGCCTCGCCCGATCTGCCGAGGCCGTTGGCCCCGAGGGCCTCGACCAACTCCGCTCCTACCTGTGGCCTGGCGCGACGCCCAAACGCCGCACCTGAGCCTGCCTACGGCTCGACGATGCGGAGTTTCTTGAAATAGGCCCGGTAGAAGCCGCGGTCTCGGGTCAGAAGCGCGTCCGCGTGGCGAAGCGCGTGAGCGCCGATCAGCAGGTCCGCGACCACACGCTTCGGCTTGGCGGCCCTGCGCCTCGAGGCTGGGTGCTTTCGCCACAGCTCACCCGCGAGTGCTGCCGCCTGTGGACCGATCGGGACGAACTCGAGCCCGAGCGCCAGCACCGCCTTCTCGAAGGCGGCCGCGTCCCCAAAATACGCGCGCAGCTCCGCCCAGACCACTTCCGACGCCAGCACGCTGCCCTCGTCGTAGGCGGCCCGCAACGCCTCGCGTGAGGCGGCCCCGAACCTGGGATCGGCCCCGAACACATCGAGCAGGACCGAGGTATCGACGGCCGTTCTCAAGGGCGCCTCTTGCGCGCCGCCGCCTTCGGCCTGGCGCCGCGCATCGCGTCCACGAGCGCGTCCACCGGCGCGCCCAGCGCCAGGCTTCCGAAGAGACGGTCCACGGGGTGCTGCGCCCCATCCACGCGGCCCTTGCGCAGAAAGGCGCCTCCCGGACGCGCCTCGAAGACGACAGCGGTGCCCGGCCGCAGGCCGAGCGTCAGCCTGATCTCGACCGGGACCGTGATCTGTCCTTTGCTCGAGATTGTGCTCTTCATGTTCTCAATAGTAAAGCGCTTGAGGTAAAGAGTCAAGCAGTCAGGAAGAGCCTACGCGAACCGCTGGCTGCGGGTTCCGGCGATTTTTCAGGGACGGGCCGGCCCTGCGCAGGGCGCGAGCGACGCTATCTCTTCTTCTTCAGGTTCGCCGCGATGGTGATCTTGAAGCCGTCCGGGTCGGCGAGCGCGAAGTCACGCATGCCCCAGGGCTGGTCGCTGGGTTCTTGCGTCAGCACTCCCCCATGCGCTTTGACCCGCGCCGCGAGACGATCCACGTCCTGCGCCGTGGTGCAATAGATCCGGAAGCCTTCGCCCTTCTTGCGATCGCGGCCCTTCGCCCAGTCGTCCTGGCCGAGCATGAAGGTCACGCTGCCCGCCCCCAGCTCGACGCCGGCCAGCTTGCCGTCGCGCATCCAGCGTTCCTTGACCACGAAGCCCAGCACGTCGCGATACCACGCGAGGCTCTTCTCGAGGTCGTTCGCCGTGAAACCGGGCGCCACCGCGCGCAGCCGCAGCGTCTCGGGCGCCTTGCGCGCCGGCCTGGCAGGTCGCCGCTTCGCCGTGGCGGCCTTCTTCTTGGCGACCTTGTTGGCGACCTTGCGCTTCGCCCTGGCCGGCTGCTTCTTTGCTTCTTTCTTCGTGGCCATGCCGCTTCCTCCCCAGGCGGGCATGTTAGCACTCGGCACGACTCGCCTCACGCAGTCGCAAGGGAGTCCGATCCGCTCATTCCGCCGACCTGGCTAGCGCAGGCCTTCGGCCACGAACAAGTCATCGAGCAGGCGCCGGTAGGAATAGACGTACGAGGAGCCGTCGGCCGTGATCACGATCGGTCCCATCGAGTTCACGCCAGCAGGATCCGGTGGCGTCAATTCCTTCCAGAGCCGGCGCTGGCCCGTAGCGACGTCCACGATGTCGACGCGAGCCGGCGCCCGCGACCCGCGTTGGATATAGAGCGAGCGACCGTCGGCCGACCAGCGGATCGGCACGTCCTCGGGCGTGGCTCCCGGCACGGCGTGCGCCTCCCCAGCCTCGATCGGATACAGCCAGGGCATTCCCGCGGGGTCGGTGGCAACGGCCCAACGCCCGTCCGGCGAGAGCGCCTTCCAGAGGAAGGCGGCGCCCTCCGGCGAGACCGCGCGCGTCTTCCCGCTCGCGAGCTCCCGCACGAACAGACGATTGCCGTGTCCCGGCTGGTTGCCGGATACGAGCAGGCGCTCGCCGTCGGGGAACCACTCCCCCCACTGTGGCGTCACGTCGGACTTTGCCAGCCGGCGCGGCTCGCCGGGGCCCGTCGGCAGCAGCACGAAGTCGGCGGCCCGACCCACGCCCGTGAGCGCCCACTTGCCGTCTGAAGACAACCCCATCGCCGTCCCCAGCCCCAGGCGCACCGCAGGCGAGCCGTCCATTGCCCGCAGGTAGATCGTGTAGTTGCCGTCGGGATCGAACTGATTCTGCTCGTCGAACAAGAGCCTCCGACCGTCGTTCGAGAGGTCGTCCGGATGCGACCAGTCGAGCCAGGTCAGGTTGCGCTCCGCCTTCTCTCCGGACGCCAGGCCCACGATCTCTCGCCGCCAGTTGGCGCGGCCCAACAGCTGCCGGCCGTCCTTCGCGACATCGTAGAGGATGCTGAGGCCGGGGGCGGCCAGCACCCCGCGCGTCTTCCCCGAGAGGTCCATGAACTGCCCGGTGCTCAGCCAGATCCCATCGCCCTTGGGCGACCAGGCGGCCGCGATCGTGGCGGGCCCCAGCGCGCGTCGCCCTCCCTTTTCGTCCACGATCGTCGCGGTGCCGACGTTGTCTCCGCGCGCGGGGCAGTCGAGAAACAGGACGCGGCGAGCGTCCGGCGCGATGCGGACATGGGTGATCCAGCCCGCGGTCTCGTAAAGCACCTTGCCGATCGGAAACTCGAGCCGGCGCAGCAGGCCCGTGTCGCGGGCCACCGCGAGGCTGCCGTCGGGGCCCCAGTCGGCGTCGCCCACGTTCTCGAGGAGCTCGCGGGGCGCGCCGCCGCCCAGCGGTACGCGCGCCAACGTCCCGTAGCCCTCGAAACCCCATTGGACGCGGCGGCCCAGGCAGATCGCCAGCTCTCCCGAGGCCGAGACCGAAAGCAGATCGGCGGGCGGCAGGCCCAGCGAGCGCGACTCGGGCCCGTCGAGGCGGACCGTGAAGATCTCCGTCGGCCGGCCATCCCAGGCCGCGCTGTACACGACGGTCTGGCCATCGGGCGCGAAGCGTGCCGAGAACACGGTGCCGCGCCGAAACGTGAGGCGGTTGAACGTGGGAAACGGAGCCAGGGTCGCCCCCGACTGGTGCAGCACCAGCGTTGCAATGCTTCCTCCCGCGACCAGGCCGAGCGCGACCCAGGCCCACGGTCGCATCGAACGCAGCCGAGCGGGCCCCGGGGCTTGCGCATCGCCGGCGACCGAGGATTCGGAGAGGTGCTCGCGCAGGCTGCCGAGATCGCGCGCCAGGTCGCGCGTCGAGGAGAAGCGGTCCTCGGGGTCCTTCTCGAGGCAGCGCTCGATCAGCCAGCGCAGCGGCGCGGGCGAGCGCGGGTTGAGCTTGGCGGGGTCTTCGGGCTCCTCGCGGATGATGGCCACCAGCGTCTCGGCGCTGGTGTTGCGGACGAAAGGCTTGCTGCCGGTCACCATCTCGTACAGCACGGCGCCGAGCGAGAACTGGTCCGAGCGGAAGTCCGCCGGCCGGCCGCTGGCCTGCTCGGGCGACATGTAGCCGACCGTTCCGACCACGGCGCCGAGCGAGGTCGCCGGCCGCGCAACCGTCTCCAGACCCGAGACCCCGTCGATCGGCCCCGCGGCCAGCTTGGCCAGGCCGAAGTCGAGGATCTTGACGAAGCCGTCCTTCGAGACCATCACGTTGTCGGGCTTCAGGTCGCGGTGCAGGATCCCCGCGGAGTGCGCCTTGGCCAGGCCGTCGGCCAGCTGCTCCGCGATCTCGAGCACCTTGCGCGTCGGCAATTGGCCGGCGCCGAGCAGCTCGCGCAGGGTCCTGCCTTCGACGTACTCCATGGCGATGAAGAGCACGCCGTCCGCGTCGCCGATGTCGAAAAGCGTGATGATGTTCGGGTGGTTGAGGGCGGAGGCAGCGCGGGCCTCCTGCTCGAAGCGCGCGCGGCGTTCCGGATCCGAGGCGAACGACGCCGGCAGCACTTTCACCGCGACGTCGCGCAGCAGGCGCGTGTCGCGGGCGCGGAACACCTCGCCCATTCCGCCCGCGCCGATCGGTGCCAGGATCTGGTACGGGCCGAGCTTCGCGCCAGCTTCGAGCGTCATGAGCCGCTCGCGATTGTACGCGTGAATGGAAGCGGGCCGTCCACCTTGTCTCAGCGAATCCGTGGGCGCAGGGCAAGACCTTCCTGCCGAAGGGACACGCGGCCAGGGGCACGCCGCTCTTGGCAAGACCCCAGCAGCTGGCCCCAGCGCGCCAGCGAGCTCAGATTCTCGGTCCTACGCTGGCCGCGCGCCATGCTACGAAGCGGCATGCCGATCGAACCCGACGACACCGTACGCGCGCTCCCCGACGCCCAGCTCGTCGAACGGCTGCGCGAACTCGCGAACCGCGAGCGCGCCGCGCTGTGCGACCAGCTCGCCCACCTGGCCGAGCTGGACACGCGCGACGTCCACCTGAACCTCGGCTACGCCTCGCTGTTCGTCTATTGCCGGGAGGCGTTGGCGCTCTCCGAGTACGACGCCTTCAGCCGCGTCCGTGTCGCGCGCGCCGTGCGCCGCTTCCCCGCCATCCTCGAATGGCTGCGTGAGGGCGCCCTCAGCCTGGTCAGCCTCAAGCTGCTGGCCCCGTACCTGACGCCCGAAAATCTCGAGCGCGTGCTCGAGTGCGCCCGCGGCCGGCGGCGCTTCGAGATCGAGCAGATCGTCGGGAGCCTCGCCCCCTGGCCCGAGGCGCCCGTTGCGATCGGCGGCCCGCCGGCGGCCTCCGGACCGCTCCCGCCGGACACGGGCCACCAGGTTCAGCTCACCGTGAGCACCGAGACGCTCGAGAAGCTCCAACTCGCCAAGGACATGCTGCGCCACGCCGTCCCGTCAGGCGACGACGCGGCGCTCCTCGACCGGGCGCTGAGCGCGCTGCTCGAGGACCTGGCGCGAAAGAAGTTCGCGGCCACCGACCACCCGCGCCCGCCGCGCGACACGGCTCCGACCTCGCGCCACGTGCCGGCTCAGGTCAAGCGCGCGGTCTGGCTGCGCGACGTCGGCCGCTGCGCCTTCCTAGGCAGCGGCGGCCGGCGCTGCGGCGAGCGCGCCTTCCTGGAGTTCCACCACGTCAAGCCCTACGCAGCCGGCGGCGCCGCCACGCTCGAGAACATCGAGCTGCGCTGCCGGCGCCACAACGACTACGAGGCGCGGAACTACTTCAAGCGCGACGAGCCGGACGCGGGCTAGGGGTGCTCAGCCTTCCGCAACGCCCCGAGCACGACGTTGGCCGCGGCGAATACATCTTCAACGAGCTGTTCGTCGACCTCCATCGCGCCCTCGTACTCCGCCAGGTTGCGTGCCTCGTGGCCTTTGCTCAAGATGCGCCATGTGGCAGGGGCAAGGCCGAGGGTGTGCGGTAGCAACTGGAAGACGAGGTAGCGGCTTTGGGGCCGATAGCCCAGGCGTCGCAGCGCGGCCAAGGAAAGGGCGTGTGCCGCGTTGTAGGCCAGATCGAAGCGGCTCGCAACTGACAGGCTGCGCTTCGCCGCATCCACGAGTCGAGCCTCTCCGGAGCGGCAAAGGCCGTCGATTTCCGCGGCGGATGCTGGCTCGCGCTTGAGTTGGCCGGTCCGGACCAGGTTCTCGAGTTCAGGCGAGGTCATCGTCCGAGCCGATGATGAAGAGCTTCGGCTGAGATGCGATGCGGGCGGTGAACGAGTCCTGGCGTGCCCGTCTGGAGCGCCATTCGGCGCGTTTGAGCACGGTGGGATTGACCGTGCGCGCCAGGCGCGTTTCGGCCTTGTGCAGGGTCGTGAACAGGTCGGCGTATCGCAGCGAGTCTGAGATCACCAGGAGATCGATGTCGCTCGTAGCTTTGTCGCTACCCTTGGCGATCGACCCATAGACGAATGCTGCGTGGATCTCGCGTGCTTGGTCCTTGAGGGCAAGTCGCAAGGGTTCCCTCAGACCGACCGTCTTGAGGACGAGGCCATGCAGCTCGCGGAACACCGGAGACTCGCGGTTGGCTTGGTAGTGCTTCTGGTTCCCGACACGCGCGACCGTCACCAGGCCGACGTCCGCCAGCCGAGCGATTTGCCGGTGAACGGCCCCAGTGCCGCCCTTGGCCAGCCGGATCAGCTCGCCACTTTGAAAGCTCCGGTCGGGCTGACCGTAAAGCAGGCCCAGCACACGTTGCTGGACGCTCGTGAACAGAGCGTCTGCCAGCCCGACACGGCCCGCCGACCTTCCCATATCGGGAACGATCATACCCATTATGGGAACGAACGCAAGTCCCCCGTGCGTCATCCCGGCGATTATCCGGTGGGAGTCCCCCAGGATGGGTCAAATCCGTGACGCGATATTGTCTACTTGAGGCGCGGGCGCAGGGCCGCGAGATCGTCGTCGTGCAGGGCCGCCTGTCGCAGCTTCGGGTTGAGGCCGATGGCGCGCTCGAGGGCCGCGACCGATTCGTCGCCAGCGCCGTTCGCCAGCAGGATCACCGCCAGGTCGTAGACCACCTCGCCGAGCATGCCTGGTGCGTACTGCTCCGCCAGCGCCAGCGCCTCGCGCTGCCAGGGCAGCGCCTCGGCGTAGCGCTTCTCCGTGAAGGCCGTCCAGCCGCGGTTCCAGGTGTCGTTGACGAGCCCCAGGCGCGTGAGCCGCGCGATCTCGGCGATCGGGTCCGCGTGATCGTCCACGCGCACGTCGATGGCGCGATCCGTGAAGCCGTTGTAGCCGCCGCGAGCGCGCACTACGAGCAGCGCCGCCGACTGGTGGCCGCGAGAGTCGCCGCCGGCCGCGTCTCCCGCCCGAAGCGCCGCCAGCAGGCGCTCGGCGAGAGGCTTGCCCTTGGAGTCCAGGAAGCCCCGCTCCATCGCGACCACCACCGCTTCGCCCGTGAGGATGTTGCCCTGCACCGCATAGCCCGGCCCGTGGCGTCCGCCTGCCCAGGTCGTGCAGTTCGGCCCTGTGTGCGTGGCCGAGCCGCCGTCGGGCGCGACGACACCGACCTGGCGTCCGTTGCGGCCCTCGTCGGCGCGCAACAGCACGCCCAGCGTTTCCTGCGCGCTTGCCCCGCGCTCGAGCAGCTCGAGGCCGCGCGGGCCGAACGTGGTGTTCGCGTTCGACTGGGTGGCCACGGCCCCGACCCCAGCGCGCGCCCAGGGCACCACCGAGCCGACCGAGAAGAAGCGGCTGGCGACCGCGATGCCCAGCTCCCCCGCCTCAGGATCGGCCGCGACGATCGAGAACGTCGCCGGCGGCGGGATCTCGGCGAACGCCGGCGCAGCGAAGGCGGTTGCGGCAGCCAGCAGCAGAAGTCTTGTCTTCAAGCGATTCCTCCGTGCCGTTCGAGCGCTTATGTGGCCTCACTGCCCTATGAGGACCGAATCCCTACCCCGCCTTCCGAAACACCTCGAAGGTCTCTGCCAGGAACTCCTGCGCCGGCCGAAGCCAGAGCCGCGCGCGGCGCGTGGATCTGCGCGCCATCGAAGCCCTGAAGCCCGTGACGCAGCATCGGACCGTCGGCCTCGTCCTTGATGTCGCGTCGCACCTCAATGACGAGGTCCGGCACCGACGCCTTGGTCCTGAGTCAGCCTTTGCTTTCGCTGTCCAGCATCTCGGCCACCTGGCGTTGCAGGACCGGTAGGTCGCGCTCCACGGCGGCCCACACCTCATCGAGATTCAGGCCGAAATAGTCGTGAACCAGGATGTTGCGCATTCCGATGATCGCCGGCCAGGGAATCTCCGGATGCCTGGTGCGCAGCTCGTCCGAGAGGCCGCGGCAAGCCTCGCCCACGATCTCCAGATGGTGAATCACCCAAACCTGCACAAGGGGCTCAGCGTCGAATGCCCCGCGCCCTCGACTGGTTTGCTGCTGGATCCGGTCAATCGCCTCGAGGATGTCTTGGAGACGCTCGAGGTCGCGCCTCAAAGCGGCACGGCCTCCGCGAGCACGCGGTCCCGGACCCGGGGTCGGAGCCCCTGCTCCGTCGCGACGTCCACCTTGCAGCCGAGCAGGGCTTCGAGCTCCACCATCAAGGCGGCGTGGTCGAGCAAACTGCGGCCCCTGTCGAGAACCACGAGCAGGTCGAGGTCGCTGTCTGGCCTCGCGTCGCCTCGCGCCACCGAGCCGATCATCCGAACGTTGTGTGCGCCATGGCGAGCCGCGGCCCGCAGAACCTCGGCGCGCTTGTCGTTCAGCCGCTCCCTGACATTCACGCTTGGAGTATAACCGGCTCGCCACCTACGCCGCTTTCCGAAAACACCTCTCTTTGAAACACCCGCTGCCGCGAGGGCGGAACCGCGACGACAAGGTCGGCCCCCGGCTGCCACGCGCGGACGTGCGCCGCGCAAGCCTCAGCCAACTCAGTCACGGCCGCCTGCTCAGACTGGTACTTGATCCGGTAGAGGAGATCGCCTGCAGGAGAGCGCTTCGTATCGAACTGGGCGTGTCCGAACTCGTCGTCCCCGAGATAGGTGCTGCTGAGCGTATGGACGTCGAGCGCGTAGCCTTCGCGCCACCGACCCGGGATGCGGACGGGGTTGGTCTCGATCAGTCCCCAGACTATGTGGCCTCACTGCCCTATGAGGACGGAATCCCTACCCCGCCTTCCGAAACACCTCGAAGCGCTCGGCCAGGAACTCCCGCACCGGCCGAAGCCAGAGCCGCGCGCGGCGCGTGGATGCGTGCGCCACCTCCGCCCTTGCAGCCCGTGACGCAGCATGGGACCGTCCGCCTCGTCCATGATGTCGCGTCGCACTTCAATGACGAGGTCCGGCCGGATGCCCCCGGTCGAAGGCCGCGTGGTGCAGCTTGCCGGAGCGCGAGACCGTTCGGGACGATCGGCTCCCCTTTCGGATGGCCATCGGGGAGGATGTGCGCCGCGTCCAGCAGGTCAAGCGCGGTAGAATAGACTTGAGACACTCCATGGCTGCCGAATCCTCTGCAACCCGCTCTGTCATGCCAGCCAACGTGGCATCGACTGTCCGCGCGCTCGGCGATCGCTTCGGCGTCCGCAACATCCGCGTCTTCGGTTCCACCGCTCGGGGTGATGCTCGAACGGATAGCGACCTAGACCTTGTTGTCGAGTACGTACCCGGGCACGGCGGCTTCGCTTTCGTCGAGTTCTGCGAGAAGGTCGAAGAACTCCTCGGTCGCAAGGTCGATGTCGTCACCGAGAAGAGCCTGCACCCGATCATCCGCGATCGCATACTGGCCGAAGCCCTTCCCCTCTAATGACCCAGCGCGACGAGCGGCTCTACCTGGCCGAGATCCTCGAAGCCATCGGCCGCGCTCTCGAATACACGGCCGCCGGCCGAGAAGCCTTCTTCGACGATCCGAAGACTCAGGACGCGGTGGTTCGCAACATCTCGCTCATCGGTGAGGCCGTCAGGGGACTGTCGGAAGCCACTCGACAGGGTCACCCGGAAATACCATGGAGCAAGATCGCGGGAACGCGCGATCGTGTCATCCATGGGTACTTCAACGTGGATCTGGACATCATCTGGGAGATCGTCGAGGCGGAGCTACCCACGCTTCGCCAGAAGGTCGCCAAGCTCGTGAGGCAAGGCTGAGCTACCCCGCCTTCCGAAACACCTCGAAGCGCTCGGCCAGGAACTCCTGCGCCGGCCGAAGCCAGAGCCGCGCGCGGCGCGTGGATGCGCGCGCCGTCGAAACCCTGCAGCCCGTGGCGCAGCATGGGACCGTCGGCCTCGTCCATGATGTCGCGTCGCACTTCGATGACGAGGTCCAACCGGATGCCCAGGAAGTGCCGGTCGAACGCCGCGTGGTGCAGCTTGCCGAAGCGCGAGACCGTTCGGGACGATCGGCTCCCCTTTCGGATGCCCGTCAGGCAGGATGTGCGCCGCGTCGAGCAGCTCCGTGTGCCGCAGGCGGCAGACCGCGCAGCAGTCGCGGTACGCCTTGAGGACCCGCAAGCGGAAGCCCTCCTGATGCAGCCGGCGCTGCGTGAGCTGCGTGACGTATTGGCGCCGCCCCTCGGCCGCCAGGGACGCGCCGTCGGCGAGCTTCTCGATGGCGAACTCGTGGCTGTCCACCGCCACCGTGAAGGACAACTTCCCCGGATCGTCTCACACCACGTAGGCCGGCCACGTCGCCATGTACTGGCCCGGCACCATCCCGACGAAGTAGATGAGCGGCACCCGGCGCCGCATCGCCAAGCGAAGGCCCACGTTGTCGCGGTGGCCGGGATCCGTGCCGCGATAGCGATAGGTCAGCAGGTTGTCGGGGCTCAGCTCGTCGGCATAGGGACGATCGCGACCCTCGACGATCGGCACCGGCGTGATGCTGAGCGGCAGCTCGCGCAACGCCCTCGGCTTGAAGATGCCCTGCGGACCGAGCAGCGGAACGCGTTGGCCCTCGAACAGGAAGCCTTCGGCCAGGAGATCGCGGGGCAAGACCTCGCCGTGACGACGCGTCTGAGCGTCGAGGAACGCGAAGGCTGCGCTCCGGACGCGCTGATCACTCGCGCGTTCGCCGCTTTCCCAGCGGCCTCCCTGTTCGCTCAAAGACTCACGACTGGCGGATGCGCAAGCGCCCTTGCTCGGCTGTGACGAGCGCGCCTGCCTCCAGATCTGGTCCGTGAGCCCTCAGGGCAGCCTCGGCGGCGATGCCCTGCGTACCCGAACGAAAGCCCACGAGACGAAGGATTCCATGGTGTGGGAGTCCGCGATGAATCGCCATCTCACCGAAATCCTTGTCCAGCGTCACGCGCCCCTCAGAGTACGCGCGTGCGAGTATCTCGACATCGCCTGGATCGGCTGTCCAATCGCCGCCCCAGACGATGTCATGCCCCGCCGCTTCAAGATGCGCTTTCGCTCCGCCCGACAGGCAGGTGTCGAGCAGCAGCTTCATCAGGGCTGTTCGATGAGCAGGGGCTCGATTCGTTCATTTGCGACGATGCGCCGCGCGTAGATCAGGCAGGCCTGGATGTCTTCGGCTTCGAGCCAGGCGTATCCCTTGAGGAGTGATTCCTGGCTGTCGCCGGCGGCCAGCATTCCCAGGACGTGCTCGACCGCGAGCCGTCGACCCCGAAGTATCGGCTTGCCCCCAAGGATCTGGGGATTCACTGTGATCCTTCGAAGCAGCTCGCTCTCGTTTGCGGCCGCGACCCACGGCGCCTCCTCTCCCTCGTGCACCGCGCCCACCTCTCGGCTGTGCACGACCGCGTTGCGATCAGCGAGGTGCGCCCTCCACAGGTTTTCCAGCAGAGCGGCTGCATCGTCGGGAATGCGAATCCCAGAGATCTGTGTGCGCCAATTGACCTTGCTTAGGGGTCCGCGGGTGAGCTCTGCGACGCCAAGGAGCGTGTCCCGTTCTGATTCAAGAAGTGCCTCGAAGCGAACGTCGACGTAGAGCGCGGGGATGCCTTTCTTGCGTCTCTCGTCGTCCCAGTGGCGACCCTCAAAAGGCGCAGTGGTGATCCAGCCTGAGGCGACGATGCCGCGCGGTGGCCTCCCTTGTCGCAACAGGAAGAAGCGATCCCCAGGCTTGATGGTCTTCGAGTTGCCACAACCCCAGCGGCCGGTAAGTACCTCGCCGTTCCGCAGCAGGCGAGCCTCGGCCGCCAACTTGCCCCAGGGCCATCGCGCCGGATTCCACGTGAGAAGACGAGTTCCCATCGATGGTAACAGTACGCCCCAGTGGCCGCGCTTTCCAGCTACCCCTGTTCGAATGCGGGGTGGATTTCCTCGTTGGTCAGCCAGGCGGCGTACTCCATGACCTGGCGCAGGTCGTCGGGCTCGAGGTCCGGGTAGTCCTTCAGGATCTCCTCGTTGGAGGCTCCGTGAGCAAGCTGGCTCACGATCACAGACACTGGAATGCGGAGCCCGCGGATGCAGGCCCGTCCCCCGAGGATCTGCGGTTCGAAGGTGATCCGGTCGAGCATGGCTCTATTGTCGCTTCCCCCAACGACCTCGGGAGCAATGACTCCGATGGCCCCTACCCCGCCTTCCGAAAACCTCAAACCGCTCGGCCAGGAAGTCCGGCGCCGGCCGAAGCCAGAGCCGCGCGCGGCGCAGCATGGGACCGTCGGCCTCGTCCATGATGTCGCGTCGCACTTCAATGACGAGATCCGGCCGGATGCCCAGGAAGTACCGGTCAAAGGCCGCGTGATGCGGCTTGCAGAGCGCGAGACCGTTCGGGACGATCGGCTCCCCCTTCGGATGCCCGTCCGGCAGCATGTGCGCGCCAGCCTGCTTCCCGGGCTACCCCAGAGTCGGCTCGGTTGGTGCGCCGCCATGAAAGCCGATCGGGCGGCGAGCCGGTTGCTTCGAGGGGTCCATCAGTTGGCGAATCGCCTGGAACACGGCTTTGAACGGGAATGTCCCGCGCGCTGTTGAGAATGGCTGGTAGCGGCGGCGGTGAATCATAGCCTCAAGCGACCTCGACCTGTGCTTCGACTTTGCGGAGTGCTGAGACGAGCTTCGGCATCTCGCGGTAGCCCTTGATGCGCCGGAAGCGCTTCGCGGCCTGGAAGAGTCCGACCGAGGCCCAGCGGCGGATCATGTCGGCGCCGCGCCAGCGCTTCACGTTGCGGGACACGCGGCGGATGGAGCCGACCAGGTTCTCGATGCTGTTGGTGGTGGCGAGCGAGCGCCGGAGTGCCAGCGGCAGATCCAGCTTCACGACCGTGAGCGTTTCCTCGAGCCCCTCCCGCAGGCTGCCTGCGGCGTCTTCGTGGCCGTTGCTCTCCAGCCAGGACACGAGCACCCGGAGCTTCTTGCGCGCGGTGTCGGCCGTGGCGGCGCGGTAGGCTTCGCGCATCGTGGAGAGCACGTAAGCGTGGCGTTCCTCGGGCAGATGCTCGCGAAGGTTCCGCTGCTTGTGGACCTGGCAACGCTGGATCACAGCCCGGTCTCCGAAGACATCGCCCAAAGCCTTTCGAATGCCCTTGCCGCCGTCGATGATGCACAGAAGCTTGTCATCGACTCTAAGGCCGCGGCTCAAGAGGCCTTGCAGCAGGCTCGTGCATAGCGCGGCGTTCTCCGTCGAGCCCTGGGCAAGACCTAGCGGCACCTTGGTCCCGTCGCTCGTGATTCCGAGCGCCACCACCACGGTCTGCCGCGCGACCTCGATGCCGTCGATCAAGAGCGCGATCAGATTCAGTTCGTCGAGACGCCGATCCAGAGAGGCCGAGAGTCGCTGCCGCGTCTTCGCCACGAAGGCCCGGCTCGCGGAGCTCTTGCTGCTACCCCGCGCATTCACCCGAGAAGGGCGCGGCTCCAGGCTCGCTTCATAGCCGCGCGTCGAAACGCCCAGCAGCAGCTGGTTCATCACCCGCTCCGAAAGCGGATCCCGATCCCGGAATTCTTCCAGCGCAGGCAGCGCCGCTTCGCGGCCGTCCTTGCTCGGCACCCGCGGCTTCTCGACACTGATCCGCCGCCCGCCGAAGGTCAGCTCCGACTGTGTCCTGCCCCAGTAGTGGTGCGTCCGATCCGCTCGGTGCTTGCCCTTCTCTCCGACGATCTTCGCCGCGTCGTCCCGCATCAACTCGTCCAAGGCTCTGAGTCCAAAGTCGTGGACCCACTCGAGCAGTCCTTGCTTCGTCGCCGCAATCCCCGCCACCAGCGGCAGCACCCTTTGCCCGACCTGCTCCACCAGCGACAGCACGACTTGCTTTGCAGCAGCCTTCTCTGTTCTTCTCTTCACGGCGGCTCCTTGTTCTCCGGCCCTGTGACCGGATGGTTCTTGGCAGACCCATTCTCAGGTCCACCAGGGAGCCGCCGCTAC
Source organism: Acidobacteriota bacterium (assembly GCA_032127875.1). Classification (GTDB taxonomy): domain Bacteria; phylum Acidobacteriota; class Vicinamibacteria; order Fen-336; family Fen-336; genus CADEEV01. The sequence goes on from JAQBHI010000130.1 coordinate 21,119, forward strand.
TCAGTCAAATTCAACAGTCGATGGGACAATTCCCTACCGACCCGCCCTACTACGACAACATTGGCTACGCCGACCTGTCGGACTTCTTCTACGTCTGGCTCCGTCGGTCGCTCAAGGAGGTGTTTCCCGATTTGTTCGCAACGCTCGCCGTACCCAAGTCGGAGGAATTGGTCGCCACGCCCGCCCGCCATGGCGGTAAGGGAAAGGCGGAGGTCTTCTTCCTTGACGGCATGACATCGGCGATGCGTCGCCTGGCCGGCCAAGTCCACCCCTCTTTTCCGGTGACCATCTACTACGCATTCAAGCAAGCGGAGAGCGATGAAGACGATGGCACCGCCAGCACCGGTGTCTTGGTTCAGCGTGAAGATGAC
>JAQBHI010000131.1:0-29714 GCA_032127875.1 Acidobacteriota bacterium
GATCAGCGGCTGTTCCTCACCAGGGAGCAGCAGCAGAACGTCTTCATCCTCTCGCTCGTCTTCCTGCCCGGCGCCTTCGTGATCCTCGGCATCCTCGCGTGGTGGAGGCGCCGTTGAAGGGGACCTTCCTGAAGACGGGCCTCGCCGCCCTCGTCCTCGTGGGCTTGGGCGCATACGTGTACTTCGTGGATTCCAAGAAGCCCCCCAGCGACGAGAAGCCGAAGCAGAAGGTCTTCACGTTCGACAAGTCGAAGGCCAAGGAGATCACGCTCTCGCCGCACGGCGGCGAGAGCATTCACCTCGTCAAGACCAGCGGTGGCTGGCGTCTGGGGCCGCCGATCCTGGCGGCGGCAGACGGCTCTGAGGCCGACGCCGTGCTCTCGACGCTCGAGGGCCTCGAGATCGACGAGGTCGTGAACGAGTCCGCCACGAACCTCGCCGATTTCGGGCTTGCGACGCCGAAGAACGAAGTTTCGATCCTGGTCGAGGGCGTCGCGACGCCCCTGACGCTGCTGCTCGGCGAGAAAGCTCCCGGGGGCAGTGGCCTGTATGCCAAGCTGCCGGCTTCACCACGCATCTTCACGATCGCCTCCTGGTTGGAGGCCTCGTTCGCGAAAAAGCCGTTCGACTTCCGCGATCGCGACCTGCTGCATGTGAAACGCGACGACGTCCGCAGCGTCGAGATCTCGGGGCCCCAAGGGAGCTACGCGCTGGTGCGTGGCGTGGGCGACGAGTGGTCGTTCTCGAAGCCGCTTTCGACGCGCGCCGGGCGCTGGTCGGTGGACAGCCTGCTGGGAACCATCGAGGGGCTGCGCATGGAATCGATTGCGGCGGACGAAGCGAAGGACCTCAAGCCCTTCGGCCTCGCCAGGCCGGCGCGGACGATCGCACTCGGCCTCGCCGACGGGCAGACCCGGCGGCTCGAGATCGGCTCCTCGCCTGCGGACAAGAAGTTCTACGCCCGCGACGCGGCTGCATCCCTGGTGGCCGTGATTCCCGGCGCGATCGTGGACGATCTCGCGAAGGGCATGGACGAACTGCGCGCGAAACGCCTGCTCGATGTCGCGACCTACGACGTGGACGGCGTCGACGCCGAGGCGGAAGGCGTCAAGCGCTCCTGGGCGAGCACTTCGGCGAAGAACGACAACGACGTTGCCGTCCCGAAGTGGCGGCGCACGGCGCCGGACGCGAAGGAACTCGAAACGAGCGCCATGCAGGACGCGCTCTTCAAGATCGGCGCGATCGAGACGACGGAGTTCATCGACGCCCCGAAGGCACTCGAGGTCTACGGCCTCGACAAGCCGGCCTTCCGGCTGACGCTGCGCTTCGGCAAAGACAAGAACAAGGACGCCTCCTGGGTCGAGATCGGCAAGAAGGACGGCGCCGCATACGCGCGCCGCCCCGCAGACGCCTCGATCCTCAAGATCGACCCGGCGAAGGCCGACGAGCTGATCCAGGCGTTTGGGAAGTTGTAGTTCCTCCCGTCCCTACCGCTACGGGGTCGCGGGCGGGGGAGTCGTGGGCTTCGCGACCGGTGCGGGTCGCGGCACGTACTCGCGAACGCGCGTGATCAAGACCGCGGTTTCCGGAACGTCTCTGTGGATACCCTTGCTGGTGGTGGGTACCCCCGCGATCTTGTCGACCACGTCCATGCCCTCGAGCACCTCGCCGAAGGCGCAGTAGCCCGCGCCCGAGATCCCATAGTCGAGGCGCAGGTTATCGCCGACGCTGATGAAGAACTGCGCGGTGGCGCTGTTCGGGTCGCTGGTGCGCGCCATCGCGACGCTGCCGCGCCGGTTGCTGATGGCGTTCTTCGCTTCGTTCTTGATGGGCGGCCGCGTCGGTCGTTCCTCGCCCATCTCGGGCTCGAAGCCGCCGCCCTGGATCATGAACCTCGGGATCACGCGGTGGAAGATCGTGCCGTCGTAGTGGCCCGCGCGCACGTACTTGATGAAGTTGTCGACCGTGAGCGGGGCCTTGTCCTTGTGCAGGCCGATCTTGATCCGGCCCAGGCTGGTGTCGATCACGACGACCGGCCCGTTAGGCAGCGGCTTCGGGGTTGGCTCCGGGGCGGGCGCCGTCTGAAGCGGCGCCGTGGCGGACTGGGCAAGCATGAATACGAAGGGCAGAAGCAGGCTCATGAAGGAGGATTCTAGCAAGGGTTTGCGCCCGGCTCTGGGCCGGACTTAGAATGCCGCTAACCCCATGGTTCTCTTCAACTACTCTACCAAGGAGTTGACGGCCAAGGTCGTCTACTACGGGCCTGGCCTGTGCGGGAAGACGACGAACCTCCAGTGGATCCACGAGAAGCTCCCGATCCGCAACAAGGGCAAGATGCTCTCGCTCGCCACCGAGACGGACCGGACGCTGTTCTTCGACTTCCTGCCGATCGAGCTGGGGACGATCCGCGGCATGAAGACGCGCATCCAGCTTTACACCGTTCCCGGCCAGGTCTTCTACAACGCGACCCGGCGCATGGTGCTGAAGGGCGCCGACTGTGTCGTGTTCGTCTGCGACAGCCAGGAGCCGATGATCGAGGCGAACCTGGAGAGCCTCGAGAACCTGAAGCAGAACATGGAGGCGAACGAGATCGACTACGACCAGATGCCGCTGGTCCTGCAATACAACAAGCGGGACCTGCCCAACGCGCTGCCGATCGAGATCCTGAACGAGCGCCTGAACCCGCGTGGCGGGCTGTTCTTCGAGGCCGTGGCGATCAAGGGCCAGGGAGTCGAGGAGACGCTCAAAGGCGTGACCCAGCTGGTGTTCCGCTCGCTCGCCACGAAGTACGGGGGCGCCGACGCCGGCACCGCTCCCGTAACGACCAGGCCCGCTGCCGCGGCGAAGCCCTCCGCGCCGGCCGCGCCGGCCGCGCGCCAGCCGCCGCCCGTTTCACCGCTGCCCCCGATCCACATGGAGACCCCCGCCCTGAGCACCGACGAGCTCCTCGATTCCCTCGAGTTGCAGCCCGCTGCGGAGGAGCTCGTGCCCTCGATGCCCGAGTTGGGTCTCGATGGTCCAGCACCTTTCGGGGAAGAGATCGAGACCCTGGACATCGAAGAGGATCTCGGGTTGAGCGCTCCGCCGCCGCCGCCGAGTGCTTCGGGGAGCGCCGGCAAGACGACGCTGGTCAGTGCTCAGAAGGAAACCGACGAGTTGCGTCGCAAGATCGGCCGGCCCGCCATTCCGGACCTGAACATCGAGGTGATGGTCGAGGAGGACGACCAGGAGATCGACGAGCTCTCGTTCGACGCGATCCCGGAACCGCCGCCGCCTGTCCCGAAGCCCAAGGCGCCGCCCGAGCCGCCGCCCCTGATGATTCCGGCCGTGGACGCGCCGCTGGTGTCGCTCCAGCTGCCTTCGACCTTGGCGGGACAGACCGACGTCTCGATCCCCGTGGAATTGACCGTCGGCGAGGGCTCGGCCAAGGTCGGGATCCATCTCCGCCTGACCCTGAGCCTGAAAATTCAGCGCTAGCAGGCGCGGACGGGCCCCCAGAAGTACAACAGGAAGGATTCTGATTGATGTCACCAATTCGCAAGACGCTTCGTCGCGTATCGGTTGTCTCGGCCATGGCGCTGCTGGCTCTCGTCTCCGGCTCCCGCGGCCCGGCTGAGGCGCAGATCGCTCCGATCCCGCAGGACCTCGGAGCCTCGGGCCTCGGCCTGGCACTCCGGCGCCTGCCGATCACGGCGCGTGTCCTGATGGTCACGGCGCATCCCGACGACGAGCACAACGGCTTGCTGGTACGGCTCTCACGCGGACTGGGGGTGCGCACCGCGCTCTTGACGCTCACGCGCGGCGAGGGCGGGCAGAACGAGATCGGAATCGAGCTGAACGAGGCATTAGGCGTCTTGCGCACAGAGGAGCTCGCGGCCGTCCATCGCTTCGACGCAGTCGAGCAGCACTTTGGGCGCGCCTACGAGTTCGGCTACTCCTTCAGCGCCATCGAGAGCTTCGAGAAATGGGGCCGCGACGAGACGATCGGCGACATCGTCCGCGTGATCCGCGGCTTCCGGCCCGACGTGATCCTGACGCTGCCGCTCGAGGGCGCCGGCGGAGGCCAGCATCACCAGGCCTCGGCGCAGCTCGCGCGCGAGGCGTTCCGAGCAGCGGCCGACCCGGCCCGTTTTCCCGAGCAACTGAAGCGCGGCCTGCTGCCATGGCAGGCTCGCAAGCTCTACCAGGGCGGGACCGGCGAGAGGATCCCCGGCGCCGCCGTGGTGGTCAGGACCGGCAGCTTTGATCCACTGCTGGGCCTGTCGTGGCAGGAGCTTGGCAGCCTGGCGCGCGCCTCGCACCGCTGCCAGGGTTCGAACCAGCTGAAGGCCGACCCGGTCTCGGGCGAAGTTGCCTACAGCCTCGTCGACAGCGAGCCCGCGATGGGCGGCGACGAGACCGACATCCTGGACGGCATCGACGTCTCGCTCACGCGCCTGGTTTCCTTTGCCCCAGCCGACCCGCGGCTGGGCTTCCTCGTAACCGACGTGGACGCGCTGCGCGTGCAGGTCGACGTTGCACTCGCCGCCTACGATCCCCGTGCGCTCGACAAAGCCGCTCCACCCATCGCAGCCGCACTCGACCTGGCGCGGAAACTGCGCGCCAGGTTGCAGAAGAGCCCGTTGCCCGAGCTCGCGCGCTACGAGATCGCAAACCGCCTCTTGCAGAAGGAGAAGGACCTGTCCGACGCGCTGGGCCTGGCCGCCGGCATCAGCCTCACGGCGACGGCCGACGACGATCGCGTCGTGCCAGGCCAGACGTTTGGCGTGAGCGTGCTGGTCGCGAACCAGGGGAGCGCGCTGGTCCGCGTCGACGACATGACGCTCGAGCTGCCCGAGGGCTGGAAGGCAAAGCGCATCGAAGGGGAACCGAAGACGATCGAGGCGGGCCGCAGCCTCGCCCTGAAATTCCAGGTCAACGTGGCGGACAAAGGCGTGCGCTTTTCGCAGCCCTACTGGCGCCGCAGCCTGCCCACGGCCTATCGCTACGACCTCGATGTGCCCGCCTACGAGGGCCTGCCTTGGAGCTCCCCCGACGTCAGCGGCCTGCTCCAGTACACGGCCGCGGGTGGCGTCTTCGCTGCGCTCGACACTCCAGCCGTCTGGCGTTACGAGGGCCCCTGGGTCGGTGGCGAGAAGCAGAAGGTCGTAGCAGCGGTGCCGCTCTTGTCCGTGCGCGTGACGCCCGAGATCGCAGTGTTCCCGCTCGCCATGGCGAAGGGCGCCAAGCGCGAGTTCCGCGTCAGCGTCGAGAACAACGGCAAGGAGCCGGTGCTCGGCACGCTGCGTCTCGAGGCGCCGCCGGGTTGGAGCGTCGACCCGCCGCAGTTCCCGCTGGCGTTCCGCTTCGAGGACGAGGAGGCCACCTTCCGCTTTCAGGTCTCGCCGCCGGTCGGCGTCGCCGAGGGCGAGATCGCGCTGCGCGCGGTCGCACTGACGCGCGACAACCAGGAGTTCCGCGACGGCTTCGAGACCATCGCCTATCACCACATCCAGGAACGCAACCTGTACCGGACCGCCGCTGTGCGCGTGAAGGCGCTCGACGTTCGCATTCCCGCCGGCGTCTCGGTGGGCTACGTGATGGGCGCGGGCGATGAGGTAGCGAACGCCATCTTCCAGCTCGGAGTTCCAGTGACCTTCATCACCGAATCCGGGCTCGCCTCGGGCGATCTTTCACGTTACTCGACGATAGTGACCGGGATCCGCGCCTATCAAACCCGCAACGACCTGCGCGCCAACCATCAGCGCCTGATGAAATACGTCGAGGACGGTGGCAATCTCGTGGTGCAGTACAACAAGCTCGACTTCAACCAGCTCGCCGAGGCGCCCTCGGCGACGAGCGGCTTCACCGGAACGAGCGGCGCCAGGCTCGACAGCCCGTACGTGCCGTATCCTGGCGCGTCGGTCTCGACGAACCGCGTGACCGACGAGGCGTCGCCCGTCACGCTGCTGGTCCCTGACCACCCGTTCTTCACGACCCCGAACCGCTTGACGCAGCGCGACTTGGACGGCTGGGTGCAAGAGCGCGCCACCTACCTCCTCGAGGTCCGCGACCAGCGCTACACCGATCTGCTCTCGTCCGCCGATCCGTTCCCGAACAACCCCGGCGAGAAGCGAGGCCTGCTGGTCGAGGCGCGCTTCGGCAAGGGCACCTGGACCTACGTCGGGCTCGCACTGTTCCGGCAGGCGAGCGTGGGAACCGATGGTGTTTATCGGATCCTGGCCAATCTCGTAGCCCGGCCGCGGGTCAAGTAGGCGCCCGTCGCCCATGCTGCTCGCAGCGCTCGGATTGGCTTTGGCGATCGCCGTGAACGACGCCGCAGCGGCGCTGGCCGACGCCGATGCGCACTTCGCGCGGCGCGCCGAAGCCGCGCAGGGCGCCGTGGCCGATCTGGCTCCGGTACAGGCCTCGATCGTCGCCTACCGTCGCGCACTGGGCCTCGATCCGGATTCGGCCGCGGCGCGCGTGGGCCTGCTGCGCGCCTTGTTCTTCCGCGGCGGCTTCTGCGGCGAGAGCGACGCCGCCAACAAGGCCACTTTCGAGGAGGCGAAGAGGTTCGCCGAGAATTCCATCGAGCGCCTCGAGGCGAAGCTCCCCGGCGCCAAGGCCGCGCGGCGCGCGGCGCTCCGGCGCATACCCGGGGCCGCGGCGTTGTACTTCTGGGCGGGCGTGTCGTGGGGCCAATGGTCCCTCGATCACAAGCTCGCCTCCGCCTGGCAGGGCGCCGCCGGCAAGATTCGCGACTACGCCGAGACCGCGATCGTGCTCGATCCCGGCTACGAGCAGGGCGGAGCGCACCTGCTACTGGGCCGGCTGCACTCCGACAGCCCAAAACTCCCGTTCGTCACCGGCTTCGTATCCCGCAAGAAAGCGCTCGAAAGCCTGCGCCACGCGCTGGAGATCTCGCCGCAGAACCCCGTCGCTCAGTACTTCCTGGCCGACGCGATTCTCCAGCACGAAGCAACGAGTAGCGACGAAGCGATCCGGCTGCTCCAGGCGTGCGCGCAGGCGTCGCCACGCCCCGACTACCTGGCCGAGGACGCGCACTATGCAGTGCAGGCTCAGCATCGGCTCGCCGAGCTGGAGACGAGGCCCTGAAGGCCGGATCGCGACCAGGGGCGTCTCGGGAGATCCGGCTCCAGACTATGCGGCACGCCGGCGTCGTAGTGCCGCAGTCAAGGGTGGGCGTCAGCCAGACGAACGCCTCGTGCGGTTCTGGGCCTGGAGCAGGCTGGCCCGGGTCAGGACACCGTCGCCGAAACGCTGGGCCACGATGTCGCGCAAACGATCGGCGGGCGAGGGGGCGTCGAACAGGCCGAGCTGCGCCGTCTCGAAACCCGAGGCGTAGATGCCGAGCAGGCGAACCCGGCGCGAACCGTGCACGGCCCCGAACAAGCGCCACGTCACCGCGAACAGCACGTCGCTCGAATCCGTAGGCGTCGCCAGGCTCTCGGCGCGCGTCAGCGTTCGGAACGTCTCGTCCCGATATTTGAGGGTGATGGTCCGGCCTTTGAGCCCGTGGCCGCGCAGCCGCGCCCCGACGCCATCGGCGAGCCGCATCAGCGTCTGGCGAAGCGTAGCGCGGTCAGCCGTGTCCTGGTCGTAGGTATGCTCCTGCCCCAGGCTCCTGGCCTCGCCCGCGTCCGAAGCCACCGGCCGGTCGTCTATGCCGCGTGCTAGTTGCTGCAGGTCGTGGCCGTGCGTACCCAGGCGCCGTTCGAACGTGCCCTCGGGCAGCGCCGCAAGCTCGCCGATCGTCTGAACCCCCAGCTTCGCGAGCTGCTCGGCCATCTTCGGCCCGACCCCCCAGAGGCGTCGCACGGGCAGCGGCGCCAGAAACGCGGCTTCGGTTCCAGGCGGAACCACGACCAGCCCGTCGGGCTTGCGCAGGTCCGAAGCGATCTTGGCCACGAGCTTTGCCGCCGCGACGCCGACCGAGGCCGTGAGCTCGGTGGCCGCGTGGATCTCGGTCTTGAGCTTGCGGCCGATCTCTTCGCCCGTGCCGAAGGCGCGCCGGCTCTGGGTGACGTCGAGGAACGCCTCGTCGATCGAGAGCGGCTCCACGACGCTCGTGAAGCGCCGCAGCACCGCCATCACCTGGCGTGAGACGTCGAGGTACTTGGCCATGTCGACGCCGAGGTAGACGCCCTTGGGGCACAGGCGATAAGCGGCCGAGATCGGCATGGCGCTTCCCACGCCGAACCGCCGCGCCTCGTAGGAGGCGGTCGCGACGACTCCGCGTCCGCGCCCACGCTTGGGGTCGGCGCCGACGATCACGGGTTTGCCGCGCAGCTCGGGTCGATCGCGCTGCTCGATGGCCGCGTAGAACGCGTCCATGTCGAGGTGCAGGATCGTTCGGAAACTCGGGGGGGTACTCATCCGGCAGCGCCGCCCGCTGCCGGCTGGCCTGTCAGCCTTCCTAGTGCCCCAAGGCCTGGCACTGGCCGCTCTGCACGCAGGGTTTGTCAGGCTCGAGACAGCAGCGGCCGTCGTTCGAGCCGCCTCGCACATCCAGGAGTTGATGGCTCGGATGCAGGTGCAGCGCGAGCGCGGGCCGCCTTTCCAGTTTCTCCACGCGCGCCTCGAGGTTGGCAGCCACGGAGTCCTTCGGCGTCGCAAGCTGCGACAACACTTCGTCGGTGAGCTGCCGGATGCGGTCGTCGTCCATCTAGGCCAACTCCACGGCGTCGATCACGCCCAGGATGGCGGCATCCACGGCTGCAGTCCCCTTGCCCAGCGCCTGTTGTGCCGCGCGCCCATCCTGGACCAGCAACACGCGGTCGCCGACGCCGGCGTCGACCGAATCGATGGCGAGTACCGTGGCGCCCGTGTCCGCGCCGTGCAGGTCGAGCGGCTGCACCAGCAGCAGCTTGGCGCCTTCCAGCTTGGCGTTCTTCTGCGTCGCCACGACGTTGCCCAGCACGCGCCCGATCAGCACCTCACACGTTCCAGTGATCGACGATGCCAACGATCGCCGCATCGGCCGGGACCTCGGCGGGGAGAAACGGGAAGGAGGCCTCGCGACCGCGCACGTAGAAAACCTCCTCGGCCGCTCCGGCGCCCACCGAATCGACGGCGACGAGGGCCCTGCCGTGCGGCGTGCGGTCGGTGCGGATCGGCTGGATCACCAGCAGCTTCGTGCCGACCAGGCCCGGGTCCTTGCGGGTCGCGACGACCGTGCCGATCACCCTGGCGAGGAGCAAAGTCCTACTCCTTCACGTCGACGACGTCGATCACCCCGACGATGGCGGCATCGACCGGACAGTCCTTGAGTCCCGCGGCCATGCGGGCCGACGAACCGGTCACGATCAGCACGCGGTCCTGCGTCCCGGCGTCCACGGTATCCACGGCGACCAGGTACGACGACTCGTCCTTGCCGTGGGGATCCTGGGTGCGGACGACCAGCAGCTTCGCGCCCAGAAGGCGCTCGTCCTTCCTGGTTGCGACGACGGTTCCGACGACCCGGCCCAGCTGCATGCGCGTGTCGCGCGGCGCGCCCGTGTAGGCGCTGCCGCGGGCATCCTACTTGGTGGAGGCCTTGCCGATGGGCAGGATGTCTTCGAGCCCGGCATGCGGCCGGGGGATCACGTGCACCGACACCAGCTCGCCCACGCGCCGCGCCGCCGCCGCGCCGGCGTCGGTCGCGGCCTTGACCGCGGCCACGTCGCCGCGCACCAGGGCGGTCACGTAGCCGGAGCCGATCTTCTCGTAGGCTACGAGCGTCACCTTGGCGGCCTTCACCATGGCGTCGGACGCCTCGACCAGCGCGATCAGGCCCCGCGTTTCGATCATTCCCAGCGCTTCACCCATGATGCCTCCAGCGATTGCGACCTTGGCCGCATCTTACTGCAAGAGGGCGCGTTCGCGGCACGTTTCGGAGCAGAAGTAGGCCAATTGGCCGGAGACCTCGGCGGAGAGCGCCCGGCTGCGGGGCAGGAAGGTGTTGCAGACGTGATCGCGCACCAGATCGTCGGCGATCGCGGCTGCCGGAGTCGCCGGCGCCGCAGCTCCGCGCACCAGCGCCACCAGGAAGCGCAGGACGAGGCGTACCAACAAGAGGACCGCCAGAAAACGAAGGACGAGCCCGAGCATCAGCGATCACGAACCGGCGCCGGCCGAGGCGCGCAGCTGTGCGATCTGCTCGCGCAGCGGTGCGAGCTTCACCCTCATCGCTGCTCGATCGGGACGAAGCGGACGTGGTGCGGGCCCACGTACTCCGCCTCCGGGCGCAGCAGCTTGTTGTTCGCGAGCTGCTCTCGCACGTGCGCGGTCCAACCGGCGATCCGTGACACGGCGAAGACCGGCGTGAACAGGTCGGTGGGAATGCCGAGCACGCGATACGCCGACGCGGAGTAGAAGTCCACGTTGGCATAAAGCCCCTTCGCGGCCTTCACCGCGGCCTCCAGGCGCGCGGAGATCTCGAACCACAGCGTCTCGCCTGAGGCTTCGCCCAGCTCGCGCGCGAGGCGCCGCAGATGAGTGGCGCGGGGGTCCTCGGTCTTGTAGACGGCGTGGCCGAAGCCCATCACCTTCCTCTTCGCAGCCAGCGTCTCGCGCACGTAGCCCTCGGCGCGCTCCGCCGAGCCGATCGCCTCGAGCGTGCGCATCACGGCCTCGTTGGCCCCGCCGTGCAGCGGGCCTTTCAGCGTCGCGAGCGCCGCCGTGATCGCGCCGTGCAGGTCGGCCAGCGTCGAGGCCGCCACGCGGGCAGCGAAAGTAGAGGCGTTGAACTCGTGGTCGGCGTGGAGCACCAGCGCCACGTCCATGGCGCGGGCATCCGCAGCGCTAGGTCGCTCGCCGCGCAACATGTACAGCAGGTTGGCTGCATGTGAGAGCGAGGCGTCGGGAGGGACCAGCGGCCTGCCCTTTCGCGCGCGGTCGATGCCCGCGACCAGCGTGGCCATCTGGGCCGTGAGCCGCCCCGACTTGTAGACGAGCGCTTCGGGCGAGGGGTCTTCGGCTTCCGGGTCGAAGGCGCCCAGGGCGGAGACGAGCGTGCGCAGCGCCGTCATCGGGTGGGTTCCGGGGGGCAGGCGGCGCAGGATCTCGAACAGCTCGGCCGGAACGGCGCGTTCCCGGGCCGAGCGCTCCATGAACGCCTCCAGCTGGGCGCGCCGGGGAAGGCTGCCGCCATGCAGCAGCAGGTACGTCTCTTCGAAAGTGGAGTGGGCGGCCAGCTCATGGATGTCGATGCCTTGATAGGCGAGCACTCCGCGGGCCCCGTCGATCGAGGAGATCCGGCTCTCCGCAACGGCCACGTTCCTCAACCCGCCGCCCGCCTTCACCGCCTCGGCCACGCGCTCCTCCCGATAACTGAATCATTATTCAGTCCCGGTGGGATTCGAGTCAAGGTCGCGGCCGGCCGACGCCGAAGGCCGCTAGCGAGGTTGGTAGGGCGCCGGGTTCGCCGAGGGGCCGCGAGCGATCGAGAGCGTCCGCCAACGCTCCCCGACGAGGTGCTTGGCGAGGAACACGATCTGCCCCACGTGCCCGGCGTAATGGGTGAGCTGGCGGACGATCGCCTCGACCACGCTGAGCGCTTCGCCACGGATCGAGACGTTCCTGGTCAGGTCTGCTGCGCTCAGCGTGTCGAGAGTGCCGAACAGCCGTGTCCAACCGTCTTCCCATTCCGTCAGGAGCTCTCGGCGTGTCCACGACGTGCTCTCGAACTCGCCGTCGCGATGGCGGTCCGGTTTCTCACCGTCCGTTGTCAGAAACTCCGTCCAGCGCGAGCGCAGGTTGCCGGCGATGTGGCGCAGCAGGATAGCCAGACTGTTGGACTCCGGATCGAGGACCGCGTGCAGGGCGTCGTCGTCGACCTGCGCGAGCGCCTTCTCCGCCTGGCGCTTGAGGCGCGCGAACTCGTCGCGCACAACGCCGAGGAAGTGGCCCGCTATTTCCAATCGAAGCCGCTCCAGCGGCACAGCACCGTGCCGACGGTGAAGCCCGCGCCGACGGCGGCCATCAGCAGTGTGTCGCCGGCCTTGAGCTTGTTTTCGTCGAGGGCGGTACCCAGCGCCAGCGGGATGGTGGCGGCCGTCGTATTGCCGTAGCGGTGGATGTTCTTGATGACCTTGGCCTCCGGCAGGCTCAGCCGCTCCTGCGCGGCGTTGATGATGCGGATGTTGGCTTGATGGGCGACGAAGCAGTCGACCGCCTCGGGCGTGAGGCCGTTCTTCTCGAGCAGGTGCAGGCTGGCCTCGGCGAACTTGCGCACGGCGTACTTGAAGACGTGCGCGCCTTCCTGGCGGATGCAGTGCATCTTCGCGTCCACGGTTTCGTGCGTCGGGGGCCGCAGGCTTCCGCCTGCCGGCATGTTGAGGAAGTTGGCGCCGCTGCCGTCCACCTCATGGTAAAAATCGAGGATCCCAGTCTCGTCGTCGCCCGGCTCCAGCAGCACGGCGCCCGCCGCGTCGCCGAACAGCACGCAGGTGGTGCGATCCGAGTAGTCGAGGATCGAGGTCATCACGTCGGCGCCGATCACCAGCACCTTCTTGTGCGTGCCCGCGGCCACGAACTGGGCGCCGACGGTGAGGGCGTAGAGAAAGCCCGAACAGGCCGCGGACACGTCGAAGGCCCAGGCCTTGCTCGCCTTCAGCTTTTCCTGGACCAGGCAGGCGGTAGCGGGGAAGAGCATGTCCGGCGTGACCGTGGCGACGACGATCAGGTCAATGTCCGCGGCCGAAATGCCGCGGCGGTCGAGTGCTTGCTGCGCGGCCTTCGCGGCCAGCACGCTGGTCGGGGTTCCCGGCTCGACGTAGTGACGTTGATGAATGCCGGTCCGGGTGCGGATCCACTCGTCGTTCGTGTCAACGAACTTCGCGAGGTCGGCGTTGGTCACGACGCGCTCTGGGACGAACAGCCCGAGCGACGTGATCCGGGCACGCGTCGTCATCGCGTTGCCGCCGGCATCGCGAAGCGCGCATCGTCGAGCGCAACGTTGAGTTCGACCTTTTCGATGGTGATCTGCTGCCTCTCGGGGCGGCCTTTCGCGCCATTCTCGAACGAGTGCGGGATCAGCAGGCCGTCCACGTTCCGGTAGTCGCCGATCCGCTGCTCGGTCTCGATCTCGACGCCCTGCACGGTCCGCCTCGATTCGCCCTTGATCTCCAGGTAGGAACTGGCGTCGAGGTAGACCGATTGCACGTTGCCATTCTTCAGCGTGACCTTGAGCTTGTACGCCTGCTTGCCATCGACCGGTTCCTTGTCGAGCAGCTCGATCCTGTTGCCTTTCGCCTGATACTCCGCGAGCGGGCCGTCCATGTCGGCCTGCTCCGCGGCGTCTATCAGGTCCTCGGCGGCCAGCGGTTCGGGGTCTGAATTGCCTTGGAAAGGCATGATCTGCCAGCCGCCCTGGCCGTCGTAGGCCTGGGTGGCGGTCAGGCCCTGGAAGGTCAAGTCGAGGCGCATCTTCGAGGGCCGCTTCATCTCGAGCGTCGTGGGCGCTTCCATGCCCGGGCCGATCGTCATCTTGCCCGTGAGGCGCATGCTGTTCACGGCCTTCAGCTTGGCGAGGCCGCCGCGGGCCTCCAGGTTCCTCGCGACGAGTTCGTCGACACTCGGCATCGTCGGGGCGCCGGTCAGCGTCGCGCCCAGTGCGAGCCCAGAGAGTATCCGCAGCATGAGGGCGATTGTTCCGGGCCGAGCGGCCATTGTCAAAGCTGGGCAGCGGCGAAGGCTGCGGCCTTGCGATAGAGTCGTAGCCGTGCGGCTGCTGCTGACGCTCGCGCTGCGCAACCTGCTGCGCCACAAGCGGCGCACGCTGCTGACCGCCTCGGCCCTGATCCTAGGCATAGCACTCATGGTCCTCGGGCGAGCCTGGACCAGGGCCATGGAAACGGCGGTGGTGGAGCCCGCCAAGGGTGGCACGCTCGGCCACGTGCAGGTGTTCGCGAAAGACGCGGCCGCGGACGAGGGCGGGACCGTGTCCTTCATCCTGCCGCAGAACAACTATCGACTGCTTCCGGATCCTTCGGCGCTGATCGATCGGGTGCTGCGCTCGGAGCCGCGGCTTGCGGCCGGTCTCGCGCGGCTGATGGTGGGCGCGCTGCTGTCCAACGGCGACGCCTCGATGGAGGTGGTCCTGATCGGAATCGATCCAAAGGCGCGGCCCGCCGTCTATCCCGCGGTCGAGCTGCGCGAGGGCAGGCATTTTGTCGCCGGCGAGATGGGCATCCTGATCAATCGCGGGGTCGCCAAGAAGCTCGGCGCGAGCCTGGGCTCGACGCTCGTGGCGCTGGGCAACACAGCCGACGGCCGGCTCGCGGCGGTGAAGCTCACGGTAACCGGCCTGTGGGTGGTGAAGGGGCTCGAGGCGTACGAATGGGGAGCCTGCTACGCGGACCTCGCGGCGGTCCAGCAACTGATGGACGTCGAGAACCAGGCGGGTGTCGTGGTGTTCCGCCAGCGCGACGTCACGGCGCCCGCGGCGCCGATCGCCGCTTCGCTCAACGCGGCCTTTCGGCGCGATGGCATCGTGGCCGAGGCCTACACCTGGGAAGAGCTGGGCGGCCCCTTCATCGGCGGCATGCTGGTCACGCGCTTCATCGCGGGCATCATGGACCTGGTGATGGCGATGATCGTGGCGGCCGGCGTCATGAACACGGCGCTGATGTCGGTCTTCGAGCGCACCCGCGAGGTCGGCACGCTGCGGGCGGTCGGCGCGCGCCGCAGCCGGATCCTGGGCATCTTCCTGCTCGAAGCGCTCCTGCTCGGCGTCGCGGGGGCCGTGGGCGGGGCGCTCGCGGGCTCGGCGCTGATCCTGTTCTTCGGCCGCTTCGGCATCCCTGCCTTCAGCGAAGCCCAGCGCTACTCCTACGGCGGCGACTACCTGTACCCGGCGCTGCACCTGCCCGACGTGACGCTCGTGCCCGTGGGGATGGTCGGAATCTGCCTCGTCGCGGCCTTCGGCCCGGCCCTGATGGCGGCCCGCATGCGCCCGGCCGACTCCCTGCGCTACGTATGAACCCGCTGTTCGCGATCGCGCTTCGCAACCTGCTGCGCGCCAAGCGCCGCAATGCGCTCGCGGGTGGAACCATGGTCCTGGGCAGCGCCGCCCTCGTACTCGGCAGCGGCCTTTCCGACGGTATCGCGCGCCAGCTCACAACCAACCTGGTCGCAGTGCAGACGGGCCACGTGCAGGTCGTGGTGCGCCCCGCCGATTTCCAGCCGCAGAGCAGCCCCTTCGACGCCTACGGGCAGCACCAGTTGCCCGAGGCCCTGGCCCTGGCCAAACGCATCGAAGCGGAGGGTCGTGGCATCGGCGTGTTGCGAGCGGTGCCTTATCTCCAGGTGCGCGGCACCGTCATCGCCGGCAACCGCTCGAGCCTCGCCAGCATCATCGGCATCGACGCCGCCCGGGAAGTCGAGCTTCTAGCCGCCTTCGCACCCGTGGCCGGCGCCTTCCTGCCGGCGGGAGACGAGCTCGCCGTCTACATCGCGACGCCGATGGCGCGCAAGCTCCGGCTCTGTGTCGGGGACAGCGTCTCCTTCGTGATCCAGACGCCGCAGGGCGCCGTGAACTCGCTCGACGCGATCGTGTGCGGCGTCTTCAAGAAGAGCGCGCCCTGGTACGACAACACCTTCTACGTGCCGCTCACCGCGGCGCAGCGCCTGCTCGACTGGCCCGGTGGCGCGACGAATGTGAAGGTGACGCTCGCCGACGGGAGCCGCGCCGGCGCGCGCCGCGCGCGCCAGGCGATCGCGCACCTCGTCGAGGCAGCCGCGATCGTTCCTCCCGCCAAGGGCACGCGCGTCCGCGTCGAGACCTTCGACGAGGCTGGCCGCTTCTCGTTCTCGATCATCCAGGCCAACGAGGTAGCTCTCGCGATCCTCTCGACGTTCCTGTTCCTGGCTGCCGCAGTCGGGATCGTGAACTCGATGCTGATGAGCGTCCACGAGCGGACGCGCGAGATCGGCACGCTGCGCGCCCTCGGCATGCGCCGGGCTCTCGTGGTCCGCCTCTTCATCCTCGAGGGCGTCGCACTGGGCCTCGTCTGTGCCGTTCTGGGAGTTGCGCTCGGCGCAACCGGTGTTCTCTACTACGGCGCTCGCGGAATCCCGATGAACACGATGACGCTGGCGTGGATGGCGGGTGGCGACGTGCTGTTTCCGGTGCTGCGCCCGGCGAGCGCCCTGCGCGCAGGAGTGCTGATCGCGGCGCTCTCGACGCTCGCCGCGATCTATCCCGCTTTCGCCGCCAGTCGCCTCGAGCCGCGCGAGGCGCTGCAGCATGTCTAGCCTGCTGCTCGGCATGCTGCTGGCCGGTGCCATGCCTTCTGCCGACACGATCGTGCGGCGCGCGGACAAGGCCGTGCTCGGCGACTCGGTGACGTACCGGCTGCGCATGAGCGTGGTCCGGCCCGGACGCAGCGACCGCGTGGTCGAGATGGACGGCTGGAAGAAGGGCGACGACCTGGGCCTGGTGCGCTACACCGCTCCGGCGAAGGAACGCAACACCGCCTACCTGCGCAGCGGCGACAACACCTGGCTCTACCTGCCGGCGGGGGAGAAGGTGGTGCGGGTCGGCGCGAAGCAGAACTTCGGCGGAGGCGATTTTTCGAACGGCGACATCTTCCGGCTCTCGCTGATCAAGGACTACGACCCAACACTCGTGGGCGAGGAGACCCTCGACGGGATCGCCTGCTTCAAGCTGGAGCTGAAGGCCAAGAACCGCTCGGTGGCCTACGATCGGGTGGCGTACTGGGTCCGCAGTGACGGCACGTTCTATCCGCTGCGCGCCGACTATTACACGCTCTCAGGCAAGAAGCTGAAGTGGCTTTCAGTGACCAAGGTCGCGCCCCTCGGCGGCCGTGAGCGGCCGACGCTGCTGACGATGGAGAACGCCCTCGAAGTCGGTGCCAGGACGCTGCTCGAGTTCCTCGCGATCCAGGACGACGCGAGGATCGACGACCGGATCTTCACGCCGAGCGCGCTCGAGAAGGGCGAGTAGGTCAAGGGCTTGCCGCGCGTGACGAGCGTCGTGATCCTCGCTGCGCTGTGCAGCGCGCCGGCAAGCCGGGCCGGCTCGCGCGAGCTCGAGGCGGGTGTCGAGGACCTCTGGTACCGCACCGCCGAGACGCCGCTCAATCGCGACAACATCCTGGGGCTAGACGAGAACGAGAATCTGCTGCGCGGCTCGCTGTCGTGGAAGCAGACGCAAGGCGCGGCGAAGCTGGTCTTCAAGGGCTTCGTCGAACGCAGCTCCGGCGCCGACGCGAGAACCACGTGGACCGCGCGCCAGGCGTACGCGCAGTATGGCTGGGGCCCTGGCGTTCAGGTCCGTGTCGGCAAGCAGCGCCTTGCCTGGGGCTCGGGCTTCGCCTGGAACCCGACGAACCGATTGGAGCCGCCCAAGAACCCGGCCAACACCTCGCTGGAACAGCAAGGCTCGCTCGCGGCTCGCCTCGATATCCTTCCGGCGAACTGGGCAGGCGTGATCCTCGTGGCAGCGCACGGTGAGACCGGGGCGGGGGACCTGCCGTTCTCGGTCAGCGCCAGCGAACGCAACACGGGCGCGCTGCGCGCGCGCTTTCTGGTGAAGAACACCGATCTCGCCGCCGTCGTCTCCGGCGGCGAGCGACAGCCGACGCTCCTGGGCTTCGACCTCGGGCGCGATCTGGGCGGCATCTCGATCCATGCGGAGGCCGCGACCTACCAGGGCAGTGAGATCCAACCGGCGCGTCCCGAAGAGCGCTTCTTCCGACTCTCGAGCGGCCTGTTGTGGAGTCGCGGCACGACGTCGGTCACGGCCGAGTACTTCTTCAACGGCGAGGGCTACTCGGCCGTCCAGACCAGGGCCTACCTCGGCAGTCTCGACGCGGCCTACGCCGCCGCCACGAATCCACTGCTGCCGCCCGCCGCCCAGCGAGAAGCGCTGGCGCGTTATGGCGTTTTCGCGTCGCTGCCCTTCTCCGGCGGCCTCGGCCTGCGCCGGCACTATTTGTACGCCGCCTGGGCGCGCAGCGAGATCCGCGGCAAGTGGACTACGGCGCTGCGTGGCGTCGTGGGGCTCTCGGACGGAGGTGTCGCCCTGACCCCGGGCCTCGTCTACGCGCCGCGCAGCGCTTTCACGATCAGCCTGGATGGCGTCATCCTGCTGGGCCCGAGCGATAGCGAGTACCGTTTGGCGCCGCTGCGGGGGGCGATTCAGGCGCGCGTGAAGGCGCTGTTCTGACGGAGGCCGGCGTGAGTTCGGTGCGGGTCGAGAACGCGGCGAAGGACTACAAGCTCGGGCAGACGATCGTGCCCGCGCTGCGCGGCGTGACGCTCGAAGTGGAGCCGGGCGAGTTCATGGCGGTGGCGGGGCCGTCGGGCTCGGGCAAATCGACGCTGCTGAACCTGATCGGCTGCCTGGACCATCCGACCTCGGGCCGGGTGCTGATCGCCGGGCAGGACGTGGCGGCGCTCGACGACAACGCCCTTTCGGACCTGCGGGCGAGGAGCCTCGGCTTCATCTTTCAAACCTTCAACCTGATCCCCGTGCTCTCAGCGCTCGAGAACGTCGAGTTCCCGCTGCTGCTGCGCGGCGGCAACCACGGCGGCAGGGAGCGGGCGCGGCGCGCGCTGGACGAAGTCGGTCTCGCCGGCTTCGAGCGCCACCGGCCCGAGGAGCTCTCGGGCGGGCAGCGCCAGCGCGTCGCCGTGGCACGGGCCCTCGTCACCGATCCGGTGATCGTGCTCGCCGACGAGCCCACGGCCAACCTCGACTCGGCCACTGGCGAGTCGTTGCTCGAGCTGATGCTCGAGATCAACCGCCGCGACGGCACCACCTTCATTTTTTCGACGCACGATCCGCGGGTCATGGAACGCGCCCACCGCGTCGTGCGCCTCGTCGACGGGAGACTCGCCCCATGAGCTTCGACCCCAGGAACTTGCTGCAGATCATGGAGGAGCTTTCGCCCTTCAATCGGCTGCTCGGCATCAAGGGCGAGAAGCTCGAGCCGGGGCGCGCGGTGCTGCGCCTCGCCGTCAGGCCCGATTTCGTGGGCGATCCGCGCCGGCCCGCGCTCCACGGCGGCGTCCTCTCGGCGCTCATCGACACGGCGGGAGGTGCTGCCGCCTGGTCGGCGCTGGCCAAGGGCGAATCGGTCTCGACCGTGGACCTCACCGTCGATTTTCTCGAGCCCGCCTCGCTCGACGCGCCGCTTCGGGCCGTGGCCGAGCTGATCCGCAAGGGCAACCGTGTCTGCCACGTCCGTGTCGCGGTCACGCAGGGCGACAAGCTGGTCGCCGAAGGCCGCGGCGTCTACAACATCCACCGCGCTCGCGAGTTACCATAGTCTCCGATGCTCTCGCTGCTGGCCCTGCTGGCGCTCGTCGCGCCTGCCGCGCAGGAAACCGCCGCGCCCGCTCCTCCCCCCGCGGCTGCCGCGCCGGCTGAATACCGGATTGGGCCGCAGGACATCCTGGCGATCAGCGTCTTCGGCCACGACGATCTCACGCAGACTGTGGTGGTCCAGGTGGACGGTACGCTCACCTACCCGCTGGTGGGCCGCATCCCCGCCGCGGACATGACGCCGAAGGATCTAGAGCGTGATCTGACCCAGCGCCTGGGCGAGAGCTTCATTCGCAACCCACAAGTCACCGTGGCCATCCGCGAGTACCGCAGCAAGACCGTGCTGGTCGCGGGGGAGATCGGCCACCCGGGCACGTATCCGCTCGCCGGCGGCATGACGATCGTCGAGATCCTCGCCAAGGCCGGACCGGTGAGCCCGGGGGCCGCTACCGAAGTGATCGTCGTGCGCCCCAAGGGGGAGTCGCATGGGCCGGTGCTGCCCTCGGAGATGACGGATAGCGCCCTGGTCGAGATCCTGCGCGTCAACATGCGCGCGATCGAGTCGGGCGACCTCTCCGCGAACCTCGTGCTGCGGCCGAACGACACCGTGTTCGTGCCCCAGGCGCCGAAGGTCTACGTCTCGGGCGAGGTGAACAGCCCGGGGGCGTATCCGCTCATTCCGGGAACCACGGTCCGGCAGATCCTGAGCCTCGCCGGTGGGGTCACCGAGGACGGCTCGACCGGCCGGATCCGCGTGGTCCGAACGGTCGCCGGCAAGGCCCACGAAAGCCGCATCAAGATCGACGATCCGGTGCAGGCCGGCGACACGCTCGTCGTGAAAGCCAAGATTTTCTAGTAAACTTGCTCATTCGGGACCGGCCCACTTGGTCCTGACGGGGAGGACCGTAGGCTCCATGGCCGCCGTGACGCCGCCCACCGGCGCCGACGAGGGAACCGAGATCCGGGAGACCCATCTCTGGGACTACCTTCACGTCCTGTTGCGGCGCCGCAAGCTGATCCTTGCCATCTTTCTCGCGTTCAGCGCTCATGCCACGTTCAAGACGTACATGACCCGGCCCGTCTATGAGGCGGCCGCCCAGGTTCTGATCGAACGCACGGCGCCCAGCGTGCTGAACTTCAAGGAGGTGGCCGAGACCAACGCCGGCTTCTGGGGCGACGACTACTACCAGACCCAGTACAAGATCCTGCAAAGCCGCGCCCTGGCCCGCAAGGTCATCGAGGCGACGAAGCTGCTCCAGGATCCCGAGTTCGGCGGGCCCCGGCCAAAGCTCGCGGTTGAGAAGGCCATTGCCGCCGCGCCCGGAGGGTCGGCCCTGCTCGAAGGGACCATCGACGCGTTCCTGGGCCGTCTCAAAGTCCAGCCTATCAAGAACAGCCAGCTCGTGAACGTCGGCGTCGAGGCCTTCAGCCCCGAGCTTGCCGCCCGACTCGCCAACAAGACCGCGCAGCTGTACATCCAGCAGAGCCTGGAGTTTCGCTACCAGATTTCGTCCGAAGCCGGCGCCTGGCTGGGCGGCCAGATCGACGAGCAGCGCAAGAAGGTGGAGGCAGCCGAGATCGCCCTCCAGGCCACGCGGGAAGAACTCGGCATCGTCAACATGGAGGAGAAGCAGACGCTGCTCGAGCAGAAGCTGCGGGAACTGGGCTCGGCACTCACCTCCCTCAAGACGGCACGTCTCGAGAAGGAGGCGCTCTACCAGCAGATGAAGGCGGCTCCGAGTCCCGACGAGCTGCCCGAGGTGATGCGCAGCGGCCTGGTCCAGTCGCTCCGCAGCGAGCTCACGACGCTGGAGCGACGAGAGGCCGAGCTTCTGCAGCGCTACCTGCCGGGTCACCCCGAGGTCGTGAAGATCCACAATCAGATCGCCGAGACGCGAAGCAAGATCCAGTCCGAGGCGCAGCGCGTGATCCGCTCGACCGAGAACGAGTGGAAGGCACTCGCGGCGCAGGAGGCCAGCGTCGACGAAGCGCTGGAATCGGCGAAGGCCGAGGCCCTCGAGTTGAGCCGCCGCGTGATCCCCTATGAGACCCGCAAGCGCGAGGTGGATGCGAACAAGGATGTGCTCAACGGGCTGCTCTCGCGCCACAAGCAGACGGACGTGGCGCAGGAGCTCAAGTCGTCGAACATCCGCATCCTGGATGCGGCGGTGACGCCCGGATCGCCGATCCGCCCGCAACGCCGGCGCGACATCACGATGGGCATGCTGCTGGGTCTCGCGCTCGGCGTCGGTCTGGCGTTCTTCCTCGATTATCTCGACAGCACGCTCAAGACCCCGGAGGACGTTCGCAACTACCTGGGCATCCCGCTGCTCGGCGTGATTCCCGAGGTCAAGCCCGGGGAGGGCGAGCTGCTCGCGCTGCAGGACAAGGGACAGGGGCCGTTCCTCGAGGGCTACCGCGTCGTCCGCACCGCCCTCGGCTATTGTTGGACGGGGCAGTCACCGCGCGTGCTGATCTGCACGTCCACGGCTCCCGGTGAAGGCAAGACGCTCACTTCGATCAACATGGCGCTGACGCTGGCCTCGATCGACGGACGGGTGCTGCTCATCGATTGCGACCTGCGCAAGCCCACGGCCCACGCCGCGCTCCGGCTCGAGCGCGCCCCGGGGCTGTCCGACGTCCTTGCCGGAAAGGCGAGCCTCGAAGAGGCGGTGCGCGACGCGCCGGGTTCGAGCCTCAAGATGTTGACCTCCGGTTCCGGCGTGCCGAGCCCCGGCGACCTGCTCACCACCGAGGCGATGCGCGGCCTCGTGGACGGCCTGCGCGAGAGCTACCGTTGGATCATCCTCGACACGCCGCCGGTCGGGGCGGTGGCCGACGCGCTCGTGCTGTCGTCGCTGGCCGACGGCGTGGTGGTCGTCGCGGGCGCCGAGATGGTCTCGCGCAAGGCGGTGCTCAACACGCTGCACCGCATCGCCGACACCGGCGCCCGGATCCTCGGCGTCGTGCTGAACCGAGCGCAGATCGCCAAGCACTCGTACTACTACGGCCACTACTATGGCCACTACGGGCCCTACGGCCACTACGGCGAGCCGGCGGCGCGGCGCGGCACCGCCACCCAGCCGACCACCATCCAGTGACGCCGCGGCCCGTGCGGCCGCGAACGGCAGCGGCGTGCTTCGTGGTGGCCGTGCTGTTCGCGGCTCCGGCGCTGGCCGCCGAGACGAAGGAGCGACCTGGCCGTTTCCAGGTCGGTCCGTTCTGGTTCACCCCGAAAATCGAGCTGCGTAGCGCGGGCAGGAACTCGAACGTCTACAACCAGGAGAACAGCGGCATCTCCGATGCGGCCGCGGTGTTGTCGCCGAGCCTGGAACTCGGCTTGCCTGTGGGCCGCCGCTCGCGTTTCGCGAGCGAGGGCTTCTTGAATTTGAACTGGTTCCGCGAGCAGGCGAGCGAGCGCTCCACCGATCGTGGCTTCACGGTTCGCGGCGAATCGGACCTGGGACCGGTGACGGTATTTGGCGAGACAGGACGCGGCTGGTACAAGCAGCGCTTCACCATCGACCTAGACGAACGCCTGCTGTATCGCGAGCGGGCGGCCTCTGCCGGCGCCGCCGTCAAGCTGGGGAGCAAGCTGACGGCCACGGGCTCCGTCGAGGCTCGGCGCTTCGAGATCGACGCACCGGCCGACGTTCCGAGCCTTGCCGCCTCCCTCGATCGTGACACGCGCACGCTCCGGGTCGAAGCACGCTACGCGCTCACCCGGCGCACCGGCCTGCTCGTTTCGAACGAATGGATCCGCGACCAGTTCGACGAAACGATCGGTGTCGCCTCGCGCGAGGTCAACTCCAAGCGCCTCCTCGCGGGCTTCGATTTCAGCTCGCAGGCGTTGTCCGGGCGCTTTCTCGCGGGCGTCCGCGCCTATCCCGCCGAGCGCGACTCCGCAGCGCCGTCCTACCAGGGGCCAGCGCTGTCCGCCAGCCTCGCGTTCCCGGTTTCGAACCAGGCGCGCCTGAAACTGGAGGCCGAGCGCGAGGTCTACTACGCCTCGCGCCCCGGCCTGCTGGGCGATGGAACGCTGGCGCGCAACAGCTACGTCTCCTGGCGTTCACGTGCGGAGCTGAGTCTCGAGCTGCCCTTCGATCTCCTGGCGCGCCCGCTGCTCGGCCTCGAAGACGCGAGCTACCAGTTGCCTTATGAGGCTGCCGCGCTGCCGTTCGATGCGTCCAGCCACCGCTGGACTTACGGCGGCACGCTGCTGCGCGTCTTCAGCAAAGGCTTCAAGATCGGCGGCGGCATCACCTGGGAGCGGCGCTCGGGACGCGCGCCGACGAATCCGTATCGCGGGGCCAGCTGGGGCCTGCAGGCGGAGTACACGCCGTGAGCGCGCCGTCAAGCGGACTCGTCGTGGTGTCGGCCGGGCTTGGGCTGGCCGGCGGCGGTTCCGCGGCGCTCGGGCGGTTGATCGCAACGAGCGCCCACGCCTATTGTCGCGAACGCAGGCTGTCCTACGGGGTGCTGCACCTGGGGTCGCCGGAACCGGCGCTGAACGGGCTTCCGGTGCGGCACTTCGCTGGCCATCAGAAAGCGTTGGCCCTTGCCATCACGCGGGTCCAGGGCGGCCGTTGCCACGCGCTCCTCTTCGACCACCTGGGCCCGGCCCGCGTGCAGGCGCTGCTGCCCCGCCCACTGCGGTCTCGGTATGCGGTCTTCCTGCTGGGCGTCGAGATGGCGGCCCGGCTCGGCTGGGATCGACGCCGATCACTCTCGCGTGCATCCATCCGCCTCGCGATCTCGGAACACACGCGGCAACTCGCCTTCGCGGCGGTGCCCGCGCTGCCCGCAGTCGAGGTTCTGCATCCCGCCCTGGAAGAGCGTCCGGCCCAGGGAACTCCGGATGCCGCGCTCTTGGGGCGTGTGGGTTCGGGATTCTTTCTCATCGTTGGGCGTCTCTCGTCCAGCGAACGGTACAAAGGCCACGATGCCTTGATCGCCGCCATGCCGCGTGTGCGGGAGTCCTTCCCAGCGTCGCGCCTGGTCGTCGTCGGCGACGGTGATGATCGCGCCCGGCTCGAAGCGCAGGTGCGTGAACGCGGCCTGGCGGACGGGGTTGTCCTGACAGGCTTCGTGAGCGAGGCTACCCGGACGGCTCTCTACGAGCGCTGTGCGGCGCTGACCATGCCGAGCACCGGCGAAGGCTTTGGACTCGTTTACCTCGAGGCGATGCGCGCCGGCAAGCCTTGCGTCGCGCGCGCGCGAACCGCGGCGGCAGAAATAGTGGTTCATGAACAGACCGGGCTACTCGTCGAGTCGCCGGGCGATCAGTTGGTCGCGGCGCTTCGCAGCCTGGTCGGCGATCCCGATCGGGCCGCGCGCCTTGGCAAGGCCGCTCGGCAACGTTACCTCGAACGCTTTGGTCCGGAGCGCTTTCGCGCGGGGCTCTTCCAGAGCCTCGACCGGCTCGTCGGAGTGACCTAGCGGCGATGTGCGGAATCAACGGCGTGCTGCGCCTCTCGGCCGCAGCGCCGCCAATCGATCGGGCCGAGTTGCTTCGCGTCCGGGATGCCATGGCGGCGCGCGGGCCTGATGGGACTGGGGAGTGGTTTTCCTTCGACGGTCTCGCGGCCTTCGGCCATCGGCGGCTCGCGATAATAGACCTGACGCCCTCCGCCGGCCAGCCGATGACCTCGCCGGATGGTCGCTTCACCATCGTCTTCAACGGCGAGATCTACAACTATCGGGAGTTGCGGCGGGAGCTTGCGAGCGACGGCGTGGTGTTCCGCTCGCAGAGCGATACGGAAGTCATCCTGGCGCTGTTTGCCCGCGAGGGTCTCGCCAGCCTGGCGCGCCTGCGGGGCATGTTTGCGATCGCAGTCTGGGACGCAAGCTCACGTCGGCTATCGTTGGCGCGGGATCCCTACGGCATCAAGCCGCTCTACTATGCGGTCGATCGAGCAACACTGCGCTTCGCGTCGCAGGTCCGAGCCCTTTCACTTTCCGGCAGCCTGTCGGGCGAGATCGAACCCGCCGGCTTGGTCGGCTTCTTGCTCTGGGGCTCCGTACCCGAGCCGCACACGATTCGCCGCGGTGTGCGTGCCTTGCCTGCCGGCCACACCATTGAAGTCGAGAACGGGCGCGTCGGGGCGCCTCGCTTGATCGCTCCGACCTCCGGCGCGATCCTTCCCGCGGGTGCGGCGATCGAAGACAGCGTGCGGGCCCATCTCGTCTCCGAAGTCCCAGTCGGCCTCCTTCTTTCGGCCGGTCTCGACTCCGGCCTCGTCGCGGCGATGGCCTGTCGGCACCTGCCGGAACGACCGGTCTCCATGACGCTTGCCTTCGAGGCTTTTCGTGGCACACCGGAGGACGAGGCTCCGCTCGCGGCTTCGGTGGCGCGGACCCTGGGCACGCGCCACGTCGAGCGCCGTTTCACTGCGCAAGAGCTAGCGGATCTCTGGCCAGCCGCCTTGGGT
The DNA here is from genome assembly GCA_032127875.1 of Acidobacteriota bacterium. Lineage (GTDB taxonomy): Bacteria > Acidobacteriota > Vicinamibacteria > Fen-336 > Fen-336 > CADEEV01. The sequence continues at coordinate 25,708 of JAQBHI010000131.1, forward strand.
GCGATGGATCAGCCCTCGATCGATGGCTTCAACACGTTCCTCGTGAGCCGCGTGGCCCGGGAACAGGGCCTCAAGGTCGTATTGTCGGGGCTCGGCGGAGACGAGATCTTCGGCAGCTATCCGTCGTTCCGCGATGTCCCGCGTTGGACCCGCTGGGCGGCTCGGGGAGCGAGGCTGCCTGGCCTGGTTCGCGCTTGGCCCTCGTTGGCCGCGGTCGCTGCGCGCGATCGTCCCAAGCTGCGCGGATTCCTCGACCACGGCCGCGACCTTCCGGGGGCCTATTTCCTGCGACGGGGTCTGTTCCTGCCGGAGGAACTGCCGGGGATTCTCGGCCCCGAGCGGGCCGCCGAGGGTCTCGCAGCCTATGACCCCGTTGCGGACGCTCGACGAGCCGTGGGCGAAGTCGCTGAACCCTGGCTGGCCGTGCAGCGCCTGGAGTCGTCGCTGTACCTCCGAAACCAACTCCTGCGAGACGCTGATTGGGCCTCGATGGCCCACTCGGTGGAACTGCGCGTGCCGTTCGTCGATGCCTCTCTTCGCACGCATCTCATGGCCACAGGCTTCGAGCCCGCTCGAACGCGCGGCAAAGCGGCCCTCGTCCGAGACCTCGCCGCCGGCCTCCCGGAAGCGCTCTTCACGCGCCGCAAGAGCGGCTTCAGCGTGCCAATCCCCGGGCCTGAGGAGCGCCCTGCAGGCCTTCGCTCGCGCCGCCAAAGTCGTGAGATCCTCAGCGCATTCACGGGCGCACCTCAGGCGGCCTCCTAGGAGCGATCGCGTGACCACCGTCGCCCAGCACAGACTGATTCGTGCCGGGAGGGGCTCCCGGCTTCCCGATCTCGTCGAGGCCTGGCAGGCTCGTGAGCTTCTCGCTCAACTGGTGCGCCGCGACCTCATAGCGCGCTATCGGCCGACGCTGCTCGGCGCCGCCTGGGCGATCCTCCAGCCCGCGGCAGCTACGGTGGTCTTCTCGCTCTTCCTCGGCGGGCTCGTGGGCGTGCCGAGTGACGGCTTTCCATACCCGGCCTTCGTGCTGCTGGGCTTGCTGCCGTGGGGCGTCTTTGGGGGCGGGCTTTCTCGTGCGGCAGCCAGCCTGGTCGCGAATGCGCCGCTCGTGGGGAAGGCCTCATTTCCCCGCGTCCTCCTGCCCGCCAGCGCCGTGGCGTCTTCGCTGGTGGACTTCGCCTTCTCGCTCCCCGTGTTGGCCCTCGTGCTGCTCGCATGCGGGGTCGAGCTGACATCGGGGCTGCTCCTGGCGCTCGTGCCGTTGTTGCTCGCGGGGCTGCTGGCCTTCGGCATGGGGCTTTTGCTCGTAGCGCTGACCGTCCGCTACCGCGACGTGCTGCACGCGCTGCCCGCCTTGCTCCAGCTCGCGATGTTCGCGACACCCGTCGTGTATCCCGCGAGCCTCGTGCCAGCGAGCCACCGATGGCTGCTGCTGCTCAACCCGATGGTGGCGGTCGTCGAGGGCTTCCGATGCGCGGTCCTCGGCCGCGCAATCGAGGCCGGCCCCCTCCTCGCCGCCGCCGTCACAGCGATGGCCTTCCTGGTTCTGGGGCTTGCCGCCTTCCGAGCAGCCGAGCGACGAGCTGCCGATACTCTCTGATCGATGAAGCCCCTCGTCGTCCGTGGCCTCGGCAAGCGCTATCGATTGGAGCAAAGCGACGATCTGTGGGCCCTCCGCGACGCCTCTTTCGAAGTGGGCGAGGGCCAGGTCCTCGGCATTCTCGGGCGCAACGGCGCTGGCAAGACTACCCTTCTGAAGCTGCTCGCGGGCATCACTGAGCCGAGCGAGGGCGAGGTAGAGTTGACCGGCCGCGTTGCGCCGCTTCTGGAGGCGGGGGCCGGCTTCCACCCGGAGCTGACGGGCCGGGAGAACGTCTTTCTCGGTGGTGCGATCCTGGGCCGCCGGCGGCGCGAGGTTGCCTCGCGCCTCGACGAGATCGTGGCCTTCGCCGGTCTCGAGGCGTTTCTCGACGTGCCACTGAAACGCTACTCGTCGGGAATGTACGTTCGTCTGGCCTTCGCTGTCGCGACTCATCTCGAGAGCGAGATTCTGCTGCTCGACGAGGTGCTGGCCGTGGCCGACGCAGCGTTCCGTCGCCAGTGTGTCGAACGGATGCGCGCCCTAGTGAGCGAAGGTCGCGCGATTCTCTTCGCGAGTCATGACGCGGGGCTCGTCGAGTCGGTCTGCTCCACTGCGCTGCTGCTGGACGGCGGCCGTGTCGTCGGTCGGGGCCACGCCGCGGAGCTTCAGGCACGCCTCCAGGGACCCGCGTTGGTCTCCCCGCGGGTGGCCACGCGATGAGCGCGATCCTCGGCATCAACGCCTTCCACGCCGATGCTTCGGCGGTGGGCCTTCGCGACGGCGTGTTCGTGGCCGGCGTCGAGGAGGAACGCTTCACGCGCGTCAAGCACTGGGCTGGCTTTCCTGAGCGGGCGATCCGCCACTGCCTAGGCGAGGTAAATGGGGGCTGCCTCGAGGGTCTCGCCGCGATCGCGGTCTCGCGGCAGCCGGGGGCCTACCTCGGCCGCAAGATCGCGCTGGCGCTCGCCCACCCCCATAGCCTTTTCAAAGCTCTGGGCCGGGCGCGCAACCTGCGGCAGGTCGCGGCCCTCGCGGACCGCCTCCGCTCGACCTTCGGCAGGAGCTCCGCGCCAGCCGTTCACGCTGTCGAGCATCATCTGGCTCACGCCTCGTCGGCCTTCCTTTGCTCGCCCTTCGAAGAAGCGATGTGTCTCACCGTGGATGGATTTGGGGACTTCGTCTCGACCATGCTGGCGGTGGGTCGGGGTGAAAGAATCGAAGTGCTCGATCGCGTTCACTTCCCGCACTCGCTCGGACTCTTCTACACCGCTCTCACGCAGCACCTTGGTTTTCCGAACTACGGCGACGAGTACAAGGTGATGGGGCTCGCCGCCTACGGCGAGCCACGCTTCGCCGACGCCTTGCGCCGGGTGGTGCCGGCCCTTCCAGACGGCACATTCCGCCTCGACCTGCGTTTCTTTCGCCACGTCTCCGAAGGGGTTGACACGACGTGGCAGGACGGCGAGCCGCAAATGGGACCGATCTTCACGTCGGCCCTGGCCTCGCTTCTCGGCCCAGCGCGCCGCGACGACGAGGAACTCACCCAGGTTCACAAGGATCTCGCCGCTTCGTTGCAACAGGTGTATGAGGAACGCTTTTTTGCGCTCGTCCGCGCGCTGCAGAAGCGCACGGGACTCGCACGGCTCGCACTGGCCGGCGGCTGCGCCATGAACTCGCTCGCCAACGGCCGTCTCTTCACGCAGACCGACATCCGCGACGTGTACGTCCAGGCGGCCGCGGGCGACGCGGGCACCGCACTCGGAGCGGCGCTCTATGCCCAGCACGTGATCCTCAAGCGCCCACGCCACTTCGTCATGGAGCATTGCTACTGGGGTCCGGGCTACGGCGAAACTGAGGTCCGCTTGGCGCTCGCCGTCGGCATCCCAGGCTCCGAAGGCCGCGATGGCGTCCACGGCGCGCTGACGATCGCGAGCGCCCCCGCCGAGGCGCGCCTCGTCGAGGAGACCGCCTCGGCGATCACGGCCGGCGAGGTGGTCGGCTGGTACCAGGGCCGCTCGGAGTGGGGACCGCGCGCCCTGGGTCACCGCTCCATCCTGGGGGACCCACGGCGCGCCGACATGAAGGACATCCTCAATCTCAAGATCAAGCGTCGCGAGTCGTTTCGCCCCTTTGCTCCCTCGATCCTCGAGGAAAAGACAGGCGAGTGGTTCAGCGTCGATTACCCGGACCCGTTCATGATCAAGGTCTACCCGATCCGTCCGGAGAAGCGCGCCCTTGTCCCCGCCGTCACCCACGCCGACGGCACGGGTCGGCTGCAGACCGTGTCGCGGAAGACGAACCCCCGTTATTGGCTCCTCATCGAGGCCTTCTTCAGGCGGACCGGCGTGCCGATGCTGCTGAACACGTCGTTCAACGAGAACGAGCCGATCGTGAACACGCCCAGCGAGGCGCTCGACTGCTT
>JAQBHI010000132.1:0-7059 GCA_032127875.1 Acidobacteriota bacterium
CTCTCGCGTGACCAGCTGTACGCGGCGGACGAGGTGTTCGTGTGCGGCACCGCGGCCGAGGTCGTGGCCTTGCGCGAGATCGACTTCCGACGCATCGGGACCGGGGCCATGGGTCCGGTCGCGGCACGGCTGCAGCACACCTTCCACGACGCCGTGCGCGGTCGGCTACCGGAATACGAATCCTGGCTGACGCCGGTCGGCGCCGCGCGACCCGAGGCCCTCAGTCCTTCTTCTCGAGGTCGTCCTTGAGGCCGGCCAGCGCGGCAAACGGATTGTTGAAGACGCGCGCGGGTGGCGCCGGCGCGGCGGGCCGCGGCGGCTGAGGCCCGCGCCGATCTCGACCCGAAGGCCCGGAACCGGAAGAAGGTGCGGGCGGCCGTTCGGAGCGTGGGGGCCGATCCGCTCGTCCGGGAGACAGCCCGGGCTTGCGATCGGGGCGCGGTCCGCGCGGGCGGTCGGTCCGCAGCGGCCGTGTGGGCGGGATGTCGCCGGGGGCGATGCGGACGACGGCCGGCTTGAGCGCTTCGCGCCTCGGCTTCTCGGGTCGCGCCCCCGGCTGCGCAGCGCGGGCCTTCTGCATCGGCCGCTCGCGGGGGATCCGCGGCTTCGGCTCGCTCTTCATCGTGAGCGAGATCTGGCCCTTGTCGAGATCGACGCTCATCACGCGAACGCTCACCCGCATCCCCGGATGCACGACCTCCTGCGGGTCCTTCACGAACTTGTCCGAGACCTGCGAGACGTGGACGAGGCCATCCTGGTGGACGCCGACATCGACGAATGCCCCGAAGTTCGTGACGTTCGTGACGATGCCGGGGCAGCTCATGCCGGGCTTCAGGTCCTTGAGCTCGTGGATGTCGTCGCGGAAGGCAAAGGCCTGGAACGCCTCGCGCGGGTCACGGCCAGGTTTCTCCAGCTCCCGCACGATGTCGTCGAACGTGAAGCGGCCCAGCTCCTCGCGCAGCGCCGCCTCGGCCCTCACGAGCGCGGCGCCGTCGCCGACGAGATCCTTGACGCCCTTGCCCAGGCGCGTCGCGAGCGCTTCGAGGGGCGCATAGCGCTCGGGGTGGACGCCGGTGTTGTCGAGCGGGTTGTCGCTCTCGGGAACGCGCAGGAAGCCAGCGGCCTGCTCGAAGCTCTTGCTGCTGAAGCGCGGCACCTGCATGAGGCCGGAGCGCGATGCGAAAAGGCCCTTCTCCTGGCGATGCTCGACCACGGCCTTGGCCAGTGCGGGACCGATCCCCGAAACGTGGGCCAGCAGATGCAGCGAAGCCGTGTTGAGGTTGACGCCCACCTGGTTCACGCACGAGTCCACCACCTGCTCGAGGCTGCGTTTCAAGGCGGCGGGGGCGACGTCGTGCTGGTACTGGCCGACGCCGATGCTCTTGGGATCGACCTTCACGAGCTCGGCGAGCGGATCCTGCAACCGGCGCGCGATCGAGATGGCACCGCGTACCGTCAGGTCGAGATCCGGAAACTCCTCGCGCGCGACGATGCTGGCACTGTAGACGCTGGCGCCCGCCTCGCTGACCATCACCACCGGCGTCACGAAGCCCGCTTCCTTCACCGCCACGCTCAGGAAGGCCTCGGTCTCGCGGCCCGCCGTGCCGTTGCCCACCGCTATCGCCTGAATCTCGCCGCTCGTCAGGATCTGGGCTAGCAGCTTCTGCGCGTTCGCCTTGCCCTCGTCGGTCTGGAGTTGCAGCAGCTCGCTCGCGAGGAATTTGCCGGAGGCGTCGATCACCGCCACTTTGCAGCCGGTGCGAATCCCCGGGTCGACCCCGACCACGGCCTTGGGTCCGAACGGGGAGGCCAGCAGCAGGCCACGCAGGTTCTCGGCAAACACCGTGATCGCCACGTCGTCGGCCACGTCCTTCAGGGCCCGATGCGCCTCGCTTTCGATCGCGGGCATGACGTGGGCCTTCTGCGCAGTCCGCGCCGCGCGCCTCAGCAGCTCGGCCCCCGGCGAGTCCGACACGCTGCAGGCGGCCGCCTCGAAGGCGGCGAGCAGGCGCGCCTCGAAATCAGCGTCGTCCGTGGCGCCACCAATCGACAGGGCGAGCTCGCCCTCCGTGGCCCCCCGCCGCATCGCGAGATAGCGGTGCGAGTGCCGCGGGTCCAGCAGGCTCGTCACCGCCTCGTGATGGTCGAAGTACTTCTCGAACTTGCTCGGCGTCTTCGGCTTCTCGCCCTTTGCCCCGTGGACGACACCCTTCTGGAAGACAGCGTCACGGACCCGCTGTCGCAGGCCCGCGTCCTCGGCCAGGCGCTCGGTCAGGATGTCGTGAGCGCCCTCGAGGACCGCCTCGACATCCTTGACGCCCTTCTCTTCGTTGCGGAAGGTGAAGGCCCAAAGCTCCAGCGTCTGGCCCGGCAGCGGCTGCTCGGTGCCGTGTCCACAGTTCCAGACCCAGTCGGCAAGGGCTTGCAGGCCAGCCTCGCGAGCCCTTTCGGCCTTGCTCTTCTTCTTGGCCTTGAACGGGAGATAGAGGTCCTCGAGGGCGCGCGGGTCGAAGGTCGTGAGCAGACGCTCCTTCAACTCAGGCGTGAGCTTCTGCTGCTTCTCGATCGTCTCCAGTATGAATTTCTGCCGATCGACGATCCGAGCGTAGAAGTCGCAGGCGTCGATCACGTCCTGGATCTGGACCTCGTCGAGGTTGCCAGTCTGCTCCTTGCGGTAGCGGGCGATGAATGGCACGCTCCCGCCGGCCCTCTTGAGCTCGAGAACCGCCGCCACCCCGGCCAGCGGGATCTTCGGGTGCCGCGCCTGGAACCAAGCCTCGAAACTCACCGGGGCGCCATTGTAGCCGTGCCGAGGCCGGAACGGACCTCTACGCCGTGACGAGGCGCGCGGCGACAGCGACCGCCGGGGGCACGCCCGGCGCCGGCCTGCGCTCGCCTACCTGTTGCCGCCACATCGCGTAGTACAGGCCTTTCTCGTCGAGCAACTCCTGGTGCCGGCCCGCCTCGACGATGCGGCCACGCTCGAGGACGAAGATGCGGTCGGCGTGCATCACGGTCGAGAGCCGGTGCGCGATCAAGATCGTCAGCATCTCCCGATGGCCCACGACGTCGCGGATCGTGGTCGTGATCTCCTCCTCGGTGAGCGAGTCGAGAGACGATGTCGCCTCGTCGAACACCAGCAGGTGCGGCCGGCGCAGCAGCGCCCTGGCTATCGAGAGCCGCTGCTTCTCGCCGCCGGAGACCTTGACGCCGCCCTCCCCGATCACGCTGTCGAGGCCCTTGTCGGCACGGGCCAGCAGCGAGTCGCAGGCGGCCTTCTTCAGGACCTCGAGGCACTCGGCATCGCTGGCCTGCGGGCGCACGAACAGCAGGTTCTCGCGGATCGAGCCCGAGAACAGCTGGGTGTCCTGTGTCACGAAACCAATCTTGTCGCGCAGCGAGTCGAGGTCGACCGTCGTGGAGGCATGGCCGTTGTACAAGACGCGCCCCGAGTGCGGCGCGTACAGGCCCACCAGCAGTTTCACCAGCGTCGTCTTGCCCGCCCCCGAGGGGCCCCACGAAGGCCACGGTCTCGCCGCGACGCACCGCGAAGGACACGCCGGCGAGTGCTGGCTGACTGGCGGTCTGGTGCGTGAAGCCGACGTCCTCGAAGGCGAGCGTCGACAGCTCGGCAAGCACTGCCGGGTTCACGGGCCGCGGCTCGCGGGGGGTTTTCAGGATCTTGTCGAAGTTCTCGAGAGAGACCTCCGCCTCGCGATAAACGTTGATGACGTTGCCGATCTCCTGGAGCGGCCCGAAGATGAAGAACGAGTAGATCCACAGCGAGAAGAACTGGCCGACCGTGATCTCCTGCGCATAGATGAGGTAGAGCATGAAGAACAGGATCCCGGTGCGCAGCGCGTTCACGGCGGTGCCCTGGATGAAGCTCAAGGAGCGCAGGTAGCGCACCTTCCTCAGTTCCAGGGCCAGGATCCGCGAGGTCGTGGCATTGAGGCGGTCCACCTCCTGGTTCGCGAGCCCCAGGCTCTTGACGAGTTCGATGTTGCGCAGCGATTCGGTCGTGGAGCCCGCGAGTGCCGTGGTCTCCTTGACTATCACCTTCTGCACTTCCTTGATCCGCTTCGAGAGCACCGAGCTGAGGCCGGCCAGGACCGGCACGGTGAGGAAGTACACGGGCGCGATCAGCCAGTGCACGGACAAGGCGTACGCCATCACGAACAGGATCCCGACCAGGGACTGGAACAAAACGTTGATGGAGGACGAGATCAGCCGCTCCACGTCGGTGCGGACCTTCTGCAGCTTGCCCAGGGTCTCGCCGCTGCGCTGGTCCTCGAACACCTGGTACGGCAAGTCGAGCGAGTGGCGGATCCCGTCGGAGTAGATCTGCGCGCCGAGGCGCTGCGTGATCACGTTGATGAAATAGTCCTGGAAATTCTTCGCGACGCGCGAGACGAAGGCGACGCCGACGGCGGCGAGCAGCAGCAGGCTCACGCCGCGGAAGAACTGGTTCCGCGTGTAGTCGGCGTAGCGCAGGGCGTACTCGTCGATCACGTGGCGCAGGATCAGCGGGTCGAGCAGGGAAAAGATCTGGTTGGTGGCCGCCAGCAGCAACGCCACGACGACGAGCTTCCAGTACTGGCGGAGGTAGGCGTAGAGCAGCTTCACGGCTTCGAGGATATACCGGCCCCGGCGCGGTCGCTACATCACCATCAGGCCCGCATCGGCGGGGCCGTCGAGGGCCTGCACCAGGCGCGTGAGGCCCTCTTGCAGCTCGGCGCGGTCGCGCGCCGCGGCGAGGCAGACGCGCACGGCGTGGGGCGCCGTGGCCCGGCCCACCACGAAGGCCTGCGCCGGCGTCACCAGCACGCCGCGACGCCGTGCGGCTTCGCTCAGTGTCTCGCTGCGCCAGGGCTCGGGCAGGTGGAGCCAGACGTGGTTGCCAGCCGGGTTCGCTTCCCGCTCGCGCCCGGCGAAGTGGGTGGCCGCGAGCTTCTGCCGCGCGCGGGCCTCGTCGCGGCGACGCTTCACGAGCTGCTTCGCCGTCCCATCCTTGATCCATTCGGCCGCTACCGCCGCCATCAGCGGCGTGGCCATCCAGGTCGTGGCACGAATCCCGGCGCCGAGGCGCACGATCAGGGCGGGGGGCGCCAGCAGATAGCCGATGCGCAAACCCGGGGCGAGGGCCTTTGCGGTGCCGCCGAGGTAGCAAGTCACGTCCGGGGCGAGGCGCGCGATGGCAGGCGGTCCATTTTCCAGGAGCGGCCCGTGGACGTCGTCCTCGACGATCAATACCCCGTGCTCGCGTGCGATGCGGGCGATCTCACGGCGACGGCTCTCGGGCATCACTGCCGTCGTCGGGTTCTGGATCGTCGGGATGGTGTAGAGGGCGCGCGGCGCGCCGGCGCGGCAGGCAGCCGCGAAGGCGTCGGGCCGCAAGCCGTTCGCGTCCATGCTGAGGCCCTGCAGCCGCAGATGCAGCAGCCCGGCCAGCGCCTTGATGCCAGGATAGGTGAGCGCTTCGGTCAGCACAAGGTCGCCCGGCCGGCAGATGGCCGCGAAGATGGCCGTCATGCCGTGCTGCGAGCCGTTCGTGACGACGACGTTCTCGGGCAAGGCCTCGAGGCCGGCGAGCGCCAGCCACGCGGCCCCCGCGGCGCGGTGCTCCCCGGCCCCGACGTCGGGCGCGTACTCGAGCAGCTCACCGAGATCCGCGCGCTTCGAGAGTGCCTGAAAGGTGTTGCGCAGCAGAGCCGCAGCGTCGGCCAGCGGCGCGGGGTGGTTCCGCGAGAGGTCGATCGCGCCCGATTCTGGCATCGCGGCTGGCAGTGGCTGAAGCTCCGGAGCCGCGCCTCGCGCGAAGGTGCCGCGCCCCACCTCCCCCGAGGCGAGGCCACGTCGTGAGGCCTCGGCGTAGGCCCGCGTCACGGTGCCGACGGTGACGCCCAGCTTGTCCGCCAGCTCGCGATGCGTCGGCAGCTTCGCGCCCGGCTTGAGCCGGCCCCGCGCGGTATCCTCGCCGAGCGCGTCGGCGATCGCGAGGTACCTCGGGCCGCTCCGGTCCGCGATCTCGGGCACCCACATTGTCACGGTGACAATATAGCGCTTGCGGATCCATTGTGTCAATCGTATCGTACATATCACCAGCATGGAGACCTTTGTATGGATACATTGATCAGCGCCGGGCAAGGCCGCGAGGCGGCCCTGGACCGCGTCCACGGCCTGGCTCGCGAGTTCCTGGCCGGTCTGCCCGAGCGTCCCGTCGGAGCGCGCCAGAGCTTCGAGGAGTTGGTCGCGGCTCTGGGCGGGCCCTTGCCCGAGCAGGGAACCGAACCCGGGCAGGTCGTCGAGGCTCTCGCAAAGGCGGTCGAGCCGGGGCTCGTGGCCTCGGCGGGGCCGCGTTACTTCGGCTTCGTCATCGGCGGCAGCCTGCCCGCGGCGCTCGCGGCCGACTGGCTCACCGCCGCGTGGGACCAGAACGCGGGGCTGGGCGCCACCTCCCCCGCCTCCGCCGCGACGGAGGCCGTCGTCGCGGGCTGGGTGAAGGAACTGCTGGGCCTGCCCCCGGACGCGGCGGTGGGCTTCGTCTCGGGCTGTCAGATGGCGAACTTCTCGGGCCTGCTCTCGGGGCGCCACGCGCTGCTGGCCCGCGTTGGTTGGGACGTCGAGAAACAGGGCCTGCACGGCGCTCCCGAGATCCACGTGGCGATCGGCGAAGAGGCGCACGCCACGATCCTGTCGGCGCTGCGCATGCTCGGCCTCGGCGAGGCGCGCGCGCACCGGGTGGCAGTGGACGGACAGGGACGCATGAAACCAGAGGCCCTCCAGCAGACGCTCGCCCCCCTGAGCGGACCGATCCTGGTCGCGGCCCAGGCCGGCAACGTGAGCACCGGTGCCTTCGATCCGCTCGACGAGATCGCGGCGATCACTCACGCCAAGGGCGGATGGCTGCACGTCGACGGCGCCTTCGGGCTGTGGGCGGCGGCGGCCCCGGCCCGACGTCACCTGGTGCGTGGCCTGGCCGAGGCGGATTCCTGGGCCACCGACGCTCACAAGTGGCTGAACGTTCCCTACGACTCGGGCATCGTGATCGTTCGAGAC
>JAQBHI010000133.1:0-16496 GCA_032127875.1 Acidobacteriota bacterium
GCGGATCGTCCTCGACCTTCTTGAGCAGCCGCCAGTACGCCTTGTAGGTCGCGTAGTTCGCCAGCACGTCGAGGATGAAGCCCTCCTCGATCGCCTGGTGCATGCTGTAGAGGTGGAAGGGCGCGAACTTCCCGTCGGGGCGTTTCGTGCCGAAGAGCTCGAGCGTCTTCGGCTTTGGCGTCGCGGTGAAGGCGAAGGTCGAGACGTTTGAAAGCGGCCCGCGCTTCTCCACCTCGGCAAGAATTATGCTCTCGAGTTCCTCCTCCGGCGTCGCTGCCCCCGCCTCGTCCGTCTCGGCCTCTTCGAGCGACTCTGAGCTGAGCACGGCCTTGAGGCTCTTCGTGCTCTCGCCCGACTGCGACGAGTGCGCCTCGTCCACGATCAGCGCGAAGCGCTTGCCCGGCAGCTCGCCGATCTCCTTCGCGATCACGGGGAATTTCTGGAGCGTGGTGACGATGATCGTCTTCCCCGACTCGAGAGCGTCCTTCAACTGGCGCGAGGTGGTGTCGATGTTCTCCACCACGCCGAGCGTCTGCTCGAACTGGCGCATCGTGGTCTGGAGTTGGCGGTCCAGGACACGCCGATCGGTGATGACCACGATCGAGTCGAACACGCGCCGGTCGGCCGCGTCGTGGAGGGTCGCGAGTTGGTGCGCCAGCCAGGCGATGGTGAAGCTCTTGCCGCTGCCCGCCGAATGCTGGATCAGGTAGCGCTGGCCAGCGCCCGCCGAGCGTGCGTGGGCCACGAGCTTGCGGACCGCGTCGAGCTGCTGGTAGCGCGGGAAGATGAGGAAGCTCTTTCCCGTCTTTCGGCCCCTGTCGTCCTCTTCCTCGACCTCGTGGATGAACTGACGCACGAGGTCGAGCACGCTGTCGCGCGCCCACGTCTCATCCCACAGGTAGCCCGTGGAGTAGCCCTTCCGGGTGGGCGGTACGGGCGGGTTCCCAGCCCCGCCGAACTTGCCTTGATTGAAGGGCAGGAAGCGGGTCCTGGGTCCGGCGAGCTGGGTAGTGACGTAGACGAGGTCGGGATCCACCGCGAAGTGGGCGAGGCAGCGACCGTGGGAAAGGAGCGGCTCACGTGGATCACGATTGGTCCCGTACTGTCGGATGGCGTCCTCGACGTTCTGCCCGTTGAGCGGGTTCTTCAGCTCCGCCGTGAAGATCGGAATGCCGTTCAGGAAGAGCGCCAAGTCGAGGCTGTTCTCGTTCGTCTGGCTGTAGTGAAGCTGGCGCACCACGGCAAACAGGTTTGCAGCGTGCATGCGGCGCGTCTCTTCGTTCAGGCCGCTCGCGGGGCGAAAGTACGCGAGCCGGAACTTGCAGCCTGAGTCCTTGATGCCGTTCCTCAACACGTCGAGCGCGCCACGCCGCTCGATCTCGGCGGCGAGGCGCTTCAGGAACTGCTCCTTGACTGCCGCGCCGTGGTGCTGGGCCAGCCTCTCCCACTCCTTCGGCTGCGTCGCGAGAACGAAGTCGATCGCATCGCGCGGCAACAAGCAGAGCGCGCGGTCGTAGTCCTCCGGTCGCCGCTTCCGATACCCGCCTGGCGGCGCGTCGCCAAAAGCCGGCGGAGTCTCACGAACGGCCGCTGCATCCCCGGCGCAGGCGTCGGGCCCATGCCGGAGCAGCCCGCACTCGATCGCCTCCTCGAAGCTGCGCTCGGAGATCTCTGTCATTTCCAGGGTCCTCCGGGAGCCCATGTCCGGTCGAACTGGTCGACCGAGCGCGCCGCCGAAAGCGGCGGCAACAGGAACTCTCGAAGTCGGTCAAGCATCGACGCGAGCGTCACGTCAGCGTCGCCGAGACGTCCTCTGCGCAGAAAGGCTCGCCATTGCGCGGCCCGCTCCGGCAACCGAGCAAAGTCCTCCGTCAACCCAATCGGCACTTCCTCGGGGAGAGGGGTGCTTCGACGACGGAAGGTCCGACGAATCGCTTCCGCGACGACCGGGCCCGAGAGCGTGAAGTGTGAGGCCATGTGGTGGAGATCATAGAAGTCTTTCATCCGGCTGTTCCGCATTCCGAGATCCACCAGTGCCTCCAGCTTCTCAGCGAGGGCGGCCTCGCGCGGGTAGGCCAACACGCGGACGGCCTCGCCTGGCAAAGCAGTGGGATAGTCCCGCATCTCGGGCGGAGGGAACACGGCGTCGCCGAATCCGACATCGACCTGCAGAGGGATCTCTGCCGCACCCAGCCGGCCCTGCAGCCGGATCCGGACGCCGCCGTACTTCGCGTCCTCCCGGATCTCTTCCGCTCTGAGCCCGGCCGCATCGAAGAGGACCCCGTCCTCCGGAACAGATGTCTGACAGATCTCGCGAAACACGCCCTCCAATTCGGAGACCGATCCGCTGCCCAGCCCCAGGAAGTCGAGGTCCCAGGTGGCGCGGTGGGGCTCGCCACTCCAGAGCACGAAGAGTGTCGCGCCTTTGAGGACGAAGCGGTCACGGTGCGACGAGGCCCCCAACCGGATTAGGAGTCGCTCGATCGCGTATTGGGAAAGCGTGTAGTTGAACTCTTCGCCACGGGCCCGCGCACGATTCAGCAGCCGCTGACGGACGGATGCGGCGAGGTTGGTGGGTTTCTTCATCCGCCCGCCTCGAGGTAGGGCTGCATCACGCGGGCGACGCGGCATACTTGCGCGAAGCGCCAGAGCTCATCGGTCCGGCCGCGGTACCGGCGCCTGTAGGCCCGGAGCGCGTCGATCGCCACGTCGATGCCGATCTTGTTGCGAAACCGGAAGCAGTCGGCCACGGTCTTCGGGGCGCTGAACACGCGCACGGGCACGCCTTCGATGTTGTGCGCTTCGACCCCCGCCTTCGCGGGAGCGCCGGACATGTGCACGATGCGGAGCGGTGGCTGTCGGGGTCGAGGGCGCCACGCCTTGTGGCCCACAGCCACCCACACCTCGAAAGGGTTCTGGGTCGTGAGCTTGTGGTAGCGCAGCGCCGAGAGCAGGCAGACGACGCCGTTCGGAAGCACCTTCGCCGCCTCGGCCAGGCTGTGGTTCTCGGTCAGATCGAGAGAGGGCAGCGCATAGAGCCCGCGGCTCAGGCGCTGCAGCAGGCCGCGCCGGGCCAGGCGGGAGAGTTGCTCGCGGCGGACGTTCAGGCCGTCGAGATCGCGGGCGCGCAGCACGCCCTTGCGGCGCGCGGCGCCGACCAGCCTTCGCGTGGAGGCTCCTGTACCGTCACGTTTCCTAGGCATCTGCGTTCAACTGCCGAGGAATTGTGACTGAGTCCTGCTCACGGGTCAACCAAGAAGCCCGGAAATCGCCCAACGACCAACGTCGGCTGTCAGTGCGAAACGTCGGCACTTCCGCGTAAGTGCCGACGTTTTGGGTTAAGGCAACGGGGTTCGCGCTTCCCCGCGGACGTCGATCCTCCCCGTCACCGCCGCGGAGATGAGGCCGGTGCGCAACTCCGCAAGCCGATCAAGTAGCGTTCGTGTCTTGGCAGCGACAATGCCAAGAAGCCCCTCGTGGACCCTGAATGTGCGGACAATGTCGCGCTGAACCTCGAGCGGTGGCAACGGAATCTCTTCATCAAGAATGAATCCAAGCGAATCGTGCGATTGCGACCCGCGGCGCCCGGCGAGTTGAGTCCCATTAGGGCACGCCCCTGTTCGCTCTGAAGCAGCATTAAGGCGTGGTCCAGGTCGACCTGAGCCTTGGCGTGTCTGAACGTCGGAAACCGATGGGAGGCTACCATTCCTTCTTCGTTGGCGGACACGACTGCGACTGCGCCCTCCCACGCAAAGACGATATTCAGTACCAAGTCGCCCGGCCTAACCTGGAACACGCTCTTCTCTTCCAACTGGGCGCCTTTGAGCACGTCCTTATGGAAGATTCCCTTCCCCACGACCGAATCCCGATCTCCCGGTAGTCCCCCTCTGCTTCAACACGAACGGGACGACTCACGCGAGTCACGAGTCGCCTCAGTTTCGTTAGACTCCAGCCTTCCGGGATTGTGGCGAAGAAAGGACTCCCGGTTCGATTCATTGCAGCCTTCGGATCGAACCCCGCTGTGACCGCTCGAGCTATAAGGGCGGCGCGTTTCTCCTGAAGCAACTCGATCAGCCGCTCGTTCTTCGCTATCAGCGCCTCGATCCTCGCTGTCTCTTGATCCAAGAACGCCGCGATCGAACGCTGTTCGGCCGGGCTCGGCAACGGATGCCTCAGATCGCGGACAAAGTCTTCAGGCACTCGCTTCTGTCCACCAGCACCGTACATCGCAGCGGCCCCCAGGCGCCGGAACGGGTCGCTGAGAGTCAGGTAGAACACGAACCGAGGATCGATGCCCGGAGCAGGTCGGAGAACGTGCAGCTCAGTCGTGCCTAGTCCAATGCCGTTCTCCAAGCCTTCGGCAAGGGCGCCTTTCCCGTTCTCAAAACAAGGGGTGATCTTGGCGACGATGACATCCCCGTCTCCGAAGTAGGTATAGCTCTCGACTGCGGTGGCGAGTGGCTTCACGGCGTCGATAGCCAGACCTCCGTACTCCCCGACTGCCTCCATCGGCACGAAGCTGACGGGCAGTTGTGGATCGAGGCCTCGGATCTCACTCTTGGCGGGATTCAGGTGAATCACGTACCGCAGACGCTTGCAGTCCCAATGCGTCGGAATCTCCCCCAGCCATTCGACGTCAGAAGCGCGATACTCGGGATAGGGTCGGAACCTCATCGGATGGCCCGAGAGGCGAACAGTTCGGCGACCCCGGCCTGCCGCGCGACAATGGCGCGCTTTCGCGCTCCTTCCTCGCCGTAGGCCGGAACCGAGAAACTTCGTTTGCGCTTGCGCCCGTCAGGGCCGGGCCAGTTCGCGACCCAGCGCCGAACGAGAGTGCCCGACCGCGTAAGGTCGTCGAGAACGCTAACCCCGATGGTGCCGCTCGTGTTGACCGAGCTACGACGATGGAGCTTGTTCCAGGGCTCGAGCTTCTTCTCCATCGTGTTTCGCCAGGTCTTGGCGCGCTGGAGTGACGCCTCTCGGCCGTCGTCGCCGTCCGCGAAGTACTCCTCGTATTTCTTACCTGCGCGCTTCAGGCACCCGACCCACGAGGTCGCGCCATTGTGTTCGTAGCGCCGGATGTTGCGCATCGCGTGGCGTGGCACGACGGACCGCTTCACGACTCCGAGCTTCCCGTGACCTCGGCCAGCATCCGGACGATGTCCGTCTCGATGGCGCGGATGTCGGCCTCGATCGCGTCGAGCGGGCGCGGCGGCGTGTAGCGGTAGAAGTAGCGGTTGAAGTTGATCTCGTAGCCTACGACGCCGACCTCGCCGTCTTTGTTGTCGCGCCTCTCGGTGTCGATCCAGGCGTCGGGCACATGGGGCTTGACCTCCCGCTTGAAGAAGGCGTCCACGCTTTCGGACAGCGGAACGCTTTCGGTGTCGCGCAGTTCGGGGTCCGGCTCCGGGTTGCCGTCCTTGTCGCGGCAGAGGGCGGCCGTCTCGTCGCGCTCGGAGAGGGCGGACAGGATCGCCTTCCTGGCCGGGGCTGACAGCTTGACGCCAGCCTTCCCGGCAGCGCCGTCGAGCACGCGTTCGAACTCCTCACGGTCCTTGAGGACGGTGCCGGGGAGCCCGCGCGAAGCAACTTGCGGATCGCCTCGTGCTCGGCCCGTCCTTCGGCCTGTTCCCTAGCGCCCGCCGCGCCCTTCTTCTTCGACTGGGCGAGCGCTTGGAAGCCCTTCTCTTCCTCGAGCCGCGCGATGCGCTCCGGGCTGGCCTGGAAGTTCAGTCGGAGCGGGCGCTCGACCGTGATCTTGCGAAAGCCGAAGTGGGTCGTGGGGAAGACCTTGCTGGTTTCGCTCTCCTCGAAACCCGCGAGGATCCTCACGATCTCCTGCGCGCGCTCGAGCGGGATCTCGCGGCGCTTGTCGCCCAGGCTCTCGCGCATCGGCACCCAGAAGGACGTGGCGTCCACGAGCTGGACCTTCTTGCGATGTGGCGGCGCCTTGCGGTTGGTCACGACCCAGACGTACGTCGCGATGCCCGTGTTGTAGAAGAGCTGTTCGGGCAGGGCGATCAGCGCTTCGAGCAGGTCGTTCTCCAGAACGTATCGCCGGATCTCGCTCTCGCCGCTGCCGGCATCGCCGGTGAACAGCGGCGAGCCGTTCATGATGATCGCGATCCGCGAGCCGCCCTCTTTCGCTTCCTTGGCGTGGGCCAGCATGTGAAGCAGGAACAGCAGTTGGCCATCGCTGATGCGCGGAAGTCCGGGCGCGAAGCGGCCCGCCGGCCCGCGCTCGTGCTCAGCCGTGACAGCGTCCTCGTCGCGTTTCCAATCCTTGCCATAGGGCGGATTGGCGATCAGGTAGTCGAAGCTCGCGTCTGCGTGGCGGTCGTTCGACAGCGTGCTGCCGTAGGCGATGTTGTCGGCATCCCGGCCCGTCGGATCCTTCATGTAGAGGTCCGACTTCGAGACCGCCCAGGTTTCGGGGTTGACCTCCTGGCCGAACAGATGGATCTCCGCACCGGGGTTGATGGGTGGACGGAGGACATCGCCGTTCTTGCGCAGGCCGACCATGACATGGTCCTTGGTGATCGTCAGCATCCCGCCGGAGCCGCAGCACGGATCGTAGACGCTGCAGACCGCGCCCTTGCGGCGAATGCGCTCCTCGTCGCCGGCCAGCATCAGATCCACCATGAGATGGACGACGTCGCGGGGCGTGAAGTGCTCGCCGGGGTTTTCGTTCAGGGCCCCGTTGAACTTCCGGAGCAGCTCTTCGAAGATCGTGCCCATCGTTGGGTTATCGATCTTCTCGGGGTGCAGGTCCACGTTCTTGAAGCGCTCCAGCACCTGGAAGAGCAAGCCAGCCTCGTCGAGCTTGCTGATGGTGTTGTCGAAGTCGAACTTCTCCAGCACCTCGCGCATGTTCTGGCTGAAGCCGGCGATGTAGTTGCGCAGGTTGGCCGCGAGGTGCGGCGCGTCGGCCAGCAGCTTCTCGAAGTCGTAGCGGGAGGTGTTGTAGAACGCCAACCCGGAGACGCGCCGGAGCTGCGGATCGAGGTTCTCGAGCTTCTTGCCTCGCAGTTCGCCCTGCTTGGCGAGGACCTTCTCTTTGGTGGGAGCCAGCACGCAATCCAGGCGGCGCAGGACCGTTAGCGGGAGGATGACGTCCTGGTACTTGCCTCGCTTGAAGGTGTCGCGAATGAGGTCGGCGACGCCCCAGAGGAAGCTGACGATCTCGCTACGGTTCACGGACCTATGGTCTCGCGCAGAGTGTTCGCAGTATAGCCGGCCTTCAGCTACGGCAGCCGTGCCAGACTCCGCTCGCGAGCGCAAGGCAGTATGCTTTGCCTCGCGTATGGGCCAGACCCGCGTCGACCTGCAGCACCTCCTCGAAGACTTGCGTGACGCCTATCCCGGCGATCTCGAAGAGACGATCCTGACCGAGATGGTCGCGAACTCCCTGGACTCGGGCGCATCGCGGATCGGCCTCTTGACCGACCTCGAGGAGCGGACGCTTGTCGTAGTGGACGACGGCTCCGGCATGCTTCGGCGCGAGTTGGCGCGCTACCACGACGTCGCGGCCAGCGCGAAGACGCGCGGCGCGGGGATCGGCTTCGCGGGGGTGGGGATCAAGCTGGGGCTGCTGGCGGCCGAGGAGGTGCTGACCGAGACGCGCCGCGGCGAGGCACACGTGGCGACGCGCTGGCATCTGGCCTCTCGGCATCGGGCTCCCTGGCGCTGGGTCGCGCCCCCCGGCTGGGTCACCACGGCGCAAGGCACGGCCGTCGGCCTCCGGCTCCGCAACCCGCTCTCTCCGCTGCTCGATCCAGGCTACGTGGAGGCCGTAGTGCGCCGGCATTTCGAGCCGCTGCTCGACGTCGCCTTCGACGAGCTGCTGCGCGAGCGCTATCCGGCAGGCGTCGGCTTCGTCGTGAACGGAGGGGTGATCCCGAAACGGGGAGCCCACGAAGACGGCCGCGCCACGATCGCGGCGAAGCTCCCGCGCAAGAAGAAGCCCTCGGCCTTCGGCTACCTGGAGCGGAGTGCTTCACCGCTGCCGGAAGACCGGCAGGGGATCGCGGTCAGCACGCTGGGGAAGGTGATCCGGCGCGGCTGGGACTGGATCGGGATGACGCCGGCCTCGCCCGAGCAGGTGGCCGGGCTGATCGAGGTGCCCGGGCTTGCCGTGGCGCTCACCCTCAACAAGGGCGACTTCGTGCGGGTGGGAGGGCGCGGCGTCGCGTACCTGGCGTACCGGAAGGCGATCCAAGAGGCGATCTCGGCGCAGCTCGCGGCCTGGGGCGAGGCGCGCGACCAGGAGGACAGCGCGCGGCGTCGCGCGGCCCGGCCGCTGGAACGCGACCTCGAGTCGGTGCTGGTGGACCTCGCCGACGAGTTCCCGCTGCTGGCGGCGCTCGTGGAGAGGCGGGCGGGCGGACAGCGGCGCCTGCCGGTGGGAGCGGGCGAGGGCATGCAGGCCGTTGCGCCGGCGCCGAGGCTCGAAGTGGCCGACGAGTCGCGGCTGCCCGACGGGCCACCTCCTCCCGCGGAGCCGACCGATAGCGGCGGGCCCGAGCAGCCTTCCGCCTCGGCGACTCTGCCGGCCCCGACCGGTGCCGGCGGGGCGCGACGGCCATCTCGTTACGCCCTCTCGATCGACTTCGAGGAGCGACCCGACTCGCCCGAGCTGGGCCAGCTCGTCGACTCCACCGTTTGGGTGAACACGGGCCACCCCGCGCACCTCCGCGCGGTGGCTTCTCGGGCCGAGGGATACCACACGGCCCTCACGGTCGGTATGGCGCTCGCCGGCGTGGCCGTCGAACCCGCCAAGTCGCAGGAGTTCTTGACCGCGTTCCTCGCGCGCTGGGGCGAGGCGCTGGGGCGCGATCGCCGACGACGACCCGCGCGTTCGCGGCTCGAGGAATGAAGCTACTCCTGCTTCAACTCGAGGAGCACCCCGGCTGCTGATTTCGGATGCACGAAGGCCACGCGACAGCCGCCGGCTCCGACGCGGGGTGTCTCGTCGAGTAGCCGCACGCCCCGTGCCTTCAGTTCCGCGAGCGCCGCATCGATGTCGTCGACCAGCACGCAGACGTGATGCAGGCCGCCGCGCTTCTGCAGGAACTTCGCGATTACCGAGGTCGGATCCGAGGGCTCGAGCAACTCCAGGTGCGACTCCCCCACCGGCAGGAACACCGCCTTGACCTTCTCGGTCGGCACGGCGTGCTCGGATTCGACATGAAAGCCGAGCGCCTCGAAGGCCAGTGCAGCCTCAGCTGCGTTCGGGACGGCGATGCCGAGGTGATCGATCTTGAGAACCCGAAAGGCCATCGCTACAGCCCCATCCGCGCGGCCACTTGGTCGGCGGCCGTGAACGGGTCGAGCTCGCGCGCGGCCAGCCGATCCACGAGCCGCGCCGCCTCGGGCGCTGGAAGCGCCTTGGCCTGGACCGCCTGCATCAGCCGCTGCTGGAGGGCCTCGCGGAATTGCTGCTCGAGTTGGACGCGCTTCTTGCGCGCAAGTGCACCGCTCGTCTCGGCCTGGGCTCGGAAGCGCTCCACCGCCCCAAGCAGCGCATCGATGCCTTGATCGTTCGTCGCGATCGCCTCGACGATCTCCGGACGATGGCCGTCGTGGCTCGAGAGCGAGAGCATCGCCTGGATCTCGGCGACGACCCGCTCCTTGCCCTCGCGGTCGGCCTTGTTCACGACGAAGACGTCGGCGATCTCCATGATGCCCGCCTTGAGCGCCTGCACCTCGTCGCCGAGGCCCGGCACCAGAACCACCAGGCTCACGTCTGCAGCGCCGACGATCTCGACCTCGTCCTGTCCGACGCCGACGGTCTCGACCAGGATCACGTCCTTGCCCGCGGCCGACAGGATCGTGAGCACGTGGCCGGTGGCCGCCGCCAGGCCGCCGAGATGGCCGCGTGTCGCCATCGAGCGGATGAAGACGCCGGGATCGGTGGCGTGGGCCTGCATGCGGATGCGGTCGCCCAGGATCGCGCCGCCGCTGTAGGGCGACGTGGGGTCGACGGCCACGATCCCGATCGTCTTGCCCTGCTGGCGCGGGTGCGCGGCGAGGCGATCGACCAGCGTCGACTTGCCAGCACCCGGCGGGCCCGTGACGCCGATCACGAGCGCGCCCCCTGCCTTGGGGAACAGCGCGGCGATCAGCGCCCGAGCCTCGGCCTGGCCGTCCTCGACGAGGCTGATGGCACGGGCCATGGCGCGCACGTCGCCGCGCAGCACGCCGTCGGCAAGCGTGCTCGACAGCGGCCCCTCTACCGCACCATGCCGCGCAGCGACAGCAACTCGCGGGCGATCACCAGCCGCTGGACCTCGCTGGTGCCCTCGCCGATCGTGCCGAGCTTGCTGTCGCGCAGGTAACGCTCGACCGGGTAGTCCTTGGTGAAACCGTAGCCGCCGTGGATCTGGATGGCTTCGAGCGCCACCGCGACGGAGATCTCGCTCGCGAACAGCTTGGCCATCGAGGACTCGGCGGTGTGCTCCTTGCCGGCGTCGCGCAGCGCGGCCGCGCGCTGGATCAGCAGTCGTGCGGCGTCGACCTGCAGCGCCATGTCGGCGATCTTGAACTGGACGGCCTGGAACTCGGCGATGGCGTGGCCGAACTGCTTGCGATCCCGCGCGTAGTTCATCGCGGCCTCGAAGGCCGCCTGCGCGATTCCGACCGACCAGGCGGCGATCCCGATCCGGCCGCGGTCGAGGATGCGCAGCGTGTCGATGAAGCCGTAGCCCTCGTTACCGAGCAGGTTCTCGGCGGGCACGCGGCAGTCCTCGAGCACCAGTTCCGAGGTGTCCGAGGAGCGCACGCCGAGCTTGTCCTCCTTCTTGCCGGGGCGGAAGCCCTGGGTGCCGCGCTCCACGATGAAGGCCGAGATGCCCTTCTTGCCTTTCGAGCGGTCGGTCACGGCCATCACCACCGCGGTGTCCGCGCAGCGGCCGTTGGTGATGAAGGTCTTCGAGCCGTTCAGCACCCAATGAGCGCCGTCGCGCACGGCCGTGGTCTTCGTGCCGCCGGCATCGGAGCCGGCGCTGTTCTCCGTGAGGCCCCAGCAGCCGATCTTCTCGCCCCTGGCCAGCGGCACCAGGTACTTCTTGCGCTGCGCCTCGCTCCCGGCGAGATAGATGTGGCCGGAACACAGGCTGCTGTGGGCCGCCACCGAAAGGGCCACGCCGGCGTCCACGCGGGAGAGTTCCTCCATGACGATCGCGTAGTCGAGGGTCGACATCCCGGAGCCGCCGTACTCGGTGGGCCAGACGACGCCCATCAGCCCCAGCTCTCCGAGCTTGGTGAACACCTCGCGAGGAAACTCCTGTTTCTCGTCCCACTCCCGCGAGTGGGGCTTGAGCTCCGCCTCGGCGAAGTCGCGAACCGTCTTCTTGAGGAGCTGCTGCTCCTCGCTCAGGCTGAAATCCACTGGGCTCTTGAACCTCCGTGCGCGGCGAAACGGCTGCCCGGATCCGGAATGATACACTCCCCGCACTTTTCTGCTGAACTCGAAGGAGACCTCTGATGCCCCTCGCCCCGTCGTCGCGACGCTCGTTTACCGCCGCCCTGGGCGCCAGCCTCTTGCCAAAGGCGTCGTCATCCGTCGTGCGCGCGGACGCTGGCCCCGCCGGGCCAATCCTGCTCAACTCCAACGAGAACCCGTACGGGCCCTCGGCTCGGGCCCGCGAGGCGATGACGGCGACCCAGAAGATCGCTTCACGCTATCCCGACAGCGCGGAAGACGAGATGAAGGAAGCCCTCGCCCGCCACCACGGCGTCGCGCCAGAGCAGATCGTCCTGGGCTGCGGCTCGGGTGAAGTGCTGAAGATGGCGGACATGGCGTTTCTGGCCGCCGGTCGCACGGTCGTGGTCAGCCAGCCCACCTTCGAGGCCGTCATCGACTACGCACGCGTGACGAAGGCCGAGAGCGTCAAGGTTCCGCAGACCGCCGATTTCCGCCACGACCTGCCGAAGATGGCCGCAGCCTGCGACGCGCGGACCGGCCTGGTCTACGTCTGCAATCCCAACAACCCGACCGGCACCATCGTCTCGGCCGACGAGCTGGCGGCGTTCCTCGACCGCGTGCCCAAGACTGCGACGGTGCTCGTGGACGAGGCCTATCACCACTTCGTGGAGGACAAGCGCTACGGCTCGGCAGTGCCGTGGATAGCCGAGCGGCCCAAGCTGGTCGTCGCACGCACCTTCTCCAAGATCTACGGCCTCGCGGGCATGCGCCTGGGCTATGCGATCGCCACGCCCGAGAACGCGGGGGCGCTGCGCGGCCAGTCGATCTGGAGCAACGGCAACGCCGCGGTCCTGGCGGGAGGCCTGGCATCGGTCGAGGATCCGGCGCACGCCGACGCGCAGCGCGCCTTGCTCAATGGCACCAAGCGCTGGCTGTACGCGGAGCTCTCGAAGGAAGGCCGGCGCTACATCCCCTCGGAAGCCAACTTCGTGATGATCGACGTCGGTGGTGACGTCACGCCGGTGATCGCCGCCTTCAAGCAGCGCGGCATCCTGGTGGGCCGGAAGTTCCCGACCATGGAGAGCTGGCTGCGCATCTCGATCGGAACGCAGGCGGAAACCGCGGCCTTCGTCGAGGCCTTGCGAGAGCTCGTGCCGGTGCGCCGCGCGGCGTGAGGCGTCTCGTGCTCGGCGGTTTGGTTGCCGGGCTCGGCTGCGCGGTGTTCGTCTTCTGGGGCCTGCCCTCGCGCGACGAGATCCGCGCGCTCGCGAAGAAGAACCCCGGCAAGACGGGTGTGATGCGCCAGCGCGAAGAGGAGGCGGTGGCCGCGAAGCGCAAGCCTCGCACGCTGCAGAGCTGGGTCCCGCTCGCGCGCGTCTCGCGCAACCTGATTCACGCAGTGATCGTTGCCGAGGACGCGCGCTTCTTCGGCCATGAGGGCGTCGACTGGGACGCCGTCAAAACCTCTCTGGAAAAGGACATCGAGAGGCGCCGCTTCGCGCAGGGCGGAAGCACCATCACGCAGCAGCTCGCCAAGAACCTGTTCTTCTCGACGCACAAGAGCCTCACCCGGAAATTCCGCGAGTTCATCGTCACGAGCTGGCTCGAGGACGACCTCAAGAAGACCCGGATCCTCGAGATCTACTTGAACGTCATCGAGTGGGGCGACGGCGTCTACGGCTGCGAGGCCGCCGCCAGGCGATACTACGGGAAGCCATCGGCTGAGCTTTCCCCCGGCGAGGCCGCCGGGCTTGCGGCCATGATCCCAAGCCCGCGGCGCATCAACCCGCGCATCGACTCCGCGCGGCACGCGCGGGCGCAGCGCCGCGTCGAGTGGTTGATGGCACGCGCTGGCTACGTTAAGCGCGACCTCGGCAAGCTCGGCGCCGAGCCGCCGCCGCCCGAGCCCGAAGACGAGAGCGGCCCGGAGCCGACGGAGCCCGACGAGACGCCGGGTCCGGCAGCGGCCGAGGCCACCTCCACGCCGCCGTGAGGTAGGATTCGAAGGCCATGAACCAGCGTTGTCCCGAGTGCGGCACGAACCTGCCCGAGGGCGTCCCCGCCTGGACGCATCATCTGACGGTCGGCTACGCGATGACCCGCGACCCCGTGACGCTGGGGCCAGAGGACTCGCTGATGCGCGCCGTCGAGGTGATGCGACTCCAGGGCATTCGCCGCATCCCGATCCTGCTCGGCGAAACGCTGGTCGGCCTGCTGGCGGAAGGCGATCTCAAACGCGCCCAGCCCTCGACGTTCTCGGACTCGCAAGACGAGTTCGACCGTGTGATGGAATCGACCACTGTCTCGCGGATCATGATCAACAAGCCGATCACCATCGAAGAAACCACGCCACTGGCCGTAGCCGCGCGCACCCTGCACACTACGAAGTACGGCGCGCTGCCGGTCGTCCAGAACGGCCGCCTCGTCGGCATCCTCACCGACAACGACCTGATCCGCTGCCTGGCGGAGCTGCTGGAACAAGGCGGCTAGGACAACACGGGGCGGTCGACCCACCAGGCGAACGCGGCAAACAGCGGGGCGCCGACGAGAACGCTCACCACACGCCTGCGGCAAACAGCACGCTCTCGACCAGAAGCGTCGCGGGCACCGAATTCCAAAGCCCGGGCCGAGACGCGGCCCGCCGGAGATCAGCAACGGCATATCGGCGCGATGCGACACGAAGTCGAGCAGCCAATGGCTCGTCGACAGTAGCGCAACGAGGACGGCGCCACGCGGGTTGCGGCGCCACAAAGCGTAGAGCAATCCAAACACGGCGCCCCACCCGACCGCGCCGAACAAGCTGTGCGAATAGGGATACGAGTCGAAGCGCAGCGGCGTGACGGCCGTGTCTCCCGGCGCCACGGTGACGTGTTCGCAGCCTGCAAGGACGAACGCTGGCCAGAGCGTGTCGGGAAGCTGCGCCGCCAGGAAACAGATTGCCAGGGAGGGGCGCGAGTCGATGTTTTTCGCAGCGAACCCCGCGGCAAAGTGCCCGATGAACATCAGCTCCTCCCCGTCAACGCGCCAGCCGCACGCCGGCGAGGATGACAGCGGCGCCGGCGAGGCGCAGCAGCCCGAAGCGCTCTCCCAGCAACAAGTACGAGGCGACGCCGGACAGGATGATGTCGACGAAGATGTAGAGCGAAGCGTGGGCGAGGCCCTTCTTCGTGATCGCCCAGTTCCAGATCCAGTAGCCGACGTAGACCGGCAGCACGCTGGAAAACAGCAGTGCACCCCAGACCTGCGGCGTGAGTGTGGCAAAGGGGAAGGCCAGCAGTTCCGGGCCGGACCACAGCACCAGCGGCAGCACGCCCAGGCTCATCGAGAGCGCCATGATGGTGCGGCCCGGATAGCGCTCGAACAGCGGCTTGCAGGCGAGTCCGTAGACGGCGAAGGAGGCGGCGCTGGTCAGGCTCAGCAGCTCGCCGCGGCCGAAGGCCATCGAGAAACCGCGGCCGGCGTCCTGGAGAAAGAACAAGATGGCTCCGAGGAAGGCTACCAGCACGCCGGCCCATTGGCGCCGTAGCACCGAAGCCCCGGTGACCGAGAGCAAGATCAGGGCCCAGAGCGGCTCGGTGCCCTGTAGCAGGTTCGAGACGAAGGCCGTGGTCTGGTTCAGACCTTCCATGAACAGTATCTGGTAGAGCGTGATGCCGGTGAAAGCGGAAAGCAGCAGCCGCGGCACGTCGCGGCGCGCAACCGTAAACGGCCCGCGGCTCACGACGAGCACGCCCAGGCCGATGCAGGCCACCATGACGAAACGCACGCTCGAGAGCATCGTCGGTGGCAGCGCGCCGAGCAGCCACTTGAGGACGATCATGTTGGCGGCCCAGAACAGGGCCATGCTCAGGAGCGCCGCGTCGACGGCCATGGAGCGCCGAGCATACACTGGGGAGCCATGGCCGAGGCCCTCGAGAACGCCGATGTCGAGAGTGCGTCCCAGGACTATGCGCGGCGCTTCGGCGGCCCCGTTGGCGAGTTCTTCCTGGCGGTCCAGGCGCGCACGACGCTGGCGCTGCTCACGCCCCGCGCCGCCGTGCTCGACGTGGGCGGGGGTCACGCCCAGCTGACGGGGCCACTCGTGGACGCCGGCCACGCGGTCACGGTGTTCGGCAGCGAGGAGGTGTGCCGTGAACGCGTGCGCCCCTGGGTCGACGACGGCCGAGCCCGCTTCCAGGCCGGCGAGCTGCTGAAGCTGCCGTTTGGCGATCGCTCGTTCGACGTGGCTATCGCCTTTCGCCTGCTGCCCCACGTCATGCGCTGGGCCGACCTCGTCGGCGAGCTGTGCCGCGTCGCACGCGACGCCGTGGTCGTCGATTATCCCACCCGGCGCAGCGTGAACGCGATTTCGGGCGCGCTGTTCGGCCTCAAGAAAGGCGTCGAAGGAAACACCAGGCCCTTTACCGTCTTCCGCGATCGCGACATCGCCAAGGCCTTCAAGGCGCACGGTCTCGAGGCCTCCGCGCGAAGGCCGCAGTTCCTCTTCCCCATGGCGCTGCATCGCGCGCTGGGAATGGCGCCCCTCAGCCGCGTCGCCGAAGGCCTCGCCGGCGTCACGGGCCTGCGAGGCGCCTTCGGTTCGCCCGTGATCCTGAAGGCCGAACGCCGTGGCTGAGGCGCCCTGGGCCGTCGGCCTGTTCGGCAAGTCGGTGCTGAAGCGGCGCAAGCTGCGCGAGCTCGTGCTGAGCCTGGGGCCGAGCCAGGGTCTGCGTTGCCTCGACCTCGGTTCCGACAACGGAGTCATCAGCCTGCTGCTCCGGCAGCGCGGCGGGTCCTGGGCGTCGGCCGATCTCACCGACGAAGCCGTGGCTTCGATCCGCGGTCTGGTCGGCAGCGACGTGCACAAGCTCGACGCCGCATGCTTGCCGTTTGCCGACGCCGAGTTCGATCGCGTCGTGGTCGTGGACATGCTGGAACACGTCCCGGACGAAACCAGCTTCGCGCTCGAGCTGGGCCGGGTCTTGAAGCCGGGAGGGCGACTGATCGTCAACACGCCGCACCTCAAGCGAACCCTGCTCCGGCGCGTGCGCCATGCGCTCGGGCAGACGGACGCAAGGCACGGCCACCTGCG
>JAQBHI010000134.1:0-3026 GCA_032127875.1 Acidobacteriota bacterium
CCGAAGTGGTCGCGGGGCGGGCGCGAGATCCTGTATACGGCCTTCGATGGCAGGGTGACGGCTGTCGAGATCGACGCGAGCCAGGGCCTTTCCCCGGGAACGCCGAGGCCGCTGTTCCAGCTCCCCGAGGGAACGGGCTTCGGCTGGGACGTCTCGGCCGACGGCGAGCGCTTCCTGCTGAACGTGCCCGTGATCAAGAGCGCGTCCGTGCCGCTGTCGGTGGTCGTGAACTGGACCGCGGGCTTGAGGCAGTAGAAAAAGAAACCGCGGCCACCAGTGGCGGCCGCGGCTCAGAATCTCGTGATGCGGGCTCAGTTCCCGCTGAGATCCCAGATGTAGTCGCTGTGCGAATCGCAGATTTCGCCGAAGCGGCGGGCGAACTCAGGTTGCGCCTTGTCGAACTCGCCCCACAGGCCGGCCCAGTGCTTGAGCGCGGCCTTCGGGCTTGCGGCATCCAGCACCAGCAGGCGCCGGTACTTGCCGCCCACCAGATGCTCGAACCAGTTCCAGGAGCCGATCTTGGCGTCCTTGACGTGCTGGTTCAGGATCGGTGCCAAGGCGGTCTTGACGATCGCATCCGCCTCGTCTTCCCGTGAAGTGCACACGAAATAGGTGGACATCGAGACGGGTGAGCGAACCTTGGCGACGGCATCGGCGGCCTGCGAACTGGCCTTGGAGCTCCAGATGTAGTCGTCATGCGAGGAGCAGACTCTGTTGAACTCCTCCATGGCCTTGGCGTGCTCGGGCGCGTCCATCGCCTTGATCAGGCCCGACCGCGCGTCCACCATCTTGTCCATATCCGTGCCGGTCATGTACTCGAGGCGACGCCAATCGCCGCCCTCCCAATGCTTGGCCCAGCCGTAGGCCGCGATGCGTCCGGCGGCCTGCTCGGCCTTGAGTACCGGTGCGACATGTTCCTTGTAGATCGCATCGGCGCGCGACGCGTCTCCCTGCACGCACTTGTAGTACGTCGCCATCACGAACGTGCTCGGGGCGTCTTGAGCCCAGGCGGCCGAAGCCCCCAGCAGACCCAGTACGGCCGCGAAACAAAACACCTGTTTCCTCATTAAAAAACCCCCTCTTTCACCGGCTGTATTGACGGTAGCGCAACCCTATCACGTTGAAGCCTGAGAAGACAGCCGCGTTGCGGCGTAGAATCCGCTGCTGACCCTTCGTCCAGGAGGACCCAGATGCGCTGGCTGAGCTTCGCACTCGTGCTGCTTTCAGCTCCCGCCTCGGCCGAGGCGCCAGCTCGGCTCACCGCGATCAAGGCGGGGCGGCTGCTCGACGTCGCCGCCGAGAAGGTCCGCGAGAACGTGGTGATCGTGGTGGAGGGCGGGCGGGTCAAGGAGATCGCCGCCTCGGCGCCGCCCGGGGCGAGCGTGATCGACCTCAGCAAACTGAGCGTGCTTCCCGGCTTCATCGATGGCCACACCCACGTGCTGATCCAGGGCGACGCCACCGCCGACGACTACGACGCGCAACTGCTCAAGGAATCGCTGCCGTACCGGGCGCTGCGCGCTACGCGCGCGATGCGCATCGCGCTCGACCACGGCTTCACGACGCTGCGCGACATCGGCAACGAGGGCGCGGGCTTCGTCGATGTCGACCTGAAGCGCGCGGTGGAGGCGGGGATCATTACGGGCCCGCGCCTGTTCGTGGCGACGAAAGCGCTGGCGCCGACGGGCGCCTACGGGCTTTCGGGCTATGCCTGGGAGTTGAGCGTGCCCAAGGGCGTCGAGATGTGCGACGGGGCCGACGCATGCCGCCGCGCCGTTCGGGACCAGATCGCGCATGGCGCCGACTGGATCAAGGTCTACGCCGACCGCTCCTACTACAAGCAGGCCGACGGCCAGATCCGCAGCCTGCCCAACTTCACGCTCGAGGAGCTCACGGCCATCGTGGATCAGGCGCACCGCACGCGGCGCAAGGTGGCGGCGCATTCGATGACGCCCACCGGCCACGCCATTGCCCTCGCGGCCGGGGTCGACTCGATCGAACACGGGGACGTGCTCGACGATGCCACGATCGCGGCGATGGCCGAGAGAAAGATCCATTGGTGCCCGACGCTCACGGTCTCGGCCTTCGTCGCTGGACCGCGCAGCGCGACCAATCCGATCTGGAACCACCTGTTCGAGGCGACCAAGAGTTCCTTCCGTCGCGCGCTCAGGGCGGGCGTGCCGATCGTCCTGGGAACCGACGCCGGTGGTTTCGACTGGGACAAGCTGAACCAGGCCGAGGAGTTCCGGCGCTACGTCGAGCTGGGCATGACGCCCTGGCAGGCGCTGCGCTCGGCCACCCTCAGCGCGGCGGCGATGCTCGGCCAGGAGGGAACGCTCGGCGTGATCGCACCGGGCGCGCGCGCCGACATCGTCGGTTTGGCCGACGATCCGCTGCGTGACATCACCGCCACCGAGCGGGTTTCGTTCGTCATGAAAGACGGTGTCGTGGTGCGGTGAAGAATCGGCGAGGGCCACGCCGCTCTTGATCTCAGCGTGCTTCGGGCGGAGAATTCCGGGCAGGTTTTCGCGAAACAGCCTCACCTGGCAAAGCAGGAGTGTCGATGTCGAAGACAGCCCTTGCGCTCACGCCGCTGGCCCTGTTTCTTGCGGCTTTCGGCCTCGCAGCCGAGACGTCGCAGCCGCTGCGGGTGTACTTCACTGTGGCGCCGGCCCCGGCTCCGCAGCCAGACCCCAAGGCGTACGCGCAGAAGCTCGAGCGCGAGCGTGCTGCGGCCTGGGGCGAGTTCGACAGCGCTTTCAAAGAGCTCAAGAAGAAGTACGGCAAGGACTACGACAAGTGGTCGCTCGAGCAAAAGGACGAATCCCGGCTCGCGTACGAGAAGTACGTCGCGAAGGCGATCGAGTACCTGTTCTTCACGATCAAGCCGAAGCATCTCGAGGACTCGGTGCGGGACATCAAGAACTCCGTCGTCGGCAAGGGCTTGGCCGGCGTCAAGGAGAACGTCGTGCTTGCCGAGAGCGAGACCGACGCCGATCTCGTTCTCGAAGCGCTCGGCCGCTACG
>JAQBHI010000135.1:0-32589 GCA_032127875.1 Acidobacteriota bacterium
ACCTGCTCAGCCGACCACGAAGGTGGGCACGCTGCCGCCGCCGGCACTGACGTTTATCACCGAACTGCGCGAGGCGCGTGTCACCGCGCCGACCTCGGCGCCCGCCACGTAGAACGGGTTTACATTGACTTTCAGGGACTCGAAACGCAGCACGCCGCCGTCGAAGACCGGAAATGGCTCCTCCGGAATCGTGACCCGCTCCTGGACGATCCAAGCCGAGCCCAGCGCCCCAAGGACGGCGGCCTCCCACACGCCAGGCTCGGTCTCGTCACCCACGAACACCGATCGGCCTCCGTAGCCGTGCGACGGCTTGAGCACCAGCGACTCCCGCTTTGCCAGGATGAAGGGCACGAGGTCGACGAGCGCGCCGTCCTTCTGCGTGTGCCGCTCCTCCACCTTGCGCGTCCAGGGCGCCACGCTCGTGACGAAATGGCGATCCTCTTCGCTCAACAGGCCTGCGAAGGCTTCGTCCGTCAAGAGCGCCAGAAGCGCCTTGTCCTCGGACAAGTGGCAGCGCAGCGAGTTGACGAAGAAGGCGGCGCCGTCGCGATAGGCCTCCAGGAAGACGCGCACGTCCGGCTCGCGCGCGACGAGCTCTGAGAGCACGGCGCGCCGGTAGACGATGTCGACGCGCCGACCACCCACGAACAGCTCTCCGCCGAGCACGGCCGAGTCCCGTGGGTCCGCCAGGAAGCATTCGAAGCCGCGGGCCTCGAACGTCTCGCGCAGAATCTCCTGGTCCGCGCGGGTCTTGACGTCGGCCCAGTCCACGATCACGATCGAGGGGAAGCCGGAGCCTCCGTGCTCGACCCAGGCCTGCACCACGGACTCGACCAGGCGCGGGCTTGAGGAGAGGTAGCTGACCGGCGTGTGCTCGGCGAACTCGCGGAAGACCCGCAGCTGCCCCACCACCTCGGCCATCCTATCGCCGTAGCCGAAGCCGGCCGGCGCGTCGCTGTTCACCTCGATGAAGCGGGGACCCTCGGGCGTCAGAAAGGCATCGATCCGCGAGAGCACCACGTCGGGCTCGCCAGGATCGAAGCGAACCCAGCGCGAGTGGCTTTCGGGTGTCCCCAGCCAGGCCAGCAGGCGCGATACATCCCCGCGAAAGGCCCGCCGCGCCGTGCGGGCGGCGATCTCGAGAAAGCGATGGCCATCGCTGCGCAGTCGCTGCCAGGCGGCGCGCTCGACGAAATGCGGCCTTAGAAAGCTGCGCATCGGCTCGCCGCCGAAGCTGAGGCCGCGCCGTCGAAACTCGGCTTCGAGCCACTCGGCCTGTGCGCGTGCCATGCCCTCGTCCTGGGCCAGGAGCCGATTGAAAGTATTGGCGGCGTCCAAGGGGGCAGGTCCGGCTAGGCCGTGAAGACCTTGCGCCCGCCGACGATTGTCAGGACGGCGCGCCCGGTGAGCTGCCAACCGGAAAAAGGTGTGTTCCGGCCCTTGCTTTGGAAGCGTTCCGGGTTCACCTTGAGACGCCGATCCAGGTCGAGGAGCGTGACGTCGGCTGGGGCGCCCGGCTTGAGCGTGCCGCCCGGCAGGCCGAGGATGCGCGCCGGGTTCGTGGACAAGGCAGCGACCAGGCGTGGGAGATCGATCACTCCACTGCGGACGAGCCGGTCGAGGCACAGCGCCACGGCCGTCTCCAAACCGACGATGCCGTTCGCCGCCTGGTCGTACTCGACCTTCTTGTCGTCGACGCCGTGGGGCGCGTGATCGGTGGCGATGCAGTCGATCGTGCCGTCGCGCAGGCCCTCGACCACAGCCACCCGGTCGGCTTCGGAGCGCAGCGGCGGGTTCATCTTGGTCGCTGTGTCGTACGCGCTCTCGCGCACCAGCTGCTCCGTCAGCAGCAGGTGGTGCGGCGTCGCCTCGGCAGTGACCCTGATGCCGCGGGCCTTGCCTCGGCGGACGGCTTCGACCGCGCCCGCCGTGCTCAGGTGCGCGATGTGAAGCTTGCCGGCGGTGATCTCGGCGAGGTGGATGTCTCGCTCGACCACGATCGTCTCGGCAGCCGGAGGGTAGCCGCGCAGCCCGAGCCAGGTTGCCACTGGCCCCTCGTTCATCGCGAAGCCGTGCGTCAGGTTCGGCTCTTCGCAGTGATCGATGACGGTGAGGCCGAAGGCGCGCGCATACTCCAGGGCGCGACGCATCAGCTGCGCGCTCGCAACCGGCCGGCCATCGTCGGAGACGGCGACGCAGCCCGCCTCGCGCAGGTCGCCGAACTCCGCCAGCTCCTCGCCCTTCGATCCCTTGCTGATGGCGCCGATCGGCCAGACGCGCACGACGCCTTCGGTTCCGGCTCTGTCCAAGATGGCACGAGTGATGCCCGCGCTGTCGTTGACGGGCTCGGTGTTCGGCATCGCGCACACCGCGGTGAAGCCGCCGGCCGCGGCTGCGCGCGTGCCGCTGGCGATCGTCTCCTTGTCCCCGCGGCCCGGCTCACGCAAGTGGGTGTGCATGTCGATGAAGCCGGGACACACCACCAGACCGCTCGCGTCCACGACCTCGGCGGCCTTCGAGCGGATCCTCTCGCCGAGTTCCGCCACGCGCCCGTCTTCCAGCAGCAGGTCGAGGGTCGCGTCCACGCGCCGGGACGGATCCACCACGCGACCGCCCTTGAGCAGCAGGCTCAGGACGCGGCCCCGCTGGCTCCGCCCAGCAGCAGGTAGAGCACGGCCATCCGCACGGCGACGCCGTTCGTGACCTGGTCGAGGATCACCGAGTACGGGCCGTCGGCAACCTCGCTCGAGATCTCGACGCCCCGGTTCATCGGCCCGGGGTGCAGGATCACCACGTCCTTCTTGGCGCGCCTGACGCGGGCCTCGCTCAGGCCGAAGCGGATGTGGAACTCGCGGGTCGAGGGAAAATAGCCGCCGCTCATCCGCTCGCGCTGGATGCGCAGCATCATGATCGCATCGGCGCCCTCGACGGCCTCGTCGATGCGATAGGTGACCGGAGCCAGCGCCTCGATGCCCGGCGGGATCAGCGTGGGCGGACCGCACAGCACTACCTCGGCGCCCATCTTGGTGAGGAGCCAGAGGTTCGAACGCGCCACACGGCTGTGGGCGATGTCGCCCACGATCGCCACGCGCAGCCCCTTGAGCTTGCCCTTCTTCTCCTGCAGCGTCAGGGCGTCGAGCAGCGCCTGGGTCGGATGTTCGTGAAAGCCGTCCCCGGCATTGACGATCGCGGGGCGGCAGTGCCGTGCCAGGAAGTGCGGGGCGCCGGAAGACTGGTGGCGCAGGATGATCATGTCCGGCTTCATGGCCTCGAGGTTCTGCACCGTGTCGAGCAGCGTCTCACCCTTCTGAACGCTCGAGGTCGCGGTGGCGATCGAGAGGCTGTCGGCCGAGAGCACGCGCTCCGCCACCTCGAACGAGGAGCGGGTGCGCGTCGAGCCTTCGTAGAAGAGGTTGATCACGGTCTTGCCGCGCAGCGTCGGGACCTTCTTGATGGGCCGCTCGAGGATCTCCTTGAGCGTCGCTGCGGTATCCAGAATGGTCTGGATGTCCGCGGGCTCGAGCGGCTCGATCCCGAGCAGGTGGCGGTGCGCAAAGCCGCTCATCGGGCCTTCTTCGTCGGCTGCTTCCGGCGCTTCGCTGCGCTCGCCGGGGCGGGCTTGAGTTCCCTTTCCAGCAGCAGCACGCGATCCGCGCCGTCCTCTTCGACCAGCAGCACCTGCACGTTCGCCTCCCGCGAGGTCGTGAGGAACTTGCCGACGTAGTCCGCGTGAATCGGTAGTTCGCGATGGCCACGATCCAGCAGCACGGCCAGCTCGATCCGCGCCGGGCGGCCGAAGTCGATCAACTCGTCGATGGCGGCGCGGATGGTGCGCCCGGTGAAGAGCACGTCGTCCACGAGGATCACCGTCCAGCCGTCGATCGAGAACGGGATGTCGGTGGCCTTCATCACCGGGTTGGGCGCGATGGTCGTGAGGTCGTCGCGGTACAGCGTGATGTCGAGCGCGCCTACGCTGGGCGAGACGCCGACCGCGGCCTTGACGAGCAGTGCCAGGCGTCTGGCCAACGGCACACCACGGGTGCGAACACCCACCAGCGCGGTCCGCTCCAGGTCGGGGTGGCGTTCCGCGATCTCGTGTGCGATCCGCGAGAGCGTCCGCGCCAGCCGTGCCGCGTCCATCAACTCGCGTCGTTGCCGGAAGCCTGCCGGTCCCCCCATCACTCTCCTAGCGTACCCGGCCGCCGTCGGGGATCGGCCGCTCGGGCATCAGCAGCACCTTCTCGCCTTTGCCATCGTCCACCGCCAGCAACAGCACCTCGGAGCTGACGCCCGCCACGACCTGCTTCGGCACGTTCACCACCGCAGATACCTGCAGCCCCACCAGGTCTTCGGTCTCGTACAGACCCGCAATCTCGGCGCAACTGGTCTTGGTTCCCAGGTCGCCAAAATTGATGCTGAGCGCGAAGGCGGGCGTCCGGGCGCCACGCAGGACCCGCGCCGAAACGATGGTCCCTACCCGGACATCGAGGGCAAGGAAGGCGTCGACGGTGATCAAGGCGGGCGGATCGTACCCCGAGCCGGGCCGCGCGGACAAGCCGCAGCGGGCGCAGACGGCCGCCCTTCGCCCTCATGCGTCCTTGCCTGTGCCGAGGATCGCGTCGATCGAGCGCTGCGTATCCGTGAAATCCTGGACGAGCCGGTCTGGGCCTTCCGCCCCGAGGACGCTCATCGCCGTCTGCCCGGTCGCCACCGCCACCGCACGCACGCCCAGGCTGCGCCCGCAGCGCACGTCGTGGATCGAGTCGCCCACGATCACGACCGCCTTTCCCGCGAAGCGCTGCCCGGTCTTGGCCAGGGCTCGTTCCACGGCGACCGCCGGGAGCTGCTGGCGATCCTCAGCGTCGGATCCGTAGGCGCCGAAGCCAAAGCGCTGGTTGAGATCGAGGGGAGCCAGCTTGGTCCGGGCGCACGGCTCGAGGTTGCCTGTCAGGAGGCCGAGCGTCACCTGGGGAAGTGCTGCCAGCGCCTCGACGAGCGCCGCGATCCCGGGCTTGGGCCGCACGTGCTCGGGGCGCAGCGCCTCGGCGAGCCGCGCCGCATACTTTGCCAGGGTGTCCGGGAGGCGCCGGTCGATCTCGGCGTCGGTAAAGCCGGCGCCCCGCATCAGCTCGCGAACGATCTGCGGATCGGTCTTTCCAGAATAGTCGTAGCCGTCCAGGTAGCCGTTCGTGCCGAACGCCTCGACCAGCACCCCGCCCAGGCAGCGCGCCGAGATGCCGCCGGCCGAGAGCAGCGTGCCGTCGATGTCGAACAGCACCAGACGCCCCGTCACGGCGTCTCCTCCGGAAGCGGCGGCATGTCGTCTCCGCCCGGCCCCGACATCGCCGTCACGGCCAGGCTCTCGTAGCTCGGGATGAAGGTCACCGGATGCGAGCGAATGAAGTCCTCATCGAGGACCTCTGTGAGCACACGGCCCTCCATGTCGCGGCCCACGGGCAGCCCCATGAGGTAGAGGACGGTTGGGGTGATGTCGAGAACCGAGGCGCGCTGCAGCGCAGCGCCGGCGCGTACGCCATCGCCCACGCCGAACAGGAACCCGTCCGGCGCCCCATCATGCGCGCCGCTCATCAAGCCCCCAAAGGGGGCGGCGAGCAGCCTCCGCCACCAGGGCACGCTCTGCATGCCGTAGCTGGACACGACGAGCAGGATCTCGCCGGGCGCGAGGCCCTTCTCGGCCTCGCCGATCCATTGGCCCAAGAAGGCCGTGTACTGGTCGATCACGCGGCCGAAGCGGCGCGCGTCGTCCGGGGCCACGTCGCCGAAGCGATCGGGTTGGGCGTAGCGAGTGAAGGCGTGGCCCACGACATCGAGGCCATAGAAGTATGTTGCGAAGAACGGCGGGTCGTAGGCGGCGCGCAGCACGGCCCCAGCCCTCTGGTAGCTCAGATCGGGCGCGATGGCCCGCTCCACCAGATCGCGCCGCCAACCCTGATCCTCGCCGCCCTTCACGGAAAGATCGACGAATTGCGAAACCAGCGCGGGATCCACATCCTCCGGGCCCACCGCGCGGTTGGCCACCTCCGCGAACAGGTCGGGAGGATACAGGGCGAGCGCAGCCTGCGGCGCCTCACGCATGCGGTGAAAGTGATTCGACAGCATGAACCCCTGCACCCGCTCTGGTGGGTGCGTCCCCCAGAAGCGCACCACCCCGGCATGAATGCCGAACGCGTTGAGCGCGTCCCACAGTGCGGGACAGCGGCGCGAGGCGCCCGTCACCGGCGTTGTGGAAACCAGGCGCAGGCGCTCCAAGAGCCCGACGAGCGCTCCCTTGGGGAGAAGTTCGTAGGGCGTTGGCGACAGGCACAAACGGTAGGTCGCGAAGCTCTTCACGCCGTGGTCCCGGGGCAGCCGACCGGTGAAGATGCTGGTCCAGAGCGGCGGGCCCTCCGTGGGCCTGAAGCTCGCGAGCGAGCCATGCGCCCCGCGCTTCAGAAGTCCGGCCAGCACCGGCTGCGTCCCCCGCGCGACGCCCTGCTCTACCTGGCTGGGGCCGAGGCCGTCGATGCCGATGAGAATCACCCGCCGCACTGGCGCGACGCGTTCGGTCGCGACCGGCGCCGGCCGGGCGGGCGGTGCCAGGACCGGTCGGGCTGCAAGCGGCAGGACGACGGCCGACGCCGCGGCCAACACCACGATCGGCGCCGCCGGACTTCGGGCACGCTCGGGAAACAGCAGGGCGTCGATCCCGGCTCCGAGCAGCGCGAGGGCCGCGACCGTGAGGCTGAGCGCCGAGATGGTCAAGCCATGGACGAACTCGATCGGGATCGAGTAACGATAGCTGAGCAGGTTCCACCAGAACAGGCACGCGGCGGTGGCGACCGCAAGAAAGGCGAGGGCGGTGAACCAGGGCCAGCTCGGCAGCGGCGGCCGTGCGATTCGCGGCAGGCCCAGGCCGGCGCCGGCCAGCGCCAGTGCTGTGAAAACCAGCGTGATCCCGACGCTGTAGGGCGCGAACAGCGAGACGAAGAGCGACAGCGCCTCTTGCCGCAGCGCGACCCCGGGATTCAGGTAGAGCGCGAGCAGGACCAGGTCCGACGCGAGCAAACACGCGGCGACGGCCGCGCTCCCGAGGAGCCGTGCGAGCATGAAGAGTCGCGATTATAAGCCGCAGCCTTCGGTTATGATCCCAACCGCCTTGGCCCTGAACCGGGACATCCCCCTCGTTCGTCGCGAGCCGCTCGAGGGCCCCTACCTCCTGTTGACGTTCCGCCATCCCGAGGTGGCGCGGGAGGCCCGACCCGGGCAATTCGTGATGATCAAGGCCGGCACCTCGGCCGAGCTACCGCTGCGGCGGCCATTCTCGATCCTCGGCGTCGACCCGGCGCTGGACGAGTTCACGCTGTTCCTGAAGGTGATCGGCGCGGGTACGCGCGACCTGGGAGCGCTCGCGGTGGGCGAGCTCGCCCAGTGCCTGGGTCCGCTGGGCCAGCCATTTTCGCTGCCACCGGCGGGCAGCGAAGCGCTCATGATCGCCGGCGGCTACGGCATCGCGCCGTTCTTGATGATGTCGCGGGAGCTGGTGAGCCTGGGGCGTCCCGGGCGCGTCTTCTACGGCGGTCGCAGCGCTGCGGATCTTCAGCTGCGCGATCCGTTCGCGGCGATCGGGATGCCGCTGCTGGCCGCGACCGAGGACGGTAGCCTGGGTGTGAGGGGACGCGTCACGTCGCCGCTCGAGACCTACCTTGACGAACACGCGCGGCTGCCAACGCTCTACGCCTGCGGCCCGGACGCGATGCTGCACGCCGTGGCGAGGCTGGCCGAGAGCCGCCGCCTGCCCTGCCAGGTGAGCCTCGACCCCTGGATGGGCTGCGGCGTCGGTACCTGCCTGGGTTGTGTCGTCTGGATCCGCAAGCCCGACGAGGCACGCGCCAAGTACCGCTGCGCTTGCACCGAAGGGCCCGTGTTCGACAGCCGCCACGTGGTGTGGGCGTGAACCTCGCAGTCGAGATCGCCGGAATCCGCTTCAAGAACCCGCTGCTCGCCGCTTCGGGGACGTTTGGCTATGGCATCGAGTACGAAGGCATCCTGGATCTCGCGAGCCTCGGCGGCATCGTCTCCAAGGGTTTGTATCTGGAAGCTCGTGACGGCTGCTCGACGCCGCGCATCGTCGAGACCCCCTCGGGGCTCCTGAACGCGATCGGCCTGCAAGGCGTCGGTGTGCGCAACTTCGTCAAGGACGTGTTGCCGCGACTCGCCGCGCACGACACGGAGATCCTGGTGAACGTGTGTGGCGACACGCTCGAGGAGTATGCCGAGGTCAGCCGTATCCTCGATGCTGCTCCGGGCGTCTCGGGTCTCGAGATCAACATCTCCTGCCCCAACGTAAAAAAAGGCGGGATGGCCTTCGGCGGCGATCCCAGGATGACCTTCGAAGTGGTCTCGGCAGTGCGCAGTGCCACGAAGCTGCCGGTGATCCCAAAGTTGTCGCCCAACGTCGGCGACATCACGATTCTTGCGCGCGCCTGCGAAGAGGCCGGCGCCGACGCGCTGTCCTGCGTCAACACGCTGCTGGGCCTGGTCGTCGACGTCGAGTTGCGCAAGCCGCGCCTCGCCTTCGGGACCGGCGGCCTCTCCGGGCCCGCCATCCGGCCGATTGCCGTACGCATGACCTGGCAGGCAGCCCGGGCCGTGAAGATCCCGGTCTTCGGCATCGGGGGCATCGCCTCGGCGAGCGACGCCCTCGAGTTCCTGATCGCCGGGGCGCGCGCCGTGCAGATCGGAACCGCCAACTTCGTAGACCCCGGAGTGTACGAGCGCATCCTCTCGGGCCTGCGCGCTTACCTCGTGCGCCACGGTCTCACGGACATCAACCAGCTCGTCGGGACGCTCCAGTATCCCGCCGACACAGCCAAGCGAGAGGCACGCGAATGACGCCGAAGCAGCGGCTGATCGTTGCACTCGACGTGGCGGGCGCGGCCCAGGCCGAAGCCCTGGTCGAGGGCCTGAGGGGCGTCGCCTCGCTGTTCAAGGTCGGCAACCAACTGTTCACCGCTGCCGGGCCGGATTTCGTGCGCGGCCTCACCAGCCGGGGCGCCTCGGTCTTTCTCGACCTCAAGTACCACGACATCCCCAACACGGTCGCGAGCGCGGTCGCGGCGGCCGCGAGCCTGGGCGTGTCGCTCGTCGACGTTCACGCGCTCGGGGGCCTGGAGATGATGC
This sequence comes from Acidobacteriota bacterium, assembly GCA_032127875.1. GTDB lineage: Bacteria > Acidobacteriota > Vicinamibacteria > Fen-336 > Fen-336 > CADEEV01. Next base: position 9,181 of record JAQBHI010000135.1, read on the forward strand.
GCGCGGCTGTCGCGGCGCGACAGGGGGCAGATACACGGCTGCTGGCGATCACCGTCCTGACCAGCCATGACGAAGCGAGCCTGGCGCGGCTGGGTCTGTCGGGCGGGATCACGGGCTGTGTCCGACGCCTCGCCCTGCTGGCTCGGGAAGCGGGCATGGACGGCGTCGTGGCTTCGCCACACGAGGTGGAGCTGATCCGCGAGAGCTGCGGGCGCGAATTCCTGGTCGTCGCTCCGGGGATCCGTCCTGCCGGATCGAGGCCCGCCGACCAGGCCCGTGTCGCTACACCGGCTGCCGCGCTTCGGGCGGGCGCCAGCTATCTGGTTGTAGGCAGGCCGATTACTGAAGCCACCGATCCAACCCAGGCCACCCAGGCCATCCTCGCCGAAATGGAGAGCGCCTAGGGGAGCCGCCCGCTCCAGCGCCAGAGCCAATCTTGCCGCATCGCTGGCTTGCGACTTTTGACGCGCCGGGGGTCGTCAGTGTACGCTGCCCGTGTGAAAATGAAATTCACTTTCACAATTGTGCTAGGGCTGCTGACCTCCACCGGCTGCTCGCTGGGCGAAGCGGCGGCGCCGCGGCCGGTCGCGCCGGACGGGGGCGACGCCCAGCGCCTCGCACTACTCCTCGACTACGTCGGCGGCGACTACGGTCGAGCCGTCCAGCAGGGTGCCGTCGTCAGCCAGATGGAATACGAAGAGCAGGTTCGCTTTGTGAACGATGCCAATGCGATCGCCGCCACGCTCCTGGGGCCCGAGGCGGCGCCGCAAGACCCGCTCGCCACGAAGCTCTACGCGGTCACGGCGCTGGTCCAGGAGAAGGCGGACGCGGAGGCCGTGGGCAGCGCCTGCCATGCGGCACGCGATGAGGTGGTGAGCCGCTTTGGGCTGCGCACGATGCCGACGAGCCGCCCGCAGCTGGCCCGCGCCGAGGCGCTCTACGCCCAGAACTGCGCGGTCTGCCACGGGCCCGACGGCCGAGCGCGCACCGAGCGAGCAAGGGCGCTCGACCCGCCCCCGGCGAGCTTCCGCGACCCCGCCCGGCTCGAACTGCTGTCTCCGTTCCGCGTCTACAACGCTCTGACGTTCGGGGTCCCGGGCACGGGCATGGCGTCGTTCGACAGTTTCTCGCCCGCCGAACGCTGGGACCTCGCCTTCTACGTGTTCCGGCTGGGCCACGACGCAGAGCCATCCCTGGGGCCCGTGGGCCTGACGCTCGCCGATCTCGCAGCACGTTCGGATCAGGAGATCCTGGAGGGGCTGCGCGCCGAATACCATCCGTCGCCCGAAGCCGCCCTCGTGCACGCGCGCCGCGTGACGCCCTTCACGCCGCCACCCGCCGCAGCCAGTGCCGAGAAGACCCGCGAGCTCGTCCACGCGGCTGTTTCCGCGCACGCAGCGGGCCGTCGGGACGACGCCGATCGGCTGGCCATCGACGCCTATCTCCAGGGCTTTGAGCCGCTGGAGCCGCAGCTACGTACCCGGGATGCGGCAGCCACGCTCGCCATTGAGACCGCCTTTCGCGACCTGCGCGCGGCCCTCTCGCTCGGGGACGAGGCCGAAGTCCGCTCACGTGCCGAGATCCTCGATGAGCACCTGTTCAGAATCGTCGAGGCGAGCCGTGCTCCGGCCGTGCCCTTCGTCGCGGCCGCGCTCATCTTCTTCCGCGAGGGCATCGAGGCGGCCCTGCTGGTCGGCGCGCTGCTTGCGGGGTTGCGCAGGCTGGGCCGTTCCGACGCCGGCCGCTACGTGCACCTGGGCTGGGTCGCAGCCCTGCCGGCCGGAATCCTCACCTGGTTCGTGTTCGAGCGGGTACTGGCGCTCGGCATGGCCCGGCGCGAGTTGCTCGAAGCTGTCGTGGCCATGCTGGCCGCCGCGGTGCTCTTCTCCGTCAGTTTCTGGATGGTCTCCAGGGCCGAGTCCCGGCATTGGATGGCCTACCTGAAGAGAAACCTGGAGACGAGCCTTTCACGACGCAACCTGGGGCTGGTGGCGAGCCTCGCGTTCCTGGCCGTCTACCGGGAGGCGGCCGAGACCGTTCTCTTCACCCAGGCCCTGCTCTTTGACGCGGGCGGAGAGCACGGGCAGGTCTGGCTGGGCGCACTCGCCGGCACTGCCGCGGCCGCGGGCGCCTCGTGGCTCTTGAACCGCAGCGTGCTGCGCCTGCCCCTCGGCCCGTTTTTCGCCATCTCCGGCGCTCTGCTCTGCATGCTCGCGATCTCGTTTGCGGGCTCTGGAATCTACGGGCTGGTTCAGTCAGGCTTCCTGACACCCCGGCCCATCGCGTTCCCCGAGGTCCGCTGGATGGGGATCTACCCCGATCTGACGGGACTGCTGGTGCAATTCGTGATCGTTGCGGTGGTGGCGGGCGCCGGGCTGTCGACGCTGCGGCGGCCCCCTGCCGAGGCGGGCCACTAGCCGGTGGCCGAGCTGGTGCTGCTGGGCAAGCCGGATTGTCGACTCTGCCATGAAATGGCGGCGGTGGTCGTTCCAGTGCTCAGCGAATTGGGCCTCGAACTCGTCGAGCGCGATGTCCGCGAAGATGCCGAAACACGACGCCTCTACCTCTTCGAAATTCCGCTACTACTCCTGAATGGCGCCGAGTTGGCGCGTCACCGGATCACGGCCGATGAGCTGCGCCTCCGTCTGGCGTCACTCGAAACTCGCTAGGAGCGCTTTCCCCCCTCTTCGTGGGGAGGGAATCAATGGGGGGTCGATGAAAGAACAGGGGGCCCTGAACGAAAAGAAAAAGGGCCCGGGGTTTCCCCGGGCCCGTCTGGAAGCGGCGGTTCTGAACTAGCGCGTGGTCCGGAACGTGAAGACCACCCGCTCGCCGGGCTGGCCCTTCAGCCGGAAGACGACGGCCTCGCCCGTGATCTGCGCGACCTCGCCGGCAATCACGCGCAGGCTGCCCGCCTCGAAGCTGGCGGTCGAGCCAAGCTCGAAGCGCCAGGTGCCAGGCCTGCCACTGCCCTGGACGAGCTGTGCTTCGATGCGGTTCTCACCCCTGCGCCCCGTGGCGACGGCTGAGGACCGTCCCTTCGACGCGAACACCGCGGAGGAGCCATTGGCGACGACCTGGCCCGTGCCACCGTCGACGGCGAGTTCACTGTTCCACGCCAGGCGACGCGTGGCGACAGGCTTGCCGCCGCGCAGGCGCGGCGTGAGGCGCAGCGAGCGGGCGCTCAGAGCCGAATCACTGCCGACGGGACAGACCGTCACCTTGCGCCTGCCACATTCCTCAGGCGCCGATCCATCCTTCGGCTGCCCGCAGCCGATCACGGGGAACTCGGTGCAGGGCGGCAGGGTCGTCGCCGGCGAGATGCGGCCCAGAGCCCCGGCCAGGGTCATGGTGCGGGTGCTCCGGCACTTGTTGCCAACGTCTTCGAAGCCGTCGCCGCCGAAGTCGATGCGGAACCTGATCTTGTTGCCCTTCGGCAGCGAGTCGCACATGTTGACCGTCGCCTGGAAGCCATCGGTACCCTTCGGAGGATCGGGCGAGACCTTGAACACGAACTTGAAACCCTGCGGCGGCTTAGTCGTCACCGGCGGCTGTGTCGTCACCGGCGGCTGCGTAGCCACCGGCGGCTGCGTGGTCGCAGGCGGAGCCGTGGTTGGTGTGGAGGAGTCGCTGCTGTTGCTGGCGAGCGCGATGCCACCGGCCGCGGCTCCGACGACGCCGGCGCCAATGCCGACCACCGCTGCGGTGCCGATGCCGGCGCCCGCGAAGCCGGCGGGCAGGCTCGGGAAGACGCTCACTGACGCCTTGCTCAGATACGCTGCGATCGGCTTGTCCTTGCACTCGTCTTCGGAGTTCACGACGACGGGATGATAGTCGGCCGTGCGCGCCTCGGCGAAGCCCTTGTCGGTCACCTGGACGTGGTAATCGATTATCTTGCCGACGAGTTCCTTGCGGGGCCGGGGCAACACGCCGGCCAAGCAGGGTGCGTCGGATTTCATTTCGACGTAATACCAACTGGGCACGCCCTCGGGCCGGAAATAGACCCGTGCGCGCGCCACGTTGGCGTTCGGCGTGAAGCAAGCGTTCATCTTCGGGAATTTGCCCACAACGATGCACTCGACGCCTTTGTGGTCGATCGCGATCCCGCCCTCCTGGGCGAAGACAGCGCCGGGCGCCATCGCGAGCGCCGCGGCAAGGCCGATTCCCGTCAACTGATTGCGCATGGATCCTCTCCGAACGGAACCCCTCCGGGGATCCCAGGAACACCGAAATGAGGCGTCACCAACCGGATCTTAGCACGCTCGAGTAGCCCGTCAAGAGCTTGTGGCTCAGTGGCTCGCCGGTTCTGACCCGGGTGTCGCCAGCCTGCGGGCCCACGGCGTCCCCGGAAAATCGTGGAGCAGCCGCTGTCTCTGGGCCGTCGCCTGGCTCGTTTCCCCCAACTGCGTGAGGGCTGCCGCCGAGCCGAACAACGCCTGTGCCGCGTGCGGTCCGGAAGAGGCGCTTTGGTAGGCCGTCTCGAAGGCGGACCGAGCCTCGGCAGGCTGCCCGAGCCTGAGCAGGCTCTCGCCCTGCAAGCAACGGAGCTCGGTGCGCAGGCCCTCGTCTTCGGAGGCAATCTCAAGCGCGGCACGGGAGAACTCCGCTGCGTCGTCGAAGTGGTCCTCGGAGTAGGCCTTCGAGGCCTTCTCGTATAGTTCGCCGAGAAGCGGCGCCGGGTCGGGCTTCTCGCCACCGAAGAAGCGCGCCGAGGTCAACAGCAGAAGCAACGCGACCGGCACGACTCCGCCCCAGCGGCGCAGCGCGGCGCAGGCCTCGGGCACGCGCGACGCCAGCGTCGTGGTCCGGCGACGGCGGCGAAAGCTGGCCAGGCAAAGCCCCAGGGCGCCGAGCGTGCCAGCGGCGCCCACGTTGTCGGCCCAGTTGCGGCCGTACACCAGCCTCACCTCGGGCTGTCTGGGGATGATCAGCATCAGCGCCGGCGAGACGAGCCAGGGGCCGTCGGCTCCTTCGGCACGCCAGCGTGGGTGCCAGGAGACTTTTACCAACAGCGGGTGACCGGGCCGGTTGGTGTGGATGCGAATCTCCTCGTCGCCGAGAACGGCGCTCGCCTCGGCGCCCGCCGGCAGCGGCAGCGCCGGCGGTGCCAGCCAGGGATCTCTTTCCAGCGTCTTGAAGCGTATCTCGTCGGTGAAAACGAGTAGCACGGGCGATTGCGGCTTGCGCGTGAACCAGCGGTAGGCCTTGTCGCGCCAGCCCGTGGGCGAAGAGCGGACGGGCTCGAAGGCCAGCGCCTCGACGTACTGCGAGCCCGGGCCCTTCAGCCGGAACACGTGATAAGGCGCGATGTCGGCGACGCGCTCGACGTCGCTTCGGGCTCCCAGTGCCGCACTCAACTTGTCGGACAGCGCCACCACGTCCGTTGCCCCGAACAGCTTCAGATGGCGGATCGCGTTGTCGGTGTCGAAGTTCGAATAGTGGCGGCTTCGGAACGGGTTCGGGGAGCTTGCGCCCAGCTCCGAAGCCAGGAAGTACACGAAGTGCGTCTGCAGGCTGGCCTGGTTGTAGACGCCTTCGAGTGTCGAGCGACCGCTGAAGAACGGCAGCGTCTCGTACATCCGGATCGAGCCAGCCTTCTCGTGTTCGGCGCTGTACTCGACGGCGACCCGCGGATCGTTCACGGTCCCACGCAGCGTCTGGGCAAGCCGCTCGAAGCCGGGCCACAGTTCCTTGGCCTGAAGGCCTGTGTAGTTGTATTCGACCCACGAACGGGACACGCTGGAGCGGCTGTCGGCGAAGACCACCGCGAGAAGCACGCAGGCCAGGGCAGCCAGCTCCCGAGCGATCGTGGGACGTAGCACGAGCCCCAGCGTGGCGCCGCCCGCCAGCACCAGGGCGAGTTGCGCGAAAGGGACGAAACGCACGTCGATCACGCCCAGCGCCGGACCGGCCGCCGCTAGAGCTGCCGCGATCAGGGCGGCGTGAACGACGAACAGCAGCCGATGGTCGGGGCCTCCCGTGCGGCGCGCGAGGAACAGCGTGCCGAGAAGCCCAAGGCCGGCGAGAGCGAGCAAAGGCGCCAGGTACCCGGGAAACAGATTCGTGACGCCGACCTCGATCCAGGCATCGTCGTACGGGGTCGTGGAACCCCAGGCCTGGAGCAACGGGATGAGCGAGATCCCCGCCAGCAGAAAGGCGAGCGCCGCGAGGCTTGCGAGCCAGCGCAGGGTGCGCATCGGCCGCCGGGCCCCGTAGAGAAAGTAGCTCGCCGAGAAGCCGGCCCAGAGCACCGCGTAGCCGTGAGCGAGGGCCGTGAGCGCGAGTACCAACGCCGGCAGCACAGGGCCGCTGCCGCGGGCGTAGGCGCGATACGCGACCCCGAGGAACAGCACGGCGAATCCGATCCCGTACATGTAGGCGATCTCACCGGTCATCGTGCTCGCGATCGTTCCACCCCAGATCGGGTTGGCCTCGAGGAACAGGAAAACGTAGGCCGCGGCCGCGCCCAGCAGGGGCGCCGGAAAGCGGAAGCCCATCAGCCGGAAAGCGACATAGCTCAGCAGCGGAAGCAGGAAGATGCCGAGGGCCGAGCCCAGCTTGAAGGCCACCGGCAGCCCGGTGAGCGGGGCGAAGGCCGCCATCACCAGGAACGGCAACGGGAAGTAGTAGAGAAGCAGCGGCTGGCCCAGGTAGGCCCCGGGGTACCAGCCGTGGAGCCGATAGCGCGGCAGCAGGTGCTCGCAGAACCAGGCGAGCGTCGGGTAGTGGCACGGCGTGTCGCCGCCGGCCATGATAGTCGGCAGGAACAGCAGCGAGGGGCGAAGCACGTCGAGTAGCGCCGCCAGCAGGATCGACAGCCCGAGGGCGTCGGCTACGGCCTCGCGGCGGCGGAACATGAAGGCCGAGTCTACCAAGATCGCCCGCTTTACGGCGCGCCCCGCCTCCCGTAGGATCGGCGACTTGTCGAGGCAAAAACATTGAGCCAAGAGAAGCACATCCTGGTGGTGGACGACGACGCGGCCGTGGCCGCGATGCTGTCGCGCGCCCTGGCCCGCCACGGGTTCAAGATCGACACCGCCCGCACCGGCGACGAGGCCTTGGCGAAGGCGGACGTCGCTGCCTACGACGCCGCGGTGCTGGACCTGGTGATGCCGGGTCGCGACGGGGCCGACCTCTCGACCGCCTTGCAGGCGAAGCTGCCCAGCCTCAGCGTGGCGTTTCTCACCGGCTACGCGCGTTCGCCGCTGATCGACGCCGCCAAACGAGCCGGACGGACCGTCTTCGGCAAGCCGGTCGTGATCCAGGATCTCGTGGACTTCCTCAACGCCGAACTGAAGTAGCCAGCCTTCGCAGCAGGCGCTCACGGCGGCGGCTTAGGTCCAGAGCGGCCCGCGGGGAGGCGCCGAGACGATCGCAAAGCGCCAGGCCCCGGTCGACGGCATCGAGCGCCGCCGGCAGGTCGCGGCCGCGTCGCTCGTGGTGAAGGGCGAGCTCGCGATGCGCCAGCAGATCCCCCGCCTCGGCCGCTTCCCGCCACAGTTCAGCCGCCTGCTCGTGGTCGCCGGTGCGTTTGGCGCGCGAGGCCAGCCGGACCAGAGCCGCGACGCGCAGCGCGCCACGGTCGTTCTCCAGCGTGCGCTTGTAGGCCGCCTCGCTCCGCTCGTAGAGCTTCGCCCGCTCGAGAACCCGAGCCAGGCTGTAGACGTCGCGCGGGTCGTCCGCCTCGCCGTTCTCGACCCACTGGCAGGCGCGTAGCGCCAGCGCCGCGAGCGACACGATGTCGGTGCGGTTGTGCCGGAAGACGCGGGCGAGCGAGCGCGCGTCGCGGCGGCGCACGTAGTCGAAGTAGATGCCCGGGATCTCGGCGCCGGGGATGTCGTCATGCCGCGCGAGACCGAGCAACGCGCCCTCGAGCGCCTGAAGTCGGCACGATTCGAGACGCGCCTTCCACAGGCGGCGGGCCGGATGCAGCAGGTCGAAGTGCGGCGCGCCCTCCAGAGGAAAGCGCTGCCGATCGAGACGATAGCGCGTCTCGAGCAGTGGGACGTCGAACATCTTGCCGTTGAACGTCACGATCTGCGTGAAGCCCGACAGGTCCTCCGCGAGGCCGGCGAGCAGGGCCGGCTCCTCGTGGTAGTCGCGCATGAAGTACTGGCGCAGCTTGAAGCGGTCACCCTCGACGTAGCCGATGCCGATCAGGAACGCGGCAGTGCCCGTGCCGCCTGCGAGCCCGGTCGTCTCGGTGTCGAGAAACACCGCCTCCGACAGCTCGAAGCCGTCCATCTCCGCCTCGCCGGTGAGGATGCCGATGCTGCCCGCCCGCAGCGCCCGAAAGCGAGACAGCGAAACCTCGCCGTGGAAGGAATCGAGATGGACGTCGTCTTCGATCAGGAAGAACTCGCCCTTGGCATTCTCGACCCGCTGCCCATGCACGAGCTCCTCGAGCGCGTGGGCCGAGGATCGCATCATTTCGCGACCTCGCGAGGCCACCGCCACCAGGCGCTCGAGCCGCTCTTTGAGGCTGCGCCCGTCTTCGTCGATCTGTCCGAGCATCGATCGCTCGAGGCCATCCAGATCGCCGACGGGGACGAGAGGCGTCGCGTCGGCTCCGCCCGAAGGCGGCAGGCCATTGCGCCGGAGCTGGCGCAGCCGCTCTCCGAGGCTCACGGCGCGGGCGCCAGCGGCACCACGTCGCCGTCGCGGGCGACGCGGAAGCCACGCCTCTCGACCTCGCGCAGCGCCACCGCGTCGAAGAGCAGGCGGTTCGTATGGTTGAGGTGCACGAAGCGCACGCGCGGAGCCAGCCGCGCGAGGCGCTGCATCGTCTCGCCGACCAGCGGGTGCGGCACCTCGCTCTGGGTGCGGCCGGGCAGGTCCTCGAGCGAGAAGAACGTGCCGTCGAGAAAGGCCGTGTCGACGTGGGCGACGACATCCCCGATCGGCCGCTCCCACTTCTCCCACTTGTCGATGTCCGGAAGATAGAGCAGCGAGGCGGAGGGGCCGCGAACGACGTAACCGACCGTATCGCTCCACTCGTCGCGATGCGGGACGACAAGCGCCGTCACCTTCAGATCCGGCGTCAGCGCGAACTCGCGGCCCGGCTCGATCTCGTGCAAGGCGATGTTGCCGAGTGCCACGAGCTGGCTCCAGGGCCCGTTCTCGCGCAGGAAAAGGGCCATGCGTGACGTAACGTAGACGGGCACGCCTTGCGCACCCAGGGCCTCCCGGCCCAGGTACATGAGGCCCGTGTAGTGGCCGATGTGGGCATGCGTGAGCAGGATGCCGTCGACCGGTTTGCGCCGATCCGCGAGCGTGCGCCCCTGATTCAGCGACTCGAGTTGCGAGGCGAGGTCGGGCGTCGCATCGACCAGGAAGCGGGCGCCGGCGCGCTCGTCCACCAGGCCCAGGCTCGCGACCCGCTGCCGCCGCGCAGGATCGCTCCGCCCCGAGACGCACAGCTCCTGCGGGCAGCCGATGTGCGGTACACCGCCGTCCTGTGCGATCCCGAGCACTACTGCGCGCACGGCAGCCTCGGCAGCCGAAACGGGGCCCGCAAACGGGACGAGCAGGGATGCGACACAGCCAAGCCCGAGCACGCGGGCGAGGGGCTTCAAGGCCGTTCGTTTCCGCGAATCGCCCGCAGCATCGCGACCGCCACCTCCTTGCCGCGGCTTCCGACCTCGCCGGCCGGGCCGACGCACGAGGGACAACCATCACGACAGGCGCAGCCGGCGATCAGCGACAAACTCTGATCCAGCAATCGCTCGTGAAAACGGTACAGCGGCTCGGAAAGCCCAATCCCGCCCGGGTAGGCATCATAGATGAAGATGTTGGGCTGATATTCGTCTTCCCGGGGCGTCGAAGTGGATCCGTCGCCCCTATCGAACTGGTTGGATGCGCCCCCCCCAGACCCTTCATCCCTCCGAGGCCAACGGGCCATCCCGCGCTCTATGCGCGCCTCGCCCTGGCCGTTGTCCCCCACCGCAATCCCCAGGTCATGCCGATCGCACATCAGGAACAGCGCGGCCATCTGACCCAGGGTGTACGAGAGCGCGACCACTCCATCGCGCCGCTCTTCACCGGCGTACGGGAGGCTGGCCATGATCTCGCGCGGGATGCTGAGCCAGTAGGACGTGGTGTGCATCTCGTTTTCGGGCATCTGCAGCTCGCCCGAACCCACATTCTCGTTGGTGTGGAACTTGATCTTCTTGAAGCCCACCACCTGCGACGTCACGTGTACCTCGCCGTGGTTGCGCCGTGCGTTCTGGACCGGCTCCTCCTCGAAGCGTTCGAGGATCTTGACCTTGGTGTAGGTGATCGCGTCGGTGTAGTAGTCGACGTCGGCCTCGCGGACGTGGACGCGCCGCTCCTCATGGTCGTACTTCTCGACGAAGTAGCTCTTCCCTTCCAGGATGTAGACGGCCTTCTCGTGGACCATCGTCGGCGCGCTGTCGTAGTCCACTTCGGCGATGATGCGCGGCTCGCGGGTGATGTCCTGCACCACGAAGTTGTCCGACGAGAGGCTGCGCAGCGAGACGGCGTCGGCCGGGTAGCTCTCGCTGGTCCAGTGCCAGCGCCCCCCTGCCCGGTGCACGACGCGTTCCTCTTCGAGGAACTTCAGGACCTCGCCCAGGTCTTCCTTGCCGAAGCCCTCGGCCGCCTCGAAGGGCAACTCGAAGACGGCGCACTTCACGTGGTTCACGAGGATCTGTAGGTTGTCCGGGTTGATGCGCCCCTGCTCGATCGGCGCGCCGAAGAAGTACTCGGGGTGCTTGGCGATGAACTGATTGAGCGGCGAGGAGTTCGCCACCAGCACCGCAACCGAGGTCCCCTGGCGGCGGCCCGCACGCCCGGCCTGCTGCCAGGTCGAGGCGACACTACCCGGATAGCCGACGAGCACGGCGACGTCGAGCGAGCCGATGTCGATGCCCAGCTCCAGTGCGTTGGTCGAGACGACACCGAGCACCGTGCCCTCGCGCAGGCCCCGCTCGATCTCGCGGCGCTTCAGTGGCAGATAGCCGCCGCGATAACCGCGAATCACGCCCTCGGAGCCGGGCTTCCGCTCCAGGGCTTCTCTCAGGTAGGTGACGAGCACCTCGGTCGCGAGCCGTGAGGGCGCGAACACGATCGTCTGCAAGCCCTTGTCCAGGAACGAGAGCGCGACATCGCGGGCCGAGTTGAGCGCCGACTTGCGAATCCCGAGCTGGCGGTTCACCACCGGGGGGTTGTAGATCGCGAAGTACTTCTCCCCGCGCGGCGCGCCGTTTTCGCCGATCAGGCTCATGTTGCGGCCGGTTAGGGCTTCGGCCAGCTCTTTCGGGTTGCCGATCGTCGCCGAAGAACACAGGAACTGTGGCGCGGAGCCATAGAAGCGGCACAGCCGGTGCAGCCGCCGGAGGATGTTCGCGACGTGCGAGCCGTAGACGCCGCGCAGCGAGTGCAGCTCGTCCACGATCACGTACTGCAGGTTCTCGAACAGCTTCACCCACTTGGTGTGGTGCGGCAGGATGCCCTTGTGGAGCATGTCTGGGTTCGTCACCACCACGTGGGCCCGCGCGCGGATCGCCTTGCGCGCGTCTTGGGGCGTGTCGCCGTCGTAGGTGAAGGTGCCGATCTCGGCGCCCAGCGCTTCGATCGTGGCGTACAACTCGGCGAGCTGGTCCTGGGCGAGTGCCTTGGTCGGGAACAAGTACAGCGCCCGCGCGTCGGGATCCTTGAGGATCCGGTCGAGGACCGGGAGGTTGTAGCAGAGCGTCTTGCCCGAGGCCGTGGGCGTCACCACTACCGTGCTCTCTCCCGCCCGCGCCGCGTCGTAGGCCGCGCGCTGGTGCGTGTAGAGCTGCGTGTAGCCCCGGGCCTTGAGCACCGCGAGCAGCCGGGGGTCCAGCTCCTCCGGGAAAGCGGCATAGCGCGGGGGCTCGGCCGGGAAGCGCTTGAGCGCCGTCAGCACCGGCTCATCGCCGAGCGTTTTCGTCAGTTCGAGGGCTTTGAGCGTCGCTACCAGAGACTCTTCGGTGTTCTCGGGTCGCACGACCAGTTGCTGGCTCAAGAGCGTGCCTCCCCCTCCAGTTGTGGCGGCAGCTTAGAAGACGGGGGTGTCAGGTGAGGTCCGAACAGGTTACCGGGCTCGGCCGCCCTGGGGCTAAACTTGCTCTCTTGGGAGCCAAATGAGCAAAGACCCTACATTCCGCGTCCTCGGCGGGCTTCCCACGCGCAGCGAGCGCTACGAGGCCTACCGCAAGGAATGGGACCGGCGCGAAACGGCGCTCGACCCGGCGGACCATCCCGTCCACGTGGACCTGGAGAGCGTCGCGGTGTGCGACCTGCGCTGCGGCAGCTCCGAGGAAGACCCGCAGGGCTTTTGCCAGATCTGGACGCACGAGCACATCCGCACCCAGGGCTTCGACGAGCACACCTATCAGCGCGGCTACATGGACCCGGTGCTCTACGGCCGGCTCCTGCAGCAATGCGCGGACATCGGCGTCAGCTCGATCAAGCTCAACTACCGCGGCGAACCCTCGCTGCACCCGCGCATCGTGTCCTTCGTGCGCGAGGCCCATGGCCTGGGCTTCCCCGACATCATGATGAACTCCAACGGCAACGGCCTGGCCCGTAAGCAGCCGGACCTGTTCGGCAAGATCGTCGAGGCCGGCATCACCGACCTGATGTTCTCGGTCGATGCCTGCGACCCGGAGACGTACCACCGCCAGCGCGTGGGTGGAAGCTGGGAAATCCTCCTGAACTCGGTGCGCTCGGCCGTGCGGACGCGCGGCGAGGGCAAGGGCGCGCCCGACTGTCGGATCCGCGCGTCGGTAGTGCGCACGCACCTGAACGCCGACGCGGTCGACAGCGGGCGCATGGAAGAGTTCTGGAAGGGCAAGTTGGGCGTCGATTGGATGTCCATCAGCGAGTGCTACTTCCCGGCCGGCATCCAGCACCACTGGAAGGCGGCCGAGTGGCGGCAGATGAACGCCGGCGAGTTCCAATGCTCGGATCCGTTCCGGCGCATGGTCGTCACCTGGGACGGGCGGCATACGATGCCGTGCTGCCAGGGCTTCACGCTCGAGATCGACGGCGGGCCGGTGGTGAAGGCGCAGGGCTACGCGCCGAGGGTCTCGATCCAGCAGGCCTGGGCCAGCCGCAACTTCGACCGGCTCCGCGACTCACATCGGAAGAAGACGTGGGACCAGGCGGCCGGCCAGGGCGGCGAGCCGATCTGCCAGAACTGCGCCGTGACCAAGATGCCCACCCGGCTTGCCGTCCCGAAGCGCGTGGAGCCTCCGGTCCGAGGCTGAGGTCTGCTTTCGAAGCGAGAGGCCCCCCGACATGAGCACTCCGAAGGACCTGCCGAAGCACATCAAGGCCATCCTCACCGCCATTGGCGAAGACCCGAACCGCGAGGGCCTGAAGCGCACGCCAGAGCGTGTAGAAAAGTCCTTGAAGTTCCTGACGCAGGGCTACAAGCAGAACATCAAGACGCTGCTGAACGACGCCCTGTTCACCGTCCCGTACGACGAGATGGTGATCATCAAGGACATCGACGTCTACAGCCTCTGCGAGCACCACTTGCTGCCGTTCTTCGGCAAGGCCCACGTGGCCTACATCCCGAACGGCAAGGTGCTGGGCCTTTCGAAGGTGCCGCGCCTGGTGGACATGTTCGCCAGGCGGCTGCAGGTGCAGGAGCGGCTCACGGTCGAGATCGCCGAGGCCATCATCGAAGCGATCAAGCCGCGGGGCGTCGGCGTGATCATCGAAGCCATGCACTTCTGCATGATCATGCGCGGCGTGGAGAAGCAGAACTCCGTGGCCGTGACCTCGTGCATGCGCGGCGCCTTCCGCGACCAGCAGCAGACCCGGGACGAGTTCCTGTCGCTGATCAAGAAGCGGCACAACGGGCTGGGCTAGTGCTAGTCTCGAAAATGGCGGACGCCGGTCACGAGCATGGCCAGGTTGTGCTCGTTGGCCGCGGCGATCAATCGAGGCCAACACCGATCAGAAGAACCCCGCCGCCGCTGAGGCTCCAGTGTGCGAAAAAGCCGGCATGCAGGACAACACCGAGTCAGCCGAGCGACTCGATGAACTCCCCGAGTGCCCGCCAGTAGGCCTCGCCGCCCGCGAGGTAGGTGTCATTGTGCCCGGCGCCGCGGATGGCGAAGAAGCGCTTCGGCCCGCCCGCCGCCTCGAACACGCGGCGGCCCTGCCCGATCGGGACGATCTCGTCGCGCTCGCCGTGCAGCACGAGTAGCGGGAGCGCGAGCCTCGGGACCTTGGCGAGCGTATCGTAGCGCGTGCGGATCAGCGGCCCGACCGGCGGTAAGAACGGATACGCGGCGCGCGCCATGTCCGGGATCGACGTGAAGGCCGATTCCAGGACGAGCGCGCCGGCCGGCTGCTCCAGCGCGAGCTGCACGGCGACGGCTGCGCCCAACGATTCGCCGAAGAGCACCAGCTCGCGCGGCGGCACCGCCTTCGTCTCGACGGCCCAACGGTACGCCGCGCGCGCGTCCCGGTAGGTGCCCGCCTCGTCCGGGCTGCCTCCGCTCCGGCCGTAGCCGCGGTAGTCGAAGAGCAGGACCGAAACGCCGAGCCTCCGCTGCATCTGGGCGGCGCGGTCCAGGCGGAAGCTCATGTTGCCGGCGTTGCCGTTGAACAGGAGGACCGTGCGGCGCGCTCCCGGAAGCGGGAGCAGCCAGGCGTGGAGCGTGACGCCGTCCTCCGCGACGAGCTGGGCCTCCTCGTGGACCAGTCCCAGCTCGCCCGGTTCCAGTTCCAGCGTGCGCAGCGGGAAGTAGATGAGCCGGCGCTCGAAGCTGAGCATCAGCGCAGTGACAGCCAGCAGCGCGCCCGCGATGGCGAGGAGCAGGCTCACGAGCCGCCGCACCGGTCCCGTCTCAGCGCGCCTCACGCTTCCGGCCCAGGTAGTCCGCCAGCCCGCCGAGCTGCAGCGCCTGGACCTGGCCGACCACGGGCGCGAACTTCGACAGATCGTCCGGGGTGTAGCCACCGGCGCGATAGAACATCGTGATCGTCGTTCCGCCTCCGGCCGCGGGCGCGAAGCGGAACTCGAGCGCGCCGGTGAGGCCCATGCCCTGCAGCGGCCCGAGTCCGCCGGTCAGGCGCAGCAGCCCGGGTCCGCGAACGTCACCAGCATGTGCAGCGCCTGCTGCGGGCCGCGCCGCTCGCAGAAGCAGCCGCCGGCGCGAGGCTCGATCGAGAGCTGGGACTCGGCGCCCCACCAGGTATGGTCCCTCGGCCACCAGCGGTCGACGTCGCCGACGAGCCCCTTCCAGGCCATCACCGCGTCGGCCGGCACCTGGACCGTGTTCTCCAGCGTGAAGCCGGCGACGGACGCGTCCTCGATCTCGGCGGACGCAGAGCCCAGCGTGGCCAGCGTCAATACAGCCGCAGCGACGCTCACTCGGACGAGCGGATGGACCGGCAAGCTCATGGCTTTCTCCCGTGCCTCCACGAGGCGTCGGGAGCTTACCCCGCCCGGTCGGTCCTTGAGAAGGGCCGGGGGCGGGGCACGCGAGGGAAGGCGGCTCCTGGATCCCGCAGCGCAGCACAACTGTGGGTCCTGTCGCGACACGCGGGTTCGTCGACCGCGGTGACGAGTTCTTGTCACTCATCAAGAAACGCCACAACGGCCTGGGCTAGCTGATAACGGAGCGCTGGATTCACTTCTAATGGCGGAAGTGGCGGACGCCGGTCACGACCATGGCCAGGTTGTACTCGTTGGCCGCGGCGATCACCTCGTCGTCCTTGACCGAGCCGCCCGGCTGGATCACGGACGTGGCCCCGGCCTTCGCGATCTCGTCGAGGCCGTCGCGGAACGGGAAGAACGCGTCGGAGGCGACCGCCGTTCCGGCGAGCGGTAGCTTGGCCTTGAGAGCTGCGAAGCGGGCCGCATCGACGCGGCTCATCTGGCCCGCGCCGACACCCACCGTCTGCATCGTGTTCGCGAACACGATGGCGTTGGACTTGACGTGCTTCGCCACCGTCCAGGCGAGCAGCAGCGCCTTCCACTCGTCCTCGCTCGGTTTGCGGCGGGTCACGACCTCGCACTTCTCACGGTCGAGGTGGTGCAGGTCCCACTCCTGCGCCAGCAGGCCGCCCATCACTCGGCGCAAGTCGAAGCCGGCGACCTTGTGGATGCCGGTGGTGTCCATGTCCAGCACGCGCAGGTTGGTCTTGGGCGCCAAGATCTTCTTGGCATCGCCCTCGAAGCCCGGCGCGATGATGGCCTCGACGAAGACGGCGGCCAGCTTGCGAGCAACCTGCGCGTCGACGCGCCGGTTGAACGCCAGGATCCCGCCAAAGGCCGAGAGCGGGTCGCACTCCCAGGCGCGCTCCAGCGCCTCGAACGGCGTTGCGCCGAGTCCGGTGCCGCAGGGGTTGGAGTGTTTCACGATCACGCAGGCCGGATCGGGCAGCTCGGTGACGAGGCGCCAGGCCGCGTCCAGGTCGAGGATGTTGTTGAACGAAAGCTCCTTGCCCTGGAGCTTGCGGGCCGCGGCCACCGAGTAGAGCGTCGAGCCCAGATCGCTGTAGAAGGCCGCGCGCTGGTGCGGGTTCTCGCCGTAGCGCAGGTCCTGCACTTTCTCGAACGACAACGCCAGCCGGTACGGAAACACGTCGTCTGACTCCGCCACGCCATAGCCGCTCTCGCGCGCCTCGACCTGCGCAAAGTAGCCCGCGATTGCGGCTTCGTACCGCGAAGTGTGGCGGAAGGCCTTCTGCGCCAAGTACAGCCTCGAGGCGGCGTCGACGCCTTGCGGCCGGTCGAGCTGCTCGAGGAGCAGCGTGTAATCGGCCGGGTCCACGACCACGGCGACCGCTTGGAAGTTCTTCGCGGCCGCGCGCAGCATCGCGGGTCCGCCGATGTCGATGTTCTCGACAGCCTCGGCGAAGGGCGCGCCCTTCGCGACCTTGTCCTCGAACGGATAGAGGTTCACGACGACGAGGTCGACGAACGGGATCTGGTGCGTCGCCAGCGCCGCGGCGTGCTCCGGATTGTCGCGGCCGGCGAGGATGCCGGCATGGATGGTCGGATGCAGGGTCTTCACGCGGCCGTCGAGAATCTCTGGGAAGCCGGTGGCCTTCGACACGCCGGTGACGGCCACGCCTGCTTTGTGCAGCTCCGCGGCCGTGCCCCCGGTGGACACGATCTCGAAGCCGCGCGTGAGAAGGCCCTTCGCTAGATCGACGATGCCGTCCTTGCGGTAGACGGAGAGAAGCGCTCGCTTGGCGGTCATGGTTCTGCCTCCGGGGGCAAGGCCAGGGTCGAGGGCGTCGTCGAAAGGGGCGGGGCGTCCACGGGGGCGACCGTGCGCGGTGTCGGCTGTCGCGTCAGATCGCCGCGCGCCTCGCGCCACAGCGCCAACCACGTGGCGGCGATGGCGGTGACGGCCCGCGAGTAAGAGATCTGCGCGACGCCAAAGACGTGCGAGCGAAAGTCGACAGCGCGGTGGTCCACGACACGCCCGCCGCGATAGAGCTCGCTGCGAATGACACTCGACTGCTGCCGGCTCAGCCCCACGAGGCGCTGCCAGTAGCCTGGGATCTCGCGGTGCGTCAGCAGCAGCGCCTTGTCGTCGGAGAGTGTCACAGGCAACTTGCCGAGATTGGCCTCGATGAAGGCGTAGTACTCGCGCGTGACGCCCGCGGGATAGCCTTCGGGACCTACGGCTAGAATCGGGTCGGCGAGATCGGCGGGAATGCGCAGCGTCGCGCCCAGCCGGATGACGCCCTCGGTGATGCGCTGCTGCCGCAGCAGCGCCACAGCCTGGCTCGCATTGCCGTCGAGCGCGCTCAGCGTCTCGGGCCGCAGCGCGCCGGACGAGAGGTCTGTGGCGAGCGACTGCGCGAGTGAGGGCGGGAAGCGCCGCACTTCCTCCAGGATCTGGTCCTCGCGCTCTCCGATCAGCCTCGCGAGCGTCTTGGGCACCAGCCGGCGCGCGTCGCGCATCAGCGCGAGCTGAAGCGAGGCTGGCCAGGCCCCGGCGCGAGGCACGCCGACGAAGCCGAAGCAGCACAGCGCCACGCCTATGGCAAGGCGCCGCATGCCTAGCGAACGGCCTTGGCTTTGAGGGTGACCTTACCGTCCTTCGTCTCGAGGCGGAAGTCCACGGCCTGGGCGCCCTTCTCGGTGATGATGCGCGTGGCCTGCTGCGTGATGAGCTTCTGGAAGCTCTCGAACTTCACGGCCCCGGTTTCGCCGGTCGTCTGGCGGGCCACGACGAAACGGCCGAACAGCTCCCGCACCGCCTCGACGTCCAGCTCGGGACTCTCGACCCGCACCTCGCCCGCACGTGGCGAGGGCGTCCGCGAGGTCTCGTGCTCCTCGGCGGGCTTCGGCGGCAGGGCGAGCACTCCGGCCTCGTGAGTCGCGAGGGCGCGGCCATGCAGGCCCATCGGCCGGCCCTCTTCGACGGCGCGCAGGCGCTTGTTCCAGAGCTCGTTAAAGGTGTTGTAACGGGCCGTGAGCGTCTGGTAGCGAAAGCGCTCGGTCGAGTTGCGGATCTCGCCCGCGGCATAGCGGCGGAGCAGGCCCTCGATCCGGCTGCGCAACTCGTTCGGCGGCTTGCGCTCGACGCCTCCGAAGAACTTGTCCCACTCGATCTTGAGCTGGCGTATGCCCTTCTCGATCTGTTCCAGATCCTCGCCGATGATCGTCATGCCGGCGCCTCGCCCCCCACGAAGAGCCAGAACAGCGGCAGCCAGATCTCGCGCGCGTACGGGACCCTGCGCCCTTCGACGAGCACCTGCGTGGTATGGATTTCCCCGACGATCGCATACAGGTCGCGGAGTATGCGGGCTTCGCTCGCCTCGAACTCCGCCTGGTGCCGCAGCGCATCACCGGAGCCGAGTTCGCGGTAAACGGCCGAGCGCCGCGCGATTTCGAGGGCACGTGGGTAGTTGGGGCCGCCGAAGACGTCGAACACGACGCCCATCCGGAACGGCTTCGGCCGCCGCCCCGGATACAGCAGTTCGACCATCTCGTCGGAGAGATGCGAGATGTCCGTCTCCTGCTTGGGGACCACTGCCGGGAGCCGGTCGGCAAAGGTCTTCGCGCTGTCCCGGCCCATTCGGGCGAGTATAATCCAAGCCCTCACCCGAATGGCTTCCCGCGACGTGCGCCGCTTCATCCCCTCGGTCGACCAGGTGCTGCTGGAGCCGGAGGCGGCCTCGCTCGTCGCCCGCTACGGTCGGCCCGTGGTGATCCGTGCCTTGCGCAGCCTGCTCGAGGAGGCGCGCCAGCAGGCCGTGATGGGCGAGACGGCATCGGTCACGGCGCTGAGCGAAGCCCCGCTCGTGGCCCTGCGCGAGCGACTGCTCGCGGAAGACGCGCCCTCGCTGGTCCGGGTCATCAACGCCACTGGCGTCGTGGTGCACACCAACCTGGGCCGGGCGCCGCTCTCGGAGGAAGCTGTCGCACGCGTCGCCGAGATCGCGGGCGCTGGCTCGAGCCTCGAGTACGACCTCGACAAAGGCGAACGCGGCCAGCGCGAGGCCCACTGCGAGGCTCGCCTGCGCTCGCTGCTGGGGGCCGAGGCCACGGCCGTGGTGAACAACTGCGCCGCTGCCGTGCTGCTCGCTGTCAACACCTTCGCCGAGGATCGCGAGGTGCTGGTGAGCCGCGGCGAGCTGGTCGAGATCGGCGGCTCTTTCCGGATCCCCGAGATCCTGCAGAAGGGCGGCGCGCGGCTGCGCGAGGTCGGCACCACCAACAAGACCCGCGCGGCCGACTATCGTGCGGCCCTCTCCCCCCAGACCGGCATGCTCCTGAAAGTGCATCGCAGCAACTTCGACCTGGTGGGCTTCACCGAGGCGCCCAGCCGCGAAGAACTGGCGGCGCTGTGCAAGGAGGCGGGCGTGCCGCTCGTCGAGGACCTGGGCAGCGGCCTGCTCGAAGCGCCGCATCCTGCCATGGCCTCGGAGCCGACCGTGCGTGCCTGCATCGCCGGCGGCGTCGACGTGGTGGCGTTCAGCGGCGACAAGCTGCTGGGCGGGCCGCAGGCCGGCATCCTGGCCGGCCGCGAGGGACGCGTCGCTGCGCTGCGCCGGAATCCGCTGTACCGGGCGCTTCGGGTCGACAAGATGACCCTCGCCGCCCTCGACGTGGTGCTGGCCGATCACGACAGCGGCCGTGCGGCGCAGCGCGTGCCGGTGTTGCGCATGCTCGCGGCCACCGACTTGGAACTGCGCGCGCGCGCCGAGGCCCTGGCCGCGGCGCTGGGCGCGGCTTCTGGCACGCTGGCGGTCGAGACCCGCGCGGGAGAGTCGGCCGTGGGCGGCGGCGCAGCGCCGACGCTGGCGCTGCCCACGACGCTCGTCGCCGTGTCCGATCCGCGGCGCGGTCCCGATGCGCTGGCGGCCGCGCTGCGCCGCAATGATCCGCCCGTGATCGTCCGCATCGCCGACGGCCGTGTCGTTCTCGATCCGCGAACGATCGCGCCGCAGGAAGAGGCCCTGGTGGTCGAGGCGTTCGGCCGCATCGGCCGCGACGGCTCGTGAGGCGTCCGGCGATCGGCCTGTTCGTACTTCTCTGCGCGGCGCCAGCCAGAGGGCAGCTCGTCTCGAAGACCGTAGGCCAGGTGACGATGAGCGCCGACCTCGCGCGCGGCTGGCCCGGCGGCGTGATCGTCGTGCGCCTTCGCTCGCGCAGCCGGCTCGGAACGACCTACGCGCTCCTGGGCGGCCGGCGCGCGCGCTTCTACGAGACCTCGCGCGGCCCCCGCGCGCTCGTGCCCGTGCCCGCAGATGCGGCCGCGGGCCAGACGGCGCTCGGCATCGAGATCTTCGCGCGCCGCGGTCGACAGCGTATCCCCCTCGACATCACCATCCCGCCCCGCGAGTATGCGCCGCGCACGGTGACGATCCCGGAGACCCGGCGGCATCTTCCCGAGCGGCCGGAGCTCGTGACACAGGCGCGCCAGCTCCTGTTGCTCGTACGCACGGAGACGAAAGAAGCGCTTGGCTCTGAGACGAACCTGCGGCCTCCGGTAGACGCCGCGCCCGTCGTCTCGTTCGGCGCGCCTCAAACCTGGCTCGGCGGCGACGTGATCGAGTCGCTGAGCGACTCGATCTTCGGGGAGCGGCACCGCGGCCTCGACTACGAGGTCCCGACCGGCACGCTCGTCCAGGCCCCCGCCGCCAGCACGGTGCTGTTCGCCGGCTACCATGAGCTCCTGGGCCAGATGCTGGTGCTGGATCACGGCCAGGGCGTCGTGAGCGTGCTGGCCCATCTGTCGCGGCTCGACGTGCTGGTCGGCGATGGCATCGAATCGCGCACGCCCATCGGCCTCTCGGGCGACAGCGGCGTCGCCTACGCTCCGATGGTCCACTGGCGCGTCTACCTGCACGGCATTCCCATCGATCCCCAGGTCCTCGGAGGCCTGACGGAGTAGGGCAGCGCAGGCGCACGAGTCGATGGCGCTGCGCCAGGGCTAGCGAACGTAGCCCAGGGCGCGCAGACCTTCCGCCTCTTCGAGGGTGGGCGAGGACGCCGGGACCTCGAGGTCGGAATAGCGCTCGCGGAGCACGGACTCCAAGCGCGCCAGTTCGGGAGCGTCGGTCGCGAGGGCGAGGTTGAACTGCTCCGAAGCATCCCGGGGCAGATCGAACAACTCGCGTTCTGGATAGCCCGCCGCGAGGAGCGACCCCGGTCTGGCGAAGCGCAAACTGAACTTCCGCCCGCCCTCCTCCACAGCGACCAGCTCGGCGTTGTTCGATTGCGTGAATCGGCGTCGAGCCGGGGCCCCCAGCAGCGCCTCCGGCAGGATCACGCGGCCGTCGCTCGCGAGCGCCGCATCCAGCCCGAGAATCCGGAGCAGTGTCGGCGCGAGATCTACCGTCTCGACCGGGGTCGTCAGGCTGTGCCCCGCCTGCCGATTTCCCGGCAGCTTCAGGAGCAGCGGGATCTGGACCTGCTCGCGCGTGACCAGGTTGCCGTGGCAGAAGTACCAGCCGCGCTCGCCCAGGCTTTCCCCGTGGTCGGACACGATGACGACGGTCGCGCCCTCGTAGATGCCGAGCTCTTCGAGGACCTTGAGCAGCCGGCCCACGTGGTGGTCCACGTAGCGTACGTAGCCGGCATAGCGTCGGCGGTAGGACTCGGGATCCCGCTCCTCGCCGAAGCGCTGGTAGGCCGAAATCGCGTTGGGCTCGAAGTTGCGCTGCGCCACGGGCAGTGCACGCGACGGGTCCGGCTCGACTTCCCGGAGGCCCGTCAGGAACTCGGGCGGCGGATGGTAGGGGCCGTGGGGCGGGAGGTAGTGGACCCAGAGGAAGAACGCCCCACGCCGATGCGCCCGGATCCAGTCGGCCGCGACGCGCGTGGTCTCGGCGGGGGTCTTCACGAGCTGCCGGGTCCGATTCAGCTCGGTCGAGTCGAAGCGCTCCTCGTAGCTTGCGAACCCGCGGCCCAGGCCGGAGCGCTCCGCCATCAGAGGCAAGCTGCTCACCACCGCGCCCGTCGCGAAGCCGCGCGCCCGTAACGCCTCGGCCAGGGTCGGGATGTCCTTCGGCAGGACGTGGTCGTTCGAGAGCACGCGGTGCCGCCAGGGATACAGCCCGGTCAGCATCGAGGCGTGGGAGGGGAGCGTCATGGACGCGTTGGCCACGGCGTCCTTGTAGCTGATCGCGTCCGCTGCGAAGCGGTCCAGAGAAGGGGTGAGCTGGACCCCGGCGCGCCGGGCCCCGACGTGGTCGGCGCGCAGCGTGTCGATGGTGATCAAGACGACCCGAGGCTCGTGCCGGGCGCATCCGGCAGCGAGCGGGAGAAGAAGCGCGCCGCAGAGTCCCAGCCATGACCAGCCAGCCCCTTCCGTTCGCCAACTGGCATGGAAGGATCCGAAGCGGGGAGCGATCGAACCGGGGCCGCGGACGACGCGGCCATGACCCACGGCTACAGCAGCGAACGCGCGGCGGCCTTGGCCAGGCCGAGCACGCCCGCGGGCCAGATGCCGAGCCCGAGCACGACGACGACGCACAGCGCGACGGCGACAGCCGACGCCTCGGCGACGGGAGCCCAGGCGTCGTCGGCCGGGGCTTCCTTCATGTACATGTGGACCACGACGCGCAGGTAGTAGTAGGCGGACACGACGCTCATCAGGACGCCGATGATGGCCAGCGGCGTATAGCCGGCCCCGACGGCCGCGCTGAACAGATAGAACTTCCCGACGAATCCCGCCGAGATGGGCACGCCCGTGAGCGAGATCAGGAACACGGTGAGCGCCGCGGCCAGCGCCGGCCGGCGTGCCGAGAGCCCCGACAGGTGATCGAGGGCGAGCGGTTCGCGGCCGCCGCGAGCCAGCGCCGCCAGCGCGCCGAAGGTGCCCAGGTTCACCGCCGCGTAACCGACCAGGTAGAAGAGGATCGCCTCGGCCGAGACGCGGGGCACGGCGGTGAGCGCCGCGAGCAGGTAGCCCGCGTGGGCCACGGACG
>JAQBHI010000136.1:0-14830 GCA_032127875.1 Acidobacteriota bacterium
GGGGAGCGGCTGCTCCTCGGCTCGCAGCAGTCGGAGGACCTCGCCGCCGCCATCCGGCAGGTCGCCGGGCTGCCCGACCCGAGGACCTGAGGAGAAGACGGTGGACGGCAGCCGAGAGGAACCGCGGACATGGAGCACTGCAAGATCATCATCGAGCCGTTCCGCATCAAGTCCGTGGAGGCGGTGAAGTTCACCCACCGCGCCGAGCGCGAGGCCTGCGCGAGGCCGGGTGGAACGTGTTCCTTCTCCGCGCCAAGGACGTGCTGATCGACCTTCTCACCGACTCCGGCACCGGCGCCATGTCCGCCGCCCAGTGGGGGGCGCTGATGCAGCGGGACCGCGGATGAAAATGCCTACGTTTGTCGTTCGGTCAGACTGTTTCGGTCGGCCCAGGA
Source organism: Acidobacteriota bacterium (assembly GCA_032127875.1). GTDB lineage: Bacteria > Acidobacteriota > Vicinamibacteria > Fen-336 > Fen-336 > CADEEV01. The sequence goes on from JAQBHI010000136.1 coordinate 396, forward strand.
GGAGGACGTGGCGGTGTCGTGGGTACTCAACCGCCAGACGAAATACCACCGAAGTCCGCATTTTGGTCTTGACAGGGGCGGGGCCGGCGCCGATATTCGAGGGTGATAGTTGAGTGTCACTCGAAGGAGCGAGTGAAGCGAGCGCAAGCCGCAAGCCCTACGCGCACGACCCGCGAAGGGCAAGGATGTTCGGACAGGACGTACGGACGTAAGGACAAGACGCACGGACAAGATCGTACGGACAAGATCGTACGGACAGGATGTACGGACAAGACGTGCACAGGACGTAGAACGTCGCACCGCGAGGACCGAACACGGCCTCGCGCGGCTCAAAGACGGTCTCCGAGGAACGCGTTGCCGGATCGGAGGTGCCGATGGTTGTGGTATCTGATCCACCTGGCCAGTGAGGGCCGAGCAGGCCCGACCGACCGCGTAACCTGAATCGAGCGCGCCGTCTTGGTGCGCCGGGGCGCCTGCCCCAATCAATACCCGATGGCCCGGGACATTCGTCCCGGGCCATCATCTTGTGTGGGCCATCCGTGAATCAGCGCAAGGGCGACAGGACGAATCGCACGGGGCCATCGTCGGTGTCGACCACCGCGTCCGTCGAGTCGACCGAGCGGACGATGGCATCCGCCAGCTTCGCCCCGGTTGCGTAGACATTCAGGCCCAGAAGACCATGACCTTCTCGTTCTTCGGTCCCCCCGCCCCTCGCCCAGCCGGTCCAGGCCCAGCCCGAGCAGTCGCACGACGCGATCGTTCGTATCCAGGGCGATCGGCTTCGGATCGGCGTCGGCATCTTCCTGACGCCCGTGGAAATGGCGAAGTCTCTGGGATCACCATTCTGGCTGCTCGTCGTGTGGCTGTTCGTGGGGGGACGGATTCGTTCAGCGAGCTGCGGTCAGCGAGGGCGTCTCGGCGATGGCGTGCGCCAGGCGCTCCACCGTGGTGTGGCTCATCGATTCGTAGTACCGCACGAACCGGTCGGTCTCGGGGGCGGGGCGCTGGCGGAGGTTCTGCGCCCAGCGGTAGCCGATGGACTGATACAGGAGCTCGACCTCCACCCTGAGAGGAGGGTTTCCCGCGACGGGAATGCGGTAGCGGACGCGGTCACCGCCCGCGAGGAAGTCACGATCCGTGGCGGCGGCGCCGTGGACGGAGATGTCCGGCTCGGCGGTCGTCTTGTCGAATCCGTCGGGCAGGAGGCGGTTGTCCTTGGCGTAGCGCACTCCCGACAGCAGGCCGGTGGTGACCGCTCCCCGCCGATCGACCATGATGCTCTCGTAGATCTGCACCTGGTCCGCGCTCGCGATCTCCAGGTAGTGGGGCTCGTACGCGGCCGGCTCCTCGTCGTTGGCGTTGCCCGTGATCCGGCCCTGGGGTGTGAACGCGCCCGAATCGAAGACGATTCTGCCCGCGTCGTCCCGCACGGCGAGGTGCAGCCACACCCGTCGTGACGGATACGCGGTGGGGAGCTTGTGACCCGCTCGATTGCCGACGGTTACGTCGACGATCAGTTGCCCGTCGCGCCGCTCCAGGCGCTCGATGGCCAGCGAAGCCGTGTCGCGCTGCAGCTGATCGATCGTGTCCCGCGCCGCAAGCTCGAGCTCCTGGGGCAAGGTCTCGACCCCGAGCTCGTCCCGGTACCGGTTGAGCACCCGGAGCATCCAGAAGTTGGCGCCCCGGAAGGTGTGGCGGGAGACCCCCGTCCTTGGCTCGCCGAGCGTGCTCGACAGGCGCACCGGCTCTTCGACCACGGGCATGTGACACGACTGGCAGCTCTGCGTTTCTCGATAGGCGCTGTGCCGCCATTCCAGGTAGGGCACCTGCTCCGGAATCTCACCTACGGCATTGCCGTCTTCATCCAGCGCGTGGGTGTACAGGGTGTGGCAGGTCGCGCAGAGCTCCGACGACTGCACGTGAACGCCTTCCTCGGGTCGAAAGGCGGAGGCGGAGTGCATGAGCCTCTGCAGGCCCTTCTCGATCGCGAACGGCCCGAAGACGGGGCGCTCGCCGCGCGGGGTGGTCGTGTCGACCACGAAGTGGCCCGTGAAGCTGTTGCGCGTGCCCAGCCCATCCGGTCGGATCTGGTGGCAGACCGTGCAGGACACGCCATCGCGGGCGAGCTCGGCCGCGGGCCCCCCGGCCCCCGCCCGCAGGTTCGAGAACACCTCGCCCCGGCCGCCCTCCGCCTCGCGGCTGAGATTCGCCATCGGCATGTGGCAGCGGGAGCACTCATGCTCGATCGCGGCCTGGGCCTGCGGATGGTCTAGCACCTCGCGGCGCACCGCGGCCTGCCAGTAGGGATCGCGCGCAGAGTGCGCCATCATCGACGCGCGCCAGTCGAGACCAATCGAAACGTCACGCCCCGACGCCGTGGTCAGCCCGTTGTGACAGGCCTGGCACCGGTCCGAGGTCTCGAAGAGCTGCGGAGGGCCCGCGCCCGCCCGAGCCCGGGACGCGAAGCTCGCGAGCGACAGTGTCAGCGCGCAGGCGCCGAGGGCCGCGATCCGCCGGGTCGGCGCCGTCACCATCCTCCGAGGAGGGGACCATCGAACCAGTCCCAAAGCACGTAGAAGAGCACCTGGGTGGGCCGTGCCCCCGCGTCGTTCAGAGGGATGCGGACGCCGAGGCTCGCCATCACGTGCTGGCGCCGGCTGAGCGTCACCTGAACCTGGGGCACCGCATCCCAGTGAACCGGCTCCCCCGCCACGAGCTCGCGCGCGCCGAGCAGCTCGACCATGGGCGACCAGGTGCGGCCCCAGCGCTTCTCGCTGAAGCTCCGGCCCATCGCGACGCGCCAGAACGCCTCGGACCGAACCCGGTCGGTGTTGGCGGGCAACGCGACGCCCGCCTGCGCGTGAAGGAAGCCCTCGCCGGGGAGGATCTGCCCGAAGCTGACGAACGGCTCGAAAACCGTGGTCCCCTTGGAGAACCCCTTCGCGTCGTTGCCGGTGGGCAGGACCACCTCGCCCGTCACGCTCAGGATGCGGCCGCTCTCGAGGCTGTGGAAGAGCGCCCGCTTGACGGCGACCCCGAGATCGCCTACGCCAGAGGCCCAGCCCGAGCCTGACGTTTCGGCGAAACCGAAAGGCACGACCAGCTCGACCTGGTTGCGAGCCCCGAAGCGGCGCTCGTAGACGAGCTTGCTGGCGACGTCGCCTTCGCCCTCGGCGGCCAGCCCCGTGGACAGGACGACTTCGTCTTCGGGAAAGGCCTTCTCCGTGACGAGCGGTCGGGGCAGGTTCAGCTCTCCGCGTGGCCAGCTTCGATCGGGGCAGAGCGTCCGCACGTAGGCGAGGATTCGCTCGATCTGCTCGAGCGTGAGGGCGCCGCCGAAGGCGGGCATCATCCGGCCGAAGCCCCGCGCGGGGCCGCCGTCGTGGACGATCGCCATCCAGTCGGCATCCGGCTCGCGCGTCGCGAAGCTGCAGTCGGTGAGATCGGGCAAGGGATCCGCGAACGCCACCATCGCCTTGGGGGCGCCCCGTCCGTCGGGGCCGTGGCAGCTGGCGCACGCCGCGACGTACAACGCGTGCCCCGTCTGCTCGGTCTGGCGCGGCTCCGGCGCGGGCCCCGCCCGGAGGGCTGTCGGGCTGCCGGCGTGGAACGCAGCCGCGAGGGCGAGGGCAAGAGCACTTCCGGCCCCGTAGCTTGCCGTTGAGGCTGGCATGTGGACGGCAGTGATTGTAGCGCGGAGGGAGTCGGCTACACTTCCAGGGCGGCCCGCGATGGTGCCAGTAAAGGATGCGTCCCGCCCCGACCTTCCGCGTCAGCGGAAAGAGAGCGGACGAGCGCGTGGCCGTAGGAGGCAGGCAGATGAGTCAGCAACTCAGGCCGGTCCGTGAGGGATTGCTGATCGGGATCGTCACGGTGGCGTTCGGCTGGGGGCTGGGCGTCGCCTTCGGCGGGGCGGAGGACTTCCTGAAGGGCGGCCTCAAGGACTCGGCCGACAAGAGCTTTGCTCTCTACCTCTCGAAGAGCGGGGGAGACCAAGCCGCCGCCCGCGCGTCGATGCTGGCCACGATCGACAAAGCCTGGACCTACTACCAGCGTGCCCACCTCCACGCCGGGGCGATCGGCTCGGTGGTCATCGGCCTCTGCCTCGCCCTCGCCCATGTGGACGGGCGGCGCGGTCTGAGGCGGCTCGCTTCGCTGCTCCTTGGGGTCGGCGGACTCGGCTATTCCTCGTTCTGGATGCTGGCCGCGCGCCGCGCGCCGGGCCTCGCGTCTACCGGGTCGGCCAAGGAGTCCTTGGTCTGGCTCGCGACGCCATCGACGGGCGCGCTCGTCGTGGGCCTGGGCCTCGCCCTGGGTCTGCTCGTGGCGTCGCTCTACGGGCGCGAATAAAAGGCACGCCCCGCCGGGGGAGGGCTTGCCCCAGGGAGCTGACGTCCGCGGACTTTGGTCTGGACGACCAGGCGTCGCTGGTTCCGTCGACGATCAGCAAAGGGCTATGGATTTCTCCATCCTGATGCGCGCCCTATGCGAGCCCAACGGTGGGACCTTCGTGGGCCTCGACAGTCTCAGCCCCTGACGCCGAAGACCCGGCGCGGAGGCGCCCTCGGTCACGCCGAGGCGAGCGGGCGTATCGACGGCGAGACGCTCCTTCGAAACCGCGCCGGATCGTTCGCGACCCTCGCGAGGAGAAGCGCTCCTTCGAAGAGGGCAAACAGGTTCTGGGCTCGTCGTTGAGCATCCCCGGCTGGGATCTCGCGCTCTTGCTCGGCCCGCAGGACCGCTCCCTGAATGAAGTCGCAATGGCCCTGGAAGACACGCTCGAACACCGACGAGCGAGTGGTCTCGCCCTATCAAGTCAAGCGGGCGCGCGACTACTTGACCCTCCGCGTCCCGGCCCTGCATGAGCACTTCATCATTCAGAAGCACCCGGCTCTCTCTGCCCTCGACGCGGCGGGATCGCTGACGCGCTGATGAAGCTGTTCCGCGAATGCCTGCTGGCCCGTCTAACCCTGCGGCACGCGATCTCCGGAGGATCTCGCCCGGAAGCTCCTCGCCTGGCGTCATGGCCACCAAAGTGAAGGGGGGGGCGAGCGCGCTGATCACCGAGGACTAGGCCGAGGGGAACGATACCGTGCCCCCGGACGTACTCCCTGGGGAATGGAGGATGGCGTGGCGAAGTTCGTGCTCTGGCTGATCCTGCTCGTCCTTTGCTGGCCCCTGGCGCTCCTCGCGCTGGTGGCGTATCCGTTCGTCTGGGTGCTCCTCTTGCCCTTTCGTCTGGTGGGCATCGCCGTCGGCGGGGTGTTCGAGCTGCTGAGAGCAATCATCTCTCTTCCCTCTCGCCTGCTGCGGGGCCCCGGCCGGACCTGAAGGTGCCTCGCTCGCGTGTCGCCTAGCGCGGCGCTCGACGAAACGGCCGTCGCGGGTGTCGACCCGGATGCCGCGGCTGGTCGCTGACGAGGCCGCCGTAAAGAATTCGGGGGGGGTACGGAACCAAGCACCCCCCGCTCCTTAGCGACGCCTGCGCGAACGCCGGCGGGTCGGTGCTGCGGCGGGTATCGACTCCCAGGCGGGCGCTTCGGCATCGCGAACGAGCACGCGTATCTCGGCGACGCTCCAGGGCCCGCCCCGGGGCCGCTCCAGCCGCAGGCCCGTGACGGACTGCGCGCTGCCGGCAGCGAACACCTGCCCGTGGGGCACTCCCTCGCGCTGCGGCTCGTCGTTCGCGGGCCTCAGGAACTCCGACACGAACTCGCGCCACTCGCCCGTGCCGGAGCGTGCGGTGAGCCGCCACCTCTGGGGCCAGGCTTCGGGCTCCGGGCCGGTCTCGATCTCGATGCGCAGCGGTCTCACGGCGCCGGCGAAGGCGAGCTCGAGATAGCCCGGTCCGGCGGGCGCGCGCCAGACACTGGCGCTGGCGCCGTCCACCGCTAGGCGAGCCTGCTCCACGTTGGCGCTGGCGCCGGTCGAGGCGATTGGAACTCGCAGCAGGTCCGTGCGGGCATCCACGGGCGGGCCCAGGATCGTCACGAGGCGCTGCTCCAGACCGTCTTCCGACGGGAACGTCGCCAGGACCGGGAAACCGGAAAGCCCCACGGCCTCTTTGACGCCCACCGCAACCAGGAGGTCGAATTGTCCGAGCACGGCGCGAGACACGGCGAGCAGCTCGGGCAGGCGTCGCACGTCGAAGCGTTCGGGTGCCAGCGCCAGGCGCGGAAGCGAGGTCGCTACGAAGCCGCCGCGCGAGGCCTCGGCTTCGAGCCACTCGGCGGCGAGGTCCACGGCGGAGGGCTCGAGATAGTGCCGGGTGAGTCTCACCGAGTCCCGCGCCTGAAGCGGCAGGCTGGCGGCCACGAGCATGAGTCCGGCGACCCAAGCGCCGCGCCCCGCGCGAAGCACGAGCGCCGCGAAGCCGACGCCCGCGAGCACCGCGACCGCCGCCGCGACCGGGACCACGTGCCGCGGGTAGACGAAAGCCGCCGGAGCCATGGCCGCCATTCCAGCCGCCACAGTGGCGACCAGGGGCAGAAGTCGCTTGCGATCGACGAAGAGCAGCGGCGCCGCCACTGCGAGTGCCAAACCCATCGGGCCCGACCCCTGTTGCAGGTAGGCCAGGGCAATCCAAAAGCCCTGAGGACCATCCTGGGACTGGTCTTTGAGGCCGGGCCGTTCGCCGTAGTAGTGGAGCAGGCCGGTCATCTTCGTGCCGCGCTCCGCCAGTTCGAGCAGGGCGTACGGCGCGGCCACGGCAAAAGTGGTCGCGGCGACCATGGCCATGCGCGGCGCCCGGGACAGAAGACCCCCTCGAAGCAGCAGCGCGGCGCCTGCCGGCACAGCCGCCAGCAGCCCCGTGTACTTGACTGCGGCGCCTAGGCCGATGGCTGCCGCGACGCCCGCATCCCGGCGCCGCGAGAGGCCGTCGCGGTCGACCAGCAGCAACACACCCAGCACCGCCGAGCCCACCAGCACGTCGGGCGTGATGTAGTGCGCCGCGCGCACGTCGAGCCGCGAGAGCGCGAGCAGGGCGCCTGCGAAGAGTCCAGCGGCGGGTCCGGCGAAGCGCCGCGCCAGCAGTCCGGCGAGCAGCACGTTCGCCAGGGCGAAGCAGGCCACGACGCCCCGGCCGGCGGCATACGCGCCAGCGTGACCGGCGAGCAGCGTGCCCGCGCGCACGGGTCCCGCGGCGAGCCAGTTGAAGAAGCCGGCGTAGCCCTGGTACACGGTCGGGTCCAGGGTGCCCTCCCGCCACATCCGCTCGATGGGTCGCACGAAGTTGTTCTGTTCGTCGAAGTCGGGGGAGCCGCGTACCACGTGGTGCGCCAGCCCGGAGAAGCGCAGGGCCGCGGCGACGACCAGGATCAGCAGCCACGCGACGCGCTCGGAGCGGTGCGAAGCGGCGAGCATCAGGGCGCACCATAGCAGACCTCGGTCGGCGGCGTAGAATGGCCGCTCGCATGAGCCATGTCGAGGCGGTGGTGATGACCGGGCCAGGCCGTCCGCTCGAGGCGCGGCGCTACGCGCAGCCGCGGCCGCTGCCCGGCGGAGCGGTACTCGAGACGCTGGCGAGCGAGGTGTGCGGAACCGATGTCCATCTCCACCAGGGCCGGCTCGCGGGGGTGCCCTGGCCGATCCTTCCGGGCCACGTCAGCTGCGGCCGTGTGCTGGAGACAAACGGCCCGCTGCGCGATGTCGAGGGTCAGGAAATCGCGCCGGAGCGACTGGTCACGTTCTACGACGTCTTCGGTATCTGTGGGACATGCTGGCAGTGTCTGGTTGCGAAATCAGGCACCCGCTGTCCGCATCGACGCGTCTACGGGATCACGACCAGCGCCGACGAGGGGCTGCTCGGCGGCTGGGCGGAGCGCATCGAGCTGCGCCCCGGGGTTCGGGTGCTGCCGCTTCCCGAGGGGCTCGAGGTTCTCGACTTCATGGGCGGCGGCTGCGGCCTGCCCACCGGCTTTCATGCCGTGGAGCGTGCCGGCGTCCGGCTCGGCGACACGGTCGTGATCCAGGGCAGCGGGCCGGTGGGCCTGAATGCCGCCATCTTCGCGCAGCTCGCGGGCGCCGCCCGCGTCCTGGTCGTGGGCGCGCCCGAGCCGCGCCTGCAGGCCGCGCGCCGTCTCGGCGCCGAAGAGACGCTGGACGTCACGATCGTCTCCGATCCGATGGCCCGCGTGGCCTGGGTGCGCGAGCGCAGCTACGGTCGCGGCGCCGACGTGGTGATCGAAGCCTCGGGCAATCCGGCCGCGGTGGTCGAGGGCCTCGAGATGGTGCGCGACGCCGGTCGCTACGTCGTGGTCGGCCAGTACACGGACGCCGGCGACGTGAGCCTGAACCCGCACCGGCACCTGAATCGCAGCCACGTCACACTGCTTGGCTGCTGGGGCTATGAGTTCACGCACTTGCATCGCGCGCTGCTGCTTCAAGCGAGGCATCGCGATCGCTTCCGTTGGCGGGAGCTCGTGACGCGCGAGTACGCGCTTTCGGAGGCCGCCGACGCGCTCGCCGACATGGAACGCCTTGCCGTCGTCAAGGCCGTGATCCGGCCCCGGAGGGCCGACTAGGAAGGATCCTCGAATGCGAAGAAACGCGCTGCTGTTTGTCGTCCTGGCCTGGCCTGCCCTCGGGAACGACGCGCCCAAGGCCGACATCGTGCTGCGCAACGGCGTCGTGCACACGCTCGATGCAAAGCGGCTCCGGTCCGAGGCGCTGGCGATCGCCGGGAACCGGATCGTGGCCGTCGGCAGTGAAGCCGACGTCGAGCGTTTCGTCGGGCCAGCCACGCGCGTCGTGGACCTGGCCGGTGCGACCGTGATCCCGGGCTTCACCGAGAGCCACGGCCACTTGATGGGCCTGGGTGAGGCACGGCTGGGCGTCGAGCTCAGCGGCACGCGGAGCTGGCCCGAGATCGTCGCCAAAGTGGCGGGCGCCGCGAGAGCGACGAAGAAGGGGGAGTGGGTGCTGGGCCGGGGCTGGCACGAGAGCAAGTGGAGCGAGCCGCCGGCGCCGGTGGTGCGCGGTTTCCAGACCCACGACGCGCTCTCCGCCGCGACACCCGACAACCCGGTAGTCCTGGAGCGTGCGGATGGCCACGCGCTGATCGTCAACGCGAAGCTGATGCAGCTGATGGCGATCGGGCGTGACTCCCAGGCCCCGGTGGGCGGCGAGATCATCCGCGACGCGAGCGGCTTGCCCACCGGGGTATTGATCGACAACGCCATGGCCCTCGTCCACGTGCCGGTGAGCTCCGACGCGCAGCGTGAGCGCGCCCTCGATCTCGCCCTCGAGGAGTGCCTGAGAAAAGGCGTCACGAGCTTTCACGACGCCGGTGCCAGCTCGGAGGACCTGGCGCTCTTCAAGAAGTACGCGCAGCAGCACCGGCTCGGCCCGCGCCTGTACGTGATGGTGGCGGGCTACGACCTGCTGCGGCGCCTCGACAAGCCCGAGATCGGGCTGGGCGATGGCTTTCTGACGATCCGCGCGGTGAAGCTGGTCGCGGACGGCGCCATGGGCTCGCGCGGCGCTGCGCTGCTCGAGCCCTACGAGGACGACCCGAAAAACTCGGGCTTCTTCACGACGCCGCCAGAGACCATCCTGGCTGCGGCTCGCTACGGCCTCGAGTACGGCTTCCAGGTCGACGTCCACGCGATCGGAGACCGCACCAATCGCATGGTGCTCGACAGCTTCGAGAAGGCGTTCAAGGAGTATCCCAGCGCGAAGGACCCGCGCTTTCGTATCGAGCATGCCCAGATCCTCGACGAGAAGGACATCCCGCGCTTCGCGAAGCTGGGCGTGATCGCCTCGATGCAGGGGATCCATTGCACTTCCGATCGGCCGTGGGCGGCGAGCCGCATCGGCATGGCACGCGTGAAGGAAGGTCTGTACGTCTGGCGCAAGCTGCTCGCGAGCGGCGCGACCATCATCAACGGCACCGACGTGCCCGTCGAGGACGTGGACCCGATCAAGAGCTTCTACGCCTCGGTGACGCGGCGGCCGGAGTCCGGCGAGCCCTTGGAGGGGTTCGATCCCGACCAGCGCATGAGTCGCCAGGAGGCCCTGGATTCGTACACGCTCGCCGCCGCGCGTGGGGCCTTCGAAGAGCGGGAGCGTGGTTCGATCGAGCCGGGCAAGCTCGCCGACCTGACGGTGCTGTCGCAGGACATCCTGAGCGTCCCGGACAACGAGCTTCTGAAGATCGAAGTGCTGCACACGATCGTCGACGGCCGGATCCGCTACTCGAAGCCTTGAGCCCGGTCCGGCTGCTCCGGGAGAATCCGGGTTTCGCACGGCTGTGGGCCGCCGAGGTGGTCAGCCTGCTCGGCGATTGGTTCACGATCATCGCTCTCGCCGTGCTGGTCTCGCGCAGCACCGGCGGCTCCGGGCTCGCGATCGGCGGCCTGCTCCTGACCCAGCTGCTGCCGGCGGTCGTGTTCGCACCGTGGGCCGGAGTGGTCGTCGACCGCTTCGATCGTCGCCGCCTGCTCATCGGTAGCGACGTGATTCGCGCGATCGTGGTCCTGGCCTTCATACCTGCCGCGGCCGCGGGTCACACGCAGTGGCTGTACGTCCTGGCCTTCTCGCACTTCACCGTGGCCAGCGTCTTCGAGCCCGGCCGCGCTGCGCTGATGCCGGCGCTGCTGGCGCCGGGGGACCTGGTGGCGGGCTCGACGCTTTCGACCGTGACCTGGTCCGTGATGGCGGCGCTCGGCGGGCTGGCAGGAGGCACCTTGCTCACGGTCCTGGGCCTGCGTGCCGCCTTTCTCCTCGATTCGCTCACCTTCGTCGCGTCGGCTGCGCTGATCGCCTCGATCCCCAGGGCCAGCGTAGCCCGGGCCGCGACCGAGCGGGGTGCCGAGGGCGTGCGCTTCCTGCCGGCCGTGCGCTACCTGATCGCACATCCGGTCACCGGCGCGACGTTGCTCGTGAAGGGCATGAACGGGCTCGCCGTCGCCGACACGTTCATCGTCATCTACGGCACGCGGCTGTTCGCGCGCGGTGAGGGCGGAGCGTTGTCCGTGGGACTGCTGTACGCCTGCTTCGGCCTCGGCGCGCTGCTGGCGCCGACGCTGCTGAATCTCGCGAACGACGGTACGCCGTCGCGGATGCGTCGCTTCATCGCGCTGGGCGCGGCGCTTCTGGCCGCAGGGCTTTTGATGCTGTCACGCGCACCGAGTCTGCCGGTGGCCTGCCTCGCGACCTCACTGCGGGGCATGGGCGGCTCGATCAACTGGACCTTCAGCACGATCATCCTTCAGAAGGTGGTGCCCGACTCGATGCTCGGCCGAATCTTCGCGTTGGATTTTGCGAGCGCACAACTGGCCGCGGTCAGCTGCGCGCTGTTGTGGGGCTTGCTGATGGACGCCGCGGGAGTGCGCCCCGTGGTTCTGCTGGCGGCGTGTCTCGCGCTTCTGCCCTGCGCCGCCTGGGCGCTCTGCCTCGAGCGCATGGACCGGCGAGAGCCGGGGGGTAGACTAGGCTCCTGAAAGCCACATGAGCGATCCCAAGGACCACGCGCGGGGGCGCCTGTTCCACGAGCTGCGCACGCCGCTCACGCAGATCATCGGCTACAGCGAGATGCTGGCCGAGGAAGCGCAGGACTCGAGCCAGGCGCAATCCGTCGAAACGCTGCGCAGCATCGCCCAGGCCGGCCGGCGCTTGTCGCGGATGCTGGAGATGGCGTTCGGCGCACCCGGCGACGCCTCGGAAGCCGTAGCCGAGACTGCGAGCGCGGCTCCCGCCGCAGGCCCCGCGGCGGCAGAGGCGGCCGGCTCGGGGCAGATTCTGGTCGTCGACGACAACGAGCTGAACCGCGACATGCTTTCACGGCGCTTGCGTTCGCGCGGCTACGAAGTGACCGTCGCCGAGGACGGCGCGCGCGCCCTGGCGCTCGTCGAGAGCGGCAGCTTCGACCTCGTGCTGCTCGACATCATGATGCCCGGCCTCTCGGGCATCGAAGTACTCCGGCTGGTGCGCGAGAAGCGCTCGCGCGAAGAGCTGCCTGTGGTCATGGCCACCGCCCGCGACCAGGCCGCCGACGTGATCGAGGCGCTGCGCTTGGGCGCCAACGACTACGTGACCAAGCCGCTCGACTTTCCCGTCGTCGTGGCACGGGCGGAGCTGCAGATCCAGCTCCGCCGGCGCGGCGCCGAGATTCGCCGACTGGCGGCCGGCCTCGAGAAGCGGAATCGCTTCATTCGCGAGGCTTTCGGCCGCTATCTCAGCGACGAGGTCGTGGAGGGGCTGCTGGACGGCGCCAGCGGGCTGGCCCTGGGTGGCGAGACGCGTATCGTGTCGATCCTGATGTCCGACTTGCGGGGCTTCACAACGGCGACCGAGGGTCTCGCTCCCGAGGTGGTAGTCTCGATGCTTAACGGTTACCTCGAAGCGATGGTCGAGGTGATCGCGCGTCACGGAGGCACCATCGACGAGTTCATCGGCGACGCGATCCTGGTGCTGTTCGGCGCCCCGGTGGTCCGCGAAGACGATGCGCAACGGGCGGTGGCCTGTGCCGTGGAGATGCAGCTCGCCATGTCGGAGGTGAACGAGCGCTTTCGTCGCGGGGCTCTGCCCGAGCTCGGCATGGGCATCGCTCTCAACACGGGATCGGTGGTGGTGGGCAACATAGGCTCGACGAAGAGGGCCAAGTACGGCGTCGTGGGCAGCCACGTGAACCTGGTGGGGCGCATGCAGTCCTTCACGGTCGGTGGCCAGATTCTGATCTCGCGCGGGACTCTCGATGCCGCTGGGCCGACGCTCCAGGCCGGCCGCGCCCTAGCGATCCAGGCCAAAGGCTTCCGCGAGCCCATCGAGGTCTACGATCTCCGGGGCATCGGCGGCAGCTACGGGCTGTTCCTCCCGGAGCGCGACACGGCTTCGCGCCGCCTCGCGCCCGAAGTCGGCGTTCGCTACACGATCGTGGACGACAAGGCGGTGGGAGGTCCGCGGCTCGCCGGCTCGCTCGTCGCAGTCGGCGAGGGAGTCGCCATGCTCAAGCCGGGTCGGCCGCTGCGCCTGTTCACCGAGCTGCACCTGCGCATCCTGGGTCCGGGGGATCGCGAAATAGACGGCGACGTCTACGCGAAGGTGAGCGAGACGCCGGGCGACGACACCGTCACGATCTGCTTCACGGCCCTGCCCGCGAGCGTTCGCCGCTACCTGCGCGAGGCGTAGGCGTCAGCGTTTGCCGAGCTGGGCCTCGATCTTCTGCAGCAGCCGGTCGAACTCCACCGGCTTCACGTCGTAGTCGTCGCAGCCAGCCTCGAGCGCCTTCTCGCGATCCCCCGCCATCACGTGCGCCGTGAGGGCGATGATGGGGAGCCCTGAGGTCTTTGCGTCCGCCTTCAAGCGACGCGCCACTTCCCAGCCGTCGAGGACCGGCAGGATCATGTCCATCAGGATCAGGTCGGGCTGTTCGCTGGCGGCGAGCGCCATGCCCTGGGCGCCGTCTTTCGCCAGGATTACGTCGAAGCCGCGCCGCGCGAGACGGCGCGACAGCATGTCGCGGTTGAGTTCGTTGTCTTCGACGAGCAGGATCCGCGGCATGCCTTAGGGGAGTGCAGCCGGAACGCTACTACGAGCGCGCCCCAAAGTCACCGGGTCTCGGCGGGCGCCGAGGCTATGATGGGCCGATGGACGCGCTGCCCCTTGCGGTCGTTGCCGCCGATCGCGCGGCTCGCGCCGAGCTGCTGCGCCTGCTGAGCGGCCAGTTCACCGAACTCGAGATCCCGGTTCCGGCGGAACGCTTGGCGCAGGCCGTGGACGGCGTGCTCGCGGACGGCGCCCGCGGCGTGTTGCTTCTGGCCTTTTCGGCCGGTCAGAGTGTGGGCGTCGCCTACTTGTCCTATCAATGGACCCTGGAGCACGGCGGCAAGATCGCCTGGCTCGAAGAACTCTACGTCGAGCCCCACCTGCGCTCGCTCGGGCTCGGCCAAAAGCTGCTGGTCGCGGCTATCGATCATGCTCGCTCGGTCGGCTGCCTGGCCGTCGAGCTCGAAGTCGACAATGGCCACCCGCGAGCCGGCAACCTCTACCGTCGCGAAGGCTTCCTGCCCCTGGACCGCAGCCGTTTGTATCGGCTGCTGTAGGTAGACCACGCCTGAGCTCAGTCGCGGGTCACCGCGAACGACGTCGTAAACGCAATGTCCTGGCGCAGCGAGTGCCAGACGGAGCAGTATGTCGAGTGCGAGAGGCCGATGGCCCGCTCGACCTTCTCGTCGGGGATGTCCCCCGAGACGGCGAAGTGCAGCTCGGCCGCAAGTACGCGCCCGGGATCTCCCTCAGCGCGCCGCGCCACCAGGTGAGCCCGAAGGCTCCGCAGATCCTGCCGGCCCTTGCGCAGGATGTGAACCACGTCGCCGGCCATGCAGCCGGCCAGGGCGAAGGCCAGCGCCATCAGGGGCGACGGGCCGGCCGTGGAGTCGCTGTCGAGAATCATCGACCGATCGCGGGAACTGGCCTCGAACACGAGGCCTTCC
>JAQBHI010000137.1:0-45969 GCA_032127875.1 Acidobacteriota bacterium
GAGCGCGACAACCCGGCGTCGATCTCGGGGTTGGGCTCGTTGCTGTTGTTGGTGACGGGCAGGCTCGCGTAGTCGTCGCTGCGGAACGTGACGCCGAGCTGCGCTCGCTTCGAGAGCCGGGCGAAGGCGTAGGCCTCGTGCCCCTGGCGCTTGAAGAACTCGCGGCCGGTCGCGGTGGTGATCGCGGCCCCGCGCGCCTCGTCGAGCCCGACGAGCCGGAACAGATCGTCGCTGTCGGTCATGTCGTGGTACTCGTAGCCGAGCGTGAGCGGCCCGCCCGGGCCAAACGGCCGCGACACACCCAGGGCGTAGCGCCAATCCTTCGAGCTCCAGCCGTAGGCGGGAACGGCGTAGGCGACAGCGTGGTTGTAGGCGCTTCGATCGCGGATCGTGAACTCCGCGCCGATCGGCAGTGCGAAGCCGTCCACACGGTTGGTGCGGCCCGAGGCACGATTGAGGCTGAAGCGCGGAGCGATCTTCACGCGGGGCTCGATCACGGGCTCCAGCCGGAGGTGCACGCCGCCCTCGGCGTCTCGTTCGAGCGCATACGAGCCGGGCGTGAGCGCTGCGTCCGAGGCCTCTTCGAGGCGCTCGAGGGCTCGATCGATGTCGGCGCTGCGTAAGACGACGCCCGGCGACAGCTCCGCCGTGCGTAGGGCCTGCGCCGCCGCGGCGCCCTCGAGCCCGTACACTGTGATTTCGACGAGCCGGCCCTCGTCGACCGTGAGTGTGAGCGTGCCCGTCACGGGGTCGAAGGCCCCGCCGACGCAGGCGGCCGGGTAGCCTTCATCCTGGTAGCGGATCTCGAGGCTGTGCGCGATCGCGGCGACTTCGCGATAGAGCGGCGCGTCCAGCTTCAGCCGCAGGATGTTGCGAATCTGCTGCGGCGTGAAGGCGGTGGCGCCCGGGGCATCGATGGCCAGGAGGCGGGGCGACTCCGGCTCCGATGCCTGAGCACCAGCGCGGCCCGTCACGAGCAGCAGAGCGAGGGCGGCGACCGCGCGCAGAGTGGTCAAGGCTGCCGCTTCAGGCCTCGGCTCGGGTTTCCGGGCCGCCGCAGCAAGGCGAGCGGTGAGCCCGGCTCGCCGACCAGGCGCACGGCCACGTCGTAGAGCGCCTCGCGGCCGCTCGCGTGATCCACCCGCACCACCTCGCCGCGCAAGGCCATGGGCGCGGCACCCGCGGCGCGGACCTCCAGGCTCACGACGCTGCCCAAGGCAACCGGCTCGTGCAGGCTCATCAGCAGCCCGCTCTTCGAGACGTTCTTCGTGCGCGCCGGCGACGGCGCGGCACCGGGGCCCAGCGTCGCCGCGTGCTCGGTGGCGATGCGTTCGTGCCGGCGCCGGTCAGGCTGCCCCAGCGTGATGCGGTTCTTGCCCTCGGCCTTGGAGCGGTAGAGCGCCGCGTCGGCGCGCCGGATCAGGTCCTCGAATGTGCTTGCGTCCTCCGGGAAGGTGGCAACGCCACCCGAGACCGTGACCTTCGGCCCGCTGCGCCGGCGCCTAAAGTGCTTCTCGATGCATTCACGGATGCGTTCCGCCACGACCCGGGCCCCGAGCTTGGCGGTGTCGGGCAGGATCGCGGCGAACTCCTCGCCGCCGTAGCGAGCGGCCACGTCCACGTCGCGCAGCGCGTCCTTCAGGAGTGCTGCGCTTTTCATCAGGACCCGGTCGCCTTCGAGATGGCCGCGCGTGTCGTTGAGCTTCTTGAAGTCGTCGAGGTCGAACATCACCAGCGAGGTCTCGTGGCCGTGGCGCTTGCAGCGGTTCACCTCGCGCTTCAGGGCCTGCAGGAAGAAAGCGTGGTTGAAGAGGCTCGTCAGGCCGTCGGTCACCGCCGATCGCTCAGTGCGCTCGTAGATCGCAATCTCGATGACCTTGGGATTCTTGAGCTCGCGGTTCAGGTTCACGAAGTAGTCCAGCAGCGTCACGCGCAGCCCGACGTCCCGCGCCAGGCCCATCTGGAGAGCGTCCCGGTGGGCGCGGATCCGCTTCCAGTGCTTCCTGGCGGCGGCCTCCGAGAAGCGCAGATGCGTGAGGATGTACAGGATCGAGGAGTACACCGGCCCTTCGCCCTTCAGGCGGTCGAAGCGGGCTAGCAGCTTCTCCTCGTGGGGCGGATCCGCCTCCAGCAGTTCGAGGAGGGTGTTGCGCAGCGCCAGGGGATCCTGCGAAGTCTGTGTGTCTTTCAAGGGAACGCCGCCTTCTTGCGTTGCGAGGGAGCTCGAATGGGAAAACAGAATAAGATAGCGGGCGCCCAACTGTAAAGTCGCCATGCTCTGCCTCCCCACTGCCGCGGTACTCCTGCTTCTCGCCGGCGCCGACGTGTGCTTCGAGCAAACTACAGTGGTGGGCTCGGGCGGGCGCACCCAGGGCGCTGGTGTCGCCAGCCGAGTCTGTCATTCCGGCGGTCAAAAGATGCGGCTCGAGGCGGCAGGCGAAACGGCCGGGCCGGCGTTCGTCCTGCGCCTCGACCAGGGCCGCGCCTTTCGCCTCGATCTCGAGCGCAAGCAGGTCGTGCTCGTCGACACGAGCCGGCTGCGCACCCAGGCCAAGACCGACCTCGCGATGGCCGGCGACCTGATGGGGCTCGGAAGCGCGCGCGCCAAGACGACACCGCTGGCGCGGCCGCACCACGTCGCGGGTTACGTCTGCCGTGGCTATCGGATCAGCGCCGGCTCAACCATCTTCGATTTGTACGTGTCGGAGGAGATTCCGCTCACGGTCGAGGCCTTCGCCGACTTTCTCGAATGGGCAGGCGCGCGCGACTCGCTGGGCGCCATCCTCGATCAGGTGCGCTCCCTGCCGGGCTTTCCGCTGGAGACACGCTCGCGCGTCAGCGTGATGGGCGAGACGCAGGAGACGGTCACCACGGTCACGAAGGTAACGATCGGTCCACTGCCCGAAAGTCTGTTCGAGGCGCCGGCCGGCTGGGAAGTCGTGAAGGAAGAGGCGGAGGAATAGCATGAAGCTGCTGCTCGCGATCGTCGGAAATGCGCTGGCCCTGCTCGCGACCACGGTGGTCCCGGGCATCAGCTTCAGCGGCAGTTGGGTTCAGCTCTTGATCGCCGGCCTGGTCTTCGGCCTGTTCA
Source organism: Acidobacteriota bacterium (assembly GCA_032127875.1). GTDB lineage: Bacteria > Acidobacteriota > Vicinamibacteria > Fen-336 > Fen-336 > CADEEV01. The sequence goes on from JAQBHI010000137.1 coordinate 3,092, forward strand.
ACCTGATCGTGCGTCCGATCGCGCTGTTCCTCTCGCTGCCGGCGCTGATCCTGACGCTGGGGCTGTTCTACTTCGTGCTGAACGGGCTGTTGTTGTGGCTGGCCTCGGCCTTCGTTCCGGGCTACCGCGTCTCCGGCCTGATCGCGGGAATGCTGGGCAGCCTGGTGGTGTCGATCGTGAGCTGGGCCTTCCACGCCCTCACGGGCGGCGGCAAGGACTAGTCGCCCGACTAGCCGGTGACTTTCGCGGCGATCGCCTCGGCGATCTCCGTGGTGCCGGAGCTGCCGCCGAGGTCGCGCGTCAGCTTCTTGCCTTCTCGCAGCACGGCGTGCACCGCGCGGCGCACGCGATCGGCCGCGACCTGTTCGCCGAGGTGATCGAGCATCATCGCGGAAGAGAGGACTACGGCCATCGGGTTCGCAAGGTTCTTGCCGGCGATGTCGGGCGCCGACCCGTGCACGGCCTCGAACAGCGCGCTGTGCTCGCCGATGTTGGCGCCGGGAGCCATCCCGAGCCCGCCGATGAAGCCGGCGCACAGGTCCGAGACGATGTCGCCATAGAGGTTTTCGAGCAGCAGCATGTCGAAGCGCGTCGGATCCAGGACGAGCTGCATGCAACAGTTGTCCACGATGATCTCGTCGTAGGTCACCTCGGGATACTGCTTCGCGACGGTCCGGCAGCAGTCGAGGAACAGCCCGTCGGAGAGCTTCATGATGTTCGCCTTGTGCACGGCACTGATGCGCTTGCGGCCGTGGCTGCGGGCGTAGTCGAAGGCGAACAGCGCGATGCGCGTGGAGGCCCGTTCGGTGATGATCTTGATCGACTCCACGACGCCGGGCACCACCACGTGTTCGAGCCCGCTGTAGAGGTCCTCGGTGTTCTCCCGCACCACCACCAGGTCGACGCCGTCGTAGCGGCTCTTCACCCCCGGCAGCGTCTGGACCGGGCGCAGGTTGGCGTACAGGTCGAGCTTCTTGCGCAGCTCGACGTTGACCGAGCGGTGGCCGCCGGCGATGGGCGTTTCGGTCGGGCCTTTGAAGGCGAGTTTGTTTCGGCGCACCGAGTCGAGGGTGCGCGCCGGCAACGGCGTGCCGTGCTCGCCGATGGCCGAGAGCCCGGCCGGCTCGGTCTCCCACTTGAAATCGATCCCGGTGGCCGAGAGCACGCGCACCGCGGCGGCCATCACTTCGGGACCGATGCCGTCGCCGGGGATGAGCGTGATGGTGTAGCTCACGAGATCGCCTTCGCCTCAAGGATCGCGAGGACGTCCGGCGGCGTCTTCGCCCGTATCAGGATCTCCATGTCTTCGGGGCGAGCCTTGCCGCGTCCCACGACGGTGTTGCGGAGCCAGTCGAGCAGGCCGTCCCAGTAGTCGTCCTCGCCGGCGAGAATCACGGGGAACGGCCGAATCTTGGTGGTCTGGATCAGGGTCACCGCCTCGAACAGCTCGTCGAGCGTGCCAAACCCGCCGGGCATGATCACGAAGGCTTTGCAGTACTTCACGAACATCACCTTGCGCACGAAGAAGTAGCGGAACGTCACGGTCTTGGTGAGGTGGGGGTTCGGGCGCGGCTCGTAGGGAAGCTCGATGGCGAGTCCGACCGATGCGCCTCCGGCTTCGATCGCTCCCTTGTTGGCCGCCTCCATGGCGCCGGGGCCGCCACCGGTAATAACCGTGTAGCCAGCCCCCGCGAGGGCTCCGCCCATGGCCTCGGCCCGGGCAAAGTCCGGGGTGCCCGGCTGGCTGCTGGCCGAGCCGAAGATCCCGACACCCCGCGTGATCTGGGCCAGCGTCTCGAAGCCCTCGACGAACTCCCCCATGATGCGGAAGATCCGCCAGGAATCCCTGACGGTGAGCTCGAACATGGGGTCGCGAGTAGAGTCCAAACCTATCTCCTTCAACGAATTCGGAGAATGATACCTTGCAAACGGACGGCGCGGAACCCCAGGGCACCCTCGCGCGTTAAGGGGTAGGCATGCACGCATTGGTCCGGGCGGTTGGGGTCTCGACACTGGCGCTCGCGCTGGGTGGCTGCCTGGTAAGCGTCAAGACCGTCGACGACGGGGCGCCGCATTTCGCCCGAGCCCGGGCTGAGGCGGCCAGGGTTCAGGGCCAGGCGGGGCAACCGGGCCATGTCAACGTGCTGGTCTACGACCCGTCGGACCACGAGCTGGTCAGCGTGAGTGCCCCGCTGTGGCTGGTGCGCAAGGTCGGCAACAGGGCGCTTGGCAACGCCGGGGACGACGAGACCTTCGCCCGCCGCTGCCTGCTCCCCGAGAACCTCGCGAAGGCGGGGCGCGGGGTCCTGCTCGAGGTCGACGAGGAGGACGGCGATCAGGTCCTGATCTGGCTCCGGTAGTGATTGGAATCATGGTCCAATGCCGGCGTGGAGGCGTCCGACCGGGAGCTGATGGGGCGGCTCGCCCGCGGCGATCGGGACGCGCTGGCGCCGCTCATGGAGCGCCACTCGCGGCGCGTACACCGCATTGCGCTCGCCTACCTCCGGAACGTCGATGACGCGCTCGACGTCGTCCAGGATACCTTCGTGAAGGCCTTCGAACACGCCGCGCGCTGGAACGCCGACTCCGAGGTCGCGCCCTGGCTGGCGAGGATCGCCGTGAACCAGTCGATCGATCGCTATCGGCGGGAGAAGCGTCGGCGCGCGAGCTTCGAGCCGCTGGCCGAGGGCGATCATCACGAGTCGCTCTCGAGCCAGCTGCCCTCGCCCGAGGCGCGCGCCTCGGGATCCGAGACGAGCCTGCGCATTGCGGCGGCGCTGCGCAGCTTGCCCGAGCGCCAGCGCGCCGTGTTCGTGCTGCGCCACTACGAGGAGCTCAGTCTCGAGGAGATCGCCGGGATCCTCGAGATGCGGCTCGGCACCGTGAAGAGCAGCCTGCACCGCGCCATCCACGAGATGCGGCGCAGGCTTCAGGGGCTGCGCGCATGAGCCTCCGGAGCTTGCTCCACGAACGCTGGCGGACGCGCGTCAGCCTGCTGGCGGCGGGTTGTCTCGAAGGCGGCGAACAGCAAGCGACGCTGCTGCATCTCGACGCCTGCGGCGAGTGCCGTCGTGAACACGAGGCAGCGCTCGCCATGCTCGAGACACTCGCGGCGGATCCGGCACGAGACGCCGAGCTGCCGGTGCCGGTCGAATTTCTCGTGACCCGTGTCGAGGCGCGCGTTGCGGCTCTCACGCGGTCGCGGGGATTCCGCTGGGCGAGACTGGCCTACAGTCTCGCCGTGGCCGCGGCGCTGTTCGTGGTGTTGCCCTGGATCCTGCCACCGCTGGTCCCCCCTGTCGTGGACCGCGTCGTGAAACGGACTGTCGAGCCGGTGGCGCCCATCGCGGTCGAGCCGGTCGCGATGGACGACGCCGCGCTGCGGCGCGTCGAGCGAACGGTGGCCCGCGAGCAGGCTGTGCGCTACCTGAGCGAGGCGCAGGACGTGCTGATGACGGTCGCCTCAACCCCTCGCTCCTGCCTGCTCGAGGACCGCCACCTGGATCTGAGCGAGGAATCACGTCGTAGCCGTGAGCTGGTGTCCCGGCGCGCACTGCTGGTGGCGCTCGACGACGACTCCGTCGCGAGCGCGCGGCTCGTGATCGACGACGTCGACCACGTGCTACGCGAGGTGGCGAGGCTCGATCCGTGCGCCAATCCCGAGGCGGTGGCGCGCGTTCAGCAGCAGATGGAGCAGGACCGGCTCCTGATGAAGATCCGTCTGATGTCGCGGGAGCTGGTGGGATGAAGCGTTGCGTTTCCGTACTGCTGGCAGCGCTCGTGTTCGCGCTGCCGAACCTCGCCCAGGACAGCGAGTCGCTCAGAAACGCCAAGGCCCTGGTCTTCGACCGCAAGTACGCCGCGGCCCGCCAGGCGTGGCAGCAGCTCCTCGCGGCCAACGGGCCAGAGGTCGAGACGGCGGCCTACTGGGTCGCGCGCTGCAGCGAGAACCTGAAAGAGGACGCACGCGCCTTCAAGGAATACGGCGACTACCTGGCCAGGAAGCCCGCGGATCGGGCGCTCGTCGAGGAAGCCCGTACCAGCCGGGTGGGTCTCGCCACGCGGCTGTATCGCTCCGGCCAGACGCAGCAGCTCCCGGTCTTGAAGGAGGCCCTTGCCGATCCGAGCAAGACGGTGCGCTACTACGCAGCCTTCCAGCTCGGCGGCCTGGGCGGGGAACCGGCTAGGTCCGCGGTGCCGCTCCTGAAGCGAATCCTGGCCGAGGAGAAGGACCCCGACCTGGTCGACCGTGCGAAGCTGATCCTGCTTCGCGTCGACCCCCAGGCGCTGGCCGCCGTCTCGTCGCCGAAGCCGGCTCCAGCGCCGCGCCCAGCGCCAGCCGCCAGCCACGGGACATGGCTGAAGGTTCGCGTCTTCGAAGCCGGCACCGCGGCGCCCAAGGTTTCGGTCAACGTGCCCGTGGCGCTGGCCGAGATCGTCTTCAAGAGCCTGCCGGACGACGCGAAGAAGGACCTGAAGCTCAGGGGCTACGACGCCGAGAATTTCTGGGAGCGCCTCAGGAAGCTGCCGAAGATGGAGATCCTGACGATCGAAGGCGAGGACGGCGAGAAGGTTCAGATCTGGATCGAGTAGGAGGCGTGATGCGCAAGGTGACGCTCGCATTGATGGCGGCCGGAATCGTGCTGGGCGCCGTCGCCGCGCGGGCCGAGGACGCTCTCGCGGTGATCAAGAAGGCGGTGGCGCAGGCCGAGTCGCCCGTAGCGCCTTCGGCAAAGCCTGTGCCGACCCCGAAGAAGGCCGAGCCGCAGTGGCTGCGGGTCCGCGTCGAGCCCAAGGGCGAGAAGAAGGGACGCATCAAGGTCAATCTGCCGCTCGCGTTCGTGCGCGCCGTCGGTGAGAATCTGCCGCTGCAGTTTGGGGACGGTTGCCGTGGCGGACGCAAGGAGTCCTACTGCGGCATGAAGCTCTCCGAGGTACTGAAAACCCTCGACAGCGGCGAGAGCCTGGTCGAGATCGAGGGCGAGGACGAGAGCGTGCGAATCTGGGTCGAATAGCCGCCTACGAGACCATGTGTCCTCGCCGGGCGACGCGGGCCGCGAGTGCTCGAGTCCGTAAGCCCTTGTGGATCAATCCCCGCCTCCTGGAACGCCGCTTGCTTTAGAGGCTGGTGACGGAGGTGTCCATGAGGTTGCGCGCCATGCTTCGTGCACTGTTGCTGGGCCTGATCGTGGCCCTGGCCATTCCGGCCTCGGCCGAAGCCGGCCATCGCCACTCGCGTTCCTGCGGTCACGACTATCGGTCGAGCGGGCACGACTACCGGCCGAGCTACGGCCACACCTACTACCGCCCCGCGCCACGGCCGGACGGATATGGCGTTGGCTACTACTATGCCGCGCCACCTCGGCCCGCGTACGGCTACGGTTACGGCTATGGGTATCGTCCCTACTATGCCGCTCCCTATCGCCCGTACCCGCCGCCGTACTACCGGCCCTACTACGCCCCGCGGCCGAGAGTCCACATCTCGTTCGGCTTCGGCTGGTAGGCGTCCAGGAGCCGTGAACGCCTGCGCCCGGCGGTCGGGCTCAGGCCGTACGATAACGGCGCTTGCAGTACACCGCGCGCCACCCCAAGCCGCTGCTGCGTCGGCATGTCGAGTGCTTCTGGTCGCTCGAAGGCGCCGCCCAGCCCGCTTGCGTCGAGCGCGTCCTGCCCGATGGCTGCGTCGAGTGGATCGTCCAGGTCGGCGATCCCTGGAGCCGGCTTGTCGAGGGTCCTTGCGCAACGCTGAGCCGGGAACCGCAGCCACGGGTTTTTGTGGCCGGTCAGCTCTCCCGCTACCTGCTGCTCGAGCCCGGAAGCCACGTTCGCACCTTCGGCGTGCGTTTCCGTCCCGGGGGGGCGGCGCTGCTCACGGGGGGCGGCGTCGACGCGCTCACCAATCGGCAGGAGCCTATCGAGAATGTGCTCGATGTCGCCGGAGTCGAGCTGACCGAGAGACTGCTTCTCGCCACGGACGATGCGACCCGGCAGCGCCTGGTCGAGGCTTTCCTGCAAGCGCGCCTCGGCCCTTTTCCAGAAGATGCGCGGGTCGACGCCGTGATCGCCACGATCCTGCGGAATGCGGCCGGAGCGAGCGTGGCGCAGCTGGCCGACGCCGTGGGCCTAAGTCGTCGCCAGCTCGAACGCCGTTTCGCGTCGCGTGTGGGTCTTTCGCCCAAGGCCTTCGCCCGGACGATGCGTTTTCAGGGCCTGTTCCGGATGCTCCGTGACGAAGCCGGGCCCCGCTTCGCGGACCTGGCTCTCGCCGCCGGCTACTTCGACCAGGCGCATCTCAGTCGTGACTTCCGCGAGTTCTCGGGGCAGGCGCCGCGTCAGCTTCTGGTGGGTCAGGGTGAGGTCTCGACGCACTTCACGTCTGCCGACCCGATTGGCCGATCTCTTCGGCCCTTGACGCGCGTCGCATTTCTCCAAGACGAAGGCCGACCGTTTCGGTAGAGTCACCTGCAAGCGAGGTGAGCATGCGTGGCATCAATGGACTGCTGACGGGCCTGCTGGTTCTGACGGGATGCGGAACTTTGGCCGCCGCCGAGCCATCGAGCGTGGCACGGTTCGGTTGGCTCCAGGGCGCCTGGGCTGCCGAGGATGGGCCGCTTCAAATGGAAGAAGTGTGGCTCGCCCCCAAAGGCGAGGCCATGCTGGGGATGCATCGCGACGTTGCGGGCGAAAAGCTGGTGTCGTTCGAGTTCTTCCGGGTGGTGGCCGGAGCCGACGGCAGGATCGTCTATTGGGCAAGCCCGCTGAGCCGGCCGCCGGTGCCCTTCACGCTCAAGGAGCGGGGCGAGAAAAAGGTCGTGTTCGAGAACCTCGAGCACGATTTCCCGCAACGGATCCTCTACTGGGTGGATGCGGAGGACCGCTTGCACGCGCGCATCGAGGGACCCAAGGGCGCAGCCGAGAAGGCTCAGGAGTGGGCGTTCCGTCGCGAGGTGCGCTGAAAGGCCGCTGCGGCAACGCGCTGTGGCATGATGAACGCTTCGATGAGCGAGCACAGTCGCCTGCTGGGGGCCTTCGTCCGCAAGCCGACGCGAACCGGGGCCATCGCACCGAGTTCCCGCGAGCTGGCGGAATTGATGGCGTCCGAGATGGGGCTGACCGAAGCGGATACCGTCGTGGAGTTGGGGGCCGGAACCGGCGTTTTCACTCGCCTCATCGCCGAGCGGGCGAAGCCCGGGGCTACCGTGCTCGCGTTCGAAATCGATGGGCCCCTTGCCGGAAAGCTGGACGGGACGATTCCCGGAGTGCGCGTCGTCCACGATTCCGCTGAGCGGATCGCGGACCATCTGGCGGCTGCGGGGCGGGCTTCGGCCGACTGCATCCTCTCGGGACTGCCCTGGGCTGTATTCTCGCGCGAGTTGCAGCAGAGCCTGCTCACGGCCGTGCTGGCGGCACTGCGGCCGGGGGGCACGTTTGCGACGTTCGCGTACATTCCCGCCGCGTGGTTTCCGCCGGGTCGCCGATTTCGGGCGCTGCTCGCGGGAGGATTCGCGTCGGTCGAGAGGACGCGGGTAGTGTGGGGTAACGTGCCGCCAGCCTTCGTCTACCGCTGCCGGAAGTAGCCGACCCACCAAGAAGGCGGGGACGTGAACGCGCACGACTCACGCGGCCACTTCCACGAGACAGGACGGACCAGCACGAAGCACGATGGGCGCAGCCGGCTGCTCCGCCGCACATCCGGCCTGAGCGCGGAGAGATGCGCGAATGGGCCATAAGCTAGAACGTGCAGGCAATGGCCTTGGGGGCATGACGCCGCGATGAACAGGGCCAGGGTTCGAGTTCGCTCGTGGGTCCTGGCGCTGCTCTTCGCCTTTGCGTTCACGGGCTATGTGCAGCGCACCAGCGTGGCAATCGCTGCCGAACGCATGATGCCGGAACTGGGCCTGACGCAGGTTCAGGTCGGCTGGCTGCTCACCGCCTTCTTGTTCACGTACTCGGCCTTCCAGCTCGTGGGCGCCCTGGTCGGACTTCGTTTTGGCGCGCGGCGAACCTTGACCTGGCTGGGCCTTGCCACGGTCTTCGCCAGTTGCGCCACCGCTCTTGTACCGTCGCTCGCCGCCGGCGGCGCGCTGATCGTCGCGCTACTGCTGGCTCGCTCGCTGCTCGGCGTGGCGCAGGCGGCGCTGTTCCCGGTGGCCTCGGGGACGATCCGCGACTGGTTCCCGGTGGGGGCGTGGGCCTCGGCCCAGGGACTGCTGGTCACCGGGCTGTGGCTGGGAGCCGCAGCCACGCCGCCGCTCGTCGCCTGGCTGATGCAGGAGCATGGCTGGCGCGTGGCGCTGGTCGCCAGCAGCGTGCCGTCGCTGCTGCTGGTGGCGCTCTGGTATGGATACAGCCGCGACCTGCCCGCCGAGCATGCCGCGGTGTCCGCGGCCGAGCTCGCTGAACTGGCCGCAAACCCCCCGGGCGCCGCCGGGCCGCCTGTCAGCATGCGGCGCGTGCTGCGCGTGCTCGGTGACCCTCAGATCCTGCGCATCACCGCGTCGTACTTCAGCGTGAACTACGTCTTCTACCTGGTGACGTTCTGGAGCTTCCTGTACTTGGTGCAGGAGCGGCACGTCAGCGTGCTCGAAGGCGGCTGGCTCGCGAGCCTGCCCTTCGTCGTCGCGGGGATCTCGACGGCGGCCGGAGGCTGGCTCGCGGACCATTTGCGCGCACGCTGGGGAGATCGCATCGGGATGCGCATCCTGCCGCTCGTGGGCTTGCCCTGCTCCGCGATGTTCCTCTACCTCACGGTGTCTGCGACGAGCCCGCGCTGGGCCGTGGCGGCGTTGTGTCTCGGTTTCGCCTGCGTCGAGGTGACGGAAGGCTCGTTCTGGGGTGCGACGATGCGTCTGGCTCCCGCGGACACGATGGCCGCCACCGCCGTGCTCAACACCGGAGGCAACCTCGGCGGCGTGGTGGCGACGCCGATCATCGCCGCCTTGTCGGCGCATCACGACTGGAGCGCGGTCTTCGCGACCGGCGCGGTGACGTCACTCGTCGCCGCCGCGCTCTGGCTTACCATCGACGCCGGTCGATCCGTGAAAGGAGCTTCGCAATGACAGCACTCCAGCCGACGGCCACACCCGACCGGCCGTTCCTGGACTGGCCGGTGGTGACGGATCCCTCCGGCTGGGCCGCGGATGTCGCGCTGCTCGGCATCCAGCACAGCGAGCCGTACGCCCACGACCCGCGGCCGAACGACCAGTCGCGCGCGCCCGACGCCATCCGCTGGCAATCGCAGCGCTTTTGCTACGCCCCCGCGCACTGGGACTTCGACACCGGAACCGACCTCGCGGCGGTGCTGCCGGGGCGCTGCCTGGACATCGGCAACGCCGCCTGGACCGACGGCGACTACGGCGACTACGCGGAGCGCATCACCGATCGCGTGCGGCACTTGTGGCGCCAGGGAACCCAGATCGTCATCCTCGGCGGCGATCACGGTGTGAGCATCCCGGTGCTGGATGCCCTCGACGCGCTCGGTCAGCCGGTCCACGTGCTGCACATCGACGCCCATCTGGACTGGCGCGAGGAGGTCGGCGGCGTGCGCCGGGGCTACTCCAGCCCGCTGCGCTGGGCGAGCACCAAGAAGGCGGTCTCAGGCATGACCCAGATCGGCCTGCGCGCGATCGGCAGTGCCAGGCGCGTTGAGGTGGAGGCCGCCCGGGCCTACGGCTCGCACCTGATCACGGCCGAGCAGTTCCACGCAGCAGGGCCCGAGTCGGTCCTCTCCAGCATCCCTGAAGGCCGCGCCGTCTACCTCACGATCGATGCCGACGGCATCGATCCCACGGAGATGCCCGCCGTGATGGCCCCGACGCCCGGCGGGCTGTTGTTCCGCGAGGTCGCTCCGCTGCTCCGGGCCGTCGCGCGGCGCAACAAGATCGTGGGCCTGGATCTGGTCGAGGTCGCGCCAGCGTTCGACTTTGCCAACGGCATCACCTGCATCACCGCCGGTCGACTGATTCTGAACGTCCTGAGCGCGTCCTGGGCCGCGGACGGCGCCTACCGCCTCGACTAGACATGGGGTCTCAGGGGAGGGGCTTGCCGAGGAGGGGTCGCGCGCTTCTGGCCTTGTTGACGGTGCTCACTGCGAACGGGCTTTCCGCGGCGGAGCAGGACTGGCGAGAGGGCCTGGCGCCCGCAGCCGGGTACACCGCCGAGCAGGCGCGCAAGCTTCACGAGATGTTCGATCTCAGTACTTGGCAGACGACCGAGGACTCCGACTACGCACGCTACACCCTGCAGCGAACCGCGGAGTTTTTTCCGCAGGCGCTCATCCCGCGATCCGGACAAAACGCCGTGCTCACATCGGCGCCGAACCCGGCGGTGGGCCAGCTCGTGACAGAGACGGCTGGCTTCGGGAAGCTGCCGCTCGACCGGTTCCTGGAGCGCTCACAAACCGATGCGTTCATCGTGGTCCACAAAGGCAAGATCGCCTATGAGCGCTACCCGCGTCTGCAGCCGAGCGCCAGGCACCTGTTCTGGTCGGTGTCGAAGACTTTCGCCGGGTTGCTCGTCGCGCAGCTCGAGGCCGAGGGGCGGGTGCGGGCCGACAAGCCGATCGAAACCTACATTCCGGCACTGGCGGCGACGGACTGGCGTGGCACGCCAGTCCTCGACATTCTCGACCAGGCCTCCGGGATGGACGCTTTGGAAAACGACGAGGCCAACACCTGGGAGCGACCCGAACTGGCCGTCTTCCAGTACGAGTCGAGCCTGGGCCTGCTCCCCAAGGCTCCCGCGGCGGCGCGTTCCACCTACGACATCGTCGCTTCGATCCGACGGCTGCGGCCGAGCGGGGAGCGTTTCGAATACCTCTCGGTGAACACGTTCGTACTGGGGTGGCTCGTGGAGAGTGTGACCGGCAGGCCCTACGGCGCCGCCCTGGCCGAGCGCATCTGGAGCCGGATCGGCGCCGACGCCGACGCGCTGCTCGTGGTGGCACCTGGCACGGGCGCGAGCGCCAGCCACGGCGGAATTTCCGCCACCCTGCGCGACCTGGCGCGCTACGGCCTCTTGTACACGCCGAGCTGGGCGAGTGTCGCCTCGACCCGTGTGGTGCCCGAAGATTACTTGCGAAGACTCCAGAAGGGCGGAAGGCCGGAGTTGCTCGCGCGTGCGGCGGCCGGCTCCAAAGAGCTCGGCGGCGATGGCGTCGAGCCGGCCCGGCACGCGAGCTACCAGTGGGACGCCGTGTGGGCCGACGGGGATTTCTTCAAGTACGGCTTCCGCGGCCAGGGTCTCTATGTGTCGCCGTCGCGGGACCTGGTCGTCGCGTTCTTCTCGACCCAGAGCCAGTCGCAGGTGCGCTACGCCCGGGCGCTGGCGCTATCGGGCCTCTTGAAGGACTGATTCGCAGGCTGTCCGGTTACGCCGGCGGTGCGAAGTACCCGAGCTTGTGCCGGACCTGCAACTCCTGGCGCTCCGGGATCCTGACCACGATGCGCCGCCACTTGCCGTCCTTCCTGGAGTTCGCCGAGACGTAACCAAGGTTGTACTGCGTGCGCAGTTCCTCGGCGATGCGGTCGTAGACGGCGTCGAGCTCCGACAGGGACGCGGGAAAGTGGACCTGGCCTCCCGTCTCGCGGGTCAGGGCCGTGAGCAGGTGGGCGGCCTGGCTGAACGAGAGCCGGTCGCGGTCTGAGGGGCGGTTGGGGCGCAGGCTGATCGCGTAGATGTTGATCTCGGTCTTGCGGGCGAGTTCCAGAACCTGGTCGTCGCTGACGAGCGAGGCGGTATCCTCGCCGTCGGACAGCAACACGATGGCCCGGCGGCGCAGCTCACCCGCCTTCTTCTGCTTCGAAAGGTCCTTGAGGGTGATGTAGAGCGCGTTGTGGAGCGAGGTCGCGCCGCCAGCCTCGGTGCGACGGATCGCGCCCTCGAGCAGGGCGTGGCCGGCAGTGTAGTCCTGCAGCACCGTGGCCCGGTCGTTGAACTGGAGGATCTGGGCCAGGTCCTGCTCGCGCAGCGTCTTGACGAAGCGGATCGCAGCCGTCTGGGCGCTCGCCATCTTCTCGTCCATCGAGGCCGAGGCGTCGATCAGCAGCGCCATCGAGATCGGCAGGTTCTCATGCGTGAAGAGCGACAGCTCCTGCCGGATGCCGTCCTCGTAGACCGCGAAGTCCTTCTCGGTGAGGTCGGTCACGTAGTGGCCGCGAGCACCGGTCACGGACACATTGAGGTTGATGACCTCGATGCCGACTCCGAAACTGGGCGGGCGCTGTGGCGGGCGCGTGGCCTGGGCTCCGGCGAACGCGGCGACAGCGCCGAGGAAGAACGCAGGAAGCAGGCGGCGCATGCAGGCTAGGAGCGCGGAGGCCCAGCCTCGCCGACGCGGACCGTGAAGCCGGGGCGCGAGAGCTGGACCTCGATCCGGCGCTGCTTGATCTCGGGTACGCTGGCGTAGCTCACGCGCCACGGCCGGGCGAGCTCGGCGCCCAGCTTCAGGATCGCCGCCCCCGAGCCCAGCGCCGAAATGGTCCGCTCGACGCGCCCTCCGGAGCTCTTGGTGAGCTTGTCGATGACGTAGTCGTAGTCGGTGCGGCTCTCGAAAGACGCCGTGCCTTCGTCGAAAGTCACGAACAGGAATGCGTCCGCGTTGTCCTGCGCCTCTTCGACGGCGCGATAGCGGTCGCGGTTGCTGAAGTCGATGCTGCGGCCCGTCACGGCGAACACCACGGTGCGGTCGCCCTCGCGCTGCTTCAGGTCCTTCGTGGCTTCGACGAGCGCATCGAGCAGGGTGTTGCCTCCGGACGGCGCTACCCGCTTCAGCGCCGCCGCTGCGGCGCCCTTGTCGGAGGTCGACTCCAGGAGCCTGCGGGGCCGATCGCCGGTCGTCCACAGCGAGTAACGCGAACCCTCCGGCAGGCGGACCACGAGCGTGGTCAAGGCCTCGACCAGGTAGAGCCTGTAGATGGAGCCGATTTCCTGGCTCGAGTCGACCAGGAACACGACCGACAGCGGGCGAGCATCCTGCTCCAGCCGGGCGATCTCGCGCGCGACGCCGTTCTCGAGCAGGGCCACCTCTTCCGGCACCAGGCTTTCCGCGGCACGCCCATCCTTGTCGGTGATCGAAACCGAAACGGTGCGGATCTCGGCGGGAGCGAGGTCTGCGGCCTGAAGCAGCAGCAAAACGGCCAGAACAAGCGTCACCCGTCCACCCTATCATGGGAGAATCGGGCCGTGAAGGCGGCGGTGATCACGATCAGCGACTCGGCGGCGGGTGGCAGCCGAGACGACCTTTCCGGACCCGAGGCCTGCCGGATCCTGCGAGAGGCCGGGTTCGAAGTGCAGGGTCCGGGCGTCGTCCCGGACGAGCGCCTGGCGATCCGGCAGGCCCTGCGCGACGCAGCGGAGGTTTCGCGGCTCGTGATCACGACGGGCGGCACGGGCCTGTCCGCGCGCGACGTGACGCCGGAGGCAACGGCCGAAGTGATCGAACGTGAAGTTCCGGGGATCCCGGAGCTGCTCCGAGCCCGCGGCCTGCTGAAGACGCCTACGGCCGCACTCTCGCGCGGCCGTGCCGGGCTCATCGGCGCCTGCCTGGTCGTGAACCTGCCCGGCAGCCCGAAGGGGGTACGCGACGGCCTGGAGGCGCTACTGCCAATCCTGCCCCACGCCCTCGACATCGCCTCCGGCCGGACGGAACACTAGGCAGGCGCTGGGGCAGCTTGACGCTTCCTGGAGCCTCCCCTAAGATCCCCGGGCATCCTTAATTTCAGTTAGGAGCCCCTTCGCGCGTGAGCCCGTTCCTCGGCCTCATCCCGTTGTTTCCGCTCCTCGGCTTCCTGTTCAACTTCACAGTTGGCGTCCGCCTGCTGACGAGGCGCGGTGCTGGCCATGCAGAAGGGCGCGGCGACGCCCACCCGACGCCCTCTCCGATCGTGGGTCTGGTCGCCTGCGGCAGCGTGCTCGCCTCGTTCCTGGTGGCCGTGGCGGCGGTGTGGAAGGCACATGCCCTGCCGGATCACACGCTCGTCGAAACGCTGTGGACGTGGCTGCCGGGCGGGGCAGCCGAAACGCTGATTCACGGCCAGGCAGGTGCTTCGCACTTCGGCATTGACTGGGCCTACCAGGTCGACCCGTTGTCTTCCGTGATGCTGATGGTGGTGACCTTCGTCGGGTTCCTGATCCACGTCTACTCGACGGGTTACATGGCCCACGATCCAGGCTACGCGCGCTACATGTCGTACCTCAACCTGTTCATGTTCTCGATGCTCACCCTGGTGCTCGGCGCCAACTACGCCGTGCTGTTCGTTGGCTGGGAAGGCGTGGGGTTGTGTTCGTACCTGTTGATCGGGTTCTGGTTCGAGAAGCAGAGCGCTGCGGACGCCGGCAAGAAGGCCTTCATCGTGAACCGCATCGGCGACGCTGGCTTCCTGCTCGGGATATTCCTGATCTTCGTCAGCTTCGGCAGCCTCGACTTCCGCACCGTGATGGCCGCCGCCGAGCACCTGCCGGTAGAGACGGCCTGGGGCGGTGTCATGACGATCATCGCCCTCAGCCTGTTCGTCGGCGCCATGGGCAAGAGCGCGCAGCTGCCGCTGTACGTGTGGCTGCCCGACGCGATGGAGGGCCCGACGCCGGTGTCGGCGCTGATCCACGCGGCCACCATGGTGACCGCCGGCGTCTATATGATCGCGCGCTCCGCCGTGCTGTATGCCCACGCGCCGAAGGCGATGCTCGTGGTAGCGCTCGTCGGCGGGGCGACCGCGATCTTCGCCGCCTCTATCGGCCTGGTGCAGACCGACATCAAGCGCGTGCTCGCGTACTCGACCGTCAGCCAGCTCGGCTACATGTTCCTGGCCTGCGGCGTCGGCGCCTTCGCGGCGGGCGTCTTTCACCTCGCGACCCACGCCTTCTTCAAGGCACTGCTGTTCCTCGGTTCGGGCTCGGTGATCCACGGCATGTCAGGCGAGCAGGACATGACGAAGATGGGCGGGCTGCGCGCGAAGATGCCGAAGACGCACCTGACGATGCTGATCGGCTGTATCGCGATCGCGGGCATCCCGCCGCTCGCCGGCTTCTTCTCCAAGGACGAGATCCTGTGGTCTGCGTTCAAGATCGGCGGCTACGGGCAGATCGTCTGGGGGCTCGGCTTCGCGGCCGCGGCGATGACCGCCTTCTACATGTTCCGGCTGTACCACATGACCTTCAGCGGCAGCTTCCGCGGCGGGGCCGAAGCCGAGCACCACGTCCACGAGTCGCCGGCGTCGATGACGGTGCCGCTGATGATCCTGGCCGCGGGCTCTACGCTGGTCGGCCTGCTCGGCATTCCGGCGGCCCTGGGTGGCGGCAACTGGTTCGAGCACTTCACGGAGCCGGTCTTCGAGCCGGCGCATCACGCCCTCGGCGAGGTCTTCACGTCGGCCGCGCCCGCGCACTCGACCGAGTACCTGTTGATGCTCGCGAGTGTCGCGATCGCGGCGGCGGGCATCTTCGTCGCGACGCGGCTCTACCAGCGGCACCCCGAGCTCGCCGAGGGCCTGGCGGCGCGCTTCGCCACGGTCCACCGTGTGCTCACGAACAAGTACTACGTGGACGAGTTCTATGGCGCCGTGTTCGTGCAGGGCCTTGCGCTGGGCGGCGGCAACGTGCTCTACGCCAACGATCGGATCTTCATCGACGGCGGCGATGGCGAAGTGCGCGCTGGCTTCGGCGTCAACGGCCTGGCCTGGCTCGGCCGCGACGTTCTGGCGCGGCTCTCGAACTGGTGGGACCGCTGGATCGTGGATGCGGGCCTGACCAAGCTGCCGGCCGCCATCCTCGAGAACCTGAGCTACGTGTTCCGGGCCGTGCAGAACGGCCTCGTGCAGCACTACGCGCTGTCGATGCTGATCGGCGTGCTGCTGCTGATCGGCCTCGGCCTCGTGATTCCGTACTAGGAGCAAAGAGCGGTCATGGACTTCCTCCGGGAGCATCTCCTTTCGGTCATCACCTACACGCCGCTGGTCGGCGCGCTGGTGTTGCTGCTGCCGCCGTTTCGCAACAGCGACAACGGCGTGCGCTGGTTTGCGAACCTGGTCGGGGCCTCCGGCTTCCTGGTCAGCCTGCCGCTGTGGTTCTGGTTCGACCGCGGGGCCAGCGGCTTCCAGTTCGTCGAGAAGGGCGACTGGATCCCCGCCATCGGCGTCAGCTACCACTTCGGGGTCGACGGCATCTCGACGCTGCTGATCCTGCTCACGACGCTGCTCGGCGAGATCGCGATCCTCTCGTCCTGGACCGCGATCCACGAGCGCGTGCGCCAGTACTACGTGTTCCTGCTGCTGCTGCAGGCCGGGATGCTGGGTGTGTTCTGTGCCCTCGACATGTTCCTGTTCTACGTGTTCTGGGAGGTGATGCTGGTCCCGATGTACTTCCTGATCGGGATCTGGGGCGGGGCGCGACGTTTGTACGCGGCGATCAAGTTCTTCCTCTACACCCTGATCGGGTCCGTGGTGATGCTGCTCGGGATCCTGGCACTGTACTTCCACTCGAAGACGCTGCCCGGCTTCGAAGCGACCGGAACTTTCGACGTGACGCGGTGGTACGCAATGGGCGTGCCGGAGGACCTGCAGTTCTGGGTGTTCCTGGCCTTCTTCCTGGGCTTCGCGATCAAGGTGCCGATGTTCCCGTTCCACACCTGGCTGCCCGATGCCCACGTCGAGGCGCCGACGGCGGGCTCGGTGATCCTGGCCGGCGTGCTCTTGAAGATGGGAACCTACGGCTTCGTCCGTTTCTCGCTGCCGATCCTGCCGCAGGCGACGCTGGCCGCGGTGCCGTGGGTGGCGACGTTGTCGATCGTCGGCATCGTTTACGCGGGCCTGGTGACGCTCGTGCAGAAGGACATGAAGAAGCTGATCGCGTACTCCTCGGTCAGCCACCTCGGCTTCTGCATGCTGGGCATGTTCGCGCTCAGCCCGCTCGGGCTCGAGGGCAGCGTGCTGCAGATGCTGAACCATGGCCTCTCGACCGGCGGGCTGTTCCTGGTCGTGGGCCTGCTCTATGAGCGACGCCACACCAAGGAAATTGCGCAGTTCGGCGGTATCGCCCACGTGATGCCGGTGTACGCGACCTTCACGCTGATTCTCTTCCTGGCCTCGATGGGCCTGCCGCTGCTGAACGGCTTCATCGGCGAGTTCATGATCCTGATGGCCGTGTACGCGGCGAACAAGTTGTGGGCCTACTGGGCCGTTTCGGGCGTCGTGCTCGGCGCGGCGTACTTGCTGTGGCTCTACCAGCGGGTGTTCTGGGGCAAGATCACGAACCCGGAGAACGAGCACCTCAAGGACTTGAACCTCCGCGAGATCGCAACGCTCGTGCCGCTGGTCGTGCTCTGCTTCTGGATCGGTATCTACCCGAAGCCCGTGCTGGCGTTCCTGCACGGCCCCGCGGACCGCCTGGCGAGCCTGATCCAGCCCGGAAGGTTCGAGCCGAAACTCGCCCACGCCGCGGCGCCGACCGTCGAGGTTCCCGTCACGCCGATCGAGGAGCCGCGCGTGATTCCGGAGCGGACGCCCGCCACGACGAACTAGGCGCGCTATGCTGTTCGCCTCGTGACTTCTGCCGCCCCGCGCCGCCGTTCCTCGGATCGCATCCGGGTGCTCTATCCGCTGCTCGCGTTCCTCGCGGGCGTGGCGCTGCTGGCCTTCCTGGTCTTCCGCCACTTCCTGGCCATCTTCACGGTGGCGGCCTCGGTGGCACTGTTGCTGGCGCCCGCCCAGCAGCGGCTGACCCGGCTGCTGGGCGGCCGCAATGGACTCTCAGCGGCGCTGCTCGTACTCCTGACGACGCTTCTGCTGCTCGTTCCGGTGCTCACTTCGGCCGCGATCTTGTCGGAACACGCGCTCAGCTTCTTCGACTGGGTGCGTCCGCACCTGAGGCCGGAAGCGCTCCGCGAGCTGTGGGGCGAAGCGCTGCCGCAACACTTTCCGTGGCTGCAGCGCTTCGTTCGCTTCGACGACGAGGGCGCCGCCGAGGCCGCCTCGGCGATCCTCTCCCGCCTGGCGGGAGGTGCCAACACGTTCTGGCAACGCGCCCTGGCCGGCTTCGGCGAGGCGCTCTTCGAGCTGCTGCTGTTCGTGATGATGCTGTTCTTCTTGCTGAAGGACGGGCGCGGCCTGCTCCGGGAAACGCAAGCGATCTCGCCGCTTTCCGGCGCCCAGGAGGCTGCCATCGCGGAACACTTGTTGCTCACCGTGCAGGGCGTTTTCAAGGCGATGATTCTGGTGCCGATCGTCCAGGGTATCGTCGCGGCGCCGGGTCTGGTGTTTTTCGGAGTGCCTTCCCCGCTGTTCTGGAGCGTGCTGGTCTTTCTCGCGGCACTGGTGCCGGTTCTGGGATCGGCCCTGGGTTGGGTGCCCGCGGTCGTCTATCTCTTCGTGAACGGAGAAAACTGGCAGTGGGTCGGGATGCTCATCTACGGCACCGTCCTGATCAGTGGCATCGACAACGTAGTGAAGCCGATCGTCCTCGGCGGGGCAGCGCGCATCCATCCCCTCACGGCATTCCTCGCGATCCTGGGAGGCCTGCTTTCCTTCGGCCCGCTGGGCTTTCTGATCGGGCCCGTGATCCTCTCGCTCGTGCTCTCCGCGATCCGAATCTATCGCGAGGTGCTGAAGCCGGCCACTTCGTCAGAGCCGGAGCTGGAGCTGGAGCCTCAGCCCTGATCGGGCGGCTGGGGGTCGGCGGCGCGAGACAGCGCACGAGCTCCGCTCGTCGGGGCGGAGGGCCGCCAGGATCACGCGGCTGCCTGAGCCTGCGGGTCGTGGCGGAGCGCATACAATCCGGCGACCTTGAAGGAGGCGATCATGAGAAACCCCGTGACCACGGACAAGGCGCCGCGGCCGATCGGCCCCTATTCGCAGGCGATCCTCGATGGCGACCGCATCTACGCGTCCGGGCAGGGACCGGGCAATCCAGCCACAGGCGAGTTCGAACTGGGTGATGCTGGGGCCCAGACCGTGCGCGTGTTCGAGAACCTGAAGGCGATTCTCGAGGCCGCCGGCTCGTCCCTCGACAGAGTGCTCAAGTGCAACGTCTACTTGAAGGACATCGGCGACTTTGCGGCGATGAACGAGGTCTACAGCCGAACCTTCAGCGCGCCCTATCCTGCCCGGACCACGATCCAGGCGGGTGCCTTGCCGGGCGGCATTTCGGTCGAGATCGAGTGCATCGCCCGGCGCTAGCGGCGGGCGGCTGAATTTTGGAAAAGTAGCGCGGCCTGCATGGTCGGGAACCTTGCCGGCCCCAGAGGTCCTATGGTAGTCTCCCGGCCGTCGAAGAGCCTAGAGAAAATTGTCTCCAGCGAAGAGACCCGACGGCGCGGGAGATTGGGGACGCGCCTTGCGAGAGGCGGCCCCGTATCTCGGGCTCGGGACGAGCCTGGCGGCGAGCGTGCTGCTCGGCGCGGCGGCCGGGCATTGGGCTGACCGGCGGCTCGACACGTCACCCTGGCTGCTCCTGCTGGGGATCGCGCTGGGCAGTGCGGCCGGCATGCTTCAGTTCTACCGAACGGTGAGCCGAAAGTGAGCTTCGGAAAGTTCGTAGCGACGATCGCCGCAACGCTCGCCCTGACCTTGGGCGGCTGGGGCCTCGCCCTGCGCGTGCCGGGTGAGTCGCCCGCGGCCGCCGGTGCTGTTTTCCTGGGAGCGTTTCTGGCCGCCGCGAACGCGCTCGCGGCCTATGCCCTGGTGCTCTGGTCTCGCGGGAAATCCTCGTCGACGTTCGTGCGCGCCATCCTCGGCGGGATGACGATCCGGATGGGGCTCCTGATCGTCGCGGTGTTCGCGGCGCTGCTCGGCCTCGGGCTTCCGCAGGGACCCTTCGTGGCCTCGCTGCTGGCGCACTTTGCCCTGTTCCTTGCCATCGAGCTCGCGACCGTGCATCGCTCGTCGGCTCATCCGGAGGCGGCGCGGTGAGCGCCGTATGGCTGACGATACTGTCGGCGGCCCAGGAGACCGCGCACGAAACGGGAGAGGCCGCTTCCCAGGCGGCCGCAGCACACGCGGCCGAAGCGGTCCACGGCGCCGCCGGCGCGGCCGAGCATGCGGGAGGCGAGGCGCACGGGCCGGGCCAGGTGCTCATGCATCACATCCTGGACGGCCCGTTCTGGGGCCTGCCGTCCAAGCATCTGGTGTTCCTGGTCGTCGTCGCGCTGGTCGTGACGCTCCTCGCGCGCCTCGCGCTGAAGAGCTACCGAAAGGGCATGCCTTCGGGCCTTGGCTCGCTGGTCGAGACCTTCGTCCTCTTCATCCGCGATGAAATCGCCCAGAAGAACATCGGTCACGGCGGCGCCCGTTTCGTCCCGCTGTTGTGCAGTTTCTTCTTCTTCATCCTGGCCGCCGCCCTGATCGGGCTGGTGCCGGTGCCGAATCGCGAACCCGACGGCAGCTATTCGTTGGGCGGCGTGACGGCGACCGGGAATCTCGCCGTCACGATGGGGCTGGCCTTCGTGTCGTTGCTGGCTCAGCAGTACGCCGGCATTTCCAGGTATGGCCTGGTCGGCCACTTCAAGAACCTGGTGCCGCACGGCATTCCGCTCTTCCTGCTACCCATCATCGTCCTGGTCGAGGTGCTTTCCGTATTCACGAAGCCCTTCGCGCTGATGATCCGCTTGTTCGCGAATATGCTGGCCGGCCATCTCATCATCACTTCGTTGCTGCTGCTGATCCCCTTGCTCGCGCAGGTTTCGAACGTGATGGGGATCATGGTCATTCCGCTCTCGATCGGCTTGTCTCTCTTCATCCTGGCCCTGGAGCTGCTCGTGGCGTTCATCCAGGCCTACATCTTCACGCTGCTCACCGCCATTTTCATTGGGATGTATGCGCATCCTGCTCACTAAGGTAGAGTTCGACTAGGTAGGAGGGAGAAACCCCATGGATCCCAAGTCTCTCGCGTACTTCGCGGCCGGCATCGGTGCCGGCCTCACCATGATCGGAGCAGCGGGCGGCATCGGCCGTCTGGCAGCCTCGGCCATGGAGGGCATCGCCCGGCAGCCCAACGCGGCGGGCGACATCCGCGGCGCGATGATCGTGGCGGCCGGCCTGATCGAGGGCGCGACCTTCTTCGCGCTCGCCGTGACGATCATCCTCGCCATCAAGTAGCCATGACGATCACACCCCTCGTCGGCGCACTCCTCGCCGCCGGCGGGCTGACGGACATCAACCTCTCGCTGTTCGTGTCGACCGTCGTACTGTTCTCGATCTTCGCCTTCGTGCTGGCGAAGTTCGCCTGGGGGCCGCTGCTCAAGCTCATCGAGGAGCGCGAGACGGGCATCAAGGACGCAGTCGAGGGCGCCGAGAAGGCGAACCGCGACGCGAAGGCGCTGCTCGAGCAGCACAAGGAGCTGATTCGCGACGCCACCCGCGAGCGCGAGGAGATCCTGAAGAAGGCCGTGAAGGAGGCGGAAAGGCTCAAGGCCGAGCTTTCGACGAAGGCCAGGGCCGACAGCGATCAGCTCGTTGCCCGCGCCCGCGAGCAGGTGGCGCGGGAGAAGGACAAGGCCATCCAGGAACTGCGCGCCTCGGTCGTCGATATCGCGATGGAGGCCGCGGCCAAGATCGTCAAGTCGTCGCTCTCACCCGAAGCCCAGAAGAAGCTGGTGAACGATTTCATCAGCTCCATGCCCCGGGTCCAGTAGGCCCGCCGGGGGAGCGCTTAGATGTCCGACGTCAGCAAGGTCTTCGAGAGGCTCCCCAAGCTCTTCGAAAAGGCGAACGTCAAGCAGGATCGGAGCTTCTATTTCTCCCTGGGCGACGCCGAGAAATGGACCGTAATCCTCACCAAGGAGAAGTGCACGGTCAAGCAAGGCAAGACCGAAGACGCGGACTGCTTCTTCAAGGCCTCCGAAGAGATGTTCCTGGACGTCTGGACCGGGAAATACACGCCGGGCGTGAAGGACTTCATGACCGGAGCCATCAAGAGCAACAACCCGATGCTCTTGAAAGAGTTCGTCGGCGCCTTTCGCAAGTAGCCAAGAACCCTGCCGCCCAATACCCTGGGGGCGCTTCATCGTCAGAGGGTCGCGCAGCGGAAGCGTCACGAGTTTTCCACCGGGGGCAAGCTTGGGAAGCGACACGTCGTGCTTGCCGTCGCCGAGGTCGATCTCCTTGTGGTCGCCGACCACCAGGATCACGAAGCTGTCGGGCGCGAGGTAACGCTTCGCCACCCGCTCGACGTCCGCCGCGCTCACGCCGCGGATGCGGTCTCGGTACGTGGACCAATAGGCTGGATCGCGCTTCGTGAACTCGTCGGAAGCGAAGATGCCCACGGCCTGCGCCTTTGAGCCAAAGTTGCTCGGGAAAGTCTCGATCAGGCTCTTCTGGATGGTATCGAGCTCCTCCGCCGTCACCGCCGACTCACGCATCTGGCGTATCTCGCCCAGCACCAATTCGGTCGCGTAGGCCACGCTGCGACTCTTGGACTGGAACGCGGCGCGGAAGCGCCCGGGATAGTAGACGCCGAAGGAAAGCCCCGATCCGGCGGAGTAGGCGAGCCCTTCGTTCGAACGCACCGTGCGCGTGATGCGGGAGGTGAAGCCGCTCCCGCCCAGAATCTCGTTCATCACTTCCAGGGCGTAGATGTCGGGGTTGTCGCGCGTGACGCTGGGCAGGCCGATCGAGACGCGGCCCTGGTTCACGTCCTTTTGGATGCGGTAGATGCCGGGTGCGGCGGCGCTCGTCGCGGACGGAACCGGCGGCACGACCGGCCGGGGCGCGGGCCACGCGCCGAAAGCGGCCTCGAGCTTGCGCAGCATCGTCGCGCGATCGAAGCTTCCCGAAACGGCGGCCAGCATGTTGGCCGGGTGGATCCACTTCCGATGGAAGCCTTGCAGATCATTGTGCGTGATCGACTTCACCGAGGCGTCGGTCGCGAAGCGGTTGGTGAAGTGGCCCTCGCCGAGCAGCAGGACGTTCCACTCCCGGCTCTCAATGTCGGCGCTGTCGTCGTTGCGCTTCTGCAGTTCTTGGAGTTCCTGTTCCTTGGCGAGCGCCAGACGATCCTCCTGGAAGCGTGGCTCGCGCAGGATCTCGACGAACAACGCCATTGACTCGTCCAGGTTGTCGGCAAGGCAGTTGAGCGACGCGCTGCCGGCCGTGTCGCCGATCCCGGTCGAGACCTGTGCCGCGAGAAAGTCGAGCCGCTCATCAAGGGCCTCGGCGCTGAGCCGCCGCGTGCCGCCGCGTCGCATCTGGGCGCCGGTGAAGCCGGCGAGGCCTTCCTTGCCGGTCGGCACGAGGTAGCTGCCGACGCGCATCGTCAGGTTGATCGAAACCAGCGGCAGCGTCTTGTCCTCGGCGATATAGACGACCATGCCGTTGTTCAGGACGACCCGGGCGTCTTTGGCCCTGGGCGGTTCGTAGACGATCGGCTTGAAGGCGAGCTGCTCAGGCCTTTCGACGATCTGCCAGGCGACGGCCGGCCCGCAGAGCAGTGCAGCGACCAGGAAAACGGCGCTCGGCTTCATCATCACTTTTTCTCGCTCGAGAGGGCGAGGAGGCGTTCCTCGGCGCGCTTCAGGATCAGCTCCAGGGCCGGCTTCATCTCGGCAGGAACCTGGCCGACCATCTGCTGCATCTGGGCCACGCCGTCGCGCAGCTTGGCGGCATCGGTCTCAGCCTCGATCTGCTTGAGGTTCTGCCGCGCCATCGCCTGCGCCTCGGCCGGGAGCCTGGCGAGATCCGGGTCTTCCGGCGCCACAACCCCCGGCTTGCGCAGGAAGATGCCCACGGTGCGGTTTTCCTTCGTGAGGTATTCCTTGGCGACGCGCTGGATGTCGGCAGGCGTCACCGCGTCCACCTCGTCGGGCGCGTCGTTGATGTATTTCCAGTCGCCCTGGCCCTCGAAGACGAGGAGCTGGAACATGATGAACACCGGCGTTGAGAGCCGGCGGTAGGCGTTGGCCTTGAACTGATTCTTGACCTTCTGCAGTTCCTCGGCCGACACCGGCTCTTCCTGCAGCTTCGCCAGCTCTTCGTAGACGGCGCCTTCCACCTCGGCCGGGTCCTTGTCATCCTTGACGGTGCACTCGACCTGGATGCTGCCGTGGTACTTCTTGAGATCGCTGCTTGCCGAGACATCGTTCGCGATCTGCCGCCCGAGCACGAGCCCCTTGTAGAGCCGGCCGGTGCGGCCTGAGAGCAGGTCGGTCAGGAGGTCGACGGCGGCGCGGTCCTTGTGGACGAAGCTCACACCCTTCCACCAGATGCGCACGGTAGGGGACGTCTCCGCTTCGGCCAGGTAGCGCTTCTCGCCGAGTTGCTTCGGTTCCAGCGTGACCACATCGGGCGGGGCCGTGGCGCCGCGCGGGATCCGGCCGAAATAGCGCTCGAGCAGCGGCTTCACCTCGGCCTTCTTGAAGTCACCGACCAGGATGCCCGTGAGATTGTTGGGCGCGTAGTAGGTCGCGAAGTAGTCTTTCGCCTGGGCGAGTGTGTACATCGGGATGTCCGAGGCCCAGCCCACGACCGGCCAGCCGTAGGGATGCGCCTCCCAGAACGTGGCGTTAAAATCCTCGTCGTACTTCCCCAGCGGTGTCGACTCGGTGCGCAGCCGGCGCTCCTCGAACACCACGTCGCGCTCGGAGTAGAACTCGCGCAGCACCGGGTTCAGCAAGCGGTCGGACTCGAGCCAGGCCCACAGCTCGAGGCGATTGCTGGGCACGCGGATGAAGTAGACCGTCCAGTCCTCGTTCGTCGAGGCGTTCAGGAACTCGCCGCCATTCTTCGTATAGAGCTGGTCGAGCTGGTCCTTCACGATCGTCTCGCGCTGCTGCTGGACCAACGCTTCGAACTGCTTGTCCAGCTCGCGGTAGCGCTCGGTCTGGTTTTCGGGCTTGGCGAGATCGTCGATCTCGCCCCGGCGCAGGCGTGCGCGCATGACCTCGAACTCGGCGCGCATAGCCTCGCGCAGCGTCTCCTGCTCCTC
Source organism: Acidobacteriota bacterium (assembly GCA_032127875.1). GTDB lineage: Bacteria > Acidobacteriota > Vicinamibacteria > Fen-336 > Fen-336 > CADEEV01. The sequence goes on from JAQBHI010000137.1 coordinate 27,998, forward strand.
GATCAGTTTCAGGTCGGCATCGATGTCCTTCGTGCCGATGATGTGGGTGCCCTTGAACATCATGTGCTCGAAGAAGTGGCTGATCCCGGTGATGCCCGGGCGCTCGTTGGCGGAACCCACGTGCGCGACCCAGCCCGCCGAGATGGTCGGCGACTCGTGGCGCTCGAAGAGCAGCCATTTCATGCCGTTGCCGAGGCTCAGCTCCTCGACCGCGATTGCCGGCTTTTCGGCCGCGAGCGCCGGGGCGGCCAAGGCGAGCAGCAGGGCGCCGAGCCGAAGGGGCTGTTTCTTCATTGCGTTGAACCTCTTCCCTTGAAGAGCGCCGAGCCTATCAGGACAGACCTGCGGCCTCAAGGGCGAGTTCGGTGAGCCAGAACAGTGCCACGCCGAGAAACACCACGAGCGCCATCCGGATCCCGCGCTCTTCGTTGACCTCGGGCATCAGGTCGGTGGCGGCGACGTACAGCGTGACACCCGTCGAGACCGGCAGCCCCCAGGCAACCGCCGATGCGAAGTGGTTCATGCTGATCACCCCGAGCAGCGTCGCGGTGGCCACGATTCCAGTGGCGATGAGCGCCCCGCGTTTGCCACGGCCGGAGGCGAGCGCGATCGAAGCGACGGTGAACCCTTCCGGAAACTTGTGCAGGAACACGGCAAAGAAGATCAGCAGGCCGAGCGGCCTCGAGACCAGGAACCCGGAGGCGATCGAGACGCCGTCGAAGAAGGTGTGGATCGAAAGCCCGATCAGTGCCGAAGTGCTGACCGTGGGGTCCATCATCACTTCGCCGTGAACCTCTTCGCCGAAGTGAAAATGGGAGGCGACGGTGTGCTCGAAGAAGTGCACCAGGAAGTAGCCGACCAGGATCAGGCCCGGCGCGTGGGGCGAGAGCGCCAGCGATTCGGGGAGCATGCGCAGGAAGGTGGCGGCCAGCATGAAGCCGGCGCCCAGGGCCACGAAGTACTTGAGCAGCAGCTCGTTCCAGCGTCTTCGGGCAGTCACGACGAGCCCCCCGGCAACGTTGGCGGCGGCGGCCACCGTGCCCAGGATCAGGCTCCACAGGAGTGCGGAACTCGGGTTCATGTTTCGATAATGATAATCTGTTGCGGCACGTGGGCATGTTCCGTGGTTGGGTACGCTCAATGAGTCTCGTCGTGCTCGCGGCCGCGTCGCCGGCCGGGGCGCAGGAGCCTGCGCCCCCCCGGGACCTCGTCCTCACGCCAGCTCCGGCGCCGAGCCCATCTCCGGAGCCAGCTCCGGGCCACGAGGCCGACGTCGACGACGAGGCTGACGAGGCGCCAGCCGAGCTGAGCCGGGCCGTCCCAGGTGGGCTGTTCAGGGAAGAGGCCGAGGGTCCGACGCCCGGCGCCATCACAGTAAGTCTCGCGGAGGCCATGGCGATCGCGCTCGAGCGCAACTACGGTCTGCTCAGCTCCGGCGACAGCGTGCTTTCGGCCCGCTTCCGGGAGGGCGCCGCCCGCGCCCAGTTTCACCCCCGGCTCACACCACGTTATCAACACGATGCAAACGACTCGGCGCTGGCGCTGGACGCCTCCCAGCGTCTGCCCTGGCTGGGCGGCTCGCTCACCGGCAGCGCGACAGCACGCCAGTTTGACGCAACCGAGGTCGGAGCGCCGGCCGGCAAGGGTACCGACTTTCGTGCCAGCTTGAACCAGCCTCTGCTGCGCGGCTTCGGGCCGAACACCACCTACTTCGAGCTGCGCAACAGCGTGCGTTCGCGCGTCGCACAGGAGCGCTCCTACGAGCTGGCGCGCCAGCGCCTGGCGATCGAAGTCACATCAGCCTACTACCAGATCGTGAGGCAGCGCTCACTGCTCGGGGTGTCGCGGCAGAGCCTGAAGCGCAGCAACGGCCTGCGCGAGGCCTCTGAGGCGCGCATGCAGGTGGGCCTGGCCAGCAAGCTCGACGTGTTCCGCGCCGAACTGCAGGCCTCACAGACTCAGGAGTCGCTGGTTCAATCGCGGACGGCCCTCGACAACGCCCTCGAGTCGTTTCGCCTGTCCCTCGGCCTGGCGCCTTCCGAGCCCGTCGAGCCGGAGGCGCGCGCGCTCGTCGACGACGCGTCCCTGGAGATCGAGCCGACCGAAGTTCTGACCGCGCAGGCCGTGGCGAGTCGCCTGGAACTCGCCGAGGCGCGCGACCAGATCCACGACTCGGAACGCAGCCTGGCGCTGGCGCGCCAGAACCTGCTGCCCCAACTCGACCTGAACCTGAGCTGGAGCAGGGTCGGCTTCGGTCCGACATACGCGGACGCGAGCCGGGCCAGCGATTCGCGCTGGAACCTGACGGTCTCCTCCTCCTATCCCCTGGAACGCAGCTTGGATCGGACCAACCGGGCCATCGCCGAACTCGACCTCGCCGCCCGCAAGCGCTTCCTCGCTCAGCGCGAGCAGGAGGTCGAGGCCGACGTGCGAGCTGCGGTGCGCTCTCTCGAGCGGTTGCGCAAGAGCATCGACCTGCAGCGCAAGAGCGTCGAGTTCTCGTCGCAGCAGCTGCGCCTCGCGAGCCTGCGCTACCAGCGCGGCCTGGCCAGCAACTTCGACGTGATCGACGCGGAGGGCAGCCTCGTCTCGGCGCGCACGGCGCTGGTCGGCCTGCTGACCGACTTCCAGGTGGCGCGCGTCCAGCTAATGCGAGCCGTCGGCACGCTCGACGTGGCAAAGGAGTTTGCCCGGTGAGCTCGCCGGCCCTGGCGGCCGAGCGGCTGGGCCGCTTCGTGTCCCAGGCCCGGGAGCATTCCCTGGCCTTCTTGCGCGGCGCCGAACGCGGGACCCGCAGCCTCGCCAGGGACGCGCAGCCGTGGCTGCGGCGCGAAACCTGGACGCCGGAGCGGCTACGCGGGGCGTTCGCCACTGCGCGAGAGCGTCCCCGGCGCACGACGCTCTTGGCCGCGAGTGCGGCCGCGATCGTCCTGCTCCCCCTGTGGCTGCTCACGGGCCGCGCGGAGAGCCGCTTCCCGAACGTGCCCGTGGCCGAGGGGCCGTTTCATGTGTCGATCGTCGAGAGCGGCACGCTGCAGGCGCTGCGTTCAGTGACCTACGCCTCCAGCATCCAGAGCAACCAGGCCAAGATCGTGGCCATGGCGCCCGAGGGCAAGCTGGTCGAGAAGGGCGACATGCTGCTGCTCTTCGATTCGGCGCCCTTCGAGGAGGAGATCCGCCGCAGCGAGGCCCTGCTCGGCCAGGCCCAGGGGGATCTGGCGAAGGCCCAGCAGGACCTCAAGCTGCAGGCGATCGCGAACCGCGAGGAGCTGGCCCTCGCCAAGCAGAAGCTGGAACGCAGCGATCTCGAACTGAAGGACGTCCAGGAGGGCAAGGGCAAGCTCCGCGAGGAGGAGGCGTCGGCCGCGGTCACCAATGCGGAGCGCGAACTGCAAAAGGCCCAATCGGCATACGACGACCTGAAGCCGCTGCTGGCCGAGGGCTTCATCACCAAGCAGGAACTCGAGCGTGCCGAGCAACAGGTGCAGAGGAACCGCGAGGATCTCGAACTCGCCAAACGCCGCAAGAATGCGCTGCTGGACTTCGGCCGGCCGCTCGAGCTCTCGCAGGCCCGCGCCGAGGCGACGCTCAGCCACGAGAACCTCAAGGAGCTCGACATCGCCTCGGACTATAAACTCGAACAAAAGCGCGCGGGGATCTCTTCCGCCAGTGCGCGCATCCAGGAGCTGAGGAGCAAGCTCGCGCTCGCCCACCAGCAGCTGAACCGCACCGAGGTGCGCGCGGACGTGGCCGGGATCGTGGTCTACAAGGACGTGTTCTTCGGCTCCGAGCAGCGCAAGCCCCAGGTCGGCGATCAGGTGTGGGCCAACCAGCCGCTGCTGATCCTGCCCGACATCTCGAAGATGATCGTCGAAACCAAGATCCGCGAGACCGATATCCACAAGGTCGAAAGGAACCAGAACGTCCGCGTGCGCGTCGCGGCCTACCCGGAGCTGCGCCTCACCGGCACGGTCAGCCTTCTGGGAACGCTGGCCCAGGAAGAGAAGAACCGGCATGGAACCAAGTTCTTCGGCGTGACGGTCCAGATCCGCGAGTCGGAGGCGCGCCTGCGGCCGGGCATGACAGCGCGCGTCGAGATCCAGGTCGAAGAGCGAGCGAAGTCCCTCTTCGTCCCGCTCGACGCGGTGTTCGAGAAAAACGGCGTCCACGTATGCTACGTGCTGCGCGGACGCGGCGTGGCAGAGCGTGAAATCGCGGTCGGCCCCTCCAACCAGGATTTCGTGGTGGTCGAGCAGGGCCTGCGCCGCGGCGAACGCGTGGCGCTGCGCGATCCAGACGCGGCGCCCTCGGACTTCGGCTCGCAGACGGCGCAATGACGGCCCCGCCGACGGACCCCACGCTGGAAGACGGTCGCCAGCGCGCCCACGGTCTGCTGCTGTTCGACGCCGAAGAGAGCCTCGCCCGCGGCGAGGCCGAAAAGGCCATGCGGCTCGCCTCGCGGGCCGTCAAGGAACGGCCAGACAGCCTGACGGCCCGGGCCCTCGTGGAGCGCGCGCGGCTCGAGCTGACCAGGGGCCGGCGGCGCGAGAAACTCGAGGCCAAGATCGCCGAGGCCGAGCGGCTCGTCCACAGCGGCGACTTCACCGCCGCCGAGAAGATCGTGACTTCGGCGCTGAAGTTCGTCCCGGATCACCCCGTCGCGCTTCAGCTCTTCGGCCGCCTCAAGGAGCGGCCGCGGGCGACCACGGCGGAGGCAGAGGCCGATCGCGAGCTCGAGCTGCTGGCGCGAGCCCAGGCCGAGAAGGCCCTGGACGCCGCGCGTGCGGCCCGCGCCGCGGGTTGGGATCGCCGTGCGCTGTTCCAGTTGCGGCGCGGCCTGCGCCAGGCGCCCGATCACCCCGAGCTGCTGGCGCTGCTGCGCGAGACCCAGGGCTCGGTGGAAACGCTCGACTCGGAACGCAGCCGACGGCGCGCCCTCCACCAGCAGGTTCGCGCCGGGCTCGAGATGCTGGGAAGCGGCGATCGCGAGGGCAGCCTGCGCATCCTGCGCGCCGTGCTCGATGTGGATCCCGACAACGCCAGAGCCCAGGCCGCGGTGCAGGAGGCACGCCGCGCTTTTCTCGCGCCCAGGACCGGCGCAGCGGCTCCGGAGCCGGCGCGCGCGCTGGCCCGCGCGGTCCCCGCCCAGACGCTGCCGCCAGGCGCCGCGCCGGCGGCTCAGCCCGCAGCGACACGCAGCGAAGGCCTGCGTTTTCGCTCGGAGCCGCGGCGCACAGAAGACCACGTCGCCGACCGCTCCCTGCCTCTCGTCCCCCTCGAGATCCTGCTCCCGCGCACGCGCCGGCATCGCACGCCGACGGGTTTCATTCTCGTCGGAGCGGCCTTGCTTCTCGGCGCGGTACTGTACCTTTCCCGTCGAGGCGCCTCGACTCCGCGTCCGGGCCCCCCCGAAGCGACCGCACCCGCGGGGAGCGTCGTAGCCACGGCCCCGAGGACGACGCTCGCTCCGGCTGGACCGCTCGCGGGCGTCGATCCGGGCCTGCGTCAGGCCATCGAGGCGACGCTCGCCGCTTACGCACGGGCGCTCGAGAGCGGCCAGGCCACCGCCCTTGCAGCGGCGCGACCCGACCTCTCCGGCGACGCGCGACGGCAACGGCTGGCCCCCTTCGTCGGCGCGCTAAACGCCGCCACCGATATTCGCGTCCTGGACGTGCTCGGCGAAGCTGGCGTGGCCCGCGTATCGATCCTGCGCACCGACGTGATCATCGGCAGCCGCCAGGCGCCGTACCCCCCTGTGGGAGAGACGCTGCGCTTCGTGAGGCGTCCGAGCGGGTGGACGCTCGAAGCCGCCGGGGCGCGCTAGACGCCTGGATGCTGGTCGAACTGCGGGACGTGCACAAGCTCTACAGCCGGGGCCGGCGCCAGGTAGCGGCGCTGGCAGGGCTGAGTCTCGAGATCGAAGAGGGCGAATCGGTCGCGATCATGGGCCCGTCGGGCTCGGGCAAGTCGACCCTGCTTTCGATTCTCGGGTGCCTGGACTTGCCCACCGCGGGTTCGTACGTGCTCGGCGGTACCGAGGTTTCGGGCCTGGCTGACGACGCGCTCTCGCGGATCCGCAACGAGCGCATTGGCTTCGTGTTCCAGGCCTTTCACTTGATCCCACAGCTCACCGTCGCCGAGAACGTGGAGACGCCGCTGCTCTACCGCGGCCTGCCCGAAGCGGAATGCCGCAGGCGCGCGCTGCGCTCGCTCGAGAGCGTCGGCCTGCTGCCACGTGCGGAACATCGGCCCGCCGAACTCTCGGGCGGCGAGGCGCAGCGTGCGGCCGTGGCGCGAGCCCTGGTCACCGAGCCGCGCATCCTGCTTGCGGACGAGCCCACGGGCAACCTCGATACCGCCACGGGCGAGGAGGTCGCAGCCCTGCTCGACCAACTGCATCGCGCCGGGCGCACCGTCATCCTCGTCACGCACAACGAAGCCCTGGGACGGCGGGCCCGCCGTGTGGTTCACATCCGTGACGGCCGTGTCGAGCGTGAGGCTTCCTCATGATGCCGTCCCGCGCCTTGCTTCGGCTCGGCCTGCGCAGCCTGATGCTCCACAAGCTGCGCTCGACGCTCTCCATCCTGGGCGTCGTCTTCGGCGTCGCAGCCGTGGTGGCGATGTCGTCCGTGGGCGAGGGTGCGCGTCGCGAGGCGATCGCGCAGGTCGGCGCGCTCGGCATCGACACCGTCACAGTCCGCTCGCGCCCTTCCGCCGATGTGCCACCCGCCCCGGGCGGACTGCGGCTGCGCGACACGGAGTCGCTGCGCGCCGTGGTGCCGCACGTGCTTGCGGCGGCAGCCGTTCGAGAGGCGCGGCTGTCGGCCGAGGTCGGTTCTCGGCATAGCGACGTGATCGCGGTGGGCACGACGCCGGACTACGCACAGGCGGCGCGACTGCGTTCCGGGTCAGGGCGCTTTCTGTCGGACCTGGACGTGCGTGAGGCCAAGCGCACGGTGGTGCTCGGGGCCAGCGTGGCGCGCGAGTTGTTCCCGCTTTCCGATCCCCGCGGCCAGCGGATCCTGCTCGGCGGCGAGTTCTTCCAGGTGGTGGGCGTGCTCGAGGGCCGGGCCCCTCCCCGCGGCAAGGGCGGGCCGATCCGGACCCGGGACGTGAACCGCGCAGTCTTCGTGCCGCTGCCTTCGCTCGACCGAGCTTCCGACTCCCGCCCCGATGGCGTCGACGAGATCGTGCTGCGAATCGACGACGCCGATCGCGTGACCAGTTCCGCGGAGGTCGTGAAGTCGCTTCTCGAGCGCACCACGGGCGGCGCTGCGCTGGACATCGTGGTGCCGCGCGAGATCCTGCGACAGAAGGAGCAGACGCAGCGGATCTTCAACGTCGTGACGGGCGCGATCGCTGCGATCAGCCTGCTGGTCGGCGGGATCGGAATCATGAACATCATGCTGGCGAGCGTCGCCGAGCGAACCCGTGAGGTCGGGATAAGACGCGCGCTCGGCGCGACGCGACGCGACATCGCCTCGCAGTTCCTGGTCGAGTCGTCGCTGCTCACCTCAGCCGGCGGTGTACTCGGCGCCGTGCTCGGGATCCTCGGCGCGATCCTGATCCAGCTCTTCGCCGCCTGGCCCACGGCGCTCTCGCCGTTGATGCTCCTGCTGGCCCTGCTCACCGCCCTCTTCGTCGGCATCGGTTTCGGCTTCTACCCAGCCTGGCATGCGGCCCACCTCCAGCCGATGGAAGCCCTCCGCCACGACTAGGGCTCTTCCGTCTCGGGATCCGCTGCCGGCGCCGGCCCTTCGAGGCGCAGGTACCAAAGGAAGATCGTCTCGCCTGGAGCCGCTTCGAGGCGGAGGCGGGCTCGATGGGCGGTGGGCCGCGATGGAAGAGCCAGGAGGTAGTTCCCGATCTGCGCACCCTCGGGCGCGGCGAAGCTCGCGAGCGGCGCGCCATCCAGGTGGATGCTTACGCGCCCGCTCGGGCCTCGCACATAGAGGCGCAGTCGAAGGGCCAGATCCGTGCCGCCGGGCAGTGGCAGCGTGATTAGACCCGCCTGCCGCTGGGTGTGTCGCAGCCGGATGTTGCCCTCGCGCTGGGGCCACGACCAACCGTCGACGAGGATCAGACCATCGCGAGGGCCGACCTCGATGCGGGCGCCCCGTCTACGGCGAGCGCCCTCCTCGACGCGAGCATACTGAAGCAGGTTCGCGAGCAGCAGCCCGGCCGCGGCGACGCCGGCGATCTGGAAGGCTTCCCGCCCGAGCGACAGGAAGCAGCCGCGGGCGGTGAGCGCGGTGAGGCGCCCGCACGCGGCACAAGCGGCGATCAGGTAGAAAGGATAGACGGGCAGCGTGTAACGCCAGTTGCCGCCGCCCGGGATCTCCCAGAGCATCGCGTACGGGAGAAGCAGGCCTCCGAGCAGCACCAGCAAGAAGCGGCCTTCAGTCCGTAGCGTCCAGCTCGACAGCCCGAGCACCGCGGTCCAGGCGAGGCCAGGGCCGAGCCACGGGGACCAGTTCCGGAAACCGGTCCACTTGCTCGCAAAGGGGACGCTCGTGAGCCCCAGCCAAAGGGTGTCGAGGCGCTCGTACGGGCCCTGGAGGCTGGCCAGGAACGCGGCGACGCCTGTAGGGCCGCCGTGAGGCAAGCCGGCGCGCCGCGAGAAGTCGCTGGCGTGGTAGTTCACGGCATAGAAGGGGTCGCCGAAGGCCACAGCGCAGTTCACCAGGTAGGGTGCGAGCAGGACCAGTGTCACACCGGCACACAGGCCGAGCGCCCGCAGTCGTTGCTGCCGTCCGCCCTGACCCCAGAGCGCGATGAACGCCCAGGCCGGGAGCAGGAAGACCACGGAAGTGAGCCGCGTCAGGCAGGCGGCCGCGCAAAGCCCGCCGGCCAGCAGCGCCTGCCGACGAGACGCTCCACGCAGCAGCCCAAGCAGGGCCCATGCCGCCAGAATCGCGAAGGCCGCATGCGTATCGTCGCGCCAGCCTTCTACCGAGAGTCGAACGGCGCGCCGCTCGATTGCCAACCGGGCGGCCGCCCCAACGCCGACCCAGGGCGAGGCGACCCGCGCCCCGAGCAGCAAGCTGGCCCCGACCAGAACGGTGCCAAACAACGCCGAGGCGAAATTGAGCCCAATCTCCCGGCCACCCGAAAGGTGGAGTCCCAGCCGCGCCGCCGCCAGGAACGCAGGTTCGCGGACGTGCGCGTCGTAGAAGCCGCGCGCCTCGCGGGCGAAGCGCAGGTATGAGAAGGGATCGCCCGCGTAGGGCTGCGCTTCCGCCACAAAGGCAAAGCCGCGGGGGTGCAGCGAGGCGAAGCTATCGCGGGTGCGAAGCGCCCAGGACGGGGCGCCCTGCGGCTCCCAGTAGCGAGTGACGAGGGCTTCGAAGCGGAGGGCGCCGCCGAGGGCCACGACCAGGACGGCGGCGATCAACGGCATCCACGTCGAACGCTGGAACCCGTGAGCGCTGCTCAAAACAGGGTGTGGACGGCCGAGACGACGTCGTAGCCGTCGTTCACGACGAATAGCAGCGGCCAGCGGTCGAAGGTGAGGCAGGGATGCGAGATCCCGAAGCCCAGGCGGTCGCCCGGACGCAGCGGCGATTCCGCGGGGATGTCGAGGAGGGCATGCTGGTCGTTGAGCACGGCCGTGATGACGCTCGACAGCGGCACGGGCGCTTGATGCGTGCCCTCGCGGAAAAACGCCAGCGGCCGGGGCAGACCGGCATCGTGCGAGGCGTCCCGCTTGCCGAGGTTCACCACTGCCCGCGTCGGCTCCGGCCGCGAGAGGACCTGGCCCCACAACTCCAGTGCCGGGCGCAGTCCCTCGCCTTGCCCTCGCGCGACACCTGAGCGCTCGAGAATCCGGGCAAAGGCGCGTTCGTATGCACCCTCGTCTTGGATCAGATAGCAGCCCGCGCGCACGAGGACCCTCGATTCGCGCTGGAGCTGCCGGCCAGCGAGGCGCTCGATCACGAGGTCGTAGAAGGCCGAGCCGCCCGCCGAAAGCAGGACCGGTCCAGCTGCGAACAGGCGCTCGTGATCGCAGGCCTCCGCGGTCTCCCCGATCGCATCCAGAAACGCCACGACCCGTTCTTGCTCGCCCCCGGGATCGTCGGCGGAAAGCAGGCCCTCAAAGCCTGAGATGCCTCGTAGCGCCAGCGTCGGCGCGGCCGCGTGAACGGCGCGCGCCACGCCCAGCGCGGAAGCGAGATCGCGGCAGCCTGCTCGCCCTCCCGCGAAGCCGCGCTCGACGAGCAGCTCGAGCGGGCGCCCGAGCTCTCGAGTTTGTGCTTCCGCGGCGAGCAGCCGCACGCAGTCGATCGAATCGACCAGCCAGAGAAGCTCGAAGTGCGGATCGGCTTCGAGTTCGCGCAGCGCCCAGCGGACCTCGGCCGGATCGACTACCTCGTTCGCCAGCACGACGCGGGCGACGCCGTGCCGGCGCGCGGCGCGCACCTGGCCGAGTGTCGCGAGCGTGATCGCCCAAGCGCCATCGTCGAGCTGTCGGCGGAACAGCTCGGGGCTCAGTGTCGTCTTGCCGTGCGGAGCCAGTAGCGCGCCGCTCACCGCTAGAAAGCGACGCATCCAGGCGCCATTGTGGCAGAGCGCTGACTCCTTGAGAACGGCCGCCGGAAAGCGGACGTCGCCTCGCAGGACATTCCATTTCTTCTCGCCGATGCGCTCGATGGCGAAGCCCTCGGTGTCCAGGGGCACGCCCTTCAGGCGATCGTCGATCAAGAAGCCGGCGCTCACGAGGGGTCGGCGAGAAGCCGCCCCAGCAGCTCGGCGCGGCGCACCAGGTCGTCCATGAAGACGCATTCGTCCCGCGCGTGCGCGCCCCTGCCGTTCGGTCCGAGCCCATCGAGGGTCGGGATTCCAGCCGCGGCCGTGAGGTTGCCGTCGGAGGCGCCGCCCACCCGGGCCGCACCCAGCTCGAAACCGAGCTCGCCCGCAATGCGCCGCGCCCGCGCGTAGAGCGCTTCGGAGGCAGGCGTCGGCTCGAGCGGGGGCCGGTCGAAGCCACCCTCGACGCGCAACGAGACGCGCGTGTCGGCAGGCATGAAGCCGCGCACCGCGGCCTCCACACGAGCCGCCTCGTCCTGCGCCCACACGCGGACGTCGACCAGCAAAGTCGCGTGTTCGGGGATGACGTTCGTCTTCGTCCCGCTCCTTGCGACTGTCGGCGTCACCGTCGTCCCACGCGCCGCGTCACCGAGGCCCTCCAGGAACAGGACTGCACGCGACAGCGCCGCCAGCGCCGAGGCGCCTTTCTCCGGGTCGAGACCCGCGTGGGCGGCGCGGCCCGTGAAGTGCAGGTCGAACTGGCCGGTGCCCTTGCGCGCGATCTTGGCGGCACCCTCGAGTGGCGGCTCGAGGACCAGCACACGGGCGTTTTGGCGCGCCTGGGCAAGGAGCAATTCCATCGAGGCGGCCGTGCCGACTTCCTCGTCGGGAACCAGGAGCAGCGAAACTGGAGGAACCGCTGCGCGGCGCGCCAGCTCGGGCAGCACCGCCATTGCCAGCGCGATGCCCGCCTTCATGTCGAAGACGCCGGGGCCGGTGATGCGACCGTCCCTTACGTCGAACGGCAGCGCCGCAAGGGAGCCGACGGGCCAGACGGTGTCCAGGTGTCCGAGCAGCAGCGTGCCATTCGGGCCGGATCCGACGGACGCGAGCACGGCGTCGCCCCGCGGTGGACACGGCCGCGTCTCGGCCAGGACACCGCGGGCGCGCAGCGTCTGGCTGACGAAAGCCGCCAGTGCCGAAACCCTGTCAGGGTCGTCGGAAGGGCTCTCGCGACAAACCAGCTCCCGGAGGTCTGCGATGAGCGCCGCCGCCGAGAAGCGCGTCGTCAGCCCCCGAAGCTGTGGGCGGCCTCCTCGGCGGCCCGGACCTGCGGCGGGTTCGGGTTCACGACCGGGCGGCGGGCACTGAGAAAGTGGAGGGCCGCTGCGGCGCCCTGTTCGCGGTAGGGGCCAGCGAGGAGATAGGCGAGCACGAGCGTCGACGAGCGGCCGACGCCCGCCATGCAGTGGACGAAAACTGCGATCCCCGCACGCTCGCACTGGCGCAGGAAGCCGATGCCCATGTGCAGGTGCGCGCGACTCGGTGGGTCGTGATCGACGGTGGGAAGCCACAAGAAGGCCTCGAACGTCCAGGGGTCGGCCCCCTCCTGCTTCATGTCGACGCAGGCCTTGACGCCTTGCGCGCGCAGCCGGTGATAATCGTCGAGGTTCGCGATCCGTGAGCCCAGGTAGACGACGTCGGTGACCTTGTCGAAGCTGACGCGCTCAGGCGACAGGATCATGGAAGCGCTCGCACAAGTCCACCAGCGTCTTCACGCCGAAACCGATGGCGCCGGCCTCGTAGTACTTCCATTCCTTGTCGCGGAACATCGAGCCCGCGATGTCGAGATGGGCCCAGGCCGCCTTTTCGGGGACGAACTCGCGGAGGAACAGGCCGGCGGTGATGGCGCCGGCGAGCCCGCCCGAGGCGATGTTGTTGAGATCGGCGAAGGGCGTCTTGAGCGCGTCCTTGTACTCCTCGACGAGCGGCAGCTCCCAGAACGCCTCGCCGTGGTTCTCGCCGGAACGGATCAGGCGCCCGATCAGGTCGCGGTCGCTGCCGAGCACGCCGGCGACGCTGGGCCCGAGCGCGCGCACCACGGCTCCGGTCAGGGTTGCGATGTCGACGACGTGGCTGGCGCCCTCCTCGCCGGCGCGGGCAAGGCCGTCGGTGAGGACGAGGCGGCCCTCGGCATCGGTGTTGTCGACCATGATCGACTTGCCGTTCCTGGCCGTGAAGATGTCGCCGGGGCGCTGCGCGTTGGCATCGGGCATGTTCTCGGCGCAGCACAGGATCCCCACGACCTTGACGTCGGGCCGCAGCTTGCCCAGCGCCCGCATCGTGTAGAGCACCGCGGCGGCGCCGGCCATGTCGCCTTTCATCTCCCACATGTGATCGCCGGGCTTGAGGCTGATGCCACCGGAGTCGAAGGTGATGCCCTTGCCGACGAGTGCTATGGTTTCGGCCGAGGCCTGGCGCGGGACGTGGCGCAGAATCACCATGCGCGGGGCGAACGCGCTGCCCTGGCCCACGCGCAGGATGCCGGTGTAGCCGCGCGCCTTGAGGCCGGCGGGGTCGAGGATCTCGGCTTCGAGATCCACTTCCTTGGCGATCTCGGCCGCTCGCTCGGCCAGGTACTCCGGCGTGACGACGCTGCCCGGTTCGCTGATCACGTCGCGGGCGAGGTTCACGTTCTCGGAAACCCACGCGTAGCGGGCCTTGCGTGCCTCCGCATCTGCTTTGTGGTCGGGGTGCGCGATCAACCTGACCTGCGCGTCCTTCGCGAAGAACTCGTCCTTTTCCTGCCGATAGCGATCGAACGTGTAGGCGCCCAGGCTCGCGCCCTCGACGACTTTGCCGACGAGCGGAGCCGAGTCCGCGCCGTTCATGAGCAAGCCGATCCGGGCATACCGGTAGTCCCGGGCCAGGCGCAGCGCTCGGGCAGTGAACGTCTTCACGTTCTCCCACAGGTTGTAACTACGCTGCAGCGGGCTCCAGTAAACGACGAGTGCCCGGGGGCTCGACCCTTCGGGCAGCGTCGCGAAGTACTCCCGCTTCAGCGTCTTGTCCTTGAACGCCGCGCTGGCGCGAGCCAGGTGGGCCAGCACGGCCTTGTCATCGACGTCGTGCAGCGTTTTCTCGGAATCGAGCACGACCATGAGCAGGTCGAGCGGCGTCTGCGAAACGGGTTGGAAGGAGAGCTTGAGGTTCATCAAAGGACTCCGGAAAGGCCGACGCGAAGCCGGGATTATACTGCACCGATGCGAGCAGCGGCGGCCCGCCTGCCCAAGATCGCGGTCTTCGGGGTGCCCAGCGCAGCCGGGGCAAGCGGCCCTGGGAGCGAGCGCGCCGCCTTCGCCTTGCGTGAAGCAGGACTGCTCGAAGCCTTGCGCGAGGTCGGCGCGCGGGTGGTGAACCTCTCCGACTTGTCGCTTTTCCCCTGGCGCGAGGATGCCCAACAGCCGCGGGCTCGCAACCTGGCACTCGCCGCCTGCGCGGCGCGGGCCACCGCGGACGAGATGTCGCGCGCCTTGGCCGAGGGTTTCACGCTCTTGCTCGGTGGCGACTGCTCGATCCTGGCCGGCAGCGTTGGCGGAGCGGCACGGGCGCTCGGGCGGCCGCTGGGCCTCGTATATCTGGATGCCGATCTCGATCTCAACACCCCCGAGACCACGCCATCCGGCACCTTGAACGGCATGGCCGTCGCGGCGGCCCTAGGCCGCGGCGCCCCGGAGCTGGTCGCCGCTGGCGGAACGGCCTGTGCGCTCGTCCCAGGACACGTCGCGATCCTCGGTTATCGCGCGGTCGATCCAGGCGAGCGCGTGCCGCTGCGCGAGCTGGCCCTGGCGCGCAGCGCAGACGAGATCCGGGCGGGAGGCGGCGCTCGCGCCGCCGCCGACGCACTGGCCGCGATCGCTAACGACGACGGGCCGCTGCTCGTGCATCTCGATGTCGACGTGATCGACGCGAGCGACCTTTGCGCCAAGGCGGCTGTGACGCAGGGGCCTGGGCTCCGCTGGAGCGAGATCGAAACGTTGCTCGTCGGGCTGCTGCATTCGCCACGCGTCGCCGTTCTCGAGGTCTGCGAGTTCAACCCGTCGCTCGATCCGGCCGGGGTGTGCGCTCGCAAGCTCGTGGAGCTCCTCGCGAAGGCCGTCGCGGCCCGACTCCCGGCCTAGCGCGGCCTGCCCTGGTTGCTCGCAGTGCCGATCGTGGCCCTGGGCGCCGGAGTACGGCTGCTTCGCGGCCCAGCAGCAACCGCCCCTCCGAGCCAGCCAGCGGCGACGCTCCCGACGGCGACAGGTCCCACGCCCCGCCCGCGGCCGATACCGGCGGCTACCACGAAAGTGGCCGTGGATCTCGCCGCCGAAGGCACGAGGAAGCCCTAGGCGCGCTGCCTTCGGCCCCGCCGGACCACCATCCACACCACGGTCGTGAGGATGCCGAGCGCCAGGGCGATGGCCGTGGCAAACAGTGCCACGGTGGAACCCAGGATGCTGCGCTGGTCCATCGTTGCGCCGAAATCGAGCGGACGGCCCTCGAGCGCTTGCGCTACCTCCTGCCGCCACGAGGCGATGTTGCCACGCTCGACACCGAGCACGGCGTTCTGGTGCGCGTACACCTTGCTCGGCAGATGGAAGCGCACCGCCATCAGGCCATCGCGCTCGGAAGGCGCGGGCGACGACGACGGCTTTCGCCAACTACCCTCCAGCACGAGCCTCTCCTTCTCCGGCCGCATGCCGATGTGGATGTCGGGGAAGGCGGCGCTTCCGGAGAGGCGGTTCACGTCGCCAAAGTCGGCGGAAACGGAAAGGTAGGGCCGACCTTCGCGCTGCGTGAGCGTGACACGGCGCACGCGCAGCCCTGAGCGCTCGAACAGCGCTCGTGCTGCCTCGCGTGTGGCCGTGCCCTCGGGATCGTCGGCGCGCCCCAGTCCCTTGAAGGCGACCCACAGCTTCGGCGTCCCCGTGACGCTGACGCTGCCCGAACCGTCGACTCGGAGCCAGAACTCGTGCTCGTACTCGTAGACGACGCAGCCACGCAGGGAGGCGGAAAGCAGCAGGCCAAGAAGCAAGCGGGGAAGCACGGGCCGCCATTCTAAACGAGATAGAATCGCGGTCCCGCCATGGCTCCGAGCGCTTCGAAGGACGCCCTCTATCTCATCGATGGAAACGCCCAGTTTCACCGCGCCTATCACGCCATCCGTGGCCTCGCCACGGCCCGCGGTTTGCCGACGGGCGCCACGTATGGCTTCACGACGATGCTGCGCAAGCTTTTCGAGGACGAAGCACCCCGCTTTATCGGCATCAGCTTCGATCTGGCAGGACCCACCTTCCGCCATGAGGAGTACGCCGAATACAAAGCGCATCGTCCGAGGATGGATGACGACCTGGCGGTTCAGATCCCGTACGTCCGGCGGGTATGCCAGGTATTTCGCCTGCCGATCCTGGAGGCCGAGGGCTTCGAGGCCGACGACGTGATCGCGACACTGGCGACGCAGGCCGTCGCGCAAGGCCTGTCTGTCGTGGTGGTTTCCGGGGACAAGGACCTGTTGCAGTTGGTGGGTGACGAGATTCTGGTCTTGAACCCGGGCCAGGGCGGCGTGGCTGCCACGCGTTACGACCGCTCCCGGGTCGAAGAGAAGTGGGGCGTGCCGCCGGAGCGGGTGGTGGACGTGCTGGCCCTCGTGGGCGACGCCGTGGACAACGTGCCGGGCGTGCCGGGGATCGGCGCGAAGGGGGCACGGGACCTGGTTCGCGAGTTCGGCCCGGTCGAGGCCGTTCTCGAGAACGCGAGCCAGGTGAAGCGCGCTTCCTACCGTGAGGGCCTGCAGGCCCATCGCGAGGCGGCGCTGCTTTCGAAGCGTCTAGTCACGCTGCGCACCGACGCACCTGTCGTTCTCGACCTCGCGGCGCTTCGACACCAGCAGCCGGATCGGGAGGCGGCCTACACGCTCTTCACCGAGCTCGAGTTCACGACCTTGGCCAAGCAGTTCGCGCCCGAGCTCAAGGCCGCTCGCGACGACGCTGCGCGCATCGTTTGCGACGAGGCCGCTCTCGAGGCCGTGGTGGCCGAGTGCCGCAGCGCGGGGAGCATGGCGCTCGCGTTGCTGCTGACGTCCCGTGACTCGATGAAAGCAGAGATCGTTGGCCTGGCGCTCGCGTGGGGAAACGAGTCGGCCTATGTCCCCCTCGTGCAGGCCGCGTTCGAAACCGGACCGGCGTTGTCGCGAGCCACGGCGCTCGACCGGCTGCGGCCGCTGTTCGAAGCGTGCGATGTCTCCAAGGCGGCAGCCGTCGGCAAACGCGAGCGCATCGTGCTGGCCCAGGCGGGAAGCAGCCTGGAAGGGCTCACATTCGACGCGACGATCGCCTCATACCTGCTCAATCCGGGCCGCCGCCACTACTCACTGGACGATCTCGCTGTGGAGTTCCTGGGCGAACGAGGAGCGACGGCCCTCGAGGCGACCGGCGAGGGTGTACCGCCCCTCGAGACGGCCGCCACGGCGGCCACGGCCGAAGCTCGCCTGGTCCTTCGGCTGGTACCGCCGGTGCGGGCACGCCTCGAGTCCGAGGGTGTACTTGCGGTCTTCGAGACGATGGAGCTGCCCCTGGTCCCTGTTCTCGCCGACATGGAGCGCGCTGGCGTGAAGGTCGACACCGCCTTGCTAGCCGCGATGAGCCGCGAGATGGAGCGGCAGATCGGGTCGCTGACGAGCGAGATCCACGCCCTGGCTGGAGGCGAGTTCAACGTCAACTCGCCGCCGCAACTCCGCGAGATCTTGTTCGATCGCCTGGGTCTGCGCTCGGGCAAGAAAACCGCCAAGACGCGAGCGGCCTCGACCGCCGAAGACGTGCTCGAGGAGCTGGCCCTCGACCACGAGCTGCCCCGCAAGATCCTCGAGTACCGCTCTGTTCAGAAGCTCAAGTCCACCTATGTCGATGCGCTGCCGGAGTTGGTGCATCCGAAAACGGGCCGGATCCACGCCTCGTTCAATCAGGCGATAGCGGCCACGGGCAGGATCTCGTCGTCCGATCCGAACCTTCAGAACATCCCGATCCGCACCCTCGAGGGACGGCGCATCCGCCAAGCCTTCGTCGCGGAGGCTGGACACTTGCTGCTCTCGGCCGACTACTCGCAGGTCGAGCTGCGGATCCTCGCTCATCTGTCGAAGGACGAAACGCTGATCGAAACCTTCCGGCGCGGCGAGGACGTCCACGACCGGACGGCCCGGGAGATCTTCGGTGCCCTGTCGCCGGTCAGCCCCGACGAGCAGCGCCGAATCTCGAAGATGATCAACTACGCGCTGCTCTACGGCAAGACGGCGTTCACGCTGTCAAAGGACATCGGCGTGACCCCGCAGGCGGCGCAGGAGATCAACGACGCGTACTTAGCCCGCTTCCCGCGCGTGCGGCCGATCATCGACCGGACCCTCGATGAGT
>JAQBHI010000138.1:0-12311 GCA_032127875.1 Acidobacteriota bacterium
AGGATTGACACATCGTCAGCGCCTCGCTACGATGTAACGTACACGAGGGCCCGCAAACAATTTGGCCATCGTCGCGATCATCCCGGCGCGCTTCGCAGCACAACGTCTACCGGGGAAGCCTCTCTCGGAAATCCACGGAAAGCCGATGATCCAGCACGTCCATGAGCGCGTGATGCGCGCCCGCGGCCTCGACCAGGTGCTGGTCGCGACCGAGGACGAGCGCATCGCCAGCGTCGTCCGGGGTTTCGGCGGCGTGGCCGTGATGACCTCGCCACGCCACGCTACGGGGAGCGATCGCCTGGCCGAAGCCGTCCAGACGACGAACGCCAGCCTGGTTGTCAACGTGCAAGGCGACGAGCCGATGCTCGACCCCGCGGGGATCGAGGCAGCACTCGCGCCGATGATCGCCGATCCGAGCCTCGACATGGCGACGCTCTCGCTGCCGCTCACCGACGTCGACGAGATGCTG
The DNA here is from genome assembly GCA_032127875.1 of Acidobacteriota bacterium. GTDB lineage: Bacteria > Acidobacteriota > Vicinamibacteria > Fen-336 > Fen-336 > CADEEV01. The sequence goes on from JAQBHI010000138.1 coordinate 470, forward strand.
GCACCGCAGATCGTCAAGGTCGTGGTGAACGAACTCGGCGACGCCTTGTATTTCTCCCGCAGCCCGATCCCCCACGTCCGCTTCGACCCGTCGCGCGGAGAGCGCGCCAGCGCCGCGGAAGCGGTGCGGCTGGGCCTCGCACGCAAACATGTCGGTCTCTACGTCTACAGGCGCTCGGCGCTGATGCGCTTCGCGTCCTTGCCCGCATCGCCCCTGGAGCGCGCCGAGGGGCTGGAACAGCTGCGCGCGGTGCAGGCGGGCATGCGCATCCGCGTCGTGCCCTTCGCCGGGCAGAGCGGGATGGCCGTCGATACCCCCGAAGATCTCGAACGCGTCCGGACCCTTCTCAAGGAGAACGCTTGATCAAGTACATCTTCGTGACCGGGGGCGTCGTCTCGTCGCTCGGCAAGGGCCTGGCTTCGGCCTCCATCGGCTGTTTGCTCGAGGGCCACGGCTTCAAGGTCGCCATGATGAAGTGTGACCCGTACATCAACGTCGACCCCGGCACCATGAGCCCATACCAGCACGGCGAGGTGTACGTGACCGACGACGGCGCCGAGACCGACCTCGACCTCGGCCACTACGAGCGCTTCACGCATTGCGTCACGTCCAAGAGCTCGAACATCACGACCGGGAAGATCTACGGCAACGTGATCGCCAGGGAGCGGCGCGGCGACTACCTGGGCCGCACGGTCCAGGTCATCCCCCACATCACCGACGAGATCAAGGCCGCGATCCGCGCCGTCTCGAAGGACGCGGACGTGGTGATCGTCGAAATCGGCGGAACCGTTGGCGACATCGAGAGCCTGCCATTCCTCGAGGCTGTGCGCCAGTTCCGCCAGGACGTGGGCCGCAGCAACGCGATCTTCGTGCACCTGGCGCTGGTGCCGTACATCGCGACCGCCCACGAGCTCAAGACCAAACCGATGCAGCACTCGGTCCGTGAGCTGCGCGCCATCGGCATCCAGCCCGACATCCTGTTGTGCCGCACCGATCGCTACTTGTCGCCCGACCTCAAGGCCAAGCTGGCGCTCTACTGCGACGTGCCCGAGGAAGCCGTGATCACGGCCAAGGACGTGGATTCGATCTACGAGGTGCCGCTCGTGCTGTCCGGCGAGGGGCTGGACGCGATCGTGCTCAAGTCCCTGGGCCTCGACAGCCGGGGACGCGACATGAAGGCCTGGGAGGAGCTCGTCCACCGCATCCGTAACCCGAAGGGCGAGGTCGTGATCGGCATCGTGGGCAAGTACGTCTCGTTCGAGGACTCCTACAAGAGCCTCAACGAGGCCCTGACCCATGGCGGATTCGGGAACGACGTGAGCGTGGTCCGGCGCTGGGTCGAATCCGAGGAGCTCGAGAGCGGCAACGCCGACAGCAAGCTCGCCGGGGTCGACGGAATCCTGGTCCCGGGCGGCTTCGGAGCCCGCGGCACGGGCGGCATGGTCGCGGCAGCCGAGTACGCGCGCCGCACGAACACGCCCTACTTCGGAATCTGCTACGGCTTCCAGTGGGCGGTAACCGAGTACGCCCGCAACGTGTGCGGCCTGAGCGGGGCGAACTCCACCGAGGTCGAGGAGAGCGCCGAGCACAGGGTCATCTACAAGCTGCAGGACCTGCTCGGCGTCGACGACATGGGCGGCACCATGCGCCTGGGCTCCTACGCCTGCGTGCTCACTCCCGGCTCGCTAGCCGAGCGCGCCTACGGTGCTCCCCAGATCAGTGAACGCCATCGTCACCGCTACGAGTTCAACAAGCAGTACGAGTCGTGCCTGACCCAGGGCGGCTTGGTGATCTCCGGCAAGACCCCGGACGGGAAGTTCGTGGAGATCGCGGAGATCCCCGCTCACCCGTGGTTCGTGGCGGTGCAGTTCCACCCCGAGTTCAAGTCGAAGCCCCTGGCGCCCCATCCGCTGTTCGCCGGCTTCGTGAAGGCGAGCCTCGAGAACCGCGCGGTCCGGCGCGGCGAGCGCGCGGTCTCGGACGTTTCGGTCGCGCGCTAGTGACGCGGAGCATCGCCCTGGGCCGGGCGCGGCTGGGCAACGGCCGGCTGTTTCTCATCGCCGGCCCTTGCGTGATCGAAAACCCGCGCCATCCGGGACAGCTGGCGGCGCGGCTCAAGGACATCACGGGCGAGCTAGGCATTCCACTGATCTTCAAGGCGAGCTACGACAAAGCCAACCGCTCGAGCATCGGCTCGTACCGGGGCCCGGGCGTAGAACGGGGTCTCGAGATCCTGGCGAACGTGAAGGCCAAGCACGCTGTGCCGATCCTCACGGACGTCCACGAGTGCGTGCAGGTCGAGAGGGCCGCCCAGGTCGCCGACGTGCTCCAGATCCCTGCCTTCCTGTGCCGTCAGACCGACCTCGTGCTCGAAGCCGCTCGCACGGGGAAGATCGTGAACATCAAGAAGGGCCAGTTCATGGCGCCCTGGGACATGAAGGGCGTGATGGAGAAGGCGGCGACCACCGGCAACCGCAAGCTGATGGTCACCGAGCGCGGCTTCAGCTTTGGCTACAACAACCTCGTCGTGGACATGAAGTCCTTCCCCAGTCTGCGCTCGCTCGGCTATCCGGTGATCTTCGACGTCACGCACTCCGTTCAACGTCCTGGCGGGCTCGGGGATCGCTCGGGCGGCGAGGCGCACTTCATCGACACGCTGGCGCCGGCCGGCGTGGCGGCGGGCCTCGATGGACTGTTCATGGAGGTCCACGAGAACCCCACGAAGGCGCTGTCGGACGGGCCCAATGCCTACCGCCTCGGCCGTCTGCGCGGCCTCCTGAAGCGACTGCTCGCAATCCACGAAGCCGCCGGCGCCTGAGCGCTGGGCCGGCTGCTCACGAGCGTCGGCTTGTCGGCAGCGGGATCAACGAGGGTTTGGCGGCGGCGAGGCTGAGCGGCTAGGATTCGAAGATGCCCTACGACACGGCGCGCAAGGTCCTCGAAATCGAGGCCGCGGCCATCCTCTCGCTGCGCGACCACCTCGACGCCGGCTTCGATCGGGCCGTCGAGGGCCTCTTCGCGTGCGAAGGCCGCGTCGTCGTAACCGGGATGGGCAAGAGTGGCCTGATCGGCCGCAAGCTTTCCGCTACCTTCGCATCGACCGGCTCGCCCTCCTACTTCCTCCATCCGGCCGACGCGATCCACGGGGACCTCGGCCGCATCGTCAAGAGCGACGCCGTCGTGGCGCTCTCGAAGAGCGGCGACACGGCCGAGATCCTGGCCCTCTTGCCAAGCCTGAAGCGGCTCGGCGTGTTCCTCGTCGCGATGACCGCCATGCCTCGCTCCGTGCTGGCGCGCAGCGCCAGCGTCCACCTCGACGTCTCGATCCGCGAGGAGGCGTGCCCGCTCGGCCTCACGCCGACTGCCTCGACGACGGCGGCCCTTGCCATGGGCGACGCGCTGGCCATGGCCCTGCTCGAGCGTCGCGGCTTCAGCGTCGAGGACTTCGCAAGGCTCCACCCCGGCGGTGGCCTCGGCAGGCAACTGCTGCGGGTCGAAGACGTAATGGGCAGCGGCGACAAGACGCCCCGGGTCGGCCTGGAGACGCCGATGCAGGACGTGCTCTTCGAGATGACGCGAAAACGGCTGGGCATGACCACCGTGCAGGATGCCAGTGGCCGGCTGCTGGGAGTTCTCTCCGACGGAGACCTGCGCCGGCAGATGGAACGCCACGGCCACCAGTTCCTCGATCGCAGGGCAGCCGAGTGCATGAGCGCTCAGCCGGTCACGATCGGGCGGCGCGAGCTGGCGACGCAGGCGCTCCACGTCATGGAGAGCCGCAAGATCACCTCGCTGGTGGTCGTGGCCGAGGACTCGCTGGTGGAGGGCGTGGTCCACCTCCACGATCTGTGGAAGACGGAGCTGATCTGAATGAAGGACGCCGCACTCGCGGCGCGCTGCCGCGCCATCAAGCTGCTGCTGAGCGACGTCGACGGGGTGCTGACCGACGGCACGATCCTGCTGCTGCCGGACGGCCGGGAGGCCAAGGCGTTCCATGTCCGCGACGGCCTCGGCATCGTGCTCGCGCACAACGCCGGGCTGCGCACGGGACTGCTTTCGGGCCGCGCTTCCGAAGTGGTGGCCCGCCGCGCCGAGGAACTGGGCATGGCGGTGGTGCGTCAGGGTGTCGTCGACAAGCGCGCCGCGCTGCGCGAGATCCTGGCCGAACAGGCGGTCGAGGCGCGCGAGGTCGCCTACATCGGCGACGATCTGAGCGACCTGCCGGTGCTCGCGGAAGTGGGCCTCACGGCGGCGCCCGCCGACGCACCCCACGAGGTTCGAGCCGAGGCCTACATGGTCCTCAGCGCTGGCGGAGGCCGCGGCTGCCTGCGCGAGTTCGTGGAAGCCATCCTGCGCGCACGGGGCGACTGGGAGCGTGCCGTGGCCGGCATCGGCGTCAAGCTGTGATTTGGCCGCGGCCCCCACAGCCGTGACGGGCTCGGCGCTTCTCGCGATCGTGCTCGCCGCCCTGGCCGGGCTCGCCGCAGGCCGAGCCTGGGCCAAGGCGCGGCGGCGCGACCTGTTCGGAGGTTCGGCGTTCCGCTCGTCGGCCCACTACACCCAGGGCCTGCACTACCTCGCGGCGGGCGAGAGCACGCGCGCGATCAGCGAGCTGGCCAAGGTCGCGCGCGAGGAGCCCGAGGCCTTCGAGATCCTGCTGGTGCTCGGCAACCTGCACCGGCAGACGGGCCAGGTCGAGCGCGCCATGCAGGTCCACAAGGGACTTCTCGGTCGCGCTGACCTGTCACGGGCCGAACGGGCCCACGCCCTCGTTTGCCTCGGGATGGATCAGCAAGCTGCGGGCTTCATCGACCGCGCCACCCAGACCTTCCAGGACGTGCTCGAGATGGACCCCAGGAACATTCACGCCCTCGCTGGGCTCCAGAAGCTTCACGAAGAGCAGCGCCGTTGGCGCGAGGCGTTCGAGGTGCAGACCCGGCTCAGCCGGCTGCGCAAGAGCGACGACAGCCTGGTGCTGGGCTACATCCAGGCGGAGATCGGCCGCGAGGCGCTGGCGTCGGGCCATCGGGAAGAGGCCGAGAAGGCGTTCCGCACGGCACTTTCCCTCGACAAGCGCGTCTTCCCGGCCTACCTTGGGCTCGCCGACCTGGCGTCGCCGAGCGACCCCCGGCGCGCCGCGATGATCTTGCAAGACGCGATCTCCGTCGCGCCGGAGCGCGCCTATCTCGCCTTCGACCGATTGTCTTCCGCCTATGCCGCGAACGGCGAGCCCTCGCGCTTCGTAGCGCTGTGCGAATCGATCCTGAGTCGGGATCCGCGCGATTGGCGGGCGCGTGTGGCGCTCGCGCGCCGGCTGCGCGCCGAGGGCCGGCCCGAGGAGGCCTACGGCCTGTTGCTGCGCGCCCTCACCGAGAACCCCCACGTGCTGCTCGTGCATCTGGAGACGTGGCGGACACTGCAGGTCGCCGGCGTCCGCGACGAGCACCTGGAGCGCTACTCGCGCGCCTGCGAAGAGTCAGTCTTCTACAGGGACCCGCACATCTGCACCTCCTGCCGCTACCGCGCCGACGACATGCTCTGGCGCTGCCCGCACTGCCACGAATGGAACACCTGCGTCGAGGAGCGCCTGGGGCCCACCGCCGGGACGCCCTGATCCGAAGCTCCGCAGCAGAGTGACGCCCGATCGAAAGCGAGGTGCTCTGGCGCGCCGCGGCTACACGAAACGACCGACCACGCGGCGAAGCTGTGGAGTGATCGCGGCGGGCGCCCTCGTGAGCTGGTCGGCGAGCGCGCGGATCCTCGACAGTTCGGGCGGCGCGCCGCCCCACCTTTGCGCGGCCAGGCGACCCTGCTCAATCGCCGCGTCGACCGCGCTCGCGCCCTGAAGCAGGTCGCTCGCGACGAGCGCGGCCAGCACGGCCGTCGCGATCGCCGAGGCAGCTTCGTGTGTGAGCCGTGCCAGGGACGCCGCGACGGCGGCCAGGAAGTCGCGGTCAAAGCCGCGGCGGGCCGCGCAGAACAAGGCGAGCACGGCGGCCAGAGCCTCGGGACCGGGCGCCTGCGCACTCGAACGCGCCGGGCGATACCAAGGCCCGTCCGGCGGCGGATCCAATAGCGCCGCCAGGGCGCGCATCTCGACGTGCTCTTCGCCTGCCAGGCGCTCGAGCAAGCGCAACGGATCGAGACCCCGCGGGCCACGAGCGGGGCTGTTCGCGACGAGTGCCTCACTTCGCTGCCTTGCCAGGGGGCCCCTGGGCGCCCGCGCGAGGGCCAGCTCGCGCAGCTGCTGGGTGAGCGCTCGAGCTTGCGACGCCGTCTGCTCGAGAGTGCCCCCCGTATCGATTGCGAAGTGCGCGAAGCGCCTCTTCTCGTCGTTCGACATCTGCGCAGCGACGCGCAGACGAGCCGCAGCTTCGGACAGGGCGTCGCGACCGCGCAAGCGGCGCAGCTGCTCCTCGGGGGAACACCAGGCCACGACCAGGCGGTCGTAGCGCAGGTGGCCGCCGGACTCCACGAGCAGCGCCGCGTCGCTCACCGACACCGCTCCGGCCCGGCCAGCCACCGCCGCAAGGCGAAGCATCTCCTCTTCGCGGACGCGCGGGTGAACGACGGCGTTCAGCCGCTCACGAGCATCGACGTCGGCAAAGACGATCGGGCCGAGCTTCTTGCGATCGATCGAGCCGTCCTGGGCACGCACCTCCGGCCCGAAAGCCTCGAGCACCGCCGCGTGCGCGCTCCCGCCGGGCGCCATGACGTCGTGCGCCACGCGATCGAGGTCGAGCGTGACGAAGCCTGCCTCGGCGAAGTGCTCGAGCACCCGGGACTTGCCCGACGCGATGCCGCCGGTGAGTCCGACCCGCAGCATGCCTCAGGGCCGCGCGGCGGCGCTCACGGTGTTCTTCATCAGCAGGGCGATCGTGAGCGGTCCGACGCCGCCGGGCACGGGCGTGATCACGGACGCCACCTCCCGCACCCGCCGGAAGTCCACGTCGCCGACCAGGGCGTTGCCCTTCTCCCGAAACGCCGCAAGGCGTGTCTCATCGAGCAGATCCTCGGCGAGCGCTGGGTCCTCGATGCGGTTCATGCCGACGTCGACGACGACGGCGCCTGGCTTGACGTCACTGGCGCGGACGAATCCAGGCTTGCCGATCGCGGCCACCAGTATGTCGGCGGCGCGCATGACGCTCTCGAGCTCGCAGGTCCGCGAGTGCGCGATCGTCACCGTGGCGTCGGCATGCAGGAGCAACAGCGCCATCGGCTTTCCTACGATGTCGCTGCGGCCGAGAACCAGCGCGCGCTTTCCGGCGACTGCGATGCCGCTGCGCCGGAGCAGTTCCATGATGCCCGCCGGCGTGCAGGCCACGAAACCCGGGCGCTTTTGGACGAGCCGGCCGACGTTCTCGGCGTGAAAGCCGTCCACGTCTTTGCGGGGATCCACGAGGCTGAGCACGGCCTCGGCATCGACCGCCCGCGGAAGCGGGAGCTGGACGAGAATGCCGTGGATGTCGCCACGAGCGTTCAGGTCGCGGATGCAACTCACGAGCTGCTCGGTCGTCGCCGTGGGCGGGAAACGCAGGGTTTCGTGGTGGAGACCGAGTTCCTCGCAGGCGCAGGTCTTGTTCCGGACGTAAACCGCGGACGCCGGGTCGTCCCCGACGAGGAGCACTGCCAGGCCGGGTCGGGCGCCCCTGGCCGCGAGCGACGCCACCTGCTGCTGAAGCTCCGCGCGAATCGCCTGGGCTACCGAAACGCCGTCTAGGATGCGCGCGCTCACGGGCGCGGATGTTACACCATCGGCTCCGGGATCCCGCCCCGGCCCGGCGACCCCGCCGTGCGCCTTACGAGCACGCCTGCAGCGAGAAGAATCGCAAGGCCCGAGATCGCAAGGCCCGCTCGCAGATAGGGCGGATCGTAGAAGACCCGTACGTCGTGTCGCCCTCCAACCAGGGGCACCCCGCGGTGTCGGCCGTTGGCCCGCAGCACGGGCGCCGGAGCGCCGTCGACGGTAGCGTGCCAGCTGGGCGTGTAGCTGTCGCGAAGCACCAGCACGCCGGGCCCGTCGGCCTCCACGGCATAGGCCTCGTTGCCGGGTGCGACCGGATGCCGCACGACCGTCCCTCGCGTGCACGTGGCTGGCGCGAGCTGCGAAAGGACCACGTCCCTGCGCGGGTCGAATTCCGGAGCGAGCGCCTTCTGGAGCGCGAGCTGCCTGTCGGTCTCGAACTCGGCGCGGCAGGCGACGTAGGCCCTCGGCCAGGGATCCGTGAGGTCGTAGACGTGCAGCGAAAAACCTGGCAGGCCGGTCGCCACTTCAGCTTTCGGAACGATCTCGGCGTGCGCGATGGGATCGAGACTGAGCACGCGCACCACCGCCGCATTGCGCATTTCGCGGGTGACGCTGCCGATCGCCTCGGGCTGATAGGCCCCGAGTCGGAGCATCGGGCCGTTCGGAATGAACGAGTGCAAGTCCTGCCCGCCGGCCAGTTCCACGTCGTCGAGGACGTTCGAAAAAGGACTCAGGGTCTGGCGGTAGAGAAAGAAGCTCGCGAGATCGATGCCCGGACGGCCGCTCGCCCACAAGGCGTTCATGCGTGGGCTGAGGCCGCAAACCAATGACAGCACGCGGCCGCCCTGGAGGCCCGTCACGAGCGGCGCCATCTCGGGCAGCTGTCGAAAGAAGAGCGGTGAGGTCTGCGGGTTCAAGCCGCGGGCAGCACGGCTGAGGTCGAAGGCCAGCAAGGCGACGACCAGAAGCGCCCCGTTTGGAGGCCGGAGCCTTCCTCGGGCGACGGCCAAAGCCACCAGCATCACCGGCAGGGCGAACAGAGCGGCAAGCCACGCGTCGCGCTGCAGGAGTCCCACATGCACCGGCAAGCTGTCGGGGCGGACGCCGAGCCACGTGCCGAGAGGCTCAGCGTAGACCCCCGCGGCCCACGCGCCCGCGCCAACGAGGCCGGCCAATGCCACGACGATCGACGCGAGTCGGCCAAAGCCGCGGCCCGCCTCCAGCGCTGTGATGCCGAGCCCGGCCAGGATCGACACGCTGAGGCAGGGCAGCAGCAGGGCCTTCACCGGGAAACGGAAGAGCGGCATGATCGGCGCCAGCGCCGCCGCCAGGCCAGCGTGACGCCCGAGGGCATACCACACTCCCAGCGTCGCGAGCAGCAGCAGTATGGCGCGCAGGCGCGCTTCGACGCGCAGCCCGTTCCAGGCGGCCGCCAGCGCCAGCGGACCCAGGTAGAAGCTCAGGAAATACGGCCCTCCTTCCGGAAACAGCCGCTGCGCCCAACCCCAGCGGATCGGTTCGGCAAGGGAAAGAAAGAGGTTCGGGGCGAGCGCCTGGAGCAGCGAAAACGGGTGGAGCGAGCGCTGGAGCGCGCCGATGTCGCCCCCCTGGCGAAGGCTCTCGGAGACGATGCCCAGGGTCAGCAGGATGGGCAGCGCCGCGACCCCCAGACCCAGGACGAGCGCCGCCAGCAACCGCGCGAGGGCGACCCGGCGCGGGGGCGCGGCCAATGCCAGGAGGGTGCCGAGAAGCAGCGCCTGCCCAACGAACTCCACGGCGAGGGTGCTGACCGCGAGCGCGAGGACCAGGGCCGCGAGGGGCACGCAGCGTCCGCCGCGCAGTGCCGCGCGACGCAGCCCGAGCACGAGCAGAGGCGCGAGCGCCAGGGCCTCCAGGAAAACGCTGAGGTTCAGCGAGGACTGCGCGAGGCCCGAGAGCGAGTAGACGAGACCCGCGGCACTCGCACCCGGGCGCGAAGCGCCGAGGTCGCGGGCGAGCGCATACATGCCGAGAGCGGCGATTGGAAAATGCAGGGTGAGCAGCCACGAGGCCGCAACCGGCCCGGGCCACAGGAGCTGCAGCAGGTCGATCGGGTAGAGCGTGGGTAGCAGCGCGGATCCCTCGTAGGAATAGGGGTTCCAGAAGATCCATCGGCCCGAGCGCAGCGCGCGAAGGAACAGTTCGCGGAGCGGCTGGAAGGTGATGGCGAAATCGCGGAAGAAGTACGTCATGTCCGGCCAGATCGCGCCTGGGTTGGCGGCGAGCGACAAGAGCGCGGTGAGCGCCGGGTACTGCCAACGGGCGCGCCCGGCCTCCGAGGGCTTCACCCAGCCGCCAGGCGCTGACCGCCCCGCAACCAGAGCCAGCCACACAGCAGGGCGGCGAGTGCGCTGCCGAGGAGCCCCGGCCCGAGACCCGGCGGATGATAACGCAGCGACACCACGTGTTCCCCGGCAGGGACCGCAATCGCCCGATGGCGCCCATTGGCGCGCAGCACGGCCGCGGCCGCTCCGTCGACGCTCGCGCGCCAACTGGGAGTGAAGCTGTCCCGCACCACGAGCCACCCGGGGCCGTCGAGGGCGACGTAGTAGGCCTCTTCGTCCGAATCGAAGCCTGTGCGACGAGCAATGCCGGCCCGGCACGACGCCGTGGCAGGCACTTCGAGGGCGACGTCCCCGCCGGGGTCGAAACCCCCGCCGAAGGGCGCCGCGAAGGAGGCGTTCCGGTCGGCCACCGACAGGACATGGCAGGCGACGTAAGCCCGGGCCCAGGGCCGCGCGAGCTCGTAGACGTGAAGCACGAACCCGGGAACGCTCGTGGGAATTGCGGCGCGGAGCGTCAGCTCCGGGTGTTCGAGCGGATCCAGGCTGACCACCCGCGTCACGGCGGCGTTGCGCAGTCGATCCAGGATCGTTCCGACCGCCCAGGGCGCATACTCGCTGGGGTTCAGTGCCGGCGGATTGGGGATGAACGAGTGGCGGTCGACGCCCTCGGCGAGCTCGATCCGGTCCAGGACGTTCAGGAACGGGTTCGAGACCTGACGGCTCAGCAGGAAGCTTGCGATCTCGACACGGGGCGGAGCGCTCCGAAGCAGCGCCGCGACAGCGGGGCTCGTGTTCACGCCATAGGAAAAGAACCGCCCGCCGCCTCGCGGCGACAAGGCGGCAGCGGCCTGGGGCAGCGGGGCGTAGAAGGCGGCCTCGGTCTGGCGGTTGAAGCCGAGCCCGGCCTGCCAGACGTCCGCGACGGTGAGAGCGCAGAGGCAAAGCACTGCGAGTGTGGGCCGCACGCGCTCGTGCTTCACGGCAACAGCCAGGGCGACAGCGATGGCGAGGAGTGCGAGCGCCTGGAGCGCGTCCGCGTGCAGCGCGCTGCGCATGGCCTCGGCGCTGCGCGGCGAGACGTCGAGCCACAGCTCCAGGGGACGCCCGGCCATGGCGAGCGCGAGGGGCACTATCGCGATCAGCGCGCCCAGGGATGCGGCGACGGCCACGAGTCGACCCCACCCGTCACCACGCCGCAGGCGCGTCCAACCGAAGCCGGCAAACAAACACACTGCCAGGTGCCCGAGCAGAAGGGCTTTCACGGGGAAGCGGAAGAACGGGGCCAGGCTCAAAACGAGCGGGGCGAGGCCGCCGGCCCGGCCTAGCGCGAACCAGAAGCACGACGCCGACGCCAGCAGAAGTGCAACTCGCTCGCGGCGGCGCGATCCGTCGCCCCCAACCAGGGCCGTGGCCACGGCGAGCGGCCCCAGATACAAGCTTAGGAAGTACGGGGAACCATCCGGAAACAGCCGCCCCGCCCACCAAGCCCGCAAGGAGTCCCCGGGCGATCCCAGGAAACGGGGCAGCAAAACCTGGCCGAGGCTCAACGGGTTGAGGGGCCTCTGGAGGGCGTCGAAGAGCGGCAGCCCCTGCCCGCGTAGCGTCTCGGCCACGATCCCGGTGACGAGGAGGATCGGCAGGCTGGCAAGGCCCAGGCCCAGCAGGGCAGCGGCGGCCATTCTCGCCGCGCCCTTGCCGCTGGGCCAGGCAGCCAGACCCAGCATCACGCCCAGGCCCACGGCCTGCGCGACGAACTCGATCGCGAGAGTCG
>JAQBHI010000139.1:0-16889 GCA_032127875.1 Acidobacteriota bacterium
GCGGTCGCGGGGCGGATGACCGCGTCGATCTCGGGATGCTGGTCCGCGACCAGACAGCCCCTCGGCTCGTGATCGACCGTGAGGACCGCCGCCGGCGTCGTCGCGGGGGCGACCACGAACGCTGCGGACACGGCCTGGCCCGCCGTCGCGGAGACAAGCCGCGGGCCGCGCGCGATCTCGTAGCCGCGTCCGGTCTCGACAGCGTAGACGCCCGGCGTCAGCGAAGTTCGGAACACCCCCGCGTCGTCGCTGTGCAGCGTGGTGAGGCGACCGCTCGAAAGATCGAGCAGGCGAAGCTCTACCCCGGCCGCCGGCATGTCGCCGGAGAGTCGCAGCGTTCCCCAAAGCTCGGCCGGCGCCGCAGCCTGCGCGGTCGAAATCGGAAGCCCAAAGAGGGCCAAGAGCAGGGCCGCCGACCGACGGATCACAGCACACCCCAGCATGAAGGAGGACAGCAGCGCCATTATAGCCCGTGTTAGGCTGGCCCCCTTGGCCCCTCGATCCTTGCTGCTGAGCCTGCTGCTGGCCGCGGCCGGCTGTGCGCGGCCTGAGCCCGCCCGGGGCGGCTACACGCTCGTCGAGAAGGGCGCCTACCAGGCGACGTATGCCGCGAGCGGCCGCGCCGAGAGGCTTGCCTACGACGGCGACGGCGACGGGCGGGTGGATGCGATCACGTTCTTTGCCCCTTCGGGCCGCCCGGCTCGCGCCGAGGCCGATACCGACGCTGACGGGGTCGTCGATCGCTGGGAGGTCTTCGACGACCAGGGCCGACTCCTGCGTGTGGGTCGCACGCTGCATGGACGTGCGCGCCCTGACGTCTGGGAGTACGCCGATGGCCAGGGCGGCTTCTCGCGCCGCGAGTTCGACGCCGATGGCGACGGCCGCGCGGAGCGGGTCGAGCACATCGCCCTGGGTCGCGTCGTGGCCGAAGATCTGGACGCGGACGCCGACGGCCGCTGCGAACGGCGCCTCATCAAGGATACCGGAGGCGAGACGATCCGGATCGAGATCGACGCCGATGGCGACGGCGTCTTCGAGAAGCAGCTGCCGGTGCTGCCGTAAACTAACGGAGTAGCAGCGCCTTCCAGTCGGGCACCTTCGGCGTCGACTCTTTCGACAGGGCCTTTTCCACCGCGAACTCGGCCAGGCGTTCCACGGCCCAGGGGAAGTGGGCGTCCTTGAGGCTCCGATAGTCCAGGTCGGGCGTGTAGTTGGTGAGGTCGATGCCGTAGTACTTGCCGTCCTTGAAGGCGAGTTCGATCGCGTTCATGTCGTAACCGAGCGCCTGGTTGAAGCGCAGCGACAACTCCTCGGCCTCGTCCCGTACATCGCGGGGCAGCGCGTCGTAGTCCTGGTTGTAGCCGCCCATGGCCAGCGGCGCCGGGTCGTAGGAGATCGCCCGCGCCCAACGCCGCCCGATCGTGGGGATGCGGATGAACAGCTCCCAGCTCATGAACTCCTGGAGCATCATGGTCTTTTCGCCGGAGCCGTCGTAGGTCTGGGAGAGCTGCTCGAGGCTGGTGATCTTGCTCACGTCCTTCCAGCCGCCACCGAAGGCGGGCTTCATGATGCACGGGCAGCCCACGTAGTCGAGGTACAAGGCGAAGTCGATCGGCCACAGGTTGCGCAGGCTCTCGGCCGTGACGTCGTCCGCGTAGGCGCGGTTGGGTAGCACCACCGTCCGGGGCTCGGCGATGCCCAGCTTCTCGGCCGCGGCGTAGCCGAAGAACTTGTCGTCGGCGCTGCGCCAGAAGATGTTGTTGATGCAGTAGGTGCCCTGCAGAGCCGCCATCTTGAGATAGACCGAGTAGTAGGGCACCTCGTGGCTCATCCGGTCGAGCACGACGCGGTAGGGCACGGGCTCGTTCAGCTTCGTGCCGCCGAGCTGGATGAACTCGGCCGTGACGCCCTTGCCCATGGAGTTCACCTTGGCGACGAACGCCTCGGGGAACGAGTCTTCGCGACCGCGCAGGACGCCGATCTTCATGGACTCTCCTTCTACTTCTACTCTCTTTTGGAAACCGGGATGGAAATTCTAGCACCAAGTCCGATGGCACGATTTCGGGGAAGGCAGCTCGGCGTAAGCTGGTAACATCCCGCGAATGGACCCGGCGCACGCGACTCTGCCCGCCTTCCCGACGCCCCTCGACCAGTATCCGGTTCAGCCTGGCGCGGGGATCCTCGAGATCCTGGCGGCGCGCGCGAACGAGGTGCCCTTCAACGTCGCCGCGACCGGCATCTTCGCGCTCGCGATCGCGCACACCTTCCTCGCGCAGCGCTTCACGGCGCGCTCCCACGACGTCCAGGAGGCCCACGACGCGCGCGAGAGCGCAGCCGGGCGCTCCGCGACGCCGAGCTTCCAGGCCGAGCTGCTGCACTTCCTGGGCGAGATCGAGGTCGTGTTCGGGATGTGGGCCGTGGTCCTGGCGGGGGCGATCGCCTTCTTCTACGACTGGGATACGGTCAAGCACTACATCAACTCGACGGTCAACTACACGGAGCCGCTGTTCGTCGTCGTGATCATGGCGCTCGCGTCCACGCGCCCGATTTTGTCGCTAGCCGAGGCCGCGCTGCGCCGCGTCGCCTCGCTGGGGAGCGAGACGCCCGCCGCCTGGTGGCTCACGCTGCTGACACTCGGCCCGCTGCTGGGTTCCTTCGTCACGGAACCTGCGGCGATGACCATCTGCGCGCTGCTGCTGGGCCGGCAATTCTACGAGTTGCGTCCCAGCCAGCGTCTCTCGTACGCGACCCTGGGGCTGCTGTTCGTGAACGTCTCCATCGGCGGCACGCTCACCCACTTCGCGGCGCCGCCGGTGCTGATGGTGGCGCGGAGCTGGGGCTGGGACACGGCGTTCATGTTGTCGCACTTCGGCTGGAAGGCGATCGGCGGGATCCTGGCCTCGACCCTCTGCTACTTCGCCCTGTTCCGCAAGGAACTCCTGGCACTGCGCGCGCCCGAAGCTGCGGCCGCCGCGAAAGCAGGACCTGCCGCCCCCATGCCCGCCTGGATCGTCGCCGTGCACGTGGCCTTCATGGCGTGGACCGTGGTGAATGCCCACTATCCCGCGTTGTTCATTGCGGGATTCCTGTTCTTCCTGGGCTTCGCGCAGGCCACCGCCCCGCACCAGAACGGCGTGGACTTGAAACCGCCCCTGCTGGTGGGTTTCTTCCTGGGAGGTCTCGTGATCCACGGCGGGCTGCAGGGCTGGTGGATCTCTCCCGTGCTAGGCAGCCTCGGCGAAACGCCGCTGTTCATCGGCGCGTCGCTGCTGACGGCCTTCAACGACAACGCTCTCATCACCTACCTCGCGACGCTGGTGCCGCACCTGAGCGAAGGCATGAAGCAGGCGGTGGTCGAAGGCGCTGTTGCCGGGGGTGGCCTCACCGTGATCGCCAATGCTCCGAATCCGGCCGGCCAGTCGATCCTGAGCCGATACTTCGAGGACGGCATCTCGCCGCTCGGCCTGCTGGCCGGGGCGCTGGTGCCGACGCTGATCGTCTCGTTTTTCTTCCTGGGCATTTAGCGGCGAGCGGGATGGCGCGCGCCCCGCAGACCCTCGCGCTCGCTTACGGCCCCAGGTAGCCCATCGCCTGCAGCTCCTGACGCGTGGCCTCGTCGAGCTGGGGCTTGTCACCGCGGTCGAAGCTGGCCAGCAGCTCTCGCGAGAGGCTCTGCAGCCGATCGCTGCGCGTCGCGGCCTGGTACACGAGCTGGCCCTGCGCGGCGGCCAGGTTCTTCTGTTCGCCCGGGTCTGCCACGAGATCGTAGAACTCGTCGCGGCCCCCCCGCTGGACGTACTTCCACGATTCGGTCTGCAGCGCCCGCTGCCCGCCATTCCGCCATTCGCCGAAGGCGAAGCGGTCCCGCCTCGGACCCGCGCCGGCGTACAGAGGGACGAGCGATTCGCCCTGGGCATGCGGCGGGGAGGGAAGGCCGGCGAACGCCAGCAGCGTTGGCATCACGTCGATGAGCCGGACCCGGGCGCCGACACGCGTTCCGCCGAGGCCGGCGCCGGGCAGCCGCAGGATCAGCGGCACGTGCAGGACTTCCTGGTACACGGTGTTGTGATTGAAGCCGTGGTGCTCTAGAAACTCCTCGCCGTGGTCCGAGAGCAGCACGAGCACGGTGTTGGCCGTCAGGTCCAGCTCTCGGAAGCGCGCGAAGAACACCCCGAGGGCGGTGTCCATTTCGCGGATCTCCGCGTCGTAGAGGTCGCTCACATGCCTCCGGTCGGCGGGACTCTTGCGGTCGACGCTCGCCCAGTACTTCCCGTGCACCGCGGCGAACCCGGCGCCCGGCGCAGTCGCCCGGAGCTGCTCGGAATCACCGAGAATGCCGCCGTCGTACCTGGGATCGACGAAGAGCTTCGCAAAGGCGGCCGGGGGCGTGTAGGGATCGTGAACGTCGTAGCTGTGGAGAAACAGGAAGAAGGGCTTTCGCGCCGAACGGCTGCTCTTCACGAGCTCCGCCAGGA
Organism: Acidobacteriota bacterium; assembly: GCA_032127875.1. Lineage (GTDB taxonomy): Bacteria > Acidobacteriota > Vicinamibacteria > Fen-336 > Fen-336 > CADEEV01. The sequence continues at coordinate 4,476 of JAQBHI010000139.1, forward strand.
CCAGCGGCGCAAGCGCCAGCGACTCGCCGCGGGTGCCCTGGCTCGAATAGGTGTCGAAGCCCTCGGCGAACCCCAGCTCGGCCGCGACGTTGCCGCCCGCGGTGTTCGCGGCGGTTCGATACCCCGCCTGGCTCAGGATGCCGGGAAGCGTCGGGATGTCGGGGCTCAGCCGCTCGCCGTTCTCCTCCCAGTTCACGACGCCGTGAGCCGAGGGATACAGGCTCGTGAACAGGCTCATGTGCGACGAGGCCGTCTTGGGCGAGTGGCTGTAAGCGCGTTCGAACAGGATCGACTCACGGGCCAGCGCGTCGATCGCCGGGCTCGTGGGCCGAGGATTGCCGTAGGCGCCGAGGCGATCGGCCCGCAGCGTGTCGATCGAGATCAGGATCACGTTGGGGCGGACCATCGCGGCCGGCTTCGGGGCCTGTCCAAGCGCGAGGCCGCCCGCCGTGAGGAGCGCGGCGATCGCAGCGCTACGCATCCCGCAGGAATCCGCTGAGGGCGGCGTCGTAGGCTGCGGGGTTTTCGAGGTTCGCCAGATGTCCCGCCGCCGGCAGGATCGTGAGCCGGCTTCCTGCGATGGCGGCTGCCATCGCCTCCGCATCGGCAGGCGGCGTGAGCATGTCCTCGGCTCCGCCCAGCACCAGCGTCGGCACGGCGATTTCGCGGAGCGTAGCTCGCGAATCCGCGCGTGCGCCCAGCCCGAGCAGCGCATTCGCGATGCCGCGCCGCGACGTTGCCAGAACGGCCTCGCGTAGCTCGATCTCGAGCCCCGGGCGCTCCCGGCGGGTCGAGGCGCCCAGCATGCGCGGCAGGAATGCGTCGGCCGCAGCCCCGGGCCCTTCCTTCAGCACTCTTTCCGCAAGCTCGCCACGGCTCTTGCGCGCTTCGGGCGTATCGCCGCCCGCCCGCGTGTTCTGCAGCACCAGCCCGCGCAGCCGGTCGCGGTGCCGGCGCACCATGGCGAAGGCCGCGTAGCCGCCCATCGAGCAGCCTGCCACGACGGCCTGGCCGATGCCGAGGTGATCGAGCAGCAGCGCCGCATCGTCCGCGATGCGCTCCATCGAAAGCGGGCCGTCGCCGGCAGGCGAGGCGCCGAAGCCGCGGGCATCGAAGCGGATCACGCGATGCGTCGCCGCGAAGCTCTGGGCCTGACCCTCCCACATGAAAAGACCGAGCGGAAAGGCGTGCACGAAGAGCAGGGCCGGCCCGTCGCCACGCACGTCGTAGTGGAGTTCCGAGCCTGCGAGCTTGGCTTTCAGGAGCGCACCATGGCGCTATAGTATCGTCACTATGGGAGGCTCGAATTCCATGGACAGGCGGCTCCAGTCCTTCGAGGAATTCTGGCCCTTCTACGTTTCGCAGCACCGGGACCCCGTCAATCGGAAGCTCCACTTCACGGGCACGAGCCTCGTCTGGCTCTGCCTCGCGCTGTCGCTGCTCGATTCGGCGCGTTGGGTCGCGGTCGCCTTCGTCGCCGGGTATGGCTTCGCCTGGTTCGGTCACTTCTTCTTCGAGAAGAACCGCCCGGCAACCTTCAGCTACCCGCTCTGGTCGCTACGCGGCGACTTCCGGATGTACCGATTCATGCTGCTCGGGGGCATGGATCGCGAGCTCGAGCGGGCCCAGAGACTGTTTCCAGACAGGATGTAAGATAGAGTAAATAAAGACATTCTGTCGGATAGCCCCTGGGAATTCGAGGGTGGCTCGCTTGACGCCGTCCGGGGGCCCGGGCTAGCATTTAGCCGCTCCTTCGGGGTGCTGAGTCATGAGCCCACCCGCAGTTTCCTCTCGCCGACATCGTGGCCGTTTGAGTGGTTCGCGCCTGCTGCGGAGCAAGGCCTCGCGGCGGGTCTTTGGCGATACCTAGGACCCCCGGGAACTCCTCCAGAAACCCTCAGCGATAACCCCGGGGACCAGGAAGAAGACCCCGGCCCCTGAAGAGTCCCGGAGTCCATATGGCCAAGGCCGTCGTCGTGCACATGAAACCCAAGAATGGCGCCACCCCGCGCCGGCGCAAGGCGCAAGCTGCTCCCGAGCCGGTGGCGCCACCGGTCGCGGCGAAGCCGCGCACGGGCATGTCGAAGCGAAAGCTGATCGAGGAATCGCGTCGCTGGCTCTCGATCATCAACGCGCACAAGCTCAACGACTACAAGCGGCGCAAGATCGCCGTCGACACGCTCGACAACTTCAAGTTCTACTACAACCGCGGCTACCTGGAGTACCGGAAGTCCGTGACCGAGGGCGGCGAGTTCGCGGCCATCGAGTGGAGCGGCCAGGGCTCTTACTTCTACGACATCACCGGCCGCAAGTTCATCGATTGCCTGGGTGGCTACGGAATCTACTCAGCCGGCATCAACCACCCGAAGATCGTGCGCGCCGTGAAGTCTCAGCTCGAGCGGATGCCGCTCAGCTCGCAGGAACTGCTCGACCCGCTGCGTGGCGCGCTCGCGGAACTGCTCGGCGAGGTGGCACCCGGGGATCTGCAGGAGAGCTTCTTCATCAACAATGGGACCGACGCCATCGAAGGCGCCATGAAGCTCGCCCGCATGTACACCGGCAAGCCGGGTTTCCTCTCCACGATCCGCGGCTTCCATGGCAAGTCCTACGGCTCGCTTTCGCTGATGGGCAGGGGCGAGTACCGCAAGCCCTTCGAGCCGATGCTCGAGGACGTGTTCTTCGTGCCCTATGGCGACGCGACGGCCGTCGAGCTCGAGCTGAAGAAGGCCGAGGACGTAGGCCACGGCATCGCCGGCATGGTGGTCGAGCCGGTGCAGGGCGAAGCCGGCGCCATCGTCCCACCCGACGACTACTGGCCGCGCCTGCGCGAGATCTGCACGCGCTACGGGATCCTGCTGATCGCCGACGAGGTGCAGACCGGCATGGGCCGCACCGGCAAGTTCTTCGCCGTCGAGCACTGGGACGTGCAGCCCGACATCATGTGCCTGGGCAAGGCGCTGGGCGGCGGAGTGATGCCGCTCTCCGCGTTCATGTCGACGCCCGAGATCTGGAAGGTGCTGGAACCGAACCCGTTCATCCACTCATCCACGTTCGGCGGCAACCCGCTGGCCTGCGCGGCCGGCATCGCGGCGATCAACGTGACGCTCGAGGAGGACCTGCCGGGCCAGGCCGCGGTCACCGGCGAGTACATGCTCGCGGAATTTCGCAAGCTCCAGAAGCGCTTCCCCGAGCATCTGAAGGAAGTACGGGGCATGGGGCTCTTGATCGGCCTCGAGTTCGTCGACACGGAATTCGGCTATGCGGTGGCCGCGGGCCTGTTCAAGCGCAGCGTCGTCGTGGCGGGCACGCTGCTGAACGCGAAGACGATCCGCATCGAGCCCGCGCTCAACATCCCGCGACCGCTCGTCGACGAAGTGCTCGAAAAGTTCGAGGAGACGCTCACCGAGCTGACGGACTAGGCAATTTGGGTGGGCACGGAACCGAGCACCCCCCCGCGCCCTTCGGCCCCCCCCAGCCGCTCCGCGCCTGAGTGAATCGGGCGCTCCGCGGCTTAGCGCTCCTCCGCGCCGAAGTCGGCGACGCGGCCGTCTTTCGTCAGGTAGAAGCGGTAGGCGTAGCACGCGTCCTTGGTGTCGAGGGCGTAGTGCGCGATCCGCGTGACGCTCTCGCCGCGCCAGGTGAGCGGCTTGGCGTTCAGGTCATCGTCGCCGAGGAAGCGGAACGCCGAGAGCGCCGCCAGGCGATGGCCCGTCGTCCGCCGCCCGTGCGCCTCGCGGGAACTGCCGGACGCCGTGTCCGCGAGGCCCATTGCCATCGCGGGAACGACCCGGCTATCGGCCCAGGCCGCGAGCACGCCGCGTAGTCTCGCGGCGCGCCCGGCGTCGGGATCCGTGAGCGTCGCCGCGGCGTCGGGCAGCCGCAGCTTCGGTTCCACGAGGCCCGCAAGCGCGTGGGCCATCGCCTCGGGTTCGGCCGCTGAGAGGTTCGCCAGGACCACCACCGTGAGGCCCTGGTCCACGTAGCGCGCGATGGCGGCCCGGAAGCCCTGCCACGATCCGCCGTGCTCGATCAGCCGCTCGCCTCGCTGCTCCGCGATGTCCCAGCCGAAGCCATATTGAAATGAAGTCCCGTTCGTCAGCCGGACCGGCGTCCACCAGGCATCGAAACTGGCAGGCTTCAGGAACTTTCGCTCGCGCAGAGCGACGTCCCAGGCGGCCAGGTCTTTCACGGTGTAGTAGATCGCGCCGTCGGCCAGGCGGTTGAGCGAGGGCGCCACCCAAGCCTGGTTCTGAAGCTCGCCGTTCTCGCTCAGCTCGTAGCCGGCGGCGCGGTTCTTCACGATCTGCTTCTCGCTGATGACACGGGTCGTGGTCATGCCGAGCGGCCCGAACAGTCGCTCCGCCTGAAACTCGCTCCAGTGCTTGCCGGCGAGCTTCGACGTCAGCAGGCCGAGCGTCAGGTAACCGCTGTTGCTGTAGCTCCACTGGGTGCCGGGCTCGAACTGGATCGGCAGGCCCGTCATGACCTTGAGCAGCGCGTCGTCGTCGTAGTCCCTGCGCAGGTCGAGGTCGCTCTCGCCCTCGTAGTCCTTGATGCCAGAGGTGTGCGTCAACAACTGCCGGATGGTGATGCGGTGCCAGGCGGAGGGTCCGTCGGGGAAGTGCTTCGAGAGGCGGTCGTCCAGCGACAGCTTGCCTTCCTCGGCGAGCAGCAGGATGCCGGCGGCCGTGAACTGCTTTGCGGTGGAACCCGACTGGTAGATCGTGTCGGCGCTGGCGGGGACGCTCAGCTCCACGTTCGCGAAGCCGTAACCCTCGGCCTTCGTGAGGCTGCCGTCGCGCACGATAGCGATCGAGACGCCGGGAATCTTCTTCTTCTGCATGACCGCTCGGACGTAGTCGTCGACGGAGTCGGCGGCGGCGGGCACGGCAGCGCAGAGGGCGAGGCTCAGGGCAGCGATGTTTCGGAGCATGCGCCGATTCTAGCGCGCGCAGTCCGGGCACAGATCGTGGCGGACTTCGGTCGCCGCGGCGTCGCGCAGGTAGGACTCGAGCTCGCGCCAGCCGCCCACGGGGTCCTGCACGCGGCGGCAGTTGGGGCAGACGGGAAGCAATCCGCGCAGCGCGCGCTTATCCGTCAGGCTCTGCGCCATGCTGAAGAGGTAGCGTGAGGTGCCGCTCGGGTCGAGCAGCGCCGTCACCGAGATGCTGGCCCAGACGGTTCCGCCCGTCTTCGTGATGTAGCGCTTCTCCGCGTGGTAGCGGGGGAGCGCGCCGGAGAGCACGAGCGCCGCGAACTCGACGTCGCGCTGGCGGTCCTCGGGATGCGTGAAGTCGGGGATGTGGCTCGACATCATCTCGGCCTCGGTGTAGCCGACGAGATCGCAATACGCGGCGTTCACGTCCACGACCTTCAGGTCTTTGTCGACGATCACGATGCCGATGGGGGAGTCCTCGAAGAGGGCCCTGAAGGCGGGATCGGCGAGAGACATGGCGACCTCCCGTGGTTGATGTCACGTTACCACCGATAATCCCCAAGGGATAGGAACAGGAGTCAAGGGAGGAGTTGTCATGAAGAAGACGGCCACGCGGCGCGATTTCGTCCGCTCCGGCGCAGCCGCCTCGCTGGTGGCGGCAGCGCCCCGCTCGCTCGCCCAGGCGCACACGCTGCTGATGCCGAAGAGCGCGAAGCCGGTCGTGATCTCTTCGCCCAACGGGAACTTCTTCACGAACGGCGGCAAGCAAGTCGCCCTGGAGCGCGCCTTCTCCCTGATGACCGGCGGCAAGGACGTGCTCGAGTCCCTGATCGCCGGCGTCAACATCGTGGAGCTCGATCCCGAGGAAGACAGCGTCGGCTACGGCGGGCTGCCCAACGCCGACGGAGTCGTGCAGCTCGACTCGTGCTGCATGCACGGTCCGAGGAAACGGGCCGGGGGCGTGGCTGCCCTGGAGGGCGTGAGGACGCCGTCGCTGGTGGCGTACGCGGTGTCGCAGCAGACGGATCACCACCTGCTCGTCGGCAAGGGTGCGCAAGGCTTCGCGCGCAACATGGGCTTCGAGATCGAGGACGACCTCAACACCGAGCATTCACGCCGGGTCTGGCTCGAGTGGAAGCGTCGCACGGACCCGGGCCACTATCTCGACCCGGACAAGCGCGCGCAGCTCGAAGATCGCGCTCGCGCCTCGATGCTCGCCGAAGGCCTGCTGCGCTCGCGCCATCTCCACGGCACCATCAACTGCGACGGCCTGAGCCCCAAGGGCGAGCTGGCCGGGGTCACCACCACCAGCGGCCTTGCCTGGAAGATCCCCGGTCGCGTGGGCGACTCGCCGATTCTCGGCGCGGGGCTCTACGTCGATCAGGCCGTCGGCGCCGCGGGTTCGACGGGTCGGGGCGAGGCCAACCTCTACGGGCTTTGCTCGTTCCTGGTCGTCGAACAGATGCGCCTGGGCCAGTCGCCGAAGGACGCCGGCCTCGAGGCGCTGCGCCGGGTCCGGGCGAACACGCTCGAAAAGCGCCTCCTGAACAGCCGCGGCCTGCCGAACTTCAACCTGAGCTTCTACGTGCTGAACGCCAAGGGCGAGTACGCGGGCGTCGCGCTGTATGCCGAGGATCTCGAGGAGCGCGGCTGGGCGGGGGAGACGGCTCAGCGCGTGCGCTTCGCCGTCTGCGACGAGAACGGGCCGCGGACGCTTCAGTGTGACGGTTTGCTGCCCGGACGTCCGGCCGACTGAGCTAGAATCCCGCCACCCTTGAGCACGAGTACACGTGGCGCGGTTTCGGTCCAGGGCCTGACCAAGAGCTACGGCGACGTAGTGGCGGTCCAGGACGTCAGCCTGGACGTACGGCCCGGCGAGTTCCTCACGCTGCTCGGTCCGTCCGGGTGCGGTAAGACGACGCTGCTTCGGCTGCTCGCAGGTTTCGAAGAGCCGGACCGTGGCGAGATGCTGATCTCCGGCCGCGACGTGGCGGCGATGGCCGCCTACGAACGACCCGTCAACACCGTCTTCCAGCACTACGCGCTGTTCCCGCATCGCACGGTGGCGGGAAACATCGCCTTCGGCCTCGAGATGAACGGCTGCCCCCGCGCCGAGATCCCCGCGCGCGTCGAGAAGGCGCTGGAGATGGTGCGCCTGCCGGGCTTCGCCGAGCGCAGCATCGACCAGCTCTCGGGCGGCCAGAAGCAGCGCGTGGCGTTCGCCCGCGCGGTGGTGCTCGAGCCCGAGGTGCTGCTGCTCGACGAGCCGATGGCGGCCCTCGACCTCAAGCTGCGTAAGGAGATGCAGGTCGAGGTGAAGAACCTGCAGGAACGCCTCAAGATCACTTTCGTCTTCGTGACCCACGACCAGGACGAGGCGCTCGTGATGAGCGACCGCATTGCCGTCATGAACCAGGGCAGTGTCGAGCAGCTGGGGACCCCCGAGGAGCTCTACGAGCGGCCGCGTACGCGCTTCGTCGCCGACTTCCTCGCCGTTCGGAACATTCTCGAAGCCACGGTTCAGTCGGTCGAAGGCGGCCGTGTGCGGCTTCTCACCAAGGGCGGCACTGCGATCGTCGCAAAGGACGACGGCGGCTACGTCGCGGCGAAGACGGTCTGGATCGGCGTACGGCCTGAGCAGATAGCACTCGGCCGCGACGCAGAGAACAGCTTCGCCGGAATCCTCGACGACGAGATCTACCTGGGCGATTCGACCGACTGGCGAGTGCGCGTGGGCGCCGAGCTGCTCACCGTCTCCGAGGGCGCCACCGCGGCCCACGGCCGCAAGCGCGGCGATGCCACGCGCGTGTCGTTCCCGCGCGAGGCCGTGCTTCGCCTGGAAGACGCCGGGGCGACCGCGCGGCCATGAGGGGCCTGCGGCGGCAGGCGATCCTGCTGCTCCTGCCTTGCCTGCTGGCGCTGCTGCTGCTGTTCCTGTTCCCGCAGTTGCTGATGTTCGTCACGTCGCTGGGGCGCCGCTCAGTTTATGGCGGTGTCGTGCGCGACTTTCAATTCGGCAACTACCTGCGCGCCCTGGATGCGATCTACCTGCGCATCCTGGCGCGCAGCGTGGGCCTCGCCTTCTTCACGACGGCCTTTTGTCTGCTGATGGCCTATCCGGTTGCTTACTGGCTCGGCGTCAAGGCTCCGGCCAAGTGGCGCAATGCGCTGCTCGTGCTGGTAATACTGCCGTTCTGGACGAGCTTCCTGGTGCGGATGTACGCGTGGATCTTCATGCTCCGCTCCGAGGGCTTGATCAACCTGCTTCTGGTGCAGTCCGGCCTGCCGCCCCTGAACCTGCTCTACAACGACTTCGCGGTGTTGCTGGGGCAGGTTTACGGAGAGCTGCCGTTCATGATCCTGCCGCTTTATGCCTCGATCGAAAAGCTCGACCGCTCGCTGCTCGAGGCCGCTGCCGATCTTGGCGCTTCGCCGTTTCGCTCACTGTGGCGCGTCACGATCCCGCTGACGGCTCCGGGCATCGTCGCTGGTTCGGTGCTCGTCTTCATCCCCTCTCTCGGCGCCTATCTCGCTCCCGATCTGCTCGGTGGAGCGCGCACCGTATACATCGGCAACCTGATCCAGAGCCAGTTCGCCGTGGCACGCGACATGCCCTTTGGCTCAGCCCTCTCGTTCCTGCTGTCGCTCACGGTGCTGGTGTTGCTCTACGTCTTCCGCCGGCCGCTCAAGGGCTCGCAGGCGTGAGCGCTGCCGCCCCCGCTGCGAGGGCTGGGCGCCGCGGGAGATCCCTCGCCCTGACGTTGTTCAGCGTCTTCGTCTATTTCTTCTTGTACGCGCCCATCCTGGTGCTGGTGGTGTTCTCGTTCAACGCTGGGAGGCTGACGGCCGAGTGGCAGGGATTTACACTCGCCTGGTACGCAAAGCTGCTGAAAAACCCGCAGATCCTGTCGGCGCTGCGCAACAGCCTGGTGGTCGCGGCCGCCTCCACGCTCGCGTGTACGCTGCTCGGCACGGCGGCGGCGCTGGCGTTTCACAAGCACCGCTTCAGGCGGCAGTCGGCGATGGACGCGCTGATCACGCTGCCGATCGTGGTGCCCGAGATCGTGCTGGCCTCGTCGCTCGTGCTGCTGTTCGCCGCCGTCGGCCTGCGCCTCGGCTTCCTCACGGTGATCCTGGCGCACATCGCGTTCGCGGTCTCGTACGCCGTGGTGGTGGTGCGGGCCCGCCTCAGCGGCTTCGACCGAAGCCTCGAGGAAGCCGCCATGGACCTCGGTGCGGGGCCGTGGGCCACCTTCTGGAAGGTGACACTGCCCGGCATCGCGCCGGGCGTGCTGGCCGCCGGGCTGCTGGTGTTCGCGCTTTCGATCGACGACTACGTGATCACATCTTTCGTCGCGGGTGTCGGTGCCACGACGCTGCCGATCCAGATCTACTCGATGCTACGTACCGGCATCTCGCCGGAGATCAACGCCGTCTCGACGCTGATCCTCGCGGCCACCAGCTTGCTGCTCTTCGCTGCCTACCGCTTGGAACAGGGGCGCTCGGCCCGCTCGGCGATGATTCCCGTGCTGCTGGGGCTCGGGATCCTCGGTGCGCCGTTCTTCCTGGGGGGGCGCGCCGCGAGCGGCGATCGCGTCCTGAACGTCTACATCTGGTCGAATTACATCGCACCGGAGACGCTGAAGAAGTTCGAAGAGCGCTACGGCGTCCAGGTGAACGTCGACCTCTACGACACCAACGAGGCGATGCTGGCCAAGGTCGCCACGGGCAACGTGGGCTACGACATCCTGTGCCCGTCAAACTACCCGGTCGAGAGCTTGCGTCATCAAAACCTGCTGCTGCCGCTCGATCACACGGCGCTGCCCCACCTGACGAACATCGACGCGCGCTTCCTGGACCGGCCCTACGATCCCGGCAACCGCTACTCGGTGCCGTACTTCTGGGGCACCTGCGGCATCGCCTACGACAAGAAGCGGATTGGCTCGGTCGACTCGTGGGCGGCGCTGTGGGACGCCAGGTGGAAAGGCCGGGTATTGATGCTCGACGACCCGCGCGAGACGATCGGCGCCGCGCTCAAGTGGCAGGGAATGAGCTTCAACACCGTGGATCCGGCCAAGCTCGCGATCGCGAAGCGGCTGCTGATCGAGCAAAAGCCGCTCGTGAAGACCTACAACGCCTCGAATTTCGAGGACGTGCTGCTCTCGCGCGACGTGTGGCTCGCCCAGGGTTGGAACGGCCAGTTCGCGAAGGTCATGGCCGACGATCACGACCTCGTCTACGTGATTCCCAAGGAGGGGGCCAGCCTGTTCGTCGACAGCCTGGTGATTCCGGCCACAGCACCGCATCCCGAGCTCGCCCATGCCTTCATCGACTTCACGCTCGAGCCGGAGATCGCCGCCGAGATCTGCCGCACCATGCGTTATTCGACGCCCAATCGCGCCGCGCTGCCGCTGCTGCCGCCTGAGATCCGCGAGAACCACGCGATCTTCCCGCCCGACGACGTGGTCGATCGCCTGGAGTTGATCGAGGACATCGGCGAGGCGACGGTCCTCTACGATCGGCTCTGGACCGAGGTCAAGACGGGACAGTGAGCCGATCGGGATGGCCGGGTAGGCGCCCTCGATCGGCCGCCCCTCATCGTCCACCGGCACACGTGACGGTGCGGGTCCGGTTCGAGCACTTCCACCCGCGAGTATCGACGCGAGATGGCCGCGGTGCCCTCGAGCGCGCGGTCCGTACGGTCGCGGAGCGTTGGTCCAGCGCCTCGGGTCTTCATTCCGTTATCCTTGCGCGTGGCTTTAGCATCCTCGAGCCGACACACGCGGGCTCGGCAGAGCCTGCCCTGGGTCGTGCTCCTGGCCGGCATCGCAGGGCTCGCGAGCCTCCAGGCGATCACTCCCCACGGCGTGTTCTTCGCCGGCGACGCCGGCGTCAAGCTTCTGCTCACCCAGCGGATCGCCGAGGGCAGGATGGATGGCACCCTGGATCCGGCCGTCCCATCCTGGGTTCGAAAGACGTGGGAGGCTGGCCTCTTCCCTCTCGAGCCGCCCTTCGCCTACGAGAGTGGCGGCCACTTCTACGCGGGCTTTCCTGCGACCGTTCCTCTGCTCAGCGCGCCGTTCTACCGCCTCTTCGGCTTCAGGGGCCTGCACGTCCTGCCCGGTCTCGCCGCCGTCGTCATCTGGGCGGCATTCCTGGTTGGGGCACGCACGCTCGGTCTCTCGCCGCCGCAACGCACACTCGCCGTTGCGCTGCTCGTCTTCGGGACCCCGGTCGCACTCTATGGGGCGATGTTCTGGGAGCACACCCTCGCGGTGGCCTTCGCCTTCGGCGGCCTGGTCCTGCTTCTCGAGCGTGGCGTCACTCCCGCCTGGCGACTGGCCGTGGGCGGTGCCCTGGTCGGCGCGTCGGTGTGGTTTCGCGAAGAGCTCCTGGCGCTGGCGCTGGCTCTGGCTGGCCTGTCCCTGCTCCCAGGGCGGCTGCGCCGCGCAGCTGGTCTACCGCGCCGGAATGCCTGGGCGGTCGGTCTCGGGGTGGGCTCGGCCGTCCTCATCTACCTGTCCTTCAACCTGTTCGTCTACGGCGGAGTGCTGGGCGTGCGCGACCTACAGGTGGATCTTGGCAACCTCGATGTGAAGGGCGCTTTTTGGGAAGAGAAGCCGGGGCTGGCCCTGGCCATCGCGCGACGCCTCTACACGAAGCTGGCCGACTCGTTTCCGCCGGTTGGGCTGCTCCTCATGCTGGCCCTGGTGGCGGTCGTGTCGTGGCGCCGTCGCCTGCCCGGCAGGACGCGCTTTTTGCTCGCGGCGACCCTGGCCGTCCTGGCGCTCACTCCTCTCCTGCCGCTCAACGACGGCGGTAAACAACTCGGTCCTCGCTACCTGCTGGTGGTGTTCCCGCTCATGACGCTTCTCGGGGCCGACCTGCTGCGACAGGGCGCTCGCCGTCTCCCGAAACCGCTGGTCGTTGCCCTGTGCGCCAGTGCCGTCCTGTTGTCCTGTTGGGCGATCGTCATCAACTCGTGGAGGGCGCCCGGTGAGCTGTGCGCCGCGTACCGCAAGCGCAGCCTCGCCGTTGCGGCGGTGCGGCAGGATCCAAGTCTGGTCGTGGCCGTATCCGACCAGTTCGTCGCCCAGCAGCTCGCAGTGCTGTGGACGGAGAAGTATTTCTTCCTCACGCGGCACGGCAAGGAGCTTAAGATACTCGTCGCCGCCGCGGCGGAGCAGGGCATCGACCGCCTCACGTTCCTCTGCAATCCGGCGCCCAGGCGGGCGAGACGAGCGCGATCGCCCGCGCCCTGTCCGCCATTCGAATCGACCCCGGACTACCGGCGGCTGCGCCTCGACGACGCGCGCGCCATCGACGCCTTCCGTGTGGGAGACGCGGGCCAGTACCTCGTCTATCACCTCGAGGTCGTCCCGGTGACGACAGAAACCGGGGACGTGGACGAAGCAGCGGCCGGGCGGGACTAACGGTTCGTCCGGCTGCTACCCGCCACGAGCACGTCTCGCACCGTA
>JAQBHI010000140.1:0-4481 GCA_032127875.1 Acidobacteriota bacterium
CTCTTCGCGGCGCTCCTTCACCAGCTGGCCCACGATCTGCTCGCTGTGGCCACGCCCGTAGGCGAGCGCCGTGTCGATGAAGTTGACCCCGAGATCGAGGGCGCGGTGCAGGGCGCGCAGGCTTTCGTCGTCCCGAGCGCCCAGCCACTCGGAACCGCCGATCCCCCAGGCCCCGTAGCCGACCTCCGAAACCTGGAGGCCGGTGCGACCCAGGCGCCGCTTGTGCATGATCGTCGCGGATTATAGTCCCCGCCTCGTTTGATAAGCTTGCGCGCCCATGACGACGCTAACGAAGTGTCCCGTCTGCCGCCAGGAAGTGCCCGACGCCGGCCTGACGGTCGCGCTCGACGACGAGGTCCGCTCGCTCGTCGCCGACAACGCGCCTGGCTGGAAGGCGGAGGCTGGTCTGTGCGGCGACTGCGCACGACGCTTCTCCGAGGCCCGCGACTACCTGCGGACACACCATCCGGCGCTGGCGCTGGGCGAGCATCCGATCCTGCCGACGCCGGTGCGGCTGGGCGCGCTCGACCGCTATCGCGGTCGCGGCGTGACGATCGCGTTTCTCGACGCAGGCTTCTACGCGCACCCCGACCTGGTGCAGCCGGCGAGCCGGATCGTCAAGTACGTCGACATCACGAACCGCCGCGCGGGCGAGCGCGGCCTCAAGCAGCCTGATGTCTCGAGCTGGCACGGGATGATGACCTCGGTGGTCGCCTGCGGCAACGGCCAGCTTTCGGGCGGCCTGTACCGCGGCCTCGCCTCCGAGGCGCGTCTGGTGCTCGTGAAGTGCGGCTCGGTGCGGCGCGTGGCCCACGACGACATCCGGCGCGGCTTCGACTGGGTGCTACGCCACCATGAGCGCTTCGGGATCCGGATCGTGAACGTGAGCTGCGGCGGAGACTACGAAGCCTCCTACCTCGAAGACGGGCTTTCGCAGGCCGCCGAGCGCGCGACGCGTGAGGGACTGCTCGTGTGCGCGGCCGTGGGCAACTCCGGCCACCAGCCGAATCACCCGGTGCTGCCGCCGGCATCAGCGCCGTCGGTACTCACCGTCGGCGGCCTCGACGACAAGAACAGCCTGGTCTTCGCAGGCTATGACATGTACCACTCGAGCTATGGGCCGACGCTCGACGGGCTGCAGAAGCCCGAGGTGATCGCGCCCGGCATCTGGGTCGCGGCGCCCATCCTGCCTGGCACGCCTACGGCGGCCCAGGCCGAACTGCTGACGCGCCTGGCCGCGGCGCCCGACGCGGAACTCGACGCGCTGCTCGCGGACCACGAGGGTGTGGATGCCGACCTGGACGCCGCGCGGCCGCTGGCCGCACCGCTGCTGCGCGAGCTGATCGCCGTCAAGCGTCGCGACAACAACGTGATCTCCGGGGCCTACAAGCACGTGGACGGCACCAGCTTCGCGGCGCCGATCGTGGCCTCGGTCGCAGCTCAGATGCTCGAGGCCAACCCCGAGCTGACGCCCGCCCAGATCAAGCTGATCCTGATCCGCACGGCGCGCCGGCTCGCGCACGTCGCGACCGATCGGCAGGGCTGGGGCGTCGTCGACCCACCGGCGGCCGTGCTCGAAGCTGTACGGGTGCACAGCGCGACCAGCCCTTCCCGTCCGAAGGCTGCGACGCTCGAAAGGAAACGAGGGCGATGAAGGACCTGCCTTCATCCAGGAGTTCCTGCTGAAGTAGCCCGCGCGGCGGGCGCCACTCGGTCCAGGTCGAGCAGCTCGTAGTCGGCGAGGTCAGGGATGAAGTTCATCCCGCCGTCGAGAAACAGCAGCGTCGCCGCGGCGGGATCGTCGCCGCTGGGGAACCCGCGCGCGTAGTGCACGTCGCCACTGCGCACGCGCAAGTGACGCAGCGGGCCGTCCTTGGGCAGTTCGTCCGCGGCCCACGGCCCCAGCAGCTTCCGGCACTTGTCGTCCCGGATGTGGCCGATCGCCTGCGTCAGTCCGCGCGGAAGCCGGCGTGGGTCGAAACGACGGCGCGGCGGGCCAGCGTAGTGCGAGGCGTCGGCCGAACCGACCGCCAACTCGTGCTCGGGATGGCCCGGTCGATTGAAGAAGATGCCGCGCGCCTCGCCGCGCGCGGCCGCGCCGGGCTGGTGCAGCCCGGGAATGGCCAGCGGCGTTCGTCCGTCCCAGGCCGCGACGGCGCCGTCGAGGGCGGCGTTCAGCGTGGCCGCGACCACGGGCGCTGCGGCCCGCTCTGTTTCCGAAAGGCCGAGAGCCAGAAGCTCGTCTGCGCTGACACCCGCGTGGCACAACAGCACAGACTGCGCAGCAGCCACTCCGGCGGAGAAGCGCCGTGCTTGGAGCAGCGAGGCCACGAGTTGCTGCTGTGCCGCCGTGAACGTGGCAAAGTCACGGGCCGCCAACTCGCTGGCGGCCAAGCCCGGATGCCGTCCGATGAAAGCTGCTTCGGCCTGCTGCTGGCGATCCGAAGGCGGCTCACCGTCGTCGCCCCAGTAGACCGCGTCGGCCTCGACCTGGGCCGCAGCGAAGGCGCGGTCGTCCATGCCGGCCAGTTCACCTACCCGCGCCAGGTCGTGATTGCCCAGAACGAGCGTCACCTGGTCGGGGGCATGGGCCGCCAGCCAGCAGAGCAGTGCCAGGCCGTCGGCCGCGGCCTGGGCACGCTGGTCGCGGCCGCCCCAATCGAAGTGATCGCCGATCGAAACCAGATGCACCTCTTCACGCAGGCGACCGTCGTCCGTGAGGATCCCATGCCGATCGAGAATCTCGAAGAAGCGCGACAGGGGTGCCTGCGGGTCGCCAATTGCCAGCCGGCGGGTGCGGCCCAGCGTGCCTCGGGGGCCGCCACGATAAACCGGGGTGGCCGCATCCTCGACGGCCCGTTCCAAGGCTCGCTCGATCCGCCCTGCGCTCACGAGAAGGAGTATGGCCGAAAGCCCGACAGGCAGCGGACCGGGGGGCTCGCAAGCCGCCCGCCCTGCGAGGAGGTCCGGGTGGGAATGACTGAAAGACCAAAAATGGGGCGGCCTGCGGCCGCCCCGACACGGTGGAAGGTCCCCTCTTTAGGGGGGTAGGAGATTTAGTGGGATTTGTTTGAGGTTGGATGAGCCATTAGGATCACGTTTTTCATGGCCTTTCTACCTGCTATAACGCTGCAAACCCTGTGCCGGTTTCCTTTTCGCTGTTAACAAATGTCAAGATGTTTTGGTTCAGCTCTTTATGGATAGGCCCACGGCAGCCTGGCCAACCCTGGGTGTCACTCTTGCACACCACTTCGGCAAATGCCGGACACGTCGCCGCCCAATTCCGTGCGGTGACGCCGGGCCGGTCAACGGACCGGGAAGGTCGCCGGGGGCGTCTAACTCAGTGACCGCGCTCGCCGGGGGCCGGGGGCGAGAAGGTACGCGCGCATTCGTGGCAGAGGAAATCGTAGCCGGAGAGGATGTCGTAGACCTCGAGGCAGTCGGCGCAGGCATAGCGCTCGCAGACATCGCACTGCAGGAAGCCTTCGTGGCGCACGATGCTCTCCGACTTGCGGTAGTTCAGGAGACCATCGGTCGCCGAACGCCGGCAAGCCTGGCAAGTGGAAGGGGGCTGCATCAATGCCGCAGTTCTATCACAGCCGTCAAGGGGTCTGCCGAATTGACGGACCCTGAGGGACGTTATAATTGAGGGACGTTATAATAACGATAATGACGACTCAGCCTAATCCCGAGGCACAGCCGAAGAGGACTGAAGCTCCATGAAGATCATGCTTTCCGTCGTCGCCGTCTCGACACTGCTGGCCATGCCCGCGTTCCCCGACGTGAAGCTCGATGGAGCGTTCGCCAAGGCGTCCGAGCAGGCATTGAAGGGCAAGCCGGAAGACGCCCTGAAGACGATGCAGAAGGCGGCGTCGCAGTGCGGCAACTGCCCTGAGGGCAGCCTGTTGCTCGGGCGGCTGCAGGAGAGGCTGGGCAACCTCGCGGAGGCCGGAGTTGCCTACACGGCTGCGGCCGGCGGCGCCGGTGCGGGCCGGGCCGAGGGTCTCGCGGCGCTCGCGGACTACGAGCTGCGCACCAGCTCGGCCAAGAGCGCTCTGGTGCACGCGCAGCAGGCGGTCGAGGCCCAGGCGACGCCGACCACACTGGGCGCCCTGGCGCGCGTGCTCGCCAGGATCGACCCTCCGAAGGCGCTCGTCACGGCCGACCAGGCGGTCGCCGCAGGCGCCACCAGCGCAGCCGCGCACCATGGACGCGGCGCAGCGCTGCTCGCCCTCGGCAAAACCGAAGAGGCGCTGGCGGCTTTCCGCAAGGCTGCCGAGCTCGATCCCAGGCATGCGCCAGCGGCCGCCTCCATCGCGGTCGCACTCACGGCGCAGGGCAAGGGCGTCGAGGCGGTGGCGGCGGCGCGCAAGGCGGTCGAGCTCGAGCCGAGCTCCGCGGAAGCGCACGCGATCCTCGGCGCCGCAATCCTGGCCCAGGATCCCAAGCTCTGGAGCGACGCCATCGCCGAGGCCCAGGAC